>NZ_JBIVCU010000012.1:187732-235423 GCF_044746785.1 Pseudomonas sp. NPDC090208
CTGGACTGACGCCTTCGCGAGCAGAGCTCCCTCCCACAGGTTCTGTGGTGCCGAATACATTTGGGCATGACAGCAAAACCTTGTGGTGCACCTGCAGGAGCCGCATCAGCGGTTAGGCGTGCAGCCCCTGCGCCGCCGCCAGCAACCCGCGAAACTTGCGATATCGACGCTGCAACACAGCCTGCACTGCCGAGTTCGGTCTATAGCGCGTTTTGACCGGCAAGCCCTGCTGCAACGATGTCCCGCCCTGCCCGATCGCCAGCAAGCCGAGCTTCGCCGCGCCGATGCAGGCGCTCAGTTCGCTGCCGTGCAGGGTATAGACCTCGCGGTCGAGAATGTTGGCCAGCAACTGCGCCCAGTACTCACTGCGCGCGCCACCACCGACCAGGGCACAGGCGTTGATCGTCGCCCCGGCCGACAACACGGCACTCATCGCGTCCAGCAAGCCGAAACCGACGCCTTCCAGCACCGCATAACCGAGCATCGCCGGGGTGCTGTCGTGACCCAGGTGCATGAAGCCGCCACGCAGCAGCGGGTCGTTGTGCGGCGTGCGTTCGCCGGCCAGATACGGCAGGAACAGCGGATTCGATTCCGCCACTGCGCGCTCCACCGGCCACTGCGCCTGCACCTGCTCCAGCAGCGCCTGTTCATCGGCCTGACCGAGCAAGCGGGTGACCCAGCGCAGGCAACTGGCACCGGCCAGCATCGCGCCCATGGTGTACCAGCGATCCGGCAACGCATGGCAGAAGCTGTGCACGGCGCTGGCCGGGTTGCCCGCCGCATGATCGGTGATGGCGACGATCGCCGCGCTGGTGCCGAGGGTGACAAAGGCATCGCCAGCGCTGATCGCGCCGATGCCGACCGCCGACACCGGGTTGTCGCCACCACCGGCGGCCACCGGCAGGCCGCTCGGCAAGCCCAGCACTGACGCCGCTTCGGCGCTCAATCTGCCAGCCAGTTGACTGGCCTCCAGCAGCCGGGGCATTTGCGCCAGAGCCAGGCCGGTGGCCCGCAGCATCGGCTCATGCCATTGCCGTGCGGCGACATCCAGCCACAGCGTGCCAGCCGCATCGGACATGTCGCTGGCGCGCTCGCCGGTCAGCAGCAAGCGCAGGTAATCCTTGGGCGACAGCACGCAATCGACCCGCGAGAAGACCTGCGGCTCATGCTGCTGCAGCCACAGCAATTTGGGTGCGGTCAGCCCGGCCATGGCCAGACTGCCGGTGGCCTCGGCATAGGTCGGATAATCGCGGTTCAACTGCGCAGCTTCCGCCACCGCCCGCGAGTCGTCCCAGAGGATCGCCGGATACAGCACCTGATCAGCAGCGTCGAGCAGCACGGCACCGTGCATCTGCCCGGACAACCCCACGCAGGCGACCCGCGCCCATGCCTCGGGCTGCGCACCACGCAACTGCGCCAACGCACTCAGGCACGCTTGCCACCAGTCGGCCGGGTTCTGTTCCGACCAGCCGGGTTGACGCCGGGCAACGTGTACGCGCGCGCCGGCCTGCGCCAGCACCGCGCCGCTGGCGTCATACAGCACCGCCTTGAGTTCCGAGGTGCCCAGATCGATGCCCAGAGAAACAGCCTGGCTCATTAAGGTTCACTTCCTGTCTGCGGGAGCGCTCAAGGGCATCCACATGAATTTCGGATACGCAGCGTCGGCGCCAGTTGTTCGGACTGCCGTGGGCCGTCCGGCTGATCGATACGCTGCAACAGCAATTGCACCGCGCGCTCGCCCAGGGCCTGCACCGGCTGGGCGATGACGGTCAGACGCGGCAGGAAAAAATCGGCCCAGTCGAAATCGTCGAAACCGACCAGCGCCATCTGTTCCGGCACGACCACACGGGCGTCGCGCAAGGCGTGCATGGCGCCGATGGTCATGAGGTTGTTGGCCGCCAGCATCGCACTGGGCGGGGTCGGCAAGGCCAGCAACTGTGCCGCTGCCAGCCGCGCCGAACCGCTGTTGGATTCGCCGTTGACCAGCAGGGCTTCGTCGAACGCCAGCCCCGCGTCGGCCAGGGCCAGGCGATAGCCGTCGATGCGTTCTTCGGTGGTGCTCAGGCCACGGTGGCCGGCGATCATGCCGATGCGCCGGTGACCATGGCCGATCAAATGGGCCACCAGCTCGCGCGTCGACTGACGGTTTTCCACGCCGACCTGATCGAAGCCGTCGGGTGCCAGTCGGTCCACCAGTACGGTAGGAATGGCGTTGGCCTGCAAGTAGGCCAGCGCCGCCTGTTGCGGGTCGCTGGAAGGCGCCAGGAGGATGCCGTCGACGCGCCGATGATGCAGCGCCTTGACCACGCGCAACTCCTGTTCGGGGTCGTCGTGGGTGTCGACGAACAGCATCATGCTGCCGTGTCGCGCACACTCGGTTTCGATGGCGTGCACGGTTTCGCTGAAGTAATGGTTGGACAGCGCGGAAATGGCCACCCCGATGGTGTTGGTCCGCGAGCGGGCCAGCGAACGGGCCAGGGTGTTGGGGATGTAACCCAACTCCCGCACCGCCTGCTGCACCGCTTCCACGGTTTCCGGGCTGACCTTGCGCGTGCCGTTGAGCACATGGGACACCGTCGAAGTCGACACCCGTGCCCGCCGCGCCACGTCCTCCATCTTCACCACTGCCTTTACTCCCCCGGCGCCTGCTGAATCAGCGTTTGACCGACCAGCCGGTGTAGCTGCCAATGTTGTCGCGGGTGATCAGTTTCGGCGTCAATTGCGTCACCGCCTCGGCCGGCTTCTTGTCGTTGAGCAGGTCATTGCCGATCACCACCGCCTGCTGGGCCATGGCCCATGGGTCCTGGCTGGACGAGGCCTGGATCGACGAGTCGGACTTCAGCGCATGTTCGATGTCCGGCGCGCCATCCACCGAAGTGATGACGATGCCGCTGCGCTTGAGCTGTTTGGCCGCCAGGTCGCTGCCGATGGCCTGCGGGTCGTTGATGGCGAACAGACCGTCGATTTTCGGGAAGCGCGTCAGGTAGCCCTGCATGGCATTCAGACCGCCGTCGCGGGAGCCCTTGGCGTCCTGGTCGTCGGACAGCACCTTGATGTCCGGCGCGGCGGCGAAGGCGGCCTTGCAACCGGTGACACGGTCAGTGACGGCGGTGACCTGCGGGCCGTTTTCGATGATCACGTTGCCCTTGCCCGACAGCTTGTCGACGATGAACTGACAGGCCAGCTTGCCGGCCTCGACGTTGTCGGTCTGCACGGTGGCATCGACACCCTTGGCATTGACGTCCACCGCCACCACCACGATGCCGGCCTTGCGTGCCTTGGCGATGGCCGACGCGGTGGCTTCAGGGTCGACGGCGTTGATCAGAATCAGATCGACACCCTTGGCGATGAAGTTGTCGATCTGGGTGAACTGCTTGCTCAGGTCGTAGTCGGCGGACACCGAGGTCACGCTGACATTCGGGTTGAGCTCCTTGGCCTTGGCGGTGGCGCCTTCGGCCAGGGTGACGAAGTACGGGTTGCCCAGCGAACCCAGGCTGATGCCCACCGATTTCAGCTCGCGCGCCTCGACACCTTGCGACAGCAGTGCGGCCAGGCACAGGGAAACGACAGCCGGGAATTTGCGTTTGAAGTTCATGTTGTCTCTCTTGTGGTTATTGTTTGAGCCATTTTTTGCAACGCATTCGACTGACACCCTCTCGCCCCGTAGCAGTCCGGCTTGCCGGCGGTGGCGATCTCCAGGGCCATACCGCTGGCAAGCCAGGCTGCTACAGAGCAAGCGCCACCTGCGCGGGAGTCAGTGACGACCCTTCAGGTGCGCGCGCCGGACTGCCGATAGCGGTCCAGCGCCACCGCACCAATGATCACGATGCCCTTGATGATGTATTGCCAGATGTCGGAGACGCCCAGCAGCACCAGGCCGTTGGTCAGCACCGCGATGATCAGTGCGCCGATCAGCGTGCCGCCGATGGTGCCGACACCGCCGGTGAAACTGGTGCCGCCGAGAATCACCGCAGCAATCGCGTCCAGCTCGTAGGACTGACCCAGTTGCAGGCCGTTGGCGGCGAACAGGCGCGAAGCGCTCATCACCGCGCCGAGCCCGGCCAGGGCGCCGGACAGCGCGTAGACGAACAGCAGCACCTTCCACACCTTGATCCCGGACAGGCGCGCCGCCTCGGGGTTGCCGCCGACCGAATAGATCTGCACGCCCATCACGGTGCGGCGCAGGATGAACCAGGAAATGGCGACCACGGCGACGGCAATGATCACCAGCCACGGCACACCAAGCAGCGAGTCGTTGCCGATGAAGGCGAACGGCAGATCCGGGTTGAACACGGTCTTGTCGTCGGCCAGCAAACGCGCCAGCCCGCGCATTGCGGTCAGTGCGCCGAGGGTGACGATGAACGGCGGCAGGCGCATGAAGGCGATCAGGCCACCGTTGACCAGCCCCAGCAACAGGCCGAAACCGATCCCGGCGGCGATACCGAACATGCCGAACTGCGGCGACATCGAGGCCTGCAACGCCACCACCGCCGACGCTGCGAGAATCGCGCCCACCGACAGGTCGATGCCAGCCGTCAGGATGACGAAGGTCATGCCCGCTGCCAGCACCACGTTGACCGAGGCCTGCTGGGTGATGATCGACAGGTTCTGCATGGTCATGAAGCTGTCGCTCATCACTGCGAAGCCGATCAGCAACAGCACCAGCACCGGCAACATGCCCACCGTGCGCATCAGTTCGCGGGCCCGTTCACGCTTGTTGACGGCGGCCACGTTTGGCGAATTTTCCAGGGTCAGACTCATGGCCTGGCCTCCTTGTTATTGTTGTTGAAAAAAATGACCTGAAATCCGTAAACCGTGGCTTGCCTCACGCCCTCTGTACGAGCTGGCTTGTCCTGCGACCGGCTGCGCAGCAGTCGTAAAATCAGACGCATTGGCCGCATCAGACAGATCGCATTCACCGGTTTTACGACGGTTTCCCCGCCGGTGGGCAAGCCAGCTCCTACAGGTGTGGGGTTCAGTCATGAGCGCCCACCTGCTGCCCACCCGTCGCCAGATCGATGATCCGCTCCTGGGAAATCTCATGGCCCGACGCACCGCCGACTTCGGCCACCAGCTGCCCTTCGCGCATGATCAGCACGCGGTCGCAGGTGCCGATGATTTCCGGCAGTTCGCTGGAGATCACCACGATGCCAACGCCGGCCTTGGCCAGTTCGTTGATGATCCGGTAGATCTCCGACTTCGAGCCGATGTCCACGCCACGGGTCGGCTCGTCGAGGATCAGCACATGGGGTTTGACCTCCAGCAGCCGCGCCAGCAAAACCTTCTGCTGGTTGCCACCGGAGAGCGCGCCGACGTTGACCTTGCCCGAGGCCACGCGGATCGACAGCGAACGGATCGCCTCCACCGCCCGCTGCGCGCCACGGCCACGGTCGAGCACGCCGCCGGCATGGGCATCGGGGACGCAGGCACAGACGTTGATGTTGTCGCGCACGCTCATGTCGAGAAACAGGCCCTGAGCCTTGCGGTCTTCGGTGAGGTAAACCACGCCGGCACCAATCGCATCGGTCGGGTTGCGCAGTTCGCTGACCGCCTTGCCCGCCACCTCCAGCGTGCCTGAGATACGCGGGTCGGCGGCGAAGATCAGCCGCGCCAGCTCGGTGCGGCCTGCGCCCACCAGCCCGGCGATGCCCAACACTTCGCCGGCGTGCAGGTCGAAACTGCAAGGTTTCACGCGCTTGCCATCGGCCATGTCGCGCACGCGCATCACCACCGCACCGGGGTCGTAAGGCGCATGTTCTTTCTTGTAGAAACCGGAGAGGTCGCGGCCGACCATCATCTTCACCAGGGTTTCCGCGGACAGCCCCTCACGCTCCAGCATGCCGACGTACTCGCCGTCGCGCAGCACCGAAACGCGGTCGGACAGCTCGTAGATTTCCGCCATGCGATGGCTGATGTAGATGATCGCCAGGCCCTGATCGCGCAGTTGCTTGATCAGCGCGAACAGCCGGTCGGTTTCCCGCGAGGACAGCGGCGTGGTCGGCTCGTCCATCACCAGAATCTTCGCGTTGGCGTGCAAGGCCCGGGCGATTTCCACCAGCTGCCGTTCGGCAATCGACAGCACGCTGACCTTGGTCGACGGTTTGAAATCGGCGCCGAGGCGCACGAGTACGTCGACACAACCGGCCTCCATGGCCTTGCGGTCGATGCTCCAGCCGCGACGCAGTTCACGACCGAGGTAGATGTTCTCGGCGACGCTGAGGTTCGGGCACAGGCTCAGCTCCTGATAGATCACCGCCACGCCCTGCTCTTTCGCCGTCAGCGGATCGAACGCGCTCAAGGCCTGGCCGTTGATGCGGATCTCGCCACCGGCATCGGCCTGGTAGGCGCCGGAGAGAATCTTCATCAGCGTCGATTTGCCCGCGCCGTTCTCGCCCATCAGCGCGTGAACTTCACCGGCATAGACTTTCAGCGCGACGTTTTTCAAGACGCGCAGGCCGTTGAAGGTTTTGGAAATGGCGTTCATCTCCAGCACCGGCTGGAGGGCTTGCTGAAGGACGGCGCTCATGGGCGCACACCGCAAGCAGGGATGACGTCGAGCGCAGGGACCGCGCGCAGGAACAGAGCAGGCAAGCTGTTCATGAAGATCCTCGAGATTTCTTGTTTTTATACTGGCGCCGCCTCGTGTCTGGGCGGCGCTCTCTGACTGACTGCTGGAATCAATTGGAAACACTCTAGAACAGCTGAAACGTTTCACGCAAGCGCTTGCTTTTCCCTGCGCGAAAATAATTTCAGAGCCATCAGTTTGCCTCTCCATAACGAAAACGCCCCGGATGCAGCGTGGTGCGCTGCATCCGGGGCGTTCGATCCGCCTGAAAACGTTACGGCTTGGCGACGTGCCAGACGTCCTTGACGCCATCGCCGGTGGTGTCGCCCGGCGCCTTGTCCTTGACCCAGGTATACAGCGGCTTGCCCTTGTACGCCCACTGCTTGCTGCCGTCGTCACGGGTCACGACGCTGTAATCGCCTTCCATCTTCGCATCGCTTCCGGCCATCAGTGGCGGCCAGTTCGTCGCGCAATCACCGTTGCACGCCGACTTGCCGGCGCTGTCTTTGTCGAAGGTGTACAGGGTCATGCCTTTGTGGTCGGTCAGTACACCGCCCTTGCCGGTCATTGCCGGTGCGGCTGCAAATGCCAGGCTCGACGCGCAGGTCAGCGCCACGGCGGCGGTCAGGATGATTGTCTTCAGCATGTTGAACTCCTTGGTGTTGTTCTACTTGGAGGGAGCAATGCCAGAAACATCCCTGGCTCCCGCTGCCGAGATGGGCAGCGAAGGTAGAACGTTTGACGAAGGGGTTTTATTCCATGGCCAACGAAAAATAATTCAACGCAGCCTCGTTTCGCCTGCGGCACGTTACGCGAACCCTTGTAGGAGCTGGCTTGCCCTGCGACCGGCGACGCAGTCGTCGTAAAACCTGTGTCCTTGGTTTGCCTGACGGATCGCATGGTCTGCTAACGCAGCCTTGTTTCGCCTGACGGCACGTTACGCGGCCCCTTGTAGGAGCTGGCTTGCCCTGCGACCGGCGACGCAGTCGTCGTAAAACCTGAGCACGCGGTTTATCTGGAGGATCGCATGGTCTGCTAACGCAGCCTTGTTTCGCCTGACGGCGAGTTACGCGGCCCCTTGTAGGAGCTGGCTTGCCCTGCGACCGGCGACGCAGTCGTCGTAAAACCTGTGCACTCGGTGTGTCATTTGGATTGCTGAGTCTGCTAACGCAGCCTTGTTTCGCCTGACGGCGAGTTACTTGGAAAAGCCCCAAGTAACCAAGGGCTTCTTACCCCGCCATACGGTGCCTCGCTAATGCTCGGCATGCCCTCACTCCGGCGACGCTCCGTGGGCACGCTGCGAAGGGCCATCCATGGCCCAGCGCAGCTCTCGCGGCATCCATGCCGCTCGACCCACTGCGCATCGCCTGCGTTCGGCCTTCTGGGACGGGGCCCCAAGATCAAAAACCAGATCAAAAGACGGATTGTGCGGACTCCTAAAGGTTCTGCTGGCGTGCTGAAATCTGCCAGACACCCTGAACCACTGTGGGAGCGAATTCATTCGCGATGCGGTATTCCTGACGATGGTTTCGTGTCGCCTGCATGATCATCGCGAATGAATTCGCTCCCACAGTAGATCGGCGTTGCCATGACTCTGCGGACACGGCTTGTTTTTGATTCTGGCCGAAGGCCGTAGGAGCGCGCTTGCCCGCGATGGCGTCAGATCAGTCGATAGACCAGCGTCTGAACGGAAACCATCGCCCCAGACCGATCGAGCACCTACAAGTTTGTGGTGTTCAACGTCGCGTCGCCCTCAAGCCTTCATCGACCCCGAAGCGTCCTTCGCCCACAACCGGGTCAAGCGCAGCCATTGCACCGGTCCCACGGGGCTGCACGTCCAGCGCAGGGTACGTATCAATGATGTATCGCGCAGCGGGTGCTTGCGCAGCATCGGCAATACCTGATGGGTCACCCACTGGCGCAGCAGGCGGTTTTGCGGGGTGTCATGGTGGGCGAGGAGCGCATACAGGCCAGATTCACTGATCAGCGATTGCTTGCTCCAGTGCCCGCTGCATTGCAGCCATGCGTTGCGGCGCTGGTCGGGATCGAGCTTGTGCGTGGCAAGCTCTTCGGCTGCCGTGCCCATGAGTCCGGCGATGTCCTGGAGGCAGAACCACGCTTGATGTCCCAGCTGACGGGCGCGCAGCGGGTGGAGATGACGGATAGAGCGTTTCGCTTCGAAGCAGTCGATCACGGCCTGCACCTCCTGTTTTCTGGCTGATCAAAACAACGGCGCGCAGGCTAACGTGACGCTTTTGCCCGAACAAGCGCGCAGTGGCGATCCAGGCAGGCATTGCTGCAATTTCAGAAACGTCCTACAAATCTCTCGAATCAGCGCAGACTTGTTCAGGCGCAAGAATTTTTCCGGAATAAACACAAACGGCGCCTTTCGGCGCCGTCTGTTTCAGAGAGGATGAATTCAGATTCCACCCCTCTGTTTTTATCGATAATCAGACTGCGGCCGGAATCGCCGGGAAGTCGATGGTCGTGTCGTTCACACGGTTGAACAGGTTGGTGAACATGATGACCGAGATCGCCAGGCTGATTTCAGCCAGTTGCACGTCGGTGTAACCTGCGGCCTTGATCGCGGCGAACTGCTGGTCGCTGACGGTGCCGGTGGTTTTGATCAGCAGGGTGACGAAGCTGATCAGCGCATCGCGTTTCGAGTCGCCGGTCGGGCGGCCTGCACGCAGGTTTTGCAGGACTTCAACGCTCAGGCCGGTCATCTTGGCAAGCATGAAGTGCGCGGTTTCGCAGTAGTCGCAACCGGTCAGGTGGCTGACCAGCAGCTTGATGACTTCCTGATCCTGCTTGCTCAGCGTGCCGGCAGCCAGTGCGCCGTCCGCACCCAACACTGCGCCCAGACCGGCGGGCACCAGGGCGCCGATTGCAGCGTAGGTATTTGGCACCATGCCGACTGCCTTTTTGATGTTGCCGTACAGCTCGGCGGTGGCGCCGGTAGCGGTTTCGATTGCAGGTGTGTGAATGCGGCTCATGACAGGTCTCCAGGGGGTGGATCATTAACGGGTGAGACACTAATTTAAGAAATGCAGCCGATACCGTTAAGATTGAAAAACCTCACAAACAACCTTATTCGTCTCAACCTGAACTACTCCATGCCTTCCCCACTGGATTGGTTAAGTCAACTGCTCGCGATGGTTCCGGTCTCTGGCCGGCTGGACACCCGCTGCTACTACGGCGCGCCGTGGAACATCACCTACGATCCTTCGCCCGAAGGCGAAATGCCTTATCACATCGTCCTCAAGGGGTCGGCCGTGGTGAACGCACAGGGCGATTACCCGCTGCAGCATCTCCAGGAGGGCGACATCATTCTGTTCGCCCACGGCTCTGCGCACATCCTCCACGACGGTGGCGCAACAGCGCCGGGGCAGGCACGCTTCCGGCAGGAGCTGAATTTTGTAATCAGCGAAAACGCCGGAGTCGGTGATCGGCTGGAGATGCTGTGCGGCCGCTTTATCGTCAAGCCGCCATACGACCGCCTGCTGCGTTCCTATCTGCCGCCGCGGCTGATCGTCCGCGCGGCGCCGGACCTCCCTGCCGATCAGTCGACCGCCGGTCAACTGGCGAGTCTGGTGGGGTTGATGCGTCACGAATCGGCGAGCCCGACGCTCGGTGCCCACGCCATGCTGGGTGCGCTTTCCGCCGCCCTGTTCACACTGGCGCTGCGCCGCGCGGGTGAAGAAGAGAATGCGCCGTCAGGCCTGCTGGCGATGGCCGGGCATCCTCGGCTGGCGCCGGCACTCAACGCGATCCTGAATAACCCGGCCCATCCCTGGACGCTGGAAAACCTGGCCGAGCTCTGCAACATGTCGCGCGCGACGCTGGCCCGCCATTTCAAGGAACGCATCGGCCGCACCACCAATGACCTGCTCACCGATGTGCGCATGACCCAGGCGATCAACGAGCTGAAGAACCCATCGAACTCGACGGAACTGGTCGCGGAGCGTGTCGGTTATCAGTCGATCTCGGCCTTTCAGAAGACCTTCAAACGGCATATCGGGATGAGCCCCGCGCAATGGCGCAAACATCAGATGGCCTCTTCGTGAGCATTGCCTGAATCGTTGCCGCGCAATAAAAAACAGCAAACCTGTCTCGTTACGACCAGGGCCATCACTGCAACCGGCAACGTTCGCGCGGCGCGGACGATGCGCCCTGACGGCATGCTAGATTTTTCTCGCATCGTCTTCGCCCACACGACCACAGGAACATCGCCATGCCATACGTCAGCATCAGAGTCACCAAAGAGGGTGTAACAGCGGATCAGAAGAAAGAACTGATCGCGGGTACGACCGAGTTGTTGCAACGGGTGTTGGGCAAACCACCTGCCTCGACCTTCGTGGTCATCGACGAGGTGGAAACCGACAACTGGGGCTGGCAGGGTACGACCATGACCGAGATCAGAAAGGAGCAGGCGAAGGGCTCCGACTGAAAGAGCACGCGCCTGCGCCTCGCGTGATTCGAAACGGGCCTGCCCGCTCGGGAAAATGGCTGGCCTCCTCGTGAAAGCAAAAAGGCCACGTCAGGTTCAGTGCAAACGGAACTTGTCGACCAGTCTGGTCAAGTCTTCGCCAAGACGGGAAAGGTCATCGCTGGCGGTGACCGTTCTCATGCTGTTATCCGCAGACTCATCGGCAATACCCCGCACGGTTATCAGACTCGCGCTGATCTGCCGGGAGGTCTCGGTCTGCTGATCGGCCGCTGCGGTGATACTGAAGTTCATCTGGTGAATGGACGACATGGATTCGCGGATTTCCGCCAGCACCCTGCCCGCCTCTCTCGCCAGTTCGACGCTCGAGATGCTCATCGTTTCACCTTGCCGCATCAACGCCGTGGCATCCCGGGCCCCCGTCTGCAGCGACCCGATCAGCTCATTGATTTCCCGAGTCGACTGCTGGGTGCGCAGCGCCAGCCCGCGCACCTCATCCGCGACCACTGCAAATCCACGCCCGCTCTCACCGGCGCGGGCCGCTTCGATGGCCGCATTCAGCGCCAGCAGGTTGGTCTGCTCGGCGATCTCCTGGATGACGGTCAACACCAGACCGATGCGTTCGCTGTCGGTACTCAGGCGCACCATTGCACGGGTGCATTCGCCAACGTTCGCCAGCAGCAGATCGAAATGCTCCTGCGCCTGCCTGACAACACTGTCGCCCTCCACCGCACGTTTTTCCGCCAGCCGCGTGGCATGGGTCACTTCCCGGGTGTTCTCCGCCACGTGCTGGGCACTGGTGACCATCTCCGCCACCGCTGACGCGACCTGAGCGGTCTGCTCACGCTGCTGACCTGCGCCGACGGTGTTGCGCGCCGTGATCCTGGAGAGCTCCTGGGCCGAGCTTGCCAGACGATGAGCACCGCCACCGATCTGACCGATGACGTGCCGCAGTTGCTCAGCCATCTCCTGCATGGCACGAACCATTTGCCCGATCTCGTCCCTTGCGCAAGTTTCCAGGTTGCCGGACACATCGCCGGACGCAATGCGCCTGGCGAATGACAATGCCCGACCGAGACTCGGCACGATCTGCCGCGTAATCACCCACGCGGCGGCCAACCCGAAGATCAACGCAAACACCGCCGCGACCACCAGCGCGCTGCGGGCATGGCTGACATCCTCGCCACGGCCTTCCACCTGCTGGCGATAAAGCGCCGCGCTCAACGACTGCAATTCGCCGGCCTGACTCAGCATCACTTTTTTGGCTTCCTGGCTTTTCAGCACATTGCTGCGAAACTCGCCAACCTTGTCCTGATAGGCAAGAACCGTCTGCAACGCTTCGACGAGTCGCTGCTGCAGCGCGTCGTCCGGCAGTTGCTCCCACAAATCGTTGCCGTTCAGGCGTATCGAGTCCGCCGTGGTGGAGATGCGCTGCAAACCTTCATCCGTGGGCGTGTGGGTGTAAGCCTGCACTTGCAGGCGCAGCGTGCCGACAAGTTCCTTGAGCGCGAATGCCGAGTGCAGCGACGCCACCTGCTGCGCCGAAGGACTCTGCGCATCGTCGAACAGGCCGCCGATCATCAGGTCCAGCTGACTCGCGATCCGGTCGATCATGGGCTCCATCGCACCCTGCGCTTCGCCTGCCTGGGTCCGCGCCGCAACAAAACCGGCGAAGGTGTCCCGATACGACGCTCTGACGCTGTTGATACGCGCAATCGCGGTACGCCCGGCTTCGCCGGAACTGTTTGCGACCCGTGCGATGACCGCGCTCAGCTTTTCAAGCTCACGGTTGTACAGATCGACAGACTCGCGGCTGCCGGTCCTGTCGAACTCGGCCTCCTGAAGCCTCACTGCAGCAATCTGGGTATCGAGCGAGACGGTCTCGACCAGCGCGTCACTGCGCAAGGTCAGCTGATTGACGCTGGAGAGCGCAATGCCTGTCAGCAGTGCCGTCAGCGAAAGGACGGTACCGAACCCGACAATCAGCTTGTTGCGTACGGATGCGCCGATCATTCGTCGACACGCCGCATGCGCAGGTCTACTTCCCGCTCGACGAACTGCCACTCCGCGGACGCCCGAAGCAAGCCCAGCAATTCGTCAAAGGCCTGAGCATCTTCCGGGGCGTACTCGAACCAGGTGAGAAAATCGAACGGCTGCGGTGTGGCGAGATCACGGCAATGGAACAGGCGTCGCGCAATGGCCGGAAGGTAGCGCATCCCGATAGCGATATGACGAGACTGCCCCTCGATCACGTCGCGACGTTCGTCTTGCGTCAATGCCCACCATTGCGGGTTTTTCCGCAGACCGATAAATGCCGCCAGGCTCGCGCCGGGGCGACCCGGTTCGGGCTGTCGGGCTATCAGAAGACGCTTTTCCTCACGTGTCACATAGCGGTCGTGGCTGGTCATGCCCTGCAAATGCCAATCGACTGCTCCGTTGCGCTCAGGCGCGACAGGCCCCGACATCTGTAGGCGCTTTGCCCTCGGCAGGGCCTCACCCACAAGGGCGATATCGTTCAGAATCAGCCACGGGCCCTGGTCTCCCGCGACAAAGTGAGACAAGCGTTGCGATGGCTCAGTCATGTGTGTGATCTCGCATCTATATCCATTGGAGACAGTCAGGCCTGTACGACTTCACCGGCGCGAAACGGCTGTCCGGCTCGCCGGTCGCGTTCAGCCGCGAGCCGTTACCCCGCCCGAGAACTTCCGGGCCAGCGTGGCAATGAGTCGAGTGTCGGGAGACGGGATGAGCGTGCCCACCGAACACTGAGCACCGGAGGGCTGTGTGGCCAGCGTTCCTTCATCGCCGCGATACAAGGCGAACCCCGAACCGCATGCCGGGCAGAACACTTGATCGCCGGGATTGTTTTCACGCTTGATGACGATGATCGGCCCACACCCCGAACAGCGGCCCAGCGGGATACCATCATCGGAGTGGCCCACGACATGATCCAGTTGCCCTTCCGCGCCCAATGCAACCAGACGGGTCGCAAAGCCCCGGTCAAACTGGCTACCCGCCCCTTTCTCGATCAGTTCGAGGGCTTTTGCAACAGGCATGCCGTTTCGGTAGGGGCGCTGGCTGGTCATCGCATCGAAAGCGTCACAGACACCAACGATCGCGGCCATCGCAGGAATCTGCTCGCCCGACAGACCTCTTGGGTAACCACGCCCGTCAGGGGTTTCGTGGTGCTGCCAGACCGCAGGCATCACCAGGTTGCTCAGCGGATGGCTTTCAAGGAGCCGCCGGCCAAGCTCGGGATGGGTCTTGATGACGCTGTATTCGTCCTGGTCCAGGGGCCCGGCCTTGCGCAATATGGCATCGGGGATGCCCGCTTTTCCCAGGTCATGCACAAAGCCTCCCAGCGCGATCAGGGCCACTTCACCGCGCGCCAGCCCCGCGTGCCCTGCAAGCAAAGCGCAATATTGCGACACCCTCCACAGGTGCCCTCCCGTGTAGGGATCACGAGCCTCGACCAGCCATGCCATGGTCAACAGACTGGCGAGCAGTGAATCAGCTGAGGCCTGAGGAGCCGTGGCTCCGACCCATTGACTCAATCGTGTTATCAACCCCATTCCTGCACCCGTAGTGATCAATGAAATCCGTGGTTTGCTGGCGACTGCAGCAGCGCATCCACGTAGATTCGCTTCAGGCGAGCATTCAGTTACATCTGGCTGATATTTTTTTTCGGGCAGTGACGAACTCGCCAACCCGGGCGCGCATTGCAACTTGAAGGCGGCCTTTCCCGGTATGGCATTTCAACCGACAGGCCGCGAAAAAGCCCGCTATCGTGGGCGTTACGGCGATCGCACCGGATCGTCATCGCCAATGGCGCCATGAGGGGTAAATTCGATGGCTGTGCTGATTTTGAGCACCCTGCTCGCGTTCATCACCGGCTTTGCCATCAGACGGGGCAATATCTGCGTCGTTGCCGCCATGCACAAATGGGTGGTTCATCGCAACGAACACCATTTGAGAGCCTTCATCACCGGCATCTGCTGTTCGGGGCTTGTCCTGCTGATCATTGCCTGGTCGTTGCCCGCTTACCCCGGCGTTTCTGCGGAATATCCGGTCAGCGTCATGACGGTGCTGGGGGGCATATTGTTCGGAGTGGGCGCCTGGCTGAATCAGGCATGCGTACTGGGCACCATCGCCTTCCTGACCCGAGGTGACCTCAATTACTGCGCCACCCTTCTCGGAATGTTTGCGGGCGCGCTTCTGGGTCAGCAGGGTTTCAAACCGCTGCCGTCCTCCAGCCCATCCCCGCTTCAAACACCCGACGGAATCGCCCTGGCCGTGGCGGCGGGCTATGCGCTCGTCGTCGTGCTGGAGCTGTACCGGCATTTTCGCGCACGAAGACAGGCAGGCGCAGACGGAGTCGTCCTTCAGGAAAGCCATGCATTGCTGCCGATGCTGATCGTCGTGGGGATTTCCTGCGGAGCACTTCATGCATTGAACGGCGAATGGACCTACCTTGCGACCCTCACGCGCGTGGCCGAGGGTTTGACCGTCGGTATGGAAAAGCCGATATCAGCGCTCCTGATCTTCACGGTGGCGACCTTCCTGGGAGGCGTGATCTGCGCCCGGCTCGACCGTGAATTCGCGCTCCACAGGTGGTCGCTGAAAACCTCCGCGCAACGCATGGCTGGAGGCGCGACCATGGGATACGCCGCGTGCATGATTCCGGGCGGAAACGAATCGATGATGTTCAATGGCATCCCCTCCATCGGCTTCCACGCGATCACCGGATACATCGCGTTATCGCTCACGCTTCTGGTCATTATCCACTTCAGGCATGGCGCATCCCGGCGCACGGAACGTTAGTTTCGACCCTTGCGTCCAACTCAGACAATTAGACGATTGGAATCATTTTATCGACTAAATGCGTCCATAGAGATCAGGTTTTTTCGCATCATGGGTTCTTTCCCCCAGAAACCAAACCGGAGCGAAGCCATCATGAACGACGTCACCCTGTACACCGGCAACACCTGCCCTTGCTGCACGTCATCCCGACAACTGCTGGCGTCGAAGGGCATCACGCCCATTGAAATCAACGTGGAGGACAATCTCGAAAATCTGCGCGATCTGGTCGGCCAGGTCGGGCGGCGCTCCTATCCGCAGATCTTCATCGGCATACACCATATCGGCGGTTTTCACGACATGGCGGCGCTGGATCGGGACGGGCATCTCGACGCCTTGCTGGGACGTTGAGCGGGTATCTGTCTGCTGCTGACAGGGTCAGAAGTCGAAGCTCATCTGATCCAGAGCCTGAAGGTTGATGGCCTTGGATGTCACGAACGGCAGTATCGCGTCGGCGATCGGCTGCAGCTGACGGGTGATGTAGTGGTCGTAGTCGATGGGCGCAGTGCGGGCCTCCAGGGGCTCGGGACCGGCGACGGTGATGACGTAACTGATCCAGCCACGGTTCTGGTATTGCAGGGGCCGCCCCTGCTGACGGTTGTATTCATCGGCGATGCGCGCGGCACGCACGTGGGGCGGAACGTTGCGCTCGTACTCGTCCAGCGCGCGGCGCAGACGCTTGCGGTAAATCAACTGGTCGTCCAGCTCGCCGGCCAGGGTGCGGCGCACATATTCCTGCACATACTCCTGATAAGGACGGCGCTGGAAGATGCGCTGGTAAAGCTCCTGCTGGAAGACCTGGGCCAGGGGCGACCAGTCGGTCCGTACGCTTTCCAGGCCTTTGTAGACCATCTCTTCGCTGCCGTCGGGACGCGTGACCAGGCCGGCATAGCGTTTCTTGCTGCCCTCCTCCGCGCCACGAATGGTCGGCATGAGGAAGCGTTTGAAATGGGTTTCGAACTGCAGCTCCAGCGCGCTTTCCAGGCCGTAGGTCTCGCGCAGATGCTCACGCCACCAATCGTTGACGCCCTTGACCAGCGCCTTGCCGATCTGCGCGGCTTCGTCCTGACCGTGAGGCCGCTTGAGCCAGACGAAGGTGGAGTCGGTGTCGCCATAAATCACTTCGTAGCCCTGGGCTTCGATGAGCTGACGGGTCTGGCGCATGATCTGGTGGCCGCGCATGGTGATCGACGAGGCCAGCCGCGTGTCGAAGAAGCGACAGCCGCTTGAGCCCAGCACGCCGTAGAAGGCGTTCATGATGATTTTCAGCGCCTGAGACAGCGGCGCGTTGTGTTCGCGCTTGGCGACTTCCCGGCCTTCGGCGACCCGCGCGACGATGGCCGGCAGGCAGTGGCGAGTGCGCGAAAAGCGCCCGCCGCGAAAGCCTTCCACTGACTCGCTGTCATCGGGGTGTTTGAGGCCTTCGATCAGCCCGACCGGGTCGATGAGAAAACTGCGGATGATCGACGGGTACAGACTCTTGTAGTCGAGCACCAGCACCGATTCGTACAGACCGGGTCGCGAGTCCATGACAAAACCGCCGGGGCTGGCCTCGGGCATGCGCTCGCCAAGGTTGGGTGCGACGAAGCCCTGGCGGTGCATCAGCGGTATGTACAGGTGCTCGAACGCGGCCACCGAACCGCCGCTGCGGTCCGCCGGCAGGCCGGTGACGGTGGCGCGCTCCAACAGGAAGGTCAGCAGCTCGGCCTTCTCGAAAATCCGCGTGACCAGCTCGCAGTCCTTGAGGTTGTAGTGCGCCAGCGCCGGCTTGTCCTCGGCGAACATGCGGTTGATTTCGTCCATGCGCTGGTACGGGTTGTCGATGGACTTGCCTTCGCCGAGCAGGGTCTGGGCGACGTTTTCCAGACTGAACGACGGAAAGCTCCAGGTCGCCGAACGCAGCGCCTCGATGCCGTCGATGATCAATCGCCCCGCCGCCGACGCGAAGAAATGATTGTTGCCGGCGCCATGCTCGCGCCAGCCCATGACCTCGCCGCCCCGGCCGATCCGCAGCGGCACGTTGAAACGCCGCGAGTGCTCGTGCAGCACGCGCAGGTCGAACTGCACCAGGTTCCAGCCGATGATGGCGTCGGGATCGTGCAACGCCATCCAGTCGTTGAGCCGCTCCAGCAAGGCTTCGCGGCTGTCGCAATAGTCGAGCTTGAAGTCCACCCGCGAGTCGTCGCCGTTGGCCGGGCCAAGCATGTACACCTGACGCTCGCCGCAGCCTTCCAATGCAATGGAATACAGCTCGCCGCGCTCGGTGGTTTCGATGTCCAGCGACACCAGCTTCAATTGCGGACGGTAGTCCGGCGCCGGTTTCATCTGCGCATCGCGAATCAGTCCGTCGGCGTCAGGCGTGCCGCTGAACTGCACCGGCGCGGTGATGAAACGCTCCATCAGATAGCGTTCAGGCGGACGGATGTCGGCTTCGTAGACATCGACGCTGGCCCGGCGCAGATCCTTTTCCAGATTCATCAACTGACGATGCTGACGGGTATACAGACCGAGCACCGGGCGGTGACGGAAGTCGCACAGATCGAGGGGTTTGAACTCCACACCCTGCTCGTTACGCAGCACCGCCTCGGCCCGCTCACGATGCTGCGCCGGCACAAAGGCCACCGAGGTCTGATACGGCAGACGCACCTGACGCGGACCGGCGTCAGTCGCCAGCCAGAACTCGACTTCAGTGCCCGAAGGCGTGTCGCGCCAATGCCGGGTCAGGACAAAACCCTGCTGTAACTCCACCGCTGCAACCTCGATTCGTGTTTCAAGGGTGGGATTCTACGGGGATTGTCACAAGGGCGCGCGCTTTCCCCGTAGCAGCATGGCTTGCCGGTGGTGACGGCCTCAGCATCGCAACCGCCGGCAAGCCGGACTGCTACGGGAATTCGGGGCCTTCACGGAAAAGGTGGGTTCTCACAAAACCTGTGGGAGGGAGCTCTGCTCGCGATGGCGGTGGGTCAGTCAGCATTGAAGTGGCTGGGCTGACGCTTTCGCGAGCAGGGCTCCCTCCCACAAGGTTCGCGTTATCCAATGGATGTCCAAATGACCTGAACCTGTAGCAAGCCCGCTCCCACAGGTTCAGCACATGCCACCCACCTTGTGGACAACCGGAAACCCGTAGCAGCATGGCTTGCCGGTGGTGACGGCCTCAGCATCGCAACCGCCGGCAAGCCGGACTGCTACGGAGATTTGGAACCACCGCGTAAAGATTGGGTTCTCACAAAACCCGTGGGAGGGAGCTCTGCTCGCGATGGCGGTCGGTCAGTCAGCACGGCAGTGGCTGAAGGCTCCCTCCCACAAGGCCCGCATCATTCGATGGATCTCTGACCTACCCCAACACCCCGACAATCGCGCTGACGATCTTTTCCACGTCTTTTTCATCGATCACCAGCGGCGGCAGCAGGCGGATGGTGTGGCCGCGAGTGAGGTTGATCAAGACCCCGTGCTCCCTAGCGGTACGCAAGCACAGTTCGGGGATCGGGCGGGTCAGTTCGATGCCGATCATCAGGCCCAGGCCACGGACTTCGCGCACGTCCGGGTGGCCGGCCAGTGCTTCGCGCAACCAGGCCAACAGCCTGGCGCCCTGCTCCGCTGCGTTGCCCAGCAAGCCTTGCTGTTCGACGATCTCCAGCACGGTACAACCGACCCGGCAGGCCAGCGGGTTGCCACCGAAGGTGCTGCCGTGGCTGCCGGGCGTGAACAGCCGGGCCACGGCCGATGTCGCCAGGCAGGCGCCAATCGGCACGCCGTTGCCCAAACCTTTGGCGAGGGTGATGACGTCCGGCTGGATGCCTTCGTGCAGAAAGGCGAACCACTGCCCGGTACGACCGATGCCGGTCTGGATTTCGTCGAGGATCATCAGCCAGTGGTTGTTGCTGCAGTGTTCGCGCAGCGCTTTCAAATAACCTTTGGGTGGCAGCAGCACGCCGCCCTCGCCCTGAATCGGCTCCAGCATCACCGCGACAATGCGCTCGCCGTAGACATGGGTGGCCTTCTTGATCGCGACGATATCGCCGAACGGCACTTTGACGAATTCACCGACCATGGGCTGATAACCCAGGCGCACGCTGCCATTGTCGCTGGCCGACAGAGTGCCGAGGGTGCGCCCGTGAAAGGCGTTGTCCATGACCAGCACCAACGGCTGTTCGATGCCCTTGGACCAGCCGAACAAGCGCGCCAGTTTGAGCGCCGTCTCGTTGGCCTCGGCACCGGAGTTGTTGAAAAACGCCTGATCCAGCCCGGACAGCCGGGTCAGCGTGTGTGCCAGGCGCTGCTGCCAGTCGATGCGGTAATGGTTGGAAGTGTGCAGCAACAGTCCGGCCTGCTCGCTGATTGCCGAGACGATCTGCGGATGGCTATGGCCGACGTTGGTCACCGCCACCCCCGCCACGGCATCCAGATAGCTGCGCCCGCTGTCGTCCCAGAGTCGCGCGCCCAGGCCTTTGACGAAGCTCAGCGGCAAGGGCTTGTAGGTGTTCATCAGGCAGGCGGCGGTCATGTCTATAGCTCCATCACGGGGACTTGTTCGGTGTGCAGCCAGTATCGTTACCCTGTTTTACTGTATAAAGATCGACTTTCTTCAGTGACCTTAAAGCAGGGCTTGATAATGGACGTACTGCAAGCGATGACGGTGTTTGTCAGCGTGGTGGAAAGCGGCAGCATGACGGCGGCCGCACGCCAATGCGAAATGTCCACGACCATGGTCGGCAATCACCTCAAGGCCCTTGAGCAGCGCCTCGGTGTCAGCCTGCTGCAACGCACCACCCGGCGGCAGAACCTGACCGAATTCGGCGTGCAGTATTACCGCCGTTGCGTCGAGGTGCTGGGGCTGGTCAACGACGCGGACCGGATGGCCGAACAGGTGCAGACCCAGCCCAGCGGCACCCTGCGCATCACCGCTCCGCCGGCGTTTGGCGCCGAACGCCTGCCTTTTCTGCTCGGCGACTTTCTGGCGAAGTTTCCGGAGATCAAAGTCGAGGTGGTGTTGAGCAACCAGTTGCTGGACTTGATCGAACACGGTTTCGATGCAGCCATTCGCCTCGGCGTGCCGGAGGTTTCCGGACTGATCGCCCGCCCCTTGCGCGACTACACCCTGACCATCTGCGCCTCCCATGACTACCTGCAACGTCGAGGCACGCCGCAGTCCGCCGACGATCTGGGCGAACACAATTGTCTGGCGTTCGCCTACCCGGCCGGTGACGACTGGCGCGCGGCCGACAAGCTGTGGAAGCTGACCGGCCCCGACGGCGTGATGGAAGTGCCGGTGTCCGGCTCGATGATCGTCAACAGCTCACCGGCGCTGCGTCAGGCGGCGCTGGCCGGGATCGGCATCGCCATGTTGCCGGACGTGCTGATCAGCGAAGACCTGGCCGCCGGCAGGCTGGTGCCGCTGCTGCAGCAATACCGGCCGCCGAGCCGGCCGATGTGGCTGATGTACCCGCAGGACCGCTATCGACTGCCCAAGGTCCGGCATTTCGTGGAATGCGCGTTGGCGGCTTGGGGGGTGTAGCCGCCAATTGTAGGAGTGAGCTCTGCTCGCGATAGCGTCATGTCTGTCGGTACTTCGGTGATTGACACGATGCCTTCGCGAGCAAGCTCACTCCTACAGCCAGATGCTGTGATGAAGTTGTTTATTCAGGCTGCGCCACCGCGATCAGATCCATCTCCACTGTCGCATTCTTCGGCAGCTGATAGACGCCCACCGAGCTGCGGGTATGCGCCCCGGCCTCGCCGAAGACAAAGAACAGCAATTCCGACGCGCCATCGGCCACTTCGCTCTGCTGGGTGAAGCTGTCGGTGCACTGCACGAACAGGGTCATGCGCAGGATGCGTCTGATCTTGTCGAGGCTACCCAGGCTGCGCTGCAACAGCGCAATGGCACGCAGGGCACTGATCTTGGCGCCAAGCTGCGCCGATTCCAGGGTCACGTCGCCACCGGCACGTCCGGTCACCACCACGGTGTCGCCGACCCGGGGGATCTGTCCGCTGATGTACAACTGGTCCTCATGGCGAACCAGCGGCACGTAGTTGCCACCGATCTTGATTTCGCCATCGAAGTCATAACCCAACTGCTCGCAAGCCTGTTTGAAGCGAAGGTCGCACGACATGATCGGTCCCTTGTTATGGGTAAAAACGGGGGGAGATTCAACGCGCCATCATAGAACGCCCGCTCTGCGCCGCCCTACCGAAATCTGTTCCCCCGTAGCGCTGAAACCCGCGAGCTACAAGTTCCCTGAATGTCAATTGATGACGGGCATGTCGGGTATCGACAGAGAGAAATGGTCCAGCGCCGCCCTCATCGATACAGTCATCTCAAGTCAAATCACATGAGTCGAGGTTGGAAATGTCCCGCGCCATCAAATTTCATCGCTTCGGCAAAGCCGATGTGCTCAGTTGCGAGGAGCAGCCTGACCGTTTGCCCGGTCCACAGGAAGTGCTGGTTCGTGCCCAGGCCATCGGCATCAGCTGGGACGACGTGTTGTGGCGGCAGAACCTCGGTCTGGACCAGGTCCAGTTGCCTGCGGGGCTGGGCAGCGAAATGGCCGGCATCGTCGAAGCCGTCGGCGCAGACGTCACCGATCTGAAGGTCGGTGACAAGGTCGCCAGCTTCAAGGCCATGAGCGCCAACCAGTATCCGGTGTGCGGCGACCACGTGCTGGTGCCGCGCAACGCGCTGACCCTTTACCCGGACGTGCTGACGCCGACCGAAGCCAGCGTTCACTACACGCCGATGTTGTTGGCTTACTTCGCCATTGTCGACCTGGCCAAGGCCAAACCCGGCCAGACCGTGCTGGTGACCGATGCGGCCTACAGCCCCGGTATCGCCTTCGTACAACTGGGCAAGGCGCTGGGTCTGCACGTCATCGCCTCGACTCAGTACGCCGAAGACCGCGAATACCTGCTGGCCAACGGTGCCGAACGGGTGATCGTGACCGAAGAAGACGATATCTGCCTGCGCATCAACGCCGTGACCAAAGGTCAGGGGATCGAAGCGGTATTCGACGGGATGGGCGGCATGCAGATGTCGATGCTCGGTGACGTCCTCGCGCCACGCGGCAGCCTGGTGCTGTACGGCCTGCGCGGTGGCAACAAGACGCCGTTCCCGGCCCTGCAGGCGTTCAGAAAGAACATGCGCTTCTTCGTGCATTGCCTGGAGAACTTCACCGGCAAACCGGAACTGGGCATCGAGCAGGACGGACCGGCCATGAAACGCGCACTGGCGGCCATCAACGAGCTGACCGAACAGGGTCTGCTCAAGCCGGACATCCATCGCACCTGGCCGTTCGAGCAGTTCGGCAAGGCCCACAACCATCTGGACGACGAGCCTGTGCGTGGCCGCGTGGTACTGATGGTACGTTGAAGCACCGTGTCACGGGTCAACCGCAACACGGTGCGCGCGACGCGCCCGGGCCGTTGATTTGCAGCAAACCTGGCGTTTACGGAAGTTCGATGTAAACGCCTGCGCAGTTCGCTTCCTCCCCCTCAAGCCTCAAGCCTCAAGCCTCAAGCCTCAAGCCTCAAGCGAACAGTTTGCGGGCTTTTCCCTTGCCTTGCGTTATCGGGTGATCAGGCCTTGGCGGGCAATGCGCGTCAGATGACCGATCACGTTTTCAGCCGTGCCCGGCGTTGGGGAATGGATGACCGCGAGATCGAATTGATCGTTGCCGAAACGTTCGAGGGAATCACCCGCATCGATGAATTGAATGAGAAACGCGTGGGGGCCGTTCGATCGACGCGGCCAGCCGTCCAGATAACGCAGCAGCGTCGGCTGATGGGCACCGCCCAGAAGGATTTTCGGATTGCGACGGGTGAACTGGCTGGCGATGGGCGCCAGACGAACGAGTGGGCGCGGGTTGGAAGTGCTGCTCATGGTGTGGTCTCCGCCTCAAAATTCCGCCGGGCAGGTGAGAGGCGACACCGAACCAGCGCTTTAGCGGTATTTCGGTGTCATGTTCAACGACACCCGGCGCCCCGCAAGTAGCTGTTTAAATCGGCGCATGGGGCGGGATCCTAAATAAACCGCGCGGGCGTTGTCAATTCGGCCAGTAAGGTGAACGCAAATCTGTAGGAGCCGGCTTGCTGGCGAACACGGTGAGTCAACAGCATCAATGTCGACTGACACTCACGGTTCGCCAGCAAGCCGGCTCCTACGGAAAATGCGCAAGGACCATCGAGATTCAAGCCTTTGATCAGCCAGATCCCACGCAAAAAAAATCCGCGACCCAAGGGTCGCGGATTTTTCAGGGATCGCAGATTTCGATTTATTTCCCGGCAATCGCCCGATCCAGCGAGAGGCGACCGGCGCCTTCGAACAGCACGGCGATCGCTGCACCCAGCAGAGCCAGGCCGAACTCGTAGCCGTTGTTGGCCATGAACAGACCGTTGTGGATGTGTACCGAGAGAATCGCCACCACCAGCATGACGATCAGCACCACCGCGGCTGGGCGAACCAGCAGGCCGAGGAACAGTGCCAGGCCACCAAAGAACTCTGCACTGCCGGACAGCAGCGCCATCAGGTAACCCGGGTTCAGACCCAGGCTGGCCATGTATTGACCGGTGCCTTCCAGGCCGTAACCACCGAACATGCCGAACAGTTTCTGGCTGCCGTGAGCCATGAAGATGATGCCGACGAGGATACGCAGGACAGCGATACCGTAACCGGCGTTGGTGTTGAAGATCGATTTGATTTGAGCATTCATGGCGTTTAATTCCATTTGTTTGGTAAGGAGTGGCGCCATGATAATCGGATTAATCAATATGAAAATCGCAAAATTCCCATACCAACCATCGAATTAATCGATCAGTCCCTTGAAGCCACTTTCCGTGGTGAAGGACTTTCCAGCGAACTGCGCTCCTGGTCGTACGCCAGATAGTATTTGTTCACACTGTTAACGTAGCTCACCACGTTCATCCCCACCTGCTCCATCGCCACACGCTCGACCTGGAAGAACCACTGATTGGGGTTCAGCCCCTGCCGGCGTGCTTCGGTGCGCATGGCCTGCACCCGCTCCGGGCCCAGATTGTAGGCGGCCAGAGTGAAGGCCATGCGCTCGCGCTCGTTGATCTTCGGGCTGGCGAAGAACTTGCGGCGGATCATCGCCAGATACTTGCTCGCCGCCTGCACGTTACCGTCAACATCGTGAATGTTGCCGACGCCAACCCGCTGGGCTGCCGACGGGGTGATCTGCAGCAGCCCGGTGGCGCCACTACCGCCCTTCGCGCCCGGATTGAGCTGGGATTCCTTGAACGCCAGTGCCGCCAGATCGAGCCAGTCCATCTTCTGCGCATCGGCGTGGCGTTGCAGGGTCGGGCGCAGTTTTTCCAGACGCTGACGATCCTCACGGGCCAGCGGATAGTGAACGCGATACAGGTCTTTGTAGGCCTTCTGGAACGCCACGTCCTGATTGGCCGGCGGCTCGTAGGTCTGCAGGAAACGGTCGACGCTGGAGTGCAGCATCACCGCGTCCTTGCGCACGAACCAGTTCATGTTGCCCGGATCGCTCAAGGCCAGCGAACGGTCTACGCGCAGCTTGGGCATCACCCGCGCCCAGCGCTCGGCAATCGGCTGTTCGACCACGGTCAAGTGATAGATCCCGGCCTGCACCATCTCCAGCACGTCCTCCACCGCCAGACTCGGATCGACCCATTCGATCTTCACCGGCGGCAGCTTGCGCATCGCCAGTTTCTGATTGAGCTGCAGAATGGCTTCGTCGGCCGCGCTGCCGTTGGTCAGCATCAACGTGCGGCCCGACAACTGCTCGGCGTGCTTGTAGCTGCGCTCGCCGCGCACGCCGACCACCACCAGCGGCACGTGGCTGACCACAGGCTCCGTGGCGTCGACATACTGCGCGGCGCTGGCGTCGAGCAGTTCGCCCGGCGCCACCAGGTCGCCTTCGCCACGTTGCAGCGCGGCCAGCAGTTGGTCCTTGGCCTTGGGAATCAGCTTGAGGGAGACTTTTTGACCATCGCGGGCATGGCCGTTGAGGTATTTTTCGAAGGCCTGCAGGCGACGATATTCAACGCCAATGGGCTCGCCCTGCACTTCACCGGAGCTGTTGCGGCTCTGATTGACCAGCACGCGCAGCACCTTGCTGCTGCGGATGGCGGCGAGGTCGCGTACCTGGGTTTTCTTGATCACCACCGGCGGCCCGGCGGGGCGTGCCGTGGCATGGGTGGGCACCAGCAACAGGCACAGCAACGAGATCAGCGAGGCTCGGATCATTGAGGCTCCGGGAAAATGCCGAAAAAACGGACTTGAAGTCTGTGTCGGGCAGTCACTCGACGCTGCAGTCAATGCCAGCTGGCGACAACACAGGGATCTAATAATTCTTAAGCAGTTGAGACTGCTTGATTTTTTATCGCTTCAATCGCTCTGGTATTCTTCTCGGCCTCCGGCCTGAGGTGCACCATGCAGCTAATCGACATCGGCGTCAACCTGACCAACCCCAGCTTCGCTTCCAAGGAACGCGAGGTGCTCGACCGTGCTTATCAAGCCGGCGTGGCCCAATTGATCCTCACCGGCACGGACGTCGAAAGCAGCGAACAGGCCTTGCAGATGTGTCGCCAACTGGACGAAAGCGGCCAGCGATTGTTCAGCACCGCCGGGGTTCACCCCCATTCGGCGAGCGCTTGGACAGTGCAGACCGAGAAAGAGTTGCAGGCCCTGCTGAAAGAAAAATCGGTGTGCGCCGTCGGGGAATGCGGCCTGGATTTCAACCGCGATTTTTCGCCGCGCCCGCAACAGGAAAAAGTCCTGGAGGCCCATCTGGCCCTGGCCGTGGCCCTGCAATTGCCGGTGTTCCTGCATGAGCGCGAAGCCGACGAACGCCTGCTGGCGATCCTGCGTGATTACCGCGATCACCTGCCAGCGGCCGTGGTGCACTGTTTCACCGGGGAAAAGCGCGCGCTGTTCAACTACCTCGACCTGGACCTGCACATCGGCATCACCGGCTGGATCTGCGACGAACGCCGTGGCACCCATTTGCATCCGCTGGTGCGCGAAATCCCCCGTGGCCGGTTGATGCTGGAAAGCGACGCGCCCTACCTGCTGCCCCGCAGCCTGCGGCCAAAACCGAAAAACGGCCGTAACGAACCGGCCTACCTGCCAGAAGTGCTGCGCGAAGTGGCATTGCATCGCGGTGAAACCGCAGCGGATGTCGCCGCGCACACCACGGCCTGCGCCCGGGCGTTTTTCGGCCTGCCGGAGCTGGCGGGTTAGTTCCCCACAGAAGTCCGGCGCCGTACCGATAGACATCCGACACCACGAGCCCTGTGGGAGGGAGCTCTGCTCGCGAATGCGCTGTGTCATTCCCCGCAACTGCAACGGAAATGACGCCACCGCGAGCAGAGTTCTCTCCCACAGGGCGGTGTAATGCTGGAAAACGGTTTGTCCCGCCTTGCCTCTCATTGATGCAGATCAATGCTCATGTCATCTGCAATGCACACACTACTGGCACCTTGCCTTATCCCGTGCATCCACAGAAGAGCTTTCTCATGAGCCGCTGGCTGAGCAACATCTCCCTGAAGTACAAATTCTGGGCGGTCAACGCCGTCGCCTTTCTCACCACCTTGCTGCTGGTGCTGTACGCCGTGCAGCTGGAGCAGCAGTCCCGCGCCGATGACGCGCGCCAATTCGCCGAAGCCCGGACGCAACTGCTCGCAGCATGGCCGGCGAGCCAACCGCTGCCTTCGTCAACGCAGCAACTGGCGGCCGGCCTCGGTCAGGCGCCCAGCTTCACCCAGGTGCTGACCGAGCATTTCAGCCATTACGCCGTCGCCGTGTTCGTGCTGATGCTGGCGATGCTCGGCGCCTCGCAACTGCTGATCCGCTTTCTGCTGACCCACCTCAACACCCTGAAAGACGTGATGCTCCACGTCGAACGCAGCGGCGATCTGTCTGCCCGCGTGCCGCTGGCCGGTGACGACGAGGTCGGGCAGATGGCCAAGGCGTTCAACGCCATGCAGGCCGGCTATCAACGCATTGTCGGCACCGTGGCACAGTCGGCGGCGCGGCTCGATCAGGGCGCGATACAACTGGCCTCGGGCATGAGCGACGTGCGCGAAGGCATGCTCGGCCAGCAGAGCGAGACCGATCAGGTCGCCACGGCGATCAATGAAATGACCGCGACCGTCTACCACATCGCCCAGCACGCCAGCGCCACGCGGGATCAGTCGCAGAGCGCTGATGCCCTGGCCGGTAGCGGCAAGGAAGTGGTGGACCGGGTGCAGACCTCGATTGCCGGGCTGTCCAGCGGCGTGCAACAGACCGCCGGGATGATTCAGCGTCTGGCCGAAGACAGCCAGAAGATCAACGGCGTGGTCGGGGTGATTCACAGCATCGCCGAACAGACCAATCTGCTGGCGCTCAACGCCGCTATCGAAGCGGCCCGCGCCGGCGAAATGGGCCGGGGCTTCGCGGTGGTGGCCGATGAAGTGCGCAACTTGGCCAAACGGGTGCAGACCTCCACCGACGAAATCACCCGCATGGTCACCGACCTGCAGGCCGGCACCCGCGATGCGGTGGACTTCATGCAGGAAAGCTCTTACAAGGCCGACGACTGCGTGCAGCACGCCCGTGAGGCCGGTGATGCCCTGGCGGCGATCACCGAAGCCGTGGCGCAGATGCGTGAAAGCAACACGCAGATCGCCGTGGCCGCACAGCAACAAAGCCAGGTCGCCGAAGAAATGAACCGCGCAGTGGTCAGCATCCGCGACGTCACCGAACGCACCGTGCGTCAGACCGTGGACTCGGCCGGCACCAGCGATGAGCTGGCGACACTGGCCGGCGAGCTGAACAGCGCGATCGGGCAGTTGAAATTGCGCGCAGCCGACACCGCCAATTAGCCGCGCAGATACCCTGTGGGAGGGAGCCCTGCTCGCGAAAGCGTCCGTCCAGAAGAAACGCAATCAACCGGGCGATGGCATTCGCGAGCAGGGCTCCCTCCCACGGCCTGCGGCCAGAATCAAAGGCCTTGAGCCCGGCCGGCTGTCCTGTGTAGGCCAGGTGGTTTCAGGAATGCCGCCGTTATAACGAAATCGTCCCGTACACATCCGACCGATTGTTTTCAACCATCCAGCCTATCGTTCCGATAGCAAACCTCGATTCGCCCTTCCCCGGCGCCGCGCCTATCCTGAATTCATCGAAAACAGTTCTTATTCAGGCGTTACGGAGGTACGCAATCATGCCTAAATTCATTACTGATCTGCACTTGGGTGACTTTTTCAGCGCAGCCAGCAAATCCGGCCTGTCGTCGGGGCTGGTGCTCTCGTCCCTGGCTTTTCCGCTGTCAATCGTTTCGGGTCTGCTGCTGCTCGACGGTGCACTGAGCGCCAGCATCACTTCGGCCGGTATCGGCGTGCTCGGTCTGATCGCGGCTCAGGCCATCAAAACCCGAGGCAAATAAGGTCTCGGGCAGGGTCGTCGCGTTACCGCTTGATCGTCACCCGCTTCAGCCAAACACCGTCACCGTCTGCCGGCTGATTGCCAGCAACTCCCCCTTCGGCGTCCACAACGCTGCCGCTGCATGGCCGTAGCCATCCCGCGCATGCTCGATCACCGCCCGATATTGCGTCCAGTCTCGCGTCGTCAACACTGGCATCGGCTGCACGAACTCGATGGTCCAGGTCAACGAACTGCCCGCCGCCGGTTTGTTCAAGTGCGGCAATACGGCCGGTGGCCAAGTGTCGACCAAGGCCAGCAAATGCGCTTCAGTGAGGACTTCCTCCTCTACATCACGCAGCCGCGCGTAACCGCCAATGGCCGGCGACGGCGTGTTTGAATACGGCAGTCCGCCCAACGCCCAACGCATGTCGATAAAACGCAGGTATTCCGGCATCACCCCGGCAATGAACGGAAACACGGGGGCGTCGTCCACCGCTTTGAACGCTGGAGCAGGCTCGGCCTCGACGCTGATCATCGAATCGCGCGCCGCACCGAAACTGCCCTGCACCAGCGTCATCGTTTTGCCGTTCTGCACCGCCCTGCCCAATACCTGACTGACCGCCTTGCCCTCGCGCAGCACTTCCACCTCAAAGGCAATCGGCACATCGACGCTGGGAGGGCCGACAAAGGTGATCGCCAGCGAACGCACCGGTCGCCCCGCCGGAACCTGTGCCCGCATGGCTTCGAACTGCAGCGCCGCCATCAACCCGCCGAACACCGCGCGGCCCTGGGACCAGCCGGCAGGAATAGTCACCGATAGCGGGTTGTCACGCACGGCGTTGAGCAAGTCGGAAAAATTCATGGGCACTCCGGACACGGATGACAGACATGTCCGGATGTTAGCGAGGCGTCAGGCGCAGGACAGGGTTCATAACTGCCAATCCTGCGGCCTGATCAGGGTCAATGGGCGTGATGGCCGGCAAAGCAGGCCTGAAACAGCTGTTCCAGCGCCCTGTCGGACTTTTCCTCGGCTTGCAGGATGCCCAGTTCCCAGCCGGCAACGCAGTCGGCCAGATCCTGCTCCTGCTCGGCCTGGGCCAGCCACTGCAGATGGTCGTGCCAGTCACCCAGCGCGCTTTGTGCGGCCTTGAGCCGACGCTGCATGCCCTTGGGCTGATGACTGAGTTCCGGGTACGCCTCAGCGGCGTAGCGCACCCGCTTGATCAGCAGACGCAGGCGATGGCGGTCGTGGGCCGGGTCAGCCATGGCTTCGCGCAACGTCTTCCACTGCTTGTCCATGCGCTTGCCGATCCGCTGACGCAACCTTTTCAGCAAACCGTGGCGCTGCTGCGCCCGCAGGAACGACGGCAGTTGATCGAGCACGCCGAGCAGACGATTCAACTCGGCGGAAGTGGCCACCTTCGGACAGGCCGTGTCGAGAATGTTCGAACGCTTCAGCGCCGCCTGCTGCAACCCCTGCTCCTGCAGAAACGCCGCCAGCACCTGCATGTCGCGCAGCGGTGTGGTCAGGTCACCGACGCCCTTGGCTGCCTCTTCGACCTGATCCATCCCGGGCAGACCGCGCAGCGGCCGCAACACACTGCGCAGCCTGCGTACCGTGGTGCGCAGGTCGTGCAACGCCTCGCTGTCGGTGGACGCCGCCAACCGCGCATGGCAGGCCAGCAACTTGACATTGAGACTTAGAATTTCGGCGATCAAGTGATCGACCATGACAGACATGAAGCACTCCTCGATTAACCATCAACGCTGCTTTTCCCGCGCCGCAGACAATCGCCAGGGCAAGCTGCGGCGCAAATGTTTCAACTGTCGGCGCAAAGCCCCTGTTGCCCCTGTAGAGCCGGCCATGCCGCCATAGCGCTGCGCTTCGAATTCGCGGGCAAACGCCTCGATCGCTTCCGCATGCAACGGAAATTGCTGAGCCGCACGGCGGGCGAACGCCTGGGCGCCCTCACCTGGCTGACGTCTGAGACCGTGACGAACCAGCAAGCGTTCAAAGGCGCTGAACAGACGCAGCTGCGAGTCGCTTTCGCGGCGCCAGGGCTTGAACAGCCACAGCGCCAGCAGGCCGAGGATCACCAGCGCGCCACCGGCGAACACCGGCGCCTGGAACCCGGAGAACCAGCGTCCCAGCACCTGCAATTGCTGTTGCCCCTGATAGCCGAGCACCCAGCGCTGCCAGCCGTAATTGAGGTTGTCCCAGCTCAGGCGGATCGAATTGAGCCAGGCCAGATGCCGATAGCGCAGCGCCGACATCGGCGAATCGCCGAGAAAGTCCTCGTCGGCGGCCAGGGCCTGTTCCAGCCCCTGCTCGATTCGCGCCGGGGCCACGGCGGCGGTCGGGTCGACACTGCGCCAGCCGACGCCGGCCTGCCAGTATTCGACCCAGGCATGGGCATCGAACTGACGCACACTGATGTAGTTACCGTCCGGGTTCAGTTCGCCACCCTGATAACCGGCCACCACCCGTGCCGGAATCCCCGCAGCGCGCAGGACAAACGTCATGGCTCCGGCATAGTGGGCGCAGAAACCGGCACGGCTGCCGAACAGGAAATCGTCGATGCTGTTGGGCCCCAGCGCGGGCGGCTTGAGAGTGTAGTGAAACGGCTGCTCGCTGAAATACGAGAGCATCGCGTCGACCATGAGATCCGGCTTCGGATAGCGGCGTTTCAGGTCCGCCGCCCAATCCCGTGCTTCCGGGTTGACCTTGTTCGGCAGTTGCAGGTTCTGCAGACGGGCACCGTCGCTGAGCACGGTCTCGCGCACCGCGTCGGGCCAGGAGGTGACGCTGTACAGCATCGATTGCTCGATGGGTCGTCGCCGCTGCCAGCGGAAGTCGCTCATCTGCCGAGCGCCTTCCTGATCGGCCTGGCCGACATCCAGGGTCATCAACCAGGGTTTGCCGGTGGGCTCCATGACCACGGTGTAACTGACCTTGTCACCGTCGCGGCGCCAGTCGGGCGCATCCGGCACTTGCGCGCGCGACGACTGCGACCAGCGTCGGCCATCGAACTGCTCAAGGGTCAGGCCGCGCCAGTACTGCTGATTGCGTGGCGGAACCGGCCCGTCGAAACTGGCGCGGAACACCAGCGCCGCCGACTTGCTCAATTCGGCGATGTCCCCCGGTGCCATGCTGTCGGACAGCCCGGTGAGCGCCTTGTTGCTCGGCTGCGGCAACGACCACAACGGATCCAGGCGAGGGAAGAACAGAAACAACAGCAACATCAGCGGCACGGCCTGCAACAGCAGCTTGGCTGCCAGCCACAAGGTGCCGGACGGTTTGCCGGCCAGACTGGACTGCTGCAGGCCGATCAGCGCCGCCAGCAGCGTCGCCACCGGCAACAGGGTGAACACGCCCCACAGCAGCGCATCCTCGAACAGATAGCCGACCGCGACACAGAAGAAGCCGAGGAAGATCAGCACCAGCGCATCGCGCCGGGTCTGCATTTCCAGCATCTTCAGGATGAACGCGGCAATCAGCAGCGCCGCCCCGGCATCCAGCCCGACCAGACTGCCCCGGGCCAGAAAGATGCCGCCCGCCGTGCCCACCAGCAGACCCGATTTGACCCAGGTGCCGGGAATGCGCACGCGCATGCGGAAAATCTGGATGCGCCAGAATGTGCAGACCAGCCATAGCACGACCAGCGACGCCGGAATATGCAGGGCGAACGGCACCATCACCAGTGCCTGGGCGATCAGCAGCCAGTTCAGGCTGACCCGTGGAATCGGTTGCGCGAGGCTGGCGGACGTCATGACAACCCCGCGCTCATGCCCGCACGCCGTACAGCGCCAGCTGGCGCAGACAGGCCTCGCGATGGGCGTCGCCACTGTCCACCGCCGAGAGGAAACCCGGCAGACGCAGGGCGAACGGTTGCTGGCGCTGCGACAATTCCAGGACCCAGTAGCACAGCCGCGACAGGCGCTCTTCGATATCGCCGCCCAGCGCCATGAAATCCAGACACAGATCATGGCCACTGAGGTCGGTGAATTCCTTGACCATCAGGCCCTGCCCGCGCGACCAGGCCTTCCAGTGCATGCGTTGCATCGAGTCGCCCGGTTGCCACAGGCGCAACCCTTGATAATCATCGACGCCGCGCCCGCGTGTGGCCTGACCATCGTCTTCGGTGTGCGGTTGCGCGCCTTGCAGCAACGGCAGGCTGCCGGGGATCGGTCGCGGGTAGATCAGCACGGTCTGCTCCAGATCCAGCCAGCTCCAGGCGCGGAAAATCCCCAGCGGAAACACGCTTTCGACCCGCAGACGCGGCGCCCGCAGCCAGCCGCGATTGACCGCCGGCAGGGTCAAGGCGACTTCCACCAGACGTTCGGGGTCAACGTCTGTCTGCTCCAGTTGTTCGCTGTCCCAGCCCAGGGCAATAGCCTGATGGCCGGCGCCGGCGCTTTCCAGACGCAGACGCAGTTGCACCGGCTCGCCGACGAACACCGAACGAGCGGTGCCGGCACTGAGGGTCAGGCCGCTGAAATTGCGGTAGGTGTGCAGAATGGCCAGGATGCCCACCGACAGCATGAGAAAGGTCAGGCCATAAGCGAGGCTGTTCTGGTAGTTGATCGACACCAGCAACAGCAAAAACAGCACGAGCGCATAGGTACCTCCGACCCGGGTCGGCAGGATGAAGATTCGGCGGTGATCCAGCTCGATCCGCGAAGCCGGGGGAATACGACGTCCCACCCAGCGCTGCCAGACCGGCTTGAACTGTTCGATCAAAGCACCGGCACCTCGCGCAGCAACCATTGAACCAACGCCCCGCCGCCATGCCCGGTCGGATCGGTGCGCTCACGCAGCCGATGGCCGATCACCGCCGGCAGGATCGCCTGAACGTCTTCCGGAATCACATAATCGCGCCCGATCAGCAACGCCCAGGCCCGCGCCGCCGAGAGAATCGCCAGGCTTGCCCGCGGCGACAGGCCATAGGCGAACTGTGGCTGACTGCGGGTGGCATCCACCAGCCGCAGCACATAATCCACCAACGCATCGCTGGCCCGCACCCGCCGGGCCTCTGCCTGCAACGCGGCCAGTTCGGCGTGATCGATGATGGGTTCGATGTTGGGCAGCATTTCCCGCCGCGACGTCCCCAGCAGCAAGGCCTTTTCCGCCGCGCGCGCCGGGTAGCCCAGCGACAGGCGCATCAGAAAGCGGTCCAGTTGCGACTCAGGCAAGGCAAAGGTGCCACCCTGGCTGAACGGGTTCTGCGTGGCGATGACAAAGAATGGATCGGGCAGCAACCGGGTTGCGCCTTCGATGGTGACCTGTCCTTCTTCCATGGCTTCGAGCAGCGCGCTCTGGCTTTTCGGCGTGGCGCGGTTGATCTCGTCGGCCAACACCAGTTCGGCGAAGATCGGCCCCGGATGGAAGGTGAATTGCCCGGTATCGCGGTTGAACACCGACGTGCCGAGGATATCGCCCGGCAGCAGGTCGGAGGTGAATTGAATCCGCTGAAAGCTCAGGCCCAGCACGCGTGCCAGGGTGTGACTCAGCGTGGTCTTGCCCATGCCGGGCAAGTCTTCGATCAACAAATGGCCGCCCGCCAGCAGACACGTCATGGCCAGCCGGACCTGGGGCTCCTTGCCCAGCACCACTTCATTGATCGCGTTTAGACAAGCATCCAGTTTTCTGCCCATTGGAAAGCCTCCCCAGGCGACTGCGCGTGGCAACAAGGACTGCACAAGATGCCAAAAGTGCTGTCACTTTAAAGTCAGCGTAGGCCTTTTCGCCAGAGCGGATGGGCAATTGAGGAGGATTTATTGCGCTGAGCCGCCGCACGACCGGAAGGGGAAAGAATCTGCGGGGTTAAAACATTGTGGGAGCGAATTCATTCGCGATGCGTAGGTCAAGGCAACCGATCTGTGTTGCCTGCACCGGCCATCGCGAATGAATTCGCTCCCACAATGCACGCGCTCGCGAGCTTAACGCCCGGCGCGGGACTCACGAATGTAGAAACGCGCCTTCTCGGCCTTCTCCGAGCAGCCCTCGAAGGCTTCGAATTGTTGCTGGGTCTTGGCACCGGTCAGCAACGACAGGGCCTTGGAATAACTGACCGTTCCGGCAAAGCCTTCGGCCTTGGCCAGATCCAGTTCATGCCAGGCGGCATCCAGCTGCGTGGCACAGGTGTCACGATAGGCAGTTTTGCCAGCGCAGCCGGTCAGAACGAGGGCCAGCACGGGCAGGCAGATCCAGGCTTTCATCGGGTGTTACCTCAACAATGGAATCGACAATGCCGCTTTGACGATGCAGCGATGTAAAAGTGCCATAGCGGAGGTGACGGCGCATCTGTTGTTCTGATGAATCTTTTGCAGCGCCGCAAAACCCGTAGCAGTCCGGCTTGCAGCCGGGCTTTTGATTCTGGCCGAAGGCCGTGGGAGGGAGCCCTGCTCGCGAAGGCGTTATCTCAGACACCACTGCAGCGCCTGATCTATCGCTTTCGCGAGCAGGGCTCCCTCCCACAGTTCAGCATCGGCCCTAAATCAACCCACACTCACCTGCGGCGGATACTCCGCCATGAACTGCCCGATCACATCGGCGAAGTCATGATCCGCCGTAAAGCCCAGCGCCCTGGCATAACCGGCGGTGAACGAACCCGGCCAGCTGCCGACGATGCGTTCGATGGCCGGATTGCGCTCCAGACGAACCCGCGCCACCACGGCGTCCCCGGCCGTACGGCGCAAGGCATCGAGCATCTGCTCCACGGTGATCGACAATCCCGGCATGTTGATCACCCGCCCCTGACTCAAACGCTCGCCAGGCAGTTCGTGCCCGTGAATCAGATTGGCGATGGCCTGTGCCGGCGACATCAGCCACAAACGTGTGTCCAGCGGCACCGGGCAGACACTGTCCTGACCATTGAGCGGCTCGCGGATGATGCCGCTGGCAAAGCTCGACGCCGCCATGTTCGGCTTGCCGGGACGGACCACGATGGTCGGCATGCGCAGACTGCGACCGTCAACGAAACCGCGCCGGCTGTAATCGGCCAGCAACAGATCGTTCATGGCTTTCTGTGTGCCGTAGGAGCTTTGCGGCGCCCACACCTGATCGTCCTCCACCTGCGCTGGCAGTTGCCCACCGAACACCGCCACCGAACTGGTCATCACCCATTTCGGGCAGGTCCCCAGGCTGCGGATCCGCTCCAGCAGGTTGTGCGTGGCGCTGAAGTTGATGCGCATGCCCAGGTCGAAATCCTGCTCGGCCTGGCTGGACACCACCGCCGCCAGATGGAAGACGCTGTCGGTGTCTGCGTCGACCAGCGTTTCCAGCATGCGCGGGTCGGCGATGTCGCCGCAGACCACCTGCACCCGAGGATCGTCGATGCCGGCCAGCGGCACCACGTCGAAGGCCACAATGCGGCTGATGCGTTGTGTCGCGCCCTGCCGATCCGTCAACGAGCCACGCTGAAGAAGGGCTTCGATCAGGCGACGGCCGAGAAAGCCGGCCGCACCGGTCACGAGAATGTTCATGAATTGCTCCTGATGCTCAGCGATTAACGAGTTTTGCGGGGATGCGGAATACCAGTGCCGCACCCAGAAACAGCGCACTGGCCATGACATACATGCCGATGGTGGTGCTGTGGGTCATGTCCTTGAGAAAGCCCATCAGATACGGCGAGACAAAACCGGCGAGGTTGCCGCAGGAGTTGATCAGAGCAATCCCCGCCGCCGCGGCCGTGCCACCAAGAAACGCTGTCGGCAGCGGCCAGAACAGCGGCAGCGTGCTCAGCGCGCCCATGGCGCCGAGGGTCAGGCCGATCATCGAGACGGTGAAGTTGTCGCTCCAGGTGGCCGAGATGATCAGACCGATGCCACCGACGATGGCGGTCAGCGCCAGGTGCCAGCGACGTTCACGCAGACGGTCGGCGTTGCGCGACACCAGCAGCATGGTCGCCACCGCTGCGCCATACGGAATGGCCGTCAGCAGACCGATCTGCAACACATCGGTCACACCGGCCTGGCGCACCAGGGTCGGCAGCCAGAAACCTACCGTGTAAAAGCCGGCGATCAGGCAGAAATAAATGCCCGTGAGCAGCCACATGCGCGGCTGGCGGAACACCTCTTTCACGCTGTGGGCGACATGCCCCTGGGTTTCGGCGTCGATGCGCGATTGCAGCAGTGCCTTCTCGTCCTTGCTCAGCCAACCGGCGTGGGAAATGCGGTCGCTGAGGCAGAAGATCACCAGAATACCGATGGCAATCGACGGCAGACCTTCGATGAAAAACAGCCACTGCCAGCCGGCGAAACCGTGTGCGCCATCGAACGCGGCCATCAGCCAGCCCGACAGCGGCGCACCGATCAGCCCCGACAGCGGCACGGCGGTGGCGAACAGCGCGAACATCTTTCCGCGACGGTGGGTCGGGAACCAGTACGACAGGTACAGGATCACGCCCGGATAGAAACCGGCCTCGGCCAGACCCAGCAGAAAACGCATGATGTAGAACGACATCGGCGTGGTCACGAAAGCCATCAGCGAGGAAATCACGCCCCAGCTGATCATGATCCGGGCAATCCACAAGCGCGCGCCGACCCGGTGCAGGATCAGGTTGCTGGGGATTTCCACCAGAAAGTACGCGATGAAGAAGATCCCGGCGCCCAGGCCATAGACCGCTTCGGAGAAATGCAGGTCATCGGACATTTGCAGCTTGGCAAAGCCGACGTTGACCCGGTCCAGATAGGCCACCAGATAACACAGCAGCAACAGCGGCAGGATCCGCCACGCTGCCTTGCGGTAAGCCGCGTCTTCCGACGCATCGACAGCCGTGCCGATAGCGCCTTGAGTCAGTGATTCACTCATCTCTTTCCCATCCTGTTGTTTTTGTAGTGGGGTGATGTGGTGCGGGTAAAACGCTGCGCGAAAGAATAAGTAACATAATACGTCATACGAATTCAACAACGTGTGCGACGGGACGCTGGCCGCAAAATGCAGTAACGTTCGCTCATTTGAAACACGAGATTTCCATGAGCCCCACCGAGCCATCGGCGCTGCCGAAAACAGCGGCCACCCTCAAAGACGCGTCCAAAGGCACCCTGGCCGACCAGGTCACGGCGGCCCTCAAGGCCCACATCGCCAGCGGCGAAGCCCTGCCCGGCTCGCGCCTGCCGACCGAGCCGGTGTTGTCGGAGCGTTACGGGGTCAGCCGCACGGTGATCCGTGAAGCCATCTCGCGCCTGAAATCGGCAGGTCTGGTGGAAGTGCGCCAGGGCAGCGGCACGGTGGTCTGTGAAGGCGCGCACATCAAGGCGTTCACCATCGACGAAGACGTCTGTGGCTCGATCGACGCGGTGTTGCGGGTGACCGAACTGCGCCGCGGCATCGAAGGCGAAGCAGCCGCCCTCGCCGCGCAACGGCACACGCCGCAGCAACTGCAAGCCATCGAACGCGCCCTGAAAGCCATCGACAAGGCGGAAGAACAAGGCCGCGACGGTGTCGAAGAAGACCTCGCGTTCCACCTCTCGGTGTCCCACGCCACCGGCAACGCACTCTACCCGTCACTGCACGAATTCATCGCGCAATTCGTCAAGGAAGCCATCCGCATCACCCGCTCCAACGAAGAACGCCGCCGCGACATGGCCAAGGACGTGCGCGTCGAACACTTCGCCATCTACACCGCCATCGCCGCCCGCGACCCCGACGCCGCCCGCCACGCCGCCCTCACCCACATCCACAACGCCGTCGAACGCCTGAAAAACGCCGACCCGGCGTTCTGGCACAGCCCGGGCAGCCGCCCGGCATGACGAGAAGCCCGTCTGCAAAATCGCCATCTGCGCAGCAGCACCGTCACGTGCACTTCTGGCCGAAGGCCGTGGGAGCGGGCTTGCCCGCGAATGCGTACATCCGGTCGATACCTCGCTGCCTGACCTGACGCCTTCGCGAGCAGGGCTCCCTCCCACAAAGTGATGCGGTGTCGGGTGATATTCGTCATGACGCCAACCCCGTAGCGGCCTGACTTGCCAGCGTCAGCGACGCCAAATCTGTGGAAACGTGGCTTGCCCGCGAAGCGTCAGCCCAGACAACCCCGTGCCGGCTGACCCATCGTCTTCGCGGGCAAGCCCGCTCCCACAGGCTCAACGCTGCTACAGCAGCACCGTCACGTGCGCTTCTGGCCGAAGGCCGTGGGAGCGGGCTTGCCCGCGAATGGGCCCTCACACGAACTGAGGTGCCAGACAGGGCAACACCTACCACTCGTCGCAATTGTTTAAATAAGAATGAGTTACGAATTGGTTTTCACAAAATCTTCACGGCCATCTCGGCAGTCTGACCACTACTCCTTTTGATCCTCCTTTAAGCCCGCCGCCCCAGCGGGCTTTTTTCTGGGCGGGGATTGATCAGCTCAGGTCGTTATCCCCTCGCCTTCCCCGGCTGTTACCTAGTATGTTTCAGCAAGCAATCCGCCATGTCGTAGCCGCGGTCTTGCCTCACACCTGAAGCTCATACGACCGGGAAGCTCCCTATGAAAAAAAGAATCGCGCTGGTGTTGGGTTCTGGAGGTGCCAGGGGGTATGCGCACATCGGGGTGATCGAAGAGCTGGAGCGGCGTGGTTACGACATCGCCTGCGTCGCCGGTTGTTCGATGGGCGCGGTGATCGGCGGGATCTATGCGGCGGGCAAGTTGCCGGAGTATCGGGCCTGGATCGAGAGCCTGGATTATCTGGATGTGCTGCGTCTGGTCGACGTGAGCTTTCGACTGGGGGCGATTCGCGGGGAAAAGGTGTTCGGACAGATTCGCGAAATTGTCGGCGAAGTGAACATCGAGGATTTGCGCATCCCTTACACCGCCGTGGCCACCGACCTGACCAACCAGCAGGAAATCTGGTTTCAGGAAGGCAACCTGCACGCGGCCATGCGTGCTTCGGCAGCGATTCCCAGTCTGTTCACGCCGGTGGTCCAAGGCAATCGCACGCTGGTGGACGGCGGCCTGCTCAATCCGCTGCCGATCGTGCCGGTGGTGTCCAGCCACTGCGATCTGATCGTCGCGGTCAACCTCAACTCCACCAACCACAAGCATTACCAGTTGCCGGTGATCGAGCGGCCGCCGGCGGTGAAAAAGCGTTTCGACAGCCTGATCAGCTCCATCGGTTCACACCTGCCCTTCCGACGCAAACTGGAAGTGGCCGGCACCGATGTCCTGCGCCTGGAACAGGACAGCCTGAAAGCCACGGCCGCCACCCTGCCCGATCCCTGGCTGGGTGAAGACAGCGAGTCGGCGGACCCGCAAGGTCAGCAGGCGGCTGCAGCCCCCACTGAACCTGGCGCGCCGAAGTCCGCCAGCGGCGCGGTGATCGTCGACAACGTGGGGCCGGCCTCGCTGCTGGATCTGATCAACCAGAGTTTCGAGGTAATGCAGACGTCACTGGCGCAGTACAAGATCGCCGGCTATCCACCGGACATTTTGATCAACGTGCCAAAGAAGGTCTGCCGCTTTTTCGAGTTCTACAAGGCGCCGGAGTTGATCGCGCTGGGGCGGGAAATAGCGCGGGACACATTGGACAGGTATGAGCGGGAGCACTGAAAATCCCGCCGGTCACACCCTGCTCTTCTGCCTGCGTCAGGCTTCATCAGTACAAGAACCGTCCTGCGGCACCAGACGAATGTCCACACGCCGGTTCGCCGTGCGCCCCGCCTCATTGAGATCACTGGCAACCGGCTGTCCGGCACCCAGCCCCTGAACGGCAAAACAGCTGTCAGGAAAATCCCCCATGCTCTGTATCCACGTTTTTACCGCCGATGCACGATCAAATGAGAGCTGGAGATTCCTGGTGGTGTCACCGGTTCCATCGGCATGCCCCGAGATGACAATCAGCCAGCCTGACCGAGCCTTGATGTCCACCAAAGCATCGATCAGCATCCTGGTCGAATCAGCCCGGAGTTGCGCACTGCCTGCATCGAACAATGACAGGCTGCTCAACTGCACGGGCGCTGGCGGCACAGCTTCACTTCTGCTTTCGGCAAACCAGTGCCACGTCAGCAAACCCATCGATACGAGCACCAGCGCCATCGCCGACACCACCCATCCGGGGAGCCGTCTTTTACGCGCGACGGCAGGCAGTACCGGCACCACAGGGATCAACTCGGGGAGCCGTCGTATTGTCGGCTGCCTGTCCGCCAGTAAGACAGGGCGGGTAATCAACACACGTTCCGGTTCGACCCGTGCAAGCATCTGCGCAACCTGCCGACACAACGCATCCAGCGCAAGCGGTGCGGTGTCGGCTTGAGACAGCAGTAGTCGATTCAGATGGTCCAGTCCTGCATGCAGCTCGACCAGCGCTTGTCCATCCACGGTGCCGATGTCCATGCGGCGCAACAACGGCGGCAAGTGATCGAACAACCAGTCCAGGAGGGCCAGACGGGCCGCAGGTTGCGGCGGCCACATCTGCGACCACTCACGCACCAGCGATTCGACCAGCGCCAGGCCCCTCACCAGGCCGGGCAAGCCTGTCCGCTGTCCGCAGGCCAACGCATAACAGACAGCAGTCTGCAGCTCTGCACCGTTCACGCGAAACAACGCCAGACACAACACCTCGACCTGCGCCCAATCCACATCGGGACATGCGGGATGATTCATTTTGCCAAGCTCGGCACGCAGCGCCGAGAACTCACTGAACTCACCGGGATCGCCACCCAGTTGAATGGGCATTTCAAACAGCACGGTCATTACACACACCTCGAACCAGACATTTACAGCGCGTACTGTTGCTTCAGATGGCGCACCAGCACTTTCCCTTCCGGGCCCAGTGTGGTGCCGAACGTCACGCGGTCGCCGCCCTTGAGCCGAACATCCAGGGCGTATTCCAGATGCCCCGGCAACGTCTGTGGCAGCAGCGACACCTGCACCGCCAGCAAACGCGGCTCGAACTTGAGCAAGGTTTCGGTGATGGTCTCCATCAACCCGTGTGCCGTGGCGGGCAGGCCCTGCAGAATCAGCCCCATGTCCGGCAAGCCGTAATCCGGCAGATGGCTGAGCGTACCGGCTCGACTGCCGAGAATGCGTCGGATGTTGTCGAGCACTGACAGCACTTGCTGTTGATCTTCATCCACCAGGTGCAGGTCCAGCTCACCATGGAAGTTCTGCAGCAGCATTTCGTAGAGCGACGGGTTCGACTCGGTCATTGATCACTCCTTCGCCAACGGACGAAGCACAAGACGGTCATCGCCCAGTTCAATGATGCGCGCCTGATCGGGGTCGAGGTCGTCGCGCTTGAGCGTCAGGCGCCAGCTGTTGCGTTGCAGATCCGGGGTGCGCAGCAGTGCGACCACGGTGATAAATTTCGTTTCCGGATTGAGCGGCACGTTCAACTGCGCGCCCTCCCCCGGTTTTATGAGCACCGCTTGTTTGTCCAGCAACTCAGCGCCGAGCAAGTCTTCATCATCGTCGAGCAACCGATCGTAATTTCCCAGTTGGATCGATCGGTTGTCAGTGGTTTGATAAATCCGCAGCAGGGTCGGTACGGATAACGCACTCATGTACATAGCATCGGTGTTGAGTGCAGCGCGACCGCTGAAGTCCAGCCGCAGGTCCTTCACTTGTTTGTAGAAAATGGCCCGGGTGGTGGACGAGGTGGAATCGGCCACTGACTGGAACAGGCCACACCCCGTCAACGCCGCTGCCATGGCTACGGTGATCAATGCATTACTAACGGTATTCGGCATGCTGAGCCTCTCCCACTGTCGGGTTGATTTGCAGGCCCGGATAACGGCCCAGATTGATGGTGATGGTGTGCTCGTCCTGAGCCGGTTCATTCGCTGCGCCCAGCCCCAGAACACCCGTCTGCCCCAGCCAGAGCGGTGCCTTGCCCAGCAACGGCGTCGGCAGGCTGCTGACCGGTAGCGACAGTTGCAGCTTGGCCGTGCAGCGCCAGCCCAGATAAACGCGCAACAGCACGAGCAGATCGGTATGCAGCTGACCACCGGGTAGCCAGCCGCGCGCTTCATTCGGGTCCAGCGTGAACAGGCTCAGCAAGAGCTGGCTGTTGGCGTCGTAACCGACACTGCCCAGCGGAGTGCCCTGAGACAGGCTGACCGGGTGAGCCGCCGACAGGCCCGCGGGCTGCTGCAGTGGAATCGCCTTGGGCCAATGCGCCGTCACCTGCGTGCGGGTAGCGGGTGCCAGCAACGTCACCAGCGCGGTAATCCCTTCGGCATTTCGCGTCGGCAGACGCATGACACTGAGCAACGCCAGAAAGCGCGAGACGGGTGTCGCGATCTGTTTTGCAGTCCCCGGAATACCCAGGCCGATCAGCCCCAACAGGCATTGCGATGTCGCATCGCTGCCCCCTGCCTCGAACGTGGCCGGGTATGAGTACTTGCGCCAGACCCGGTAAAACTGGGTGAAGATCCGATGGTTGAAAATGTCGAGAAATGCCTCCAGCGCTTCGTGCCCCTCCCGGCGCTGGGTGATGTCATCGAGGAAGGTCGTCGGCATCGGCGAATCCACGCCATACAACCCCAGCAAACGGGTGCGCACCGTGGCGGGTCGCGCCGGATTCGACTCATCGGTCTCAATGGCTTTCAGCTCGGCAGCAGGAAAACCCATACCGGGATCCGGGCGAAACCGCACCGGATCGTTGTCAGGTCGCTCGGTACTGCCCAATGCCGGCAGGCCGGGTCGGGACTGCTCCAGCAACTGGCAGAAACGGTAAACGTTGGCCTCGGCCACCCGGTCTTTCAGCAGGTCCAGCAACTCCACGGCACTCATCCGGGAATCCGCTGGCTGTGGTTCTCGTTCCATCGCAGGCGTTTCCCGGTCGGTTGCAAAATCAGGGTGAGTTGGTTGAACAGGTGAATATCGGCGTACAGCGCGAAAAAGCGGCTGAGCATTTCCCCGAACAGCTGAATGTCGCCTTCACCGGCAAAACCGTTGGCATCCAGAGTGACTTCGATGTCCACGCCGCGCAGCAGAAAGCCTTTTTCGAAACGCTGAATCAGGAAGTGTTTGACATCGACAATCGCCGCCAGCCGGCGCCGGTTCATTTCGCTGCCCGTCCAGTCGTACAACGCCAGGGTGCCGCGCAGCACTTCGGCATTGTCGAGCATCGGCAGGAAGTTCGAGCCCAGGTGGCTGAGCACTCGCCAGTGAAAGCGGTCACGGTTGGGCGGGTAGCACGGCAGCGTCGGGGCGGTCAGGTTGCGTATCCGCAGGTTGGTCACCGTTGAACTGGCTGCGGTGTCGATCACCGTGCTTTGCAACGCTTTGCGCGGCAGTTGCCCGTGGGTGCCGGTCAACCGTAGCGACAGGCATTCCTGCCTGTTCAGCCGGTCATCATCGAAGCCCTCCCCGCCCAGAATCAGCCAGGTGTCGTGCAGGCCATTCGCACCGCGCTTGAGGCGGGTATGGAAATAACGCTCCGGCGCTTCGTCACGGAGCATGCCGCCCTTGTGGCGGAAACTGCTGAAGGGCACGTAGTCGTGGGCCACCGCGTTTTTCGACGCGCAGACGTTGTCCACCGAATAGATTTCGATATGACCGTCCTGCAAGCGCATGGGCCGCAGCAGATAATCGGTCTGCAATGGCTGCAACGTCAGCGGGTCGCTTTCCAGGGTAAACAGATTGATCACCGGCACCGCGTGCAGACGCAGATGGTCGGCACTGAGCTGAAACTGCTGCGGCCAGGGCTCATCCAGTACCACCTCAAGCTCAAACCACGGCACCTCCGGCGGCAGCACCAGTTGCTCCAGGCCGCACAACGTCACGAACATGAACTTCTCGCGGAAGATGAAATACTCCAGCAACAACTGATAGCCGCTGAACGCGCTGTCGCCCTTGGGCCACAGGCGGTCATACTCGGCAAAGCCCTTGGCGGAAAAATACGCATCCAGCGCGCGGCGATCCTGCTGACCGGGCAAGCGCACATACAGAGTCCGCGCGTGCACCGCCAATGCCTGATGCAGCGCACTGGCCAAGGGTGGCGAGGCGTTCAGGTACAGCGGCAGACGACTGAGATCGGTCTGGCTCCAGTCAGACAGGCCGCCGCAGTCAAAACGCAGACGCAGCAGCGAACGCCCGTCCGGCTCGTTGCCATGTTGCACCGACAGCAGACTCAGTGGCTGCAACACCAGATCCTGAGTGGTGGTGTAGTTGCAGCGGGTTTGCCGCGCACCGATGGGCTGCGTCAACACCTCGAATCCACGCGGGATGGTCTGGCTGCCCTTTATGCTTCCGGGAGCCGGCGTCAGCTCGATGATCGACAGTGACGGGATAGTGCGCAGGTAATGCGGCCACAGCAGGCTGACCAGCCCTTCGGTCAATTCGGGCAGATCGTCGTCGAGCTTTTCGCGCAGGCGCCCCATCAGAAAGGCAAACCCCTCGAACAGCCTTTCCACGTAGGGATCGTGAGCGCCGGGCTTGTCCATGTTCAGATACGCCGCGCGATCCGGAAATGCCTCCGCGAACTCCTTGCCGGCCTCACGCAGATAGCGCATCTCTGCGTCGAAGTATTCCAGGGTGAGATTGTCCATGCTCAATTGCAAAATTCCTGTTCAGTGAGGTTCAGCTGCAAAGCACTGCAGCGCGTACCGGATCAATGGCGACCAGCGCGGCGAGCAAGACGTCCATGCGTTGGCTGACGGCGGCTTTGTCGACGTCGTTGCGTTGCGCTTTCAGGCGCAGCAGCTTGAGCAGGCGAGCCTTCACCTCGAAGCTCAGCTCCGGTTCCCAGTTGGCAAGCGCCTGGTTTTGCGCGATGGCGTCGAGCTCACTGAGCAGATGAAGGGCCAGATCGCTCTTGCCGTATTGCTCGGCCACCCGCGCCATCAGCAGCCGCACCAGCCAGCGCTGACGGCCAGTCTGTTGGGCGTCCGGATGCGTGATCAGCCAGTTGAGCGCGTGCTCCACACCATGGCTGTCGGCCTGGGCCAGGGCTTCGTCTTCCAGTGCAAAAATCTGCGAGTCGCTGATGGCGATGGCGGCAGCAGGCACCGGCAGCCACTGTTGAGTGCGACCGCCACTGACATGCTGGGTGATCCACTCGCGCGTGGTCTCGTCGGCGAATGGCGTACCGTCGGCCCAACGCAATTCTTCGATCCCCGGAAAGCGCTCAAGCAAGATGCGCAAGTCGCTGGCTACGATGCTGGCCCAACTGTTCTGCGGCGCAGGCTGCTTGCTCAGGGCCTGATACAGGTACCACTGCAAATCGAACCAGAAGTGATTGACGCCTACCGCGAACATGACCTGCCCTTGATCCAGCAACTCGGTCCAGTTCTGTTGCACAAACAGGCGCTTGAGTTGAGCACGATGGTCGCTGCGGGGCGGGGCCAGGCGCGTGGTGCCATCCGTTTCCAGGGGCAGCGGCACATGCACAGTGTCCCAGCGCAGGCTTTTCATCAATCGGTGAGCGGCCAGCCAGCCATTGGGCTGATCACATAGATAACTGGCCAGCTTGCGCCCTGCTTCCAGCAGACCACTGCCGGACTTGATCGTCCCGTCCAGCCCCGGCACCGGTGGCGCACTCGGCTCGTGGCCGGCGCTGTGTTGCGGCACCAGTGCATTGACGCCACCGGACTGATTCATTCGGGCGGCAAGCGCCGAGTACAACGCCCCCAGCACGGGACGCTGAGTCTCCGGCCAACTCGCCAGCCCATGCTCCAGCCAGACCAATGCGGCCACCGTCTGCTCGGCCTCGCTTTTTACCACCTCAGGAAACAGCGCCAGGCTGTCCAGTACCTTGCCGCTGGTCAGCCATTCCAGTGCCATCTTGCGACTGTTGGGCCGAGTCGGCAGCAACGCGTCCGGGTAGCGTTCAAGCAGCGCGGCGAGCAGGCTCAAGCCATCGCCGAGCCCGGATTCACCGTCCTTGTGCAGACGCGCCCACAGGTAATAAGACGCCACACGCAGGTCCTTGCAGCGTTGCGTGAGCAGCTTCTCCGCCAGCGCGATCACACGTTCGGCATCGGCTCCGGAGAGCTTGTTGACCTCTTCGCGCATGGACTGAAAATCGTCGTCGTAGCCCGGGTCTTCACCCACCGGCGCATCGGCGCTGATCGGCTCCAGCCACGACACCCAACGCGCAGCCTGGGTACGTGCCATCGCCAGTCCATCACGATCGTCCAGACACTGGGCAATCAGGGTTTGCAGACTCATTGAATCACCTCGTTAAACGCCAACGGCCTCTTGCCTGAGCCCGTGAAAAACACCTGCCTGGGCATCCTGAAATTCCTCTGTTCCAACACACTCACCTGTCGATGCCCCGTAGGAGCGATCCTGTGGGAGCGGGCTTGCCCGCGAAGACGCCCGTGAAATCCCCACCGCCAGCAAGCCGGACTGCTACAGACAGGTTTGCGCAAATCCCTGTAGGAGCTGGCTTGCCCTGCGACCGGCGGGGCACCCGTCGTAAACCCACAGAACGCCGTTTGCCTGATACACCGCATCAGCCGGGTTTGCTGCCGCTTCGCGTCAGGTCGCAGGACAAGCCAGCTCCTACAGG
>NZ_JBIVCU010000013.1:0-103380 GCF_044746785.1 Pseudomonas sp. NPDC090208
ATTACGCCGCGCACCGCCAGTTCCATCGCCAGATCCTTGTCCATACCCTCAAGCGAGAGCAGGTCTTCGGCCGGATGGGCGTCTGCCAGCTTTTCCTCGGTAGCGATGGCTTTGGTCAACAAACGATCCTTGGCGCGAGCACGAAGCTCGTTGACGATGTCTTCGTCAAAGCCGTCGATGTTGAGCATTTCCTCCAACGGTACGTAGGCAATTTCTTCCAGGCTGGTGAAGCCTTCGTCGACCAGCACCTGAGCCAGTTCTTCGTCGACTTCCAGGTCGTCGATGAAGTTGCGCAGGATGTCGCCGGTTTCCGCTTGCTGCTTGGCCTGGATGTCCGACTCGGTCATCACGTTCAGGGTCCAGCCAGTCAATTGACTCGCCAGGCGTACGTTCTGACCGCCGCGACCAATCGCCTGGGCCAGGTTGTCCGCACCGACAGCGATGTCCATGGCGTGAGCGTCTTCATCGACGATGATCGCTGCCACTTCGGCAGGGGACATGGCGTTGATGACGAACTGAGCCGGGTTGTCGTCCCAGAGCACGATATCCACACGTTCGCCGCCCAACTCGCCGGAAACCGCCTGGACACGCGAACCACGCATGCCGATGCAAGCGCCCTGCGGGTCGATACGTTTGTCCTTGGAGCGAACGGCAATTTTTGCACGCGAGCCCGGGTCACGGGAGGCAGCCATCACCTCGATGAGACCTTCGGCGATTTCCGGAACTTCGATCCGGAACAGTTCGATCAGCATTTCCGGCGCGGTGCGCGAGAGGATCAGCTGAGGGCCACGGTTTTCAGTGCGGATCTCTTTGAGCAGTGCACGGACGCGGACGCCAACGCGGAAGGTTTCCCGCGAGATGATGTCTTCACGCGCCAGCAGCGCTTCGGCATTGTTGCCAAGGTCGACGATGACATTGTCACGTGTAACTTTTTTAACAGTACCGGAAATGATTTCGCCCAGACGCTCACGATAGGCGTCCACGACTTGAGCGCGCTCGGCTTCGCGAACTTTCTGCACGATGACTTGCTTGGCAGTCTGGGCAGCGATGCGGCCGAACTCGATGGATTCGATCTTTTCTTCTACAACGTCGCCGACCTTGGCGCCGGGATGAGTTTCGGCAGCCTTGCTTGGCCAGGTCTCGATCGCCGGATCATCAAGATCGGCTTCCTCGACGACCGTCCAGCGACGGAAAGTTTCGTATGCGCCTGTGTGGCGGTTGATTTCCACACGCAGGTCAACTTCGTCTTCGAAACGCTTTTTGGTGGCCGTAGCCAGCGCAATCTCAAGCGCTTCGAAAATCACACCGGCCGGTACCCCTTTCTCATTGGATACCGACTCAACAACCAGCAGTACTTCTTTGCTCATCGTACGCCTCGCCTTTCGCAAGCCATTGGATCCGCGGGATCCGCAGTATCTGGCACGTCTTTAGTCAAACGTGGGAATAATGTTGGCCTTGTCGATCAGATCGATCGGCAACAGGTATTCGTGGGTATCCACTTGCACCACGACATCCTGCTCCTCCACCCCGCGGAGAAGACCTTGAAAGTTACGTCGACCTTCGAAGGGCGAGCGCAGCTTTATTTTCACTTGTTCCCCGGCATGCGCGGCAAACTGTTCGATCGTGAACAGCGGGCGATCCATGCCAGGAGAGGACACCTCGAGCGTGTATTCGGAGCTGATCGGATCTTCGACATCCAGAACGCCACTGACCTGACGGCTGACCGCTTCGCAGTCCTCCACCAGAACGCCGTTTTCTTTATCGATATAAATACGCAGCAGTGAATGCCGGCCCTGGGAGATGAATTCGATCCCCCAACATTGATAGCCAAGAGCCTCGACCACCGGGGCCAACAAGGCCTGCAACTGTTCTAGCTTGCTCGACACCTGAACCCCCTCGTGCATGCTGTGCAAATAAAAAATGGGCAAAGCGCCCATCATGAAAAACGCCGTTGAACAGCGGCGTCGTAAAGTGTCCAGCTAACAAAAAGCCCCTTAAAAGGGGCTCCGCGATAACTGGTTGCGGGGGCTGGATTTGAACCAACGACCTTCGGGTTATGAGCCCGACGAGCTACCAGACTGCTCCACCCCGCGTCAAAGCTGGGGCGGAAGTATACGACCGATCCCGATTTGGGTCAATCCGACACATTCCACCTACAAGAAAGCCCGCAACTGCGGGCTGACTTGTTCAATTGGTACCGAGAAGGGGACTCGAACCCCTACACCCTATGGGCACAACCACCTCAAGGTTGCGTGTCTACCAATTCCACCACCTCGGCATTACAACTCTTTTGCAGCCCTTACAGCGACCGCGAATCCCGTGTTACTTCTGCTCTGGAGCAGCAGGTACATCAGCTGGAGCAGCGGCTGGTTTTTGCTGACCTTCCAGTACAGGAACGTCATCTGTTGCCGGCTTTTGCTTCACTTCCAGTACCGCTGGATCTGGCAGACCTGCTTGAGTCAGTTGGTGAGCTTTGTCTTTAGCAAAGTAACCTAACCCCAAGCTGGTCATGAAGAAACAGGCGGCAAGTATAGCAGTAAACTTACTAAGAAAGGTAGAGGAACCTTGGCCTCCGAAGACAGTATTTGATGCACCTGCTCCGAACGACGCACCAGCGTCCGCACCTTTACCCTGCTGCAGCAAAACCAGGACAACAACGCCCAGGGCACCCAGCAGATGAAGAACGACTACGACTGTTTCCAGCATTTTTCAGTTTCCCGCGGCACGAATGATCGCACCGAACTCATCTGCATTCAGGGAAGCTCCACCAATGAGCCCCCCATCGATATCCGGCATGCCGAACAGCTCAGCCGCATTGGCCGCCTTCACGCTGCCGCCATATAGAAGACGCACACCTTGCGCGACTTCCGAATTCTCTTTCGCCAACTGCGCACGAATGGCTGCGTGCACTTCCTGCGCCTGCTCCGGCGAGGCTGTCAGTCCGGTACCAATGGCCCAGACCGGCTCGTAGGCAATTACAGCATTCACAAAAGCTTCGATACCCAGCTCTTCGATGATGCTGTCGAGCTGTTGCCCGACAACCTCAAGCGTCTTGCCGGCTTCGCGCTCTGCAAGGGTCTCACCGATGCACAACACCGGAATCAGACCGCTTGCCTGGGCCGCCGCAAATTTGCGATTCAGGACTTCGTTGCCTTCGCCCATGATCTGGCGACGCTCCGAATGACCTACCAGCACCAGCTTGCAACCTGCATCTGCCAGCTGAGTCGGTGAAATCTCACCGGTCAGCGCACCTTGTCCCGCTTCGTGGGCGCAGTTCTGCGCACCTACAGAAATCGACTGTCCTTCGAGACAATCCACAACCAGGCTGACATGCAGACTTGGGGGAAATACCGCGACATCGACACCGCTCGGGAGGGCCAGATTCGCCAGGCCCTCGATCAGCTCAGCGACGCTGGCGCGGGTACCGTGCATCTTCCAGTTACCAGCTACCATAGGGCGACGCATGCTGTACCTCGTCGGTCAAAGTGGGCGCAGATGTTACCCAACAGTTTCAACACTGGCAAGCCGAAATCAGGCGCAAACTTCAGCAACCAGTTTTGCCAGCTCGTCAGCGTATCCAGCGACCACGGTTTCGTCTTCGCCTTCGACCATCACACGCACCAGAGGCTCTGTCCCGGACTTGCGCAGCAATACCCGACCACGACCGCCCATGGCCGCCGTCACGCGCGCGCAAGCTTCCTTGACCGCAGGATGCTGCACAGGGTCGATGTCACCACCGTCAAAACGGACGTTGACCAGCACCTGCGGGCATTTGCGCAGCCCCTGACGCGACTCGGCCAGCGTGCGACCGGTACGTTTCAGCGCGAGCAGAACCTGTAGCGCCGCGATGATCGCATCCCCCGTCGTCGTATGCTGGAAGCAGACCACGTGACCGGAATTTTCCCCACCCACCTGCCAGTTGCGCTCCAGCAGCTCGGCGATCACATAGCGGTCGCCGACATTGGCGCGCACGAACGGGATGTTCAGGTCTGCCAGGGCCAGCTCAAGCCCGAGGTTGCTCATCAACGTGCCAACCACACCACCTTGCAGACGCCCACGCTCGTGCAGATCGCGAGCGATGATGAACAGCAGCTCATCACCGTCGACCACGGCGCCAGTGTGATCCACCATCAACACCCGGTCGCCGTCACCGTCGAAACCGATGCCCAGATCGGCCTTCTCGGCGACCACGGCGGCCTGCAGCGCATCCATGTGCGTCGAGCCACAGTCTTCGTTGATGTTCAGGCCGTTCGGTGCAGCAGAGAGCACAGTCACCTGCGCACCCAGCTCACGGAAGACGTTCGGCGCCACCTTGTACGTCGCGCCATGTGCGCAGTCGATGACCAGCTTGAGGCCGGCAAAGTCAGTACTGGTCGGCACGCTGGATTTGCAGAATTCGATATAGCGACCTGCTGCGTCGTTGATCCGCGACACCTTGCCCAGCTTCGCCGACTCGGTCACCGTCATCGGCGTATCCAGCAGCTCTTCGATCATCATCTCGATCTCGTCCGGCAGCTTGGTGCCCTGGCCGGAGAAGAACTTGATGCCGTTGTCGTAGTGCGGGTTGTGCGAGGCACTGATCACGATGCCGGCTTCGGCATGGAACGTGCGGGTCAGGTAAGCAATGGCCGGCGTCGGCATTGGACCGAGCAGCATCACATCGGCGCCTGCCGCAGAAAGACCGGCCTCCAGAGCCGATTCAAACATGTACCCGGAAATCCGTGTGTCCTTGCCGACCAGAATGCGGCAGGCGCCCATCTTGCGGAACGCCATGCCGGCGGCCCAGCCCAGCTTGAGCATGAAATCAGGGGTAATCGGGAATTGACCTACGCGACCGCGGATACCGTCGGTGCCGAAATATTTCTTGGTCATGGGTGCTCCAAATTTCTTATTTTGCCGATTCGACGGCAGCAATCATCCGCACGACATCGACCGTTTCGGCGACATCATGCACACGTAGAATCCTCGCGCCCTTGATCATGGCCATGGCTGCCAACGCAAGACCACCAAACAGACGGCCATCGACCGGCCTGTCGAGCGTCTTGCCGATCATGCTCTTGCGCGACACGCCCACCAACAGCGGCCGTCCCAGCACATGCAACGCTTCCATATGCTTGAACAGGCTCAGATTGTGGTCGAGGGTCTTGGCAAAGCCGTAGCCGGGGTCGAGAACGATTTTCTCGGCAGGTATGCCTGCGGCAATGCACTGCGCCATGCGCTCTTCAAGGAATGTCGTCACCTCCCCGACCAGATCCACATACTGCGGATCATCCTGCATGTCGGTAGGCTCGCCGAGCATGTGCATCAGACACACCGGCAGACCGGTCGCGACAGCAGCATCCAGGGCACCGTCACGGCGCAGCGAACGGACGTCGTTGATAAGCCCTGCACCCAGCCTTGCGGTTTCGCGAATGACAGCGGGCGTGGAGGTATCCACCGAAATCACCACGTCGAGTTCGCGCGCGATAGCCTCGACCATCGGCGCGACGCGCTCCAGCTCTTCCACGGAAGAAACAGCGCGAGCACCCGGCCGGGTCGACTCGCCGCCGACATCGATCAGCGTGGCGCCAGCAGCGACCATCGCCTCGGCATGCCGCAACGCGGCATCACGCTGAGCAAAACGACCGCCATCGGAGAAGGAATCAGGGGTGATGTTGAGAATGCCCATGACGTGAGTCCGGGACAAATCAAGAACCCGGTTGCCGCAAGGCAACCGGGTCGGGTGAAGCGAAGAAGTCATGTCAGGCCTTAGTGGTCAGCCGCCGGGCCGCCAATCGGAGTTTCCGGACGCGGGCCGGCTGGCGCTGTAGGCGTACCGGAAGCACCGGAACCACCTTCCCAGTCGCGCGGTTCACGAGGAGTACGACCCGCCATGATGTCATCGATCTGCTCGGCATCGATGGTTTCATACTTCATCAGCGCGTCGGCCATTGCGTCGAGCTTGTCGCGGTTGTCGGTGAGAATCTGCTTCGCCGTGCCGTAGCACTGATCGATGATGCTGCGCACCTCAGAGTCAATCAGACGCGCCGTGTCCGCAGACAGGCTGGCATTCTGACCACCGCCGCCACGACCCAGGTAACCGCCGTCCTCTTCCTCCGAATACATCAGCGGACCGAGTTTTTCCGACAAGCCCCATTTGGTGACCATGTTCCGGGCGATCTGGCTGGCACGCATGATGTCGTTGGACGCACCGGTGGTGACACCGTCGAAGCCCAAGGTCATTTCTTCAGCGATACGGCCACCGTACAGCGAGCAAATCTGGCTGATCAGCGCACGCTTGGACAGGCTGTAGCGATCTTCTTCCGGCAGGAACATCGTCACACCCAGCGCACGACCGCGCGGAATGATCGATACCTTGTAGACCGGGTCATGCTCAGGCACGACACGGCCCACGATGGCGTGACCGGCCTCGTGATAAGCGGTGTTCTGCTTTTCCTTCTCCGACATGACCATGGATTTGCGCTCGGCACCCATCATGATCTTGTCTTTGGCCAGTTCGAACTCTTTCATTTCGACAATGCGCTTGCCGACGCGAGCAGCGAACAACGACGCCTCGTTGACCAGGTTGGCCAGGTCAGCACCGGAGAAGCCCGGCGTACCACGCGCAATGACGGCAGCATTGACGTCATCACCCATCGGCACTTTACGCATGTGCACTTTCAGAATCTGTTCACGGCCACGGATGTCCGGCAGGCCCACCACGACCTGACGGTCGAAACGGCCCGGACGCAGCAGCGCAGGGTCGAGAACGTCGGGACGGTTGGTAGCGGCGATCACGATGATGCCGTCGTTCATTTCAAAGCCGTCCATCTCTACCAGCAACTGGTTGAGAGTCTGTTCACGCTCGTCGTGACCGCCGCCCATGCCGGCGCCACGATGGCGACCAACGGCATCGATCTCGTCGATGAAGATAATGCAAGGCGCGTGTTTCTTGGCTTGCTCGAACATGTCACGGACGCGGCTTGCACCGACACCCACGAACATCTCAACGAAGTCGGAACCGGAAATGGTGAAGAACGGTACTTTTGCCTCGCCAGCAATCGCCTTGGCGAGCAGGGTCTTACCGGTACCTGGTGGGCCGACCATCAGCACGCCGCGCGGGATACGACCGCCCAGACGCTGGAACTTGCCAGGATCGCGCAGGAACTCGACCAGTTCGCCCACTTCTTCCTTGGCCTCGTCGCAACCGGCAACGTCAGCCAGCGTAGTCTTGACCTGATCTTCGGAAAGCAGGCGTGCCTTGCTCTTGCCAAAGCTCATCGGCCCGCCCTTGCCTCCGGCACCACCTTGCATCTGGCGCATGAAGAACATGAACACGGCAATGATCACCAGGATCGGGAAGCTGGCAACCAGCAACTGGGTCCAGATGCTCTGCTGCTCAGGCTGCTTGCCCTCGATCACGACATTGTTGTCGACCAGATCGCCGATCAGGCCATTGTCCTGAATCGCCGGACGGATGGTCTTGAAGGTGTCGCCGTCGCTGCGCTTGCCCGTGATGACGTAACCGTCAACGGCAACTTTCTCGACCTTGCCATCCTTCACCTGCTGGATGAACTCGGAGTAGTTGAGGGTCTGCGGCTCGTTCGGGCTGGAGAAGTTGTTCATCACGGTCACGAGAACCGCCGCGATGATCAACCACAGGATCAAATTCTTTGCCATATCGTTCAATTAGCTACCCTCTGAAGCAAGCTCGACGATGGAGCGTGCTTCGCATGATATTCACCGGCCTAACTTACTACAGATCCTACAGGCATGGCAGGCGGCGTCTGTAACCCTTTGTGAAACATTGACAACAAGATGTTCGTTACGCTTCGTAAATAAAGCCATTTGAAAAAAGCTATTGCCCTTACTCAAAACCGCCCGGCGCTTCGTAACCGCCCTTGAAACCGCGCCCCAGCAGGTATTGCTCGCGGGACCGGTCGCGGGACGATGTAGGCTTGCGCATCTGCACCTTGTCGAACATCTTGCGAACATCCTTGTGGTAAGCGTCGAAACCTTCCCCCTGGAAGATCTTGATCAGAAAATCACCACCCGGACGCAGAACCCGACCCGCCAGGTCGAGCGCCAACTCGCAAAGGAACATGGCGCGTGGCATATCCACAGCGCTCAATCCACTCATATTGGGGGCCATATCGGAAATCACAAGATCTACTTGAGTATTACCGATCGCCGCGAGGATTTGCTTGAACACTGCATCCTCGGTGAAATCTCCTTGAATAAAGGTCACATCCGGGATGCTGTCCATCTCCAGGATGTCGGAAGCGATCAAGCGGCCCTGCCCGCCAATCAGACGACTGGTCACCTGCGACCACCCTCCAGGCGCTGCGCCGAGGTCGACCACGGTCATGCCGGGACGGATCAGGCGGTCCTTTTCCTGGATCTCCAGCAGCTTGTAACTCGCACGCGAGCGGTAGCCGTCCTTCTGCGCCTGTTTGACGAAAGGATCGTTGAAATGCTCTCTCAGCCAGTTATGGCTGCTCTTGGAACGCTGCGCCACGGGGCACCTCGATGATTAGCGTCGTGATTGACTGGGCGTAGCCATGGCCCCTCGGGTAAAATGGCCACCAATTTTACAGAATCAGACGAAAAGGGTCAGATTATGCCGCTCAATAACGAGCAGAAGAAACAGTACAAATCCATTGGACATGACCTGAAGCCGGTTTTGATGGTTGCCGGCAATGGCCTGAGCGAAGGTGTGCTGGCCGAACTCGAACGCGCCTTGGCGGATCATGAGCTGATCAAGGTCCAGATCAAGCTGGAAGACCGCGACGAGCGTCGCGTCGTGATCGACGAACTGTGCAAACAAGGCCGCGCGGAGCTGGTACAGACCATCGGCAAGATGGCACTGATCTATCGCAAGAACCCGCAACCCAACAAACAACTGTCCAACATTCACCGCTACAAGTAACGGTGACCCCAGTCAGTGGCGCAATTCGCGCCCTGACTGGAATCCGAGGCCATCAGCACTCAGATGTGCTTCACCTCAACGATCTCGTATTCGACCGTACCGCTCGGAGTCTTGACGACAACCGTGTCACCTTCTTCCTTGCCGATGATGGCGCGCGCGATCGGTGCACCACTGGAAAGCTTGCCCTTCTTAACGTCGGCCTCGTCCTCTCCAACGATCTGATAGGTGACCTGATCACCGGTCTCAGTGTTTTCCAGCTCCACAGTCGTGCCGAAGATCACCTTGCCGGTATGGGCGATGGTGGTGACATCGATCACGACAGAGTTCTGCAAACGGCCTTCGATATCGCGAATACGCGCCTCGACCATGCCCTGCTCCTCACGGGCAGCATGGTATTCGGCGTTCTCCTTGAGGTCGCCCAGCTCGCGAGCTTCACCAATCGCCTGGCTCAGCCGCGGACGCTCGGTCTTGCTCAGAAATATCAGCTCGTCTTCCAGGGCGCGAGCGCCCTGAACGGTCATCGGATATTTGGTCATGCTCATGCGTTGAGTCCTGCATGCAGATCCTGCAAGCGACGAACGGTCTTTTCCGGACCGAATTTCAGCGCTTCACAGATGGCTTCACCCGCCGCGATGGTCGTCGTGCAGTAGATCTTGTGCTGCAGCGCGTTGCGACGGATCGAGTAGGAGTCAGCGATCGACTGACGACCTTCGGTGGTGTTGATGATCAGCGACACTTCGTCGTTCTTGATCATGTCGACCACGTGAGGACGACCCTCGGTCACCTTGTTGACGCGACGAACCTTCAGACCGGCTGCTTCGATGACGCGTGCGGTGCCGGCAGTGGCAACCACTTCGAAGCCCAGCTCGATCAGGTTACGGGCAACACCCGCCACCAGCGGCTTGTCGTCGTCACGGACGCTGATGAACGCGGTACCGCCGGTCGGCAGCACTTCGCTGGCGCCCATCTGCGCCTTGGCGAACGCCTCACCGAAGGTGTCGCCCACACCCATGACTTCACCGGTGGATTTCATCTCTGGGCCGAGGATCGGGTCGACGCCAGGGAACTTGGCGAACGGGAAGACGGCTTCCTTGACACTGTAGAAGTTCGGGATGATTTCTTTGGTGAAGCCCAGTTCTTTCAGGGTTTTGCCAGCCATGACGCGAGCGGCGATCATCGCCAGCGAGGTACCGATGCACTTGGAAACGAATGGCACGGTACGCGAAGCACGCGGGTTGACCTCGATCACGTAGATCTTGTCGCCCTGCAGTGCCAGCTGAACGTTCATCAGACCGACCACGCCCAGCTCCAGCGCCATTTTGCGCACCTGATCGCGGACGTCGTCCTGCACGTGAGCCGGCAGCGAGTACGGCGGCAGCGAGCACGCGGAGTCACCGGAGTGAACACCCGCCTGTTCGATGTGCTGCATGATCGCGCCGATCACCACGTCAGTGCCGTCGCAGACCGCATCCACGTCCATTTCGATGGCGCAGTTGAGGAAGTGGTCGAGCAGCACAGGGCTATCGTTGGAGACCTGTACGGCTTCACGCAGGTAACGTTTCAGCTCGTCCAGTTCGTAGACGATTTCCATGGCGCGGCCGCCCAGTACGTACGACGGGCGCACGACCAGCGGATAGCCGATGCCGCCGGCAGCGCGGATCGCTTCTTCTTCGCTGCGCACGGTGGCGTTTGGCGGCTGCAGCAGGTTCAGACGCTGAACCATCTGCTGGAAGCGCTCGCGGTCTTCTGCACGGTCGATGGCATCAGGACTGGTGCCGATGATCGGTACGCCAGCTTCTTCCAGCGCACGCGCCAGTTTCAGTGGAGTCTGGCCGCCGTAGTGGACGATGACGCCTTTCGGCTTCTCGACACGGCAGATTTCCAGCACGTCTTCCAGGGTCAACGGCTCGAAGTACAGACGGTCGGAAGTGTCGTAGTCGGTGGACACGGTTTCCGGGTTGCAGTTGACCATGATGGTCTCGTAACCGTCTTCACGCAGCGCCAGAGCGGCGTGTACGCAGCAGTAGTCGAACTCGATGCCTTGACCGATACGGTTCGGACCGCCGCCCAGGATCATGATCTTGTCGCGGGTCGACGGGTTGGCTTCGCACTCTTCCTCGTAGGTCGAGTACAGGTAAGCGGTGTCGGTGGCGAACTCGGCGGCGCAGGTGTCGACGCGCTTGTAGACCGGCAGCACTTCCAGCTTGTGGCGATGACGGCGCAGGTTCTTGTCGGTGATACCCAGCAGCTTGGCCAGACGCTGGTCGGAGAAGCCCTTGCGCTTCAGACGCAGCATCAGGTCCTTGTCGATGGCCGACAGAGCCAGGGTCTTGACCTTCTCTTCTTCCTTGATCAGATCTTCGATCTGCACCAGGAACCAGTGATCAATGTTGGTCAGGGCGAAAATGTCGTCGCAGCTCATGCCGGCGCGGAATGCGTCAGCCACGTACCAGATACGCTCGGCACCCGGCACGGTCAGTTCGCGCTTGAGGATGCTGCCGGCTTCCGGGCTGGCCAGGTCGACTTTCGGGTCCAGACCGCAGGCACCGACTTCCAGACCACGCAGGGCTTTCTGCAGGGATTCCTGGAAGGTACGGCCGATGGCCATGACCTCGCCCACAGACTTCATCTGGGTGGTCAGGCGGGCGTCGGCTTTCGGGAATTTTTCGAAGGCGAAACGCGGCAGTTTGGTGACGACGTAGTCGATCGACGGCTCAAAGGAGGCCGGGGTACGACCGCCAGTGATGTCGTTCTGCAGCTCGTCGAGGGTGTAGCCGATAGCCAGTTTGGCTGCGATCTTGGCGATCGGGAAGCCGGTGGCTTTCGAAGCCAGCGCCGACGAACGGGATACACGCGGGTTCATCTCGATCACGACCATGCGGCCAGTGTCCGGGCAGATACCGAACTGCACGTTGGAACCACCGGTTTCAACGCCGATCTCACGCAGCACCGCCAGCGAGGCGTTGCGCATGATCTGGTATTCCTTGTCGGTCAGGGTCTGTGCCGGAGCAACGGTGATGGAGTCACCGGTGTGCACGCCCATCGGGTCGAAGTTTTCGATGGAGCAGACGATGATGCAGTTGTCCTTTTTGTCGCGGACCACTTCCATCTCGTACTCTTTCCAGCCGATCAGCGATTCGTCGATCAGCAGTTCCTTGGTCGGCGAAAGGTCCAGACCACGGGCGCAGATTTCTTCGAATTCTTCACGGTTGTAGGCGATACCGCCACCAGTGCCGCCCATGGTGAAGGACGGACGGATAATGCACGGGAAGCCCAGCTTCTCGAGGACCGCATTGGCCTCTTCCATGGTGTGGGCGATGCCGGAACGCGGGCATTCCAGACCAATGGCCTTCATCGCCTTGTCGAAGCGCGAACGGTCTTCAGCCTTGTCGATGGTGTCGGCATTGGCACCGATCATTTCCACGCCGAACCTCTCCAGAACGCCTTCGCGCTCCAGATCCAGTGCGCAGTTCAGAGCGGTCTGGCCACCCATGGTCGGCAGCAGCGCGTCCGGGCGCTCCTTCTCGATGATCTTGGCGACGGTCGCCCATTTGATCGGCTCGATGTAGGTCGCGTCCGCCATCGCCGGGTCGGTCATGATGGTGGCCGGGTTGGAGTTCACCAGGATGACGCGGTAACCCTCTTCGCGCAGGGCTTTACAGGCCTGGGCGCCGGAGTAGTCGAATTCACAGGCCTGGCCGATCACGATCGGGCCAGCGCCGAGAATCAGGATGCTTTTAATGTCTGTACGTTTTGGCATGGGTTGTCACTCGAATCCTATGTCAGTCGGCAAGCCGTCTTGAACATTCTCTGAGGTGGCCGGGCGGGCTTTCGGATCGAGTCCGGCCCGCCGCGGGCACCTGCCTACAGTCGCAAGTCAGCCGCTTAGCGGCGCTTGGCCATGGCTGTGATGAAGCGATCAAACAGCGGCGCGACGTCGTTCGGGCCCGGGCTCGCCTCAGGGTGACCCTGGAAGCTGAACGCGTCTTTGTCGGTACGCTCGATACCCTGCAGGGTACCGTCGAACAGAGACTTGTGAATGGCGCGAACGTTGCCTGGCAGAGTGGCTTCGTCTACCGCAAAACCGTGGTTCTGGCTGGTGATCATGACGACGCCGGTGTCCAGATCCTGAACCGGGTGGTTGGCACCGTGGTGGCCGTGGCCCATCTTGACGGTCTTGGCGCCGGACGCCAGAGCCAGCAACTGGTGACCCAGGCAGATACCGAAGACCGGAATTTCGGTTTCCAGCACGTCCTTGATGGCCTGGATCGCGTAGTCGCAAGGCTCCGGATCGCCAGGACCGTTGGACAGGAACACGCCATCCGGATTCAGCGCCAGGACCTCGCTGGCCGGAGTCTGTGCCGGCACCACGGTCACGCGGCAGCCGCGCTCGACCAGCATGCGCAGGATGTTGGTCTTGACGCCGTAGTCGTAAGCCACGACGTTGTACGGCAGGTCAGCGGCCGGGATTTCCGGATGGCTGTCGGTCTGCAGGCTCCAGACGCTGGAGCGCCACTCGTAGCTTTCTTTGGTGCTGACGACTTTCGCCAGATCCATGCCTTTCAGGCCCGGGAAGCCGCGCGCTGCTGCGATGGCCGCTTCTTCGGAAATGTTGTCACCGGCCATGATGCAGCCGTTCTGTGCGCCTTTCTCGCGCAGGATGCGGGTCAGGCGACGGGTATCGATGCCGGCGATGGCAACGACGTTGTTGGCTTTCAAGTAATCCGACAGGGACATCTTGTTGCGCCAGTTGCTCGCGACCAGAGGCAGATCACGAATCACCAGGCCCGCCGACCACACGCGATCAGACTCGGCGTCTTCCGGCGTGGTGCCGGTGTTGCCGATGTGAGGGTAAGTCAGGGTGACGATCTGCTGGGCATAGGAAGGATCGGTAAGGATTTCCTGATAGCCGGTCATTGCGGTGTTAAACACCACCTCTCCAACGGTTTGACCGTCGGCTCCAATGGCTTCGCCGCGAAAAATGCTGCCATCAGCAAGGGCGAGTATGGCTGGCTTAGTCAAGAAGACCTCCCGTAATAAAGCCTGAAGGGGCGATCGCAGGTTGTAAAAAAGCGGAATGACGTATTGACACGTCACCCCGCTTTTTTTCATCGAATTATCTGCGCGCTTTTAGTGGACACACTAAAGCTGTAGCTTACAGAAAAAGTGATTTTTAATCCACCGCTAAAACGCCTTTAAGGCTGGAGAATGCGACAGGACATCGCGTAGCGGGGTGAAACTGCGGGCAGGATACAGGGAAAACCCCATATCCGCCCGCATTGTTGCGTGTGCGGATGTGTGAATCAGCGCAGATCCAGCACGTCCTGCATGTCGTACAGATCCGACGATTTGCCGTCGAGCCACAACGCGGCACGCACTGCACCCTTGGCGAACGTCATGCGACTGGACGCCTTGTGGGTGATTTCCAGGCGCTCGCCTTCCGCAGCGAAAAGCACGGTGTGATCGCCGACCACATCGCCACCCCGCACAGTCGCGAAACCGATGGTCTCGCGCTCGCGAACACCGGTGTAGCCTTCACGCCCGTAGACCGCGACCTTGCTCAAGTCACGTCCCAGTGCATTGGCCACCACTTCACCCATGCTGACTGCCGTACCCGACGGCGCATCCACCTTGTTGCGGTGATGCGCTTCGATGATTTCGATGTCCGCATCCTCCCCCATCACTCGCGCTGCCAGATCGAGCAGCTTGAAGGACAGGTTCACGCCGACACTGAAATTGGAGGCGAAGACAATCGGGATGTCCTTGCTTGCATCAGCCAGCAACTGCTTCTGCTCAGCGCTCAGACCCGTGGTGCCAATGACCATGGCCTTGCCCGCCTTGCGGCAGAAAGCCAGGTTTTTCAGCATCACGTCCGGCAGGGTGAAGTCGATCAGTACATCGAACTCATCGGCCACCTGCTCCAGGTTGCCGGTCAGTTGCACGCCGATACGACCCAGCGAAGCCAGCTCGCCTGCGTCAGCACCAATCATGGTGCTGCCAGGACGAACGATCGCAGCCGTCAGCCCCGTCAGCGGAGCACGCTCCTGAACGGCTTCGATCAGGTTCTTGCCCATCCGCCCGGCGGCGCCCATCACAGCAATACGTCGCATGCCCTGCTCCTCAGAGATCGCCGAAGAAACGCTTCACGCCTTCGAACCAGCCGCTGGCCTTGGGCGAATGCGAGCTGTCGCCTTCGAGCGAAGAACGCAGCTCTTCCAGCAGCTCGCGCTGACGACGGCTCAGATTGACCGGCGTTTCCACCGCAACCCGGCACATCAGGTCGCCAGGACCACCACCACGGACCGGAGCCACACCTTTACCGCGCAGACGGAACTGCTTGCCGGTCTGGGTGCCTTCCGGGATTTTCAGTTTGACGCGACCGTCCAGAGTCGGCACTTCCAGCTCGCCACCCAAGGCAGCGTCAGTGAAGCTGATCGGCACTTCGCAGTACAGATGCTTGCCGTCGCGCTGGAAAATATCGTGCTCACGCACGTTGATCACGACATACAGGTCGCCCGTAGGACCACCTTGCACACCCGCCTCGCCTTCGCCAGACAGACGAATGCGGTCGCCGGTATCGACACCCGCCGGCACCTTGACCGACAGCGTCTTGTACTCTTCGACACGACCTTCGCCATGGCACGAATCGCACGGATCGGAAATGATCTTGCCGTTGCCATGGCAACGCGGGCAGGTCTGCTGAACGGAGAAGAAGCCCTGCTGCATGCGCACCTGGCCAATACCGCCACAGGTCGGGCACGTGACAGGCGAAGAGCCTTTCTTGGCACCGCTGCCGTCGCACGGCTTGCAGTTGACCAGCGTCGGCACACGGATGCTGACCGTGGTCCCGCGCACCGCTTCCTCCAGATTCAGCTCAAGGGTGTAGCGCAGGTCGCTACCGCGCTGCGCACCGCCGCGACCACCGCCGCCGGCACGACCACCACCGAAGAAATCACTGAACACATCACCGAAGATGTCGGAGAAGTTGGCGCCGCCAAATCCGGCACCGCCGCCACCCATGCCCTGATCCATGGCGGCATGACCATACTGATCGTAGGCCGCGCGCTTGCTGGCATCGGACAGGACTTCATAGGCCTCGTTGGCCTCTTTGAAGGCATCTTCCGAGGCTTTGTCGCCGGGATTGCGGTCGGGGTGATACTTCATGGCGAGGCGACGGTACGCCTTTTTCAGGTCCGCCTCGCTGGAGCCGCGCTCCACCCCCAATACTTCGTAATAGTCACGCTTTGACATAAGTTCTCTGCACTCTTGAGGACGTTCGACAAAACCCTCCTGAGCTTGCCGAACTCGTTGAGCCCTGTTTCAGGCCCGGACCCAACTCACGTCAATTCAACGATCCTGGTCTTCGTTCAACGGCCTTCGAACGACCGAGAAAAGCGGCAGAACAGCCGGATTGCAGGAGCTTCCGGCTTGCCACAAGGCCCGCGAAACGAGCTCGCCGGCCTTAAAAATTTCGTCTGTTCCAGACACGCCAACGCGGGAGCAAGCTCCCGCGCGGCGACATCCTACCAGCGACCACCAGCAAAGTGGTCAGTGGGCGATCAAGTGAGCCTGCGCTTACTTGTGGTCTTTCACTTCTTCAAACTCGGCATCGACAACGTCGTCAGCCTTGTGCTCTTCCTGAGCTGCCTGAGCACCGGCTTCAGGCTTCTCGGCCTGCTCGGCGTACATCTTCTGAGCAACCGGAGCGGAGACTTTCGACAGCTCTTCGACCTTGGCGTCGATGGCAGCCTTGTCGTCACCCTTGACGGCGGCTTCCAGGGCAACCACGGCAGCTTCGATAGCGGTCTTCTCTTCGGCAGCGACCTTATCACCGGCGTCAGCGACCATTTTGCGAGTCGAGTGAACCAGTGCATCACCCTGGTTACGGGCAGCGGCCAGCTCTTCAAACTTGCGGTCTTCTTCCGAGTTCGCTTCAGCGTCGCGGATCATTTGCTGGATTTCTTCGTCCGACAGACCCGAGTTAGCCTTGATCACGATCGACTGAGTCTTGCCGGTGGCTTTGTCTTTCGCGCCGACGTGCAGGATGCCGTTGGCGTCGATGTCGAAGGTCACTTCGATCTGAGGCACGCCGCGTGGAGCCGGTGGAATCTCGGCCAGGTCGAATTTGCCCAGCGATTTGTTCGAGGAAGCCTGCTTGCGCTCACCTTGCAGCACGTGAATGGTCACGGCGCTCTGGTTGTCGTCGGCAGTCGAGAACACTTGCGATTTCTTGGTCGGAATCGTGGTGTTCTTCTCGATCAGCGCGGTCATCACGCCGCCCATGGTTTCGATACCCAGGGTCAGCGGACTGACGTCCAGCAGCAGAACGTCTTTCACGTCACCGGCCAGTACCGCACCTTGAATCGCAGCGCCCATGGCGACCGCTTCGTCAGGGTTGACGTCTTTACGGGCTTCTTTGCCGAAGAAGTCAGTCACGGTTTTCTGAACCAGTGGCATACGGGTTTGACCACCGACCAGGATCACGTCGTTGATCGCACCAACGTCGATACCGGCGTCTTTCAGAGCGATACGGCAAGGCTCGATGGTGCGCTGAACCAGGTCTTCAACCAGCGATTCCAGCTTGGCGCGGGAGATCTTCACGTTCAGGTGCTTAGGACCGGTGGCGTCTGCAGTGATGTATGGCAGGTTGACGTCGGTCTGCTGGCTGGACGACAGCTCGATCTTGGCTTTTTCGGCAGCTTCTTTCAGACGCTGCATCGCCAGCGGGTCACCTTTGAGGTTCATGCCGCTTTCTTTCTTGAATTCGTCGACGAGGTAGTCGATCAGACGAATGTCGAAGTCTTCACCACCCAGGAAGGTGTCGCCGTTGGTGGCCAACACTTCGAACTGGTGCTCGCCGTCGACTTCAGCGATCTCGATGACCGACACGTCGAAGGTACCGCCACCCAGGTCATAAACGATGACGGTGTGGTCGCCTTTCGCCTTGTCCATACCGTAAGCCAGAGCAGCTGCGGTCGGTTCGTTGATGATGCGCTTGACGTCCAGACCCGCGATGCGGCCGGCGTCCTTGGTGGCCTGACGCTGGCTGTCGTTGAAGTAAGCCGGAACGGTAATGACCGCTTCGGTGACCGCTTCGCCGAGGTAGTCTTCGGCGGTTTTCTTCATTTTCTTCAGGACTTCCGCAGAGATTTGCGGAGGTGCCATTTTCTTGCCGCTGGCTTCAACCCATGCGTCGCCGTTGTCGGCCTTTACGATTTTGTAAGGCACCAGCTCGATGTCTTTCTGTACGACGTTCTCTTCGAAACGACGGCCGATCAGACGCTTCACCGCGTACAGGGTGTTGTGCGGGTTGGTGACCGCCTGACGCTTGGCCGACTGACCGACGAGGATTTCACCGTCGTTGGCGTAAGCGATGATCGAAGGGGTGGTACGCGCGCCTTCAGCGTTCTCGATAACCTTGGCTACGCCGTTTTCCAGCACGGAGACGCAGGAGTTGGTGGTCCCCAGGTCGATACCGATAATCTTGCCCATGTTTGACTCTCCCGAAACTTTAATTTGGTTGCCGCAACTGCGTTTACAAATTGCGGTAAATTTTTAAGCGCTTGACCCGTTAATGGGGGTCAATCAGCTGATTTCAAGCCTGTTCGTCAATCGACGGAGCAACTGGCGACGGCGCCTTGCTGACCACAACCATGGCCGGGCGCAGCAGGCGACCGTTGAGCTGATAGCCCTTCTGGAACACCTTGAGCACGCTGTTCGGCTCGACATCGGCGCTTTCCTGCATCGCCATCGCCTGGTGATGCTCGGCGTTGAACGGCTGACCGTGCGGATCGATCGCTTCCAGCTGGAAACGCTTGAGGGTGTCGTTGAACATCTTCAGCGTCAGCTCGATGCCTTCACGCATCGGACGGATGCTTTCGTCATCCGGGTTCGACAGGTCCAGGCCACGCTCCAGACTGTCGACGATCGGCAGCAGGTCGCTGGCGAATTTTTCCAACGCGAACTTGTGCGCCTTTTCCACGTCCTGCTCGGCACGGCGGCGGACGTTCTGCAGATCCGCAGCAGCACGCAGAGACTGGTCCTGAGCGGTTGCCAGCTGTTCTTCCAGCACTTGCACACGGGTTGCCAAATCTTCTCCGGAACTCGCTGCCTCGGCAGCCTGGTCCTGAGCTTGCGTATCCGGGTTCTGTTCGTCAGCCATCGTTTTCTCCTTCCAATTACGTCCGTGAGCTCGACTCACGCTTCTGCCCGGCTATATGGGGCCTGAATTTTCGGCTTCAAGGGCTTTCGATACAGGATCCGGTGAATAGCCCTACAAATTTTCCGACTTGATCACGACTCGACGCATCAACTGGAAAAACGGCGCAAGCGGACTAAAAAGAGCGGGCGTGCAATCAAATCGAGCTAAGCCCCAGGATTGTCACGCCAAAGCAAAACACTGTATAAATAACCAGACAATTTTCTGGGAGCCGCCCCTATGCTGGTGCACCTGTCCATACACAACTACGCCATCGTCGAACACCTCGATCTCGAGCTGGATCGCGGCATGAGCGTGATCACCGGGGAAACCGGCGCCGGCAAGTCGATCATGCTCGACGCGCTGGGCCTGACCCTGGGCGATCGCGCCGACAGCGGCGTTGTGAGGCCTGGAGCCGACAAGGCGGACATCCTCGCGACATTCGATGTATCGGACATCCCGGAAGCACAGGACTGGTTGCAGCAGCGCGATCTGGAAAACGACGGCCCGTGTATCCTGCGCCGCGTGATCACGGCCGAGGGTCGTTCGCGCGCCTATATAAATGGCACACCCTGCCCGCTGGGCGACCTCAAAGCGCTTGGCGAGCTGCTCATCGATATCCACAGCCAGCATGAACATCAGTCACTGCTCAAGACCGACACTCATCGCCGACTGCTGGACGAATACGCCAACGCCACCGACCTCGCCCGGCAGGTACAACTGGCCGCGCAGCGCTGGCGGCAGACCCGCCTGGAACTGGAGCGCCTGACCAATTCCGGAGACGAGCAGCGGGCCAAGCACCAGTTGCTGAGCTATCAGCTCGAAGAACTGGAAGGCCTGAGCCTGGGCGAGAACGAACTCGAATATCTGGAGCAGGAACACACCACCCTGACCAACGCCGAAAGCCTGCTGAGTATTTGCCGACAAGTGGTCGAGCAATGCAGCGAGAGCGATTCGGGCAATGTGCTCAACGCATTGACCGCCAGCCTCAATCGGCTGAGCAGCGTCAACAACCAGCCGGACTCCTTGAACGAAGCGACCAATCTGCTGGCCAGCGCACAGATTCAGGTCGAAGAAGCCGTCGGCGAGATCAATCGCTTTCTGGACCGGTTCGATGCTGATCCTGCTCGCCTGCAGCAGGTCGAGGAGCGCCTGGACACCATCTATACACTCGCGCGCAAACACCGGGTGCAGCCGACCGAAGTGCCGGCGCTGCACCAGAAGCTGCTGGACGAGATTGAAACCCTCAACGCCAACGACGAAGCCATCGAGCGCCTTCAGCACGAACTGGGTTCCTACGCTCGCCATTACCAGGAAAAAGCCCGGGAGCTGAGCGACCTTCGCCACCGCGCGGCGCCGGACCTGGCCCATGCCGTCGAACAGGAAATCCAGCGACTGGGCATGCCTGGCGGTCGCTTCACCATCGAGCTACGGGAAAACGCAGATAAAGAGCTGTCGCCTAACGGCCTTGAACAGGTCGAACTACTGGTCAGCGCCAACCCGGGCCAACCGCTCAAGGCGCTGGCGAAAGTGGCGTCCGGTGGTGAGCTTTCGCGTATCAGCCTGGCGATTCAAGTCATTACCGCTCAGACCTCACGCATACCCACTCTGGTGTTCGACGAAGTCGATGTGGGCATTGGCGGCCCGACTGCGGAAATCGTCGGCCAACTGCTGCGCCGACTTGGCGAGCGCGGGCAAGTCATGACCGTCACCCACTTGCCGCAGGTTGCCGCTCAAGGCCATCAGCACCTGTTCGTACACAAGGTCCGTGAAGAGGACGCTACCCGCACAGCCGTCGCCAAGCTGAGCAAAAGCGAACGCGTGGAAGAAGTGGCGCGGATGCTCGGTGGCATCGACTTGACCAAGGAGTCCCTGGCCCACGCGAAGAAAATGGTGGTGGCAGCGAAGTCGTGATGACAAGCGGTGTCGCGCAGTTTGCATACCAGCCCGCGGAAGGGGGCTAGGCTCGCGAAACAGGTGGGACAGGTGACACTGCATTGCCGGGTCGGACGCCTTCGCGAGCAGGGCTCCCTCCCACAGGTCATTCGCCTCATCCAGAACGAACAAAGGCGACCCGAGGGTCGCCTTTGTTTTTGTATCAAAAAAAGACTTATGCCTTTTTGTGGCGTACGTAGAGCACCAGATTGTGATCCACCAGCTCAAAGCCGTGGCGAGCCACGATGGCTTTTTGCAGCTTCTCGATTTCTTCGTCGAAGAACTCGATCACCTCGCCGGAGTCCACGTTGACCATATGGTCGTGGTGGCCGCCGTCGGCCAGTTCGAATACGGCGTGACCGCCGTCGAAGTTGTGGCGAACCACCAACCCGGCTGCTTCGAACTGAGTCAAAACACGGTAAACCGTCGCCAGACCGACGTCTTCGTTGGCCTCCATCAGCGCCTTGTAAACGTCTTCCGCGCTCATGTGGCGCTGCTCTGCAGAGTCGAGCATTTGAAGGATCTTGACCCGTGGCAGGGTCACTTTAAGTCCAGCTTTGCGTAGTTCGCTATTTTCAACCATGGTCAGCTTTCTCGCAGACGCTGCTTCGCAGCTTCTCTTAATGCAGGTATGATCGGGGTTTACGTTGTCCCAGCCAAGATAGTGGAAGTCGCCCACCGATGCAAAACACCAAGCTCTTGCTAACCAGTTTCACCTTCGTGGGACTGCTCGCACTCGCCGGTTGTTCATTCCCCGGGGTTTATAAAATCGACATCCAACAGGGCAATGTCGTCACGCAGGACATGATAGACCAGTTACGCCCCGGAATGACCCGTCGGCAAGTAAGGTTTATCATGGGCAACCCGCTGTTGGCCGATACTTTCCACCCTGATCGCTGGGATTATCTGTACAGCCTGCAACCCGGTGGCGGTGAACGCCAGCAGGAGCGCATCAGCCTGATCTTCAACGGCAGCGACCAACTGGTCAGCCTGTCCGGTGACTTCAAACCCGGCGTCAGCCGTGACGAAGCGATCCTCGGCAAGAGCACCGACACCACTGTCACCCCCGCAAACACTGGGGAACAGCCGAAGAAAGAAGAGCCGCCAAAACCTGGCTCGCTGCTCGAACAGATCCAGAACGACGTCGACAAGGTCGAGACCGTTCCCGTTCCAACGCAGGAACCGCTGGACACCAACCCGCGCTGATCCGTCAGCCATCCAGCGAAACGCCACACAAAAAAAGCCCGGACATGTCCGGGCTTTTTTATTTCTGCCAATTGCAGCCATGCAAAACTTAAATCGATCCGGCCTGCTTTTTCGCCTTGGCAGCCCTTTCAGCGCGCAAGCGACGTACCTCTTTGGGATCAGCCAGCAACGGTCGGTAGATTTCGATCCGGTCGCCCTCTTCCACTACCTGTGTTTCAGGATGAGCGACCACCTTGCCGAAAATGCCCAGCGGGCACTGCGCCAGATCCAGCCCGGCAAAACGCTGAGCCAGATCCGATGCCAACACTGCCGCGCGTACCGTGGTGCCCGGCGCTGCCTCCAGCGAAAGCAGCGCCTGCTCTTCAGCCGTTGCGTACACCACTTCAAAACGAATCATCGAATCAGCCATGCAGCTCTTTGGCGCGCTGGCAAAATGCATCGACCAGCGTGTTGGCCGCCTGATTGAACAAAGGCCCGAGTGTCGCCCGCACGATAGGACCGGAATAGTCGAAGGACAGATCAAGGCTGATCTTGCAGGCTTTCTCGCCCAGCGCCTTGAACGTCCAGACGCCGTGCAACTGACTGAACGGCCCCTCTTCCAGGTTCATTTCGATGATCTGCCCCGGCGTCAGGGTATTGCGGGTGACAAAGTGCTGGCTCAAGCCACCCTTCGCCACCTCGACCCGCGCCCGCATCGCCGTGTCGCTCTTTTCCAGCACCGTGGTGCCGGAGCACCAGGGCAGGAACTCGGAGTAGCGAGCCACGTCATTGACCAGGTCGTACAGCGCCTGGGCGGGGTACGGCAACAGGGCCGAACGTTGAATATGCGTAGTCATGTCAGCGTCATTTCCAAAGCTGAGCGGCAAACACGATCAGAATGCCGATCGGCGCTACGTAGCGCATCAAAAAGAACGTCAGAGCGAACAGTACCGGACTGCGCACCGACAACTCGTCGCGCACTGCCTCACGGCCCATCACCCAACCTGCGAAGATCACGAAACACAATCCACCCAGCGGCAGCATGATCCGCGAGGTGAAGAAATCAATCACACCAAAGAAGTCCAGCCCCGCTGCTGCACCCCACTGGTAGAGGTGGAACGCGCCGCCTTCGTTCACGAAAAACTTGGCTTCCTTCCAGATGTTGAACGAGAACACCGTCCCCAGTCCGACAAACCAGCAGATGAACGACAGCCAGAACGTGACCCAGCCGCGACGTACCTTGGTGCGCTCCACCAGATAAGCCACCATCGGCTCCAGCAACGAAATCGCCGAACTCCACGCGGCTACCGCCACCAGCACGAAGAAAATCACGCCCATCACGGTGCCGAAGGCCACGTTACCGAAGGCATACGGCAGGGTGACGAACATCAGGCCCGGCCCTTCGCTGGGATTCAGCCCGGCGGCGAACACGATCGGGAACAGCGCCAGCCCCGCCAGCAGCGAGACGAATGTATCCAGCAGCGCCACACCCACCACGGTCGCGCTGATCGACGCTTCCTTGGTCATGTATGCACCGTAGATCATGATCGAACCGACGCCTACGCTCAGCGAAAAGAACGCGTGGCCCATGGCTGGCAACAGACCGTCGAGGAGCTTCTCCGGCGTGAAGTCGAACATGAAGTGCAGGCCTTCCATGAAATGCCCGGTGGTCAGGCTGTAGCCCAGCAGAATCACCATCAGCACGAACAACAGCGGCATCAGGATACGCAGGCTGCGCTCCAGCCCTTCATTGACACCCTTGGCGATGGTGATCGCCGACAGCAGCATGAACAGCGTGTGCCAGCCGACTAGGCGCCACGGATCGGCGATCATCTCGCCGAAGAAGGCACCGACACCGTCTGGCGTCACCGCCTGGAAATCGCCCTTGCCGACGTCGATGATGTACTCCAGCGACCAGCCACCGACGACACTATAAAAAGAAAGAATCAGCAGCGCCGTGATCATCCCGGCGAAGGCCCCCCACGACCACTTCGCCGAGTGCCCCGCTTCCTGTGCGAGCACCTTGAGGGCGTTGGCCGGACTCTGCCGGGCACGGCGGCCGATCAGGGTTTCGGCGATCATCACCGGAATGCCGATCAACGCGATGCAGGCCAGAAACACCAGCACAAACGCGCCGCCGCCATACACGCCGACCATGTAGGGGAACTTCCAGATGCTGCCCAGACCCACGGCAGAGCCTGTTGCCGCAAGGATGAACACCCAGCGACTGGCCCAGCTTCCGTGGACCGATACCTTGTCCTTCGACATCGTTGACGCGCCCAACCCGCAAAAAAGATCGCGCATTGTCCGGGATTCACACTATGTGCTCAAGCACGCTGCTTCACCGTAGCCGCCGACGCCGTTGGTCCCTATAATGCGTCGCCTATGGCCAAGCTCAAGAAACATCCCACAGGGACCATCGCGCAAAATAAAAAGGCGCGTCACGATTACTTCATCGAACACAAGTTCGAGGCCGGTCTGGTCCTGGCCGGTTGGGAAGTAAAAAGCCTGCGTGCCAACAAGGTGCAGCTGGTGGACAGTTACGTGCTGCTCAAGGACGGTGAGGCCTGGCTGATGGGTAGCCATATCACACCGCTGACGACTGCCAGCACCCACGTCATCGCTGACCCGACACGCACCCGTAAACTGCTGCTCAACAAGCGCGAGCTCGAAAGACTCAACGCCGCCGTTGCGCAAAAAGGCTACACCGCCGTCGCCCTCTCCCTTTACTGGAAGCAGCACTTGATCAAGTGCGAAATCGCTCTGGGCAAAGGCAAGAAGGAATACGACAAGCGGGACACCGAGCGGGAACGCGACTCCAATCGCGAACTGCAACGGGCCGTGCGCAACAAGGGCAAGGAAGACTAAACAGGTCCTCTGAATTGCTCCACGCTCCCCCTGTAGGAGCTGGCTTGCCCTGCGACCGACTGCGCAGCAGTCGTACACCCATGCACATTGGCAGTGTCAGGTACACCGCGTGCACAGGATTTACGACGGGTTCCCCGCCGGTCGCAGGACAAGCCAGCTCCTACAGGGGGAACGTGACACTCGCCTCAAATACCGTTACGCCGCTCTGCCCTGGCCTTGCGCTGCACTTCCTGGCGCACCTCTTCCAGCACCTCCTGCACATACAGCAGATGGCGGCTGGACACCTCACGGGCATCCTCGGCCCGGCCTTCGATGATCGCCAGATACAACTCACGGTGCTGACTGATCAGCATGTCGCGGGTTTCCGAGCGCTGTTTGTACATACCGCCGATGTTGGTCACCACGTTGCGCCGCAGCAGATCGAACAGGCCGCGAATGGTGTGCAGCAACACGGCATTGTGGCTGGCCTCGGCGATGGCCAGATGGAAATTGGCATCCGCCGCACCTTCTTCCGCCCGACTGACCTCATCCACCCGGCTGTAGCAATCCTGCAGAGCATCGAATGCTTCACGCAGGCGCGTGCGGTCGACATCGGTCGCACGAATCGCCGCGTAATAGGCACATGACGCTTCGAGTGTGTGACGGAACTCCAGCAGATCGCGTTGTGCTTCAGAACTGCTTTCCAGCAGATGCAGCAACGGATCGCTGAAGGTCGAACCCAGGCTTTCGACCACATAATTGCCGCCGCCCTGACGGCTGACCAACAGGCCCTTGGCGGTCAGTTTCTGGATCGCTTCGCGCAGCGACGGGCGCGACACACCGAACTGCTCGGCCAGCACGCGTTCGGCAGGCAAGCGCCCGCCCGGCTTCAGCGTGCCTTCAAGGATCATCTTCTCAAGCTGTTCAACGATGTCGTCTGACAAGCGGCGCTGACGCACCTGGTCAAAGGCCATACCCCTTCACTCCACATCCCCAGCTGTTTTTGGGGGCGCATATTCTCGCTGATTGTGATCAGACATTCACCCAGCAGATGTAGGACAAATCACCGATCCAAGACAAAAACAGGAAGGGTGCTACAAAAGTTGTAGGGCCTGAAATTGACACACCAATGCCAAGGCTTTTAACCTAGCGTCCAGACATTGTAAATTGGTATTACCAATCCATCGATGCCGGCGACTAGTGGTCATCCACCACGACACGCCGCAGGCAGTTCGCGACGGCGGAACGCTTGAGCTGGTGAGCTGTGCGACTCGTTCGTCAGCACCGGCAGGACGACAGTGAAAACCGTTGCCACCTGCAGGAGCCGCGCACGTAAGACATGGACACCGGGCCTAACCACAACAATTAGGGGCCTCCTACATGCAAACCTGGCAACAGCTATACACACCTCTTGGCAGCCTGGGCCTTTCGGCACTGGTTGCAGTCATCCCTATCGTGTTCTTCTTCCTTGCGCTGGCCGTGTTCCGGCTCAAAGGACACATCGCAGGCACCATTACCCTGCTTCTCTCGGTCGTGATCGCGATCTTCGCCTTCCAGATGCCCGCCGACATGGCCATCGCCTCGGCGATCTACGGCTTCCTCTACGGCCTGTGGCCGATCGCGTGGATCATCATTGCGGCGGTGTTCCTCTACAAACTCACCGTCAAGAGCGGCCAGTTCGAAATCATCCGCAGTTCGGTGATGTCGATCACCGACGACCAGCGTCTGCAGGTGCTGCTGATCGGTTTCTGCTTCGGTGCATTCCTTGAAGGTGCCGCCGGTTTCGGTGCGCCAGTGGCCATCACCGCAGCGCTGTTGGTAGGCCTGGGTCTGAACCCGCTGTACGCCGCCGGCCTGTGCCTGATCGCCAACACCGCACCGGTGGCCTTCGGCGCGCTGGGTATTCCGATCATCGTCGCCGGCCAGGTGTCGGGCATCGATGCGTTCAAGATCGGTGCCATGGCCGGTCGTCAGCTGCCACTGCTGTCGGTGTTCGTGCCGTTCTGGCTGATGTTCATGATGGACGGCGTCAAAGGCGTCAAGGAAACCTGGCCAGCTGCACTGGTTGCCGGCGGCAGCTTCGCCATCGTGCAGTTCCTGACCTCCAACTTCATCGGCCCTGAGCTGCCGGACATCACCTCGGCACTGGTCAGCCTGGTCGCCCTGACCTTCTTCCTGAAAGTCTGGCAACCGGCGCGCGCCACCGACATGCAAGTCGCCAGCACCTCCGGCGGCGCCATGGTCATGGGCGGCGGCACCGGCGGTTTCGGCCAGCCGCGCACCCAGAAAAAATCGCCGTACTCCAGCGGCACCATCATCAAGGCCTGGTCGCCGTTCCTGATCCTCACCGTCATCGTGACGATCTGGACCCTGAAACCGTTCAAGGCGCTGTTCGCCCCGGGCGGAGCACTGGCATCACTGACCCTGAACTTCCCGGTGCCGCACCTGGATCAACTGGTGATGAAAGCCGCGCCGATTGTCGCTAACCCGACCGCCATGCCGGCCGTCTACAAGTTCGACATTCTGGCCGCCTCCGGCAGTGCCATTCTGGTGTCGGCCATCTTGACCATGTTCGTGCTGCGCATCGGTTTCAAAACTGGTCTTACCACTTTCAAAGAAACCCTGTTCGAACTGCGCTGGGCCATCGTGTCCATCGGCATGGTGCTGGCCTTCGCCTTCGTCATGAACTATTCGGGCATGTCCTCGACCCTGGCGCTGGTGTTGGCCGGCACCGGTGCCGCGTTCCCGTTCTTCTCGCCGTTCCTCGGCTGGCTGGGCGTGTTCCTGACAGGCTCCGACACCTCGTCCAACGCCCTGTTCGGCTCGCTGCAAGCCACCACCGCCCACCAACTGGGCGTCAGTGACGTGCTGACCGTCGCGGCCAACTCCAGCGGTGGCGTGACCGGCAAGATGATTTCCCCGCAATCGATCGCGGTTGCCTGTGCCGCCACCGGCATGGTGGGCAAGGAATCGGACCTGTTCCGCTTCACCCTCAAGCACAGCCTGTTCTTCGCCGCGATTGTCGGCTGCATCACCTACGCCCAGGCGTACTGGTTCACCGGCATGCTGGTTCACTAAGAGACGAGCGCCGGGCGCGTGCATGCGCGCCCGGCCGCTGCCCCGCTCACTTGACGTTGCGAGACTCCATGATCATTTCTGCTTCCACCGACTACCGCGCTGCAGCACAACGCAAGCTGCCGCCATTCCTGTTCCACTACGCCGACGGCGGCGCCTACGCCGAGCACACCCTGCGCCACAACGTTTCGGACCTTGCCGAAATCGCCTTGCGCCAGCGCATCCTGAAAAACATGTCGGAGTTGAGCCTGCAGACCACGCTGTTCAACGAAACCCTGAACATGCCGGTGGCGCTGGCCCCGGTCGGCCTGTGCGGCATGTACGCACGCCGGGGCGAAGTGCAGGCGGCGCGCGCAGCGGCGTCCAAAGGCATTCCGTTCACCCTGTCGACCGTGTCGGTCTGCCCGATCGAAGAAGTGGCGCCGGCCATCGACCGCCCGATGTGGTTCCAGCTGTACGTGCTCAAGGACCGCGGCTTCATGCGCAACGCGCTGGAGCGGGCCAAGGCTGCTGGGGTCAAAACCCTGGTATTCACCGTCGACATGCCGGTCCCCGGCGCCCGTTACCGCGACCTGCACTCCGGCATGAGCGGCAAGAACGGCCCGACCCGTCGCGTCCTGCAAGCCATGACCCACCCGCAATGGGCCTGGGACGTCGGCGTCAACGGTCGCCCGCACGATCTGGGCAACATCTCTGCCTATCGTGGCAACCCGACCGGCCTGGCTGACTACATCGGCTGGCTGGGCAACAACTTCGACCCGTCGATTTCCTGGAAAGACCTGGAGTGGATTCGCGAATTCTGGGACGGCCCGATGATCATCAAAGGCATCCTCGACCCCGATGACGCCCGTGATGCGGTGAAATTCGGTGCCGACGGCATCGTCGTCTCCAACCACGGCGGCCGCCAGCTCGATGGCGTACTGTCCAGCGCCCGCGCTCTGCCGGCGATTGCCGACGCGGTCAAAGGCGACCTGAAGATTCTCGCCGACTCCGGCATCCGCAGCGGCCTGGACGTGGTGCGCATGATCGCCCTCGGCGCCGACACCGTGCTGATCGGTCGCGCCTTCATCTATGCCCTCGCCACCCACGGCGAAGCCGGCGTGAAGAACCTGCTCGACCTGTTCGAAAAAGAAATGCGCGTGGCCATGGTCCTGACCGGTGCCAAATCCATCAGCGAAATCAGCCGCGATTCGCTGGTCCGTGAACTGGGCGCGTAAGCGCCCGACCGTTACGCACGCGGCACGCCAGATGCCGCGGCACCCGTGAGGAAGACCGTATGAGCCTGCCCGCCTCCTTCCTGGCCGATGTGAAGCGCCTGATTCCCGCCGAACGGCGTTTCGACGACCCGTTGTCGACCCTGGCCTTCGGCACCGACGCCAGCTTTTACCGGCTGATTCCCAAGCTGGTGATCCGCGTCGAGTCCGAAGAGGAAGTCGTCAACCTGCTCAAACTGGCCCAGGTCGACCGCGTGCCGGTGACCTTCCGCGCCGCCGGCACCAGCCTGTCCGGCCAGGCCATCAGCGACTCGGTGCTGCTGGTGCTGGGCGACAACTGGAACGGCCGCGAGATTCGCCAGCAGGGTGAGCAGATTCGCCTGCAACCGGGCGTCATCGGCGCCCAGGCCAACGTCTGGCTGGCACCCTACGGGCGCAAGATCGGCCCGGATCCCGCCTCGATCAACGCGGCGAAAATCGGCGGCATCGTCGCCAACAACTCCAGCGGCATGTGCTGCGGCACGGCTCAGAACACCTATCACACCCTGGCCGGCATGCGCCTGGTGCTGGCTGACGGCACGCGTCTGGACACCGAGGACGCCAACAGCGTTGCGGCCTTTCGCGCCACCCACGGCAAGCTGCTCGACCGCTTGGCCGAGCTGGGCCGTGAAACCCGCGCCAACACCGAACTGGCCGCGAAGATCCGCCACAAATACCGACTAAAAAACACCACCGGCCTGTCACTCAATGCGCTGGTCGATTTCGACGAACCGCTGGACATCCTCAGCCACCTGCTGGTCGGCTCCGAGGGCACGCTGGGCTTCATCAGCGCGGTGACCTACGACACCGTGCCCGACCACCCGAACAAAGCCTCGGCGCTGATTGTGTTCCCGGATGTGGAAACCTGCTGCAACGCCGTCACCGTACTGAAAACCCAGCCAGTGTCTGCCGTCGAACTGCTCGACCGGCGCAGCATGCGTTCGGTGCAAAACAAGCCGGGCATGCCGCCCTTCGTCCGCGAACTCTCGGAAAACGCCTGTGCGCTGCTGATCGAAGCCCGCGCGGCAACACAGGGTCTGCTGCACGAGCAACTGGCGCAGATCATGGCCTCCATCGCGCACTTCCCGGTGGAGAAGCAGGTCGATTTCACCGAAGACCCCGGCGAAAACGCCCGCTTGTGGGCGATCCGCAAGGACACCTTCCCCGCGGTCGGCGCCGTGCGCGAAACCGGCACCACGGTGATCATCGAAGACGTGACCTTCCCCGTCGAGCAACTGGCCATCGGCGTGCGCCGCCTGATCGAACTGTTCGACAAGCACCACTACGACGAAGCGATCCTGTTCGGCCACGCGCTGGAGGGCAACCTGCACTTCGTCTTCACCCAAGGCTTCAATGACCCGGAAGAAATCGCCCGCTATTCGGCGTTCATGGACGACGTCACGCAACTGGTGGCGGTTGAGTTCAACGGCTCGCTCAAGGCCGAACATGGCACCGGCCGCAACATGGCGCCCTTCGTCGAGCTGGAATGGGGCAGCGACGCCTACCAGTTGATGTGGAAGCTCAAACGCCTGCTCGACCCCAACGGCATCCTCAATCCGGACGTGGTTCTCAGCGAAGACCCGGACATTCACCTCAAACACCTGAAGCCGATGCCCGCCGCCGACACCATTGTCGACAAATGCATCGAGTGCGGTTTCTGCGAGCCGGTCTGCCCGTCGAAAGGCCTGACCCTGAGCCCGCGCCAGCGCATCGTCATGTGGCGCGACATTCAGGCAAAGAAGCGCGCTGGCATCGATACCCGCGACCTGGAGCGCGACTATCACTACCAGGGTATCGACACCTGCGCCGCCACCGGCCTGTGCGCGCAACGCTGCCCGGTCGGCATCAACACCGGCGAACTGGTGAAAAAACTGCGTGCCGAGCACGCCACACACGGCAAGACCGCCGGTTGGCTAGCCCACCACTTCACCACCGCCCTCAAAGGCGCGCGCTTCACCCTGCACGCCGCCAACGGCGCACGCATGCTGCTCGGCGCACCGCGCTTGGAAAAGCTGTCGGCCGCGCTGACCAAAGCCTCCTCAGGCCGCGTGCCACAGTGGACGCCGGCCATGCCTCAGGCCGAGAACGCCATCCGCTTCACCCCGCTGGTAGAAGACCAGCGCCCACGGGTGGTGTATCTGGCCGCCTGTGTCTCACGGGTGATGGGCCCGGCAGCCACCGATCACGAGCAAATGTCCCTGCTGGACAAGACCCGTGGCCTGCTGGAAAAAGCCGGCTATCAAGTGGTGTTCCCCGACGATCAGGACAGCCTTTGCTGCGGCCAGCCGTTTGCCTCCAAGGGCTACAACGAACAGGCCGAGGAAAAGCGCCAGCAACTGCTCGCCGCACTGACCAAAGCCAGCCGCGGTGGCCTCGACCCGATCTACTGCGACACCAGCCCGTGCACGCTGCGCCTGGTGCAGGACCTGAAAGACACCCGCCTGGACCTCTACGACCCGGTGCGCTTCATTCGCACCCACCTGCTCGACAAACTGGTGTTCACCCCGCAACGGGAAGCCATCGCCGTCCACGTCACCTGCAGCACCCAGCATCTGGGCGAAAGCCAGGCACTGATCGAACTGGCGCGGCTGTGCAGCGTCAACGTGGTCATCCCCGAAGGCATTCACTGCTGCGGCTTCGCCGGCGACAAAGGCTTCACCACCCCGGAACTGAACGCGCACTCATTAAGAACGCTGAAAGACGCCGTGCAATATTGCAGCGAAGGCATCTCCACCAGCCGCACCTGCGAAATCGGCCTGACCCGCCACGGCGGCATCGACTACCACGGCCTGGTCTATCTGGTGGACAGGGTCACCACGCCACGCCCGGCCTGATGCACACCCACGGGGCGGACATCGCCCCGTTTCCCTGTCACATCCTGCAACATGGCTTTTTCGCACCACCCGGAAAATAAATAGAACCCCTGTAATGACACACAGTCCATCTCTTTAAGCGCCGCACACCGGACGCTTGCTTTCCATCTCGGCCATCGGCGCCATCGAGCCGCCATACCGAGTCCACAGGCTTAAGGAGATACACATGAAGCGCACAGCACTGACTGGATTGTTTCTGACCGCTGCACTGTTGGGTTCCCCGGTATTCGCTGCCGATGACCTGTGCGGCACCAACCTGCAAATCCTCAAAGACGCACAGGCCTCGTCCGCCACCAACCTCAGCCCGGAGAAAAAGGAAGAAATCGCCAACTCCTGGAAAGCCGGTGACGCCGCGCAAAAAGCCGGCGATGACAAGAAATGCATCGCCGAAACCTCCAAGACCATTTCAGAGCTGAAAACCATGGGCTCGGGCAGCGAAGGCGCCAAGTGACCCCGACTACGCCATGACGCGCGCGGCCTGCCCAACGCAGACCGTGCCGCGCATGAGGTCGACGCAGGTCATTGATTGGAGTACACTCCGCGACCTGACTCTTGAGAGCACAGAATTGGGGCCGATTAGGATTCGACGCCGGTGATGAAACTCTAGGGGCATGCCGACTTGGTAACAGAAGTCGTAAATCCACTGTTGCAACTTTCTATAGTTGCCAATGACGAAACCTACGGGGAATACGCTCTCGCTGCGTAAGCGGCGCTAGCCTTCCTTCTGGTAGCTTCGGCTCCAGCAATCATCAGGGGATGCCTGTAAACCCGAAATGATTGTCATACAGAACAGGATCGCCGTGCAGTACGCTGTGGACGAATCGGCTAAAACTTACACAGCTCGCCCAAAGCACCCTGCCCGTCGGGTCGCTGAGGGTTAACTTAATAGACACGGCTAAGCATGTAGGCCCGAAAGCGGAGTACTGGCGGACGGGGGTTCAAATCCCCCCGGCTCCACCAAATTTGCATCTAAAGACGTCCACGGACGTCTTTTTTTGTGCCTGAAAGCCAGAAAATACGGGGCTTTCAGCGCTTATAGCGTCCTAGGACGTCCAATAGCATCCGTGCATTTCTGTATTCCTAATGGTATTCCAGGCATACAGATGCTAATTTCAGGAATACAGAATTTCCTCCTGGAATACCAATGGGCGCCAAAAGCACACGTCTATCTGAAGCCAAAATTAAAGCTGCGAAGCCCAGAGATAAGGATTACGTCCTGAGCGATGGCGGCGGCCTTCAATTGCGAGTGAGAATCATTGGCTCAAAGCTGTGGAACTTTAATTACCACCACCCCATAACTAAAAAGCGCATCAACATGGGGCTTGGCATTTACCCCGAACTCTCTCTGGCGCAGGCCAGGAAAATGACAGTTGAAGCGAGAGAGCTGCTTGCCTTGGGAGTAGACCCGAAAGAGCATCGGGAAGCGACGGGACGAGCCAAGAAGGCTGCAACCGAGCACACGTTCCAGAGCGTAGCTACCGCCTGGTATGAGCTGAAAAAAGACTCCGTGACACAGGCCTACGCCGAGGATATCTGGCGCTCACTGACGCTGCATGTTTTCCAAGACCTGGGCACGACCCCGATCTCAGCCATTAATGCACCACAGGTCATCAACCTGCTTCGGCCACTCGAAACCAAAGGCAGCCTTGAGACCGTTAAGCGGCTGTCACAGCGACTCAACGAGATCATGACCTACGGGGTCAACTCAGGACTGATTCATGCAAACCCACTTAGCGGGATTCGCTCCGTCTTCAAGAAACCGAAAAAGAAGAACATGGCGGCACTTGCTCCCGATGAGTTGAGCGAGCTCATGTTGGCAGTTGCTAATGCCAGCATAAAAAGAACGACCCGTTGCCTGATCGAATGGCAACTTCACACCATGACCCGGCCAGCAGAAGCCGCAACCACTCGCTGGGCAGACATCGACTTCGAAAAGAAAATCTGGACGATCCCAGCCGAGCGGATGAAGAAACGCCGCACGCACATCATTCCGCTCACGGAACAAGCTCTCGCGTTATTGGAAGCAATCAAACCCTACAGTGGGCACCGGGAATACGTCTTCCCAGCAGACCGGAACCCTCGCACCCACTGCAACAGTCAGACCGCTAACATGGCGCTGAAACGCATGGGCTTCGAAGGACGCCTAGTCAGTCATGGCATGCGCTCAATGGCCAGCACCATCCTCAACGAACAAGGCTTTGAGCCTGAACTGATCGAGGTAGCGCTTGCCCATGTAGACAAGGACGAGGTTCGCAGCGCCTACAACCGAGCGGATTACATTGAGCGCAGACGCCCGATGATGGCTTGGTGGAGCGAGCACATCCAGCAAGCAGCTTCCGGCAATCTTTCGATGTCAGCTATCAAGGAAAATCGGAACAGAAAGGTCGTTTCGATACGCTGATGGATGGTCTGCTGCCGACCAAAGCACATAACAACCCAGACATAAAATCACCGATCTGCCATCTCGTCGTCCAGCTCATCGGCATCGGCTTTCATCGTTGAGTACATTTCCTTGAGCATTGGCTCGACAATGTGCTCGGCCTCTGCCCATTGATCCTCACGCAACATCGAGTACTGAACGTCTAGGTGTATTTCCTTATCGAAAATAAAATCTGTTGAGGTTTCTAAGCCGACAATTAGCTGCATGTCCTTTGGCAACTCCTTGGCGATGAACTGAAGCACAGCTGGAAGATTGATGTCGTCCTGAGCTTGTTGGTTTGGTGAGTCAATGACGACTGGTATGTCATACGTGCCCGTCGCGCCTTGGCAGGTTCGCCATAAGGCGGCGTAGTAGGCGAGAATCGACCGAGGACCTCCGCTTCCAGATAGATCCGGGCGACCGGTAAGTTTCATCTTCGATGCATCAACAGAGGGTAACTTCAGTGCAACACGTCCGTTCACATAGAAGGTTCTAAAGTCATCCAATATCGCTCGCGTTCTTTTCGGAGCACGCAACGACTTCATTTTCTCGTCCAAGGCGTCAACCGCGCTGAGAGCCTTATCGATGCTCTCTTGCAGCTGCTTGCGCTCAACCTCGAAGGCAGCGAAAGCACTCTCTGCGCCCATGCTGCCGACGACGTCTTGGAACTTGAGTTCTCCTTTGCGCGTATCTAAAAGCCTAGATATACGCTGATAGTTTTCGTTGAGTGTGCTCAGTTTTGCCAACGCGGTGCCGCATCGATGCCGCACTTGGTTTGCGTCATCCCTAAGACGTCCAGCGAGCTCACGGAGCACTCGCGCGTCCTCGGCGAAATTGAGCAAATCGAGGAACGACTTTGTGTGCTCAGCCTTGCAAGTCGGGCAAATCAGCGACTCAGAGTTTTCGGCACGTAAGTACTTCGCATCATGGTCATACGCAGCAAGCGCATCGTCGGCCAGTCGAATCTGTTGCTCCAGACTCGACAGCAAATCTTGTTCGCGGACAGCCGCACTTCGTAGCAATTCCTGCTTCTGATTGAGCTCGTTGACCTCCTGGGTTAATAGTGCAATCTCATCTGCAAAATTTTCGGCGCTGACCTTGGGCCCAGATAAGGGCAACGTACGGCTAAATCGCTCTATAGCTCGCTCAAGGAGCTTGTACTCACGCCGATGTTCCTCAAGAACCTTAGATTCTTGAGCCCTCTCAGCTCTAGCACGGTAGTACTCTGGAGGGCACACACCGGTGAAATACTCCAAAATAGCGCCCCAAGGGGAGCTGAATCTTTTAAGCCCGCCAAAGGTGTTCCACTCAGACTGCCAACTGCCGTCCTGGTTTACATAAAAGGGTAAGAAGAAACATGCAGGGTCGGCGGGCCGAATCTCAGACTCTTTCTTGTCGGTGAACACCAGGTTGAAATCAGTGACTTCACAGAAGCTCTGAGACCACTCTCCAAAATTCGAGGTCGCAACAATCATCTCGCGATCGGCATTGAACAATGCGCGCCGTCCATTCTGGTGAAGCGCAAAGAAGTGACGACCATCGATAGAAAATTCGAGGAGGGAGGCTGTGCTTTCATCCCACGCCTCAAGCTTGCCCTGAGGCTTGGCTCCAAGAGTCTCAAAGAGGCTCCGAATCAGACTCGTCTTGCCCGTGTGGTTCCTCCCCCTCAACAGATTCTTCTTCGGGTGAAAGTTGACGTGCCTTGCTTTCTTGTCGCGATGCGAGAGCAGCCAGATGTTTTCGAATCGGAAGCTTTTCATAGTTCTTAGTTCTCAGGCTACGAACGAGTAGTCTCAGTTCGGGTCCACGCATTTTTTAATAGCCCTCATCGCAAAGCGTGCTAGGAGTTCTGCATCGCGAAAGCCGCTGAACTCCACTCTCAGCGCTGATAACGCCGCCTCGAAATACGGACGCAGGTCAGGTCCGTGCGTATTGGAGTCGAGCCACGAGTCACAGAAATCATGAAGAGGCTGAACGGCGGACAGTGTTGAGCCCGTGAGCCGCTCTCGAACGACTCGGGCTGCCTCCGCGCGCATAGCAGTCACCACCATGAAATCCATGCCCTCCTTCTGTAATTGCGCGAGCCAGTCGTTTAAGTAGGCAGAGTGATCTGGGATGCTCTCCAGTGCTCCGAGCGCAGACATAAACTCCTGTTTTGAGAACCCACGCTGCTTCACAAGGTCGTCAAAGGTTGAGCAAGTATCGGTATGACGGCCCAGAGGAGAAATCTTCGTTACAAGAGATTCCACGAACGACGCGGCCTGGCCCGCATGATGGGGGCTGCGCACCGTCAATAAATCCAGAGCCGACTTGATTACGTGACTGCTGGGCTCATCGGGGTGAATGGCGACCTTCTTTAACCTGAGCTTCGTTAGATCCGGAGCAGGTGAGCCGGGTGCACAAAGCGAATGCAGGGCCTGAGTCAATAAATGCACATGCTCAGGGGCGAAATCTGCCAGCGAGCAAGGCATCGACGTTGCGGCATTTCCTCCGGAAGCAAGGGGGATATCGCAGCCAGCGTTTGAGATGAAGTACGCTTCGACAGGAAGTGTGTCGAAGGCCCCAAGACTGAGCTGAAGCTTCCCCAGTGCGCTGCCACTGACCGTTGTAAACGAAGGTGCTGCCGCCTTCGATGCTGCCTTCAGGCTTATCTTTTTCGGAGGCGAAGATATCCCAGTGAGTACAGACCAGCTCCACTCTCCACGATCCTTCTTCTTCACCTGATAAACACGGACACGCGCGGGAGAGATTACTGAGTCCAGCTCCGTGACATCCTGCACGGACTCAAAAAGAAGCAAAAAATCCGGCTCATTCGCCTGCTCCATTTCCACCATACGGAGCACTGCCCACCAGCGCTGAAAGTCCACGCCCTTAGCGCCGTGGCCTCCGCCAGTCTCCGTTAAGCCAGGTTTGTTTGCGACGAGCAGTATCTCTGCGGCGCCAGCCGATGTGGTCAAGACACCCTCCCTATGCGCTATCGCCACCAAAAATGGCAGCCCCAACAGTTCCATTTTTGCATCATCGGTCACATTCAGGGGGGCTGTAAAGAACGCGAACTTGCCGTTGCCTTGATACTCATGCTTTGGAGTCAGCAATGCGAGTGGCCAAGAAGGGCCGTCGCGACCAGCAGTTCAAAACCGATTGCTGACGACTCGTGGCTGGCAGGAACAGACGCGCTAGTTGCCCGCCACCAGAGATTTCAAGGTTTGCCCAGGTCAAGCAGTCCGCTGCGACCAACTACTTTGGGTCGACTGCTGTCGTGAGAGCAAAATCAATTGCCATCGATTAAGCCGATTTAACTCGAAAAAATCTCAGCAACACATTACCGCAATGACATCAGCACTAAGGAGGATCATCCCATGTCATTGCAGTGCCCTCGCTGTCACTCACCCAAAGTCGCTTCTTTTCATCACGCCATGAAAGCCGGCGCGGCCATCGGCGCTGTTGGCGGCCTCGCACGTGGCGTCAGCGCTGCCCTGGCAGGCGGCAAGTCCGGCGCAGCCCTCGGCGTAATCGCCGGCCCTGTCGGCATCACACTCGGCTCAGTATCTGGCGCCATCCTCGGCGGCTTGGCCGGCGGCGTCGGCGGTTGTGCGCTCGGCGCTCAGCTTGGCGAATCGCTCGACCGCCATGTCCTGGCCCACAACCTCTGCCTGCTCTGCGGTCACCGCTTCAATCTGCCGGCCTGATCAGGCCACCGTTCCCTTCTCCCTTCTCCCTTCTCCCTTCTCCCTTCTCCCTTATCTCTCACTGATTGCCGGTGCTGCGCTCTGCGCGGCGCTTTATGCCGGCATGCACCCAAAGGAAATTCGTCATGGCTCATCAAATCGAACAAATGGCCTACGTTGGCGCTACTCCGTGGCATGGTCTGGGTAACAACCTGCCGCAGAAACAGCCCATCGAAGTCTGGCAACGTGAAGCCGGCATGGACTGGCAGATCCTGGAAAGCCCCGTGCACTTCAAGTCGGACGCCATCGGCCATCTGGGCGCGATCCACTCGTTCCCAGAGCAGAAGGTGCTCTACCGCTCGGACACAAAGGCACCGCTGTCGGTGGTTTCGCAGCGTTACCACACCGTGCAGCCTCGCGAGGTGCTGGAGTTCTACCGCGGCCTGACCGAGGTCTCCGGCTACGAGTTGGAAACCGCTGGCGTGCTTAAGGGCGGGCGCAAGTTCTGGGCGCTGGCACGTACCGGCCAAGGTGCTGCACTCAAGGGCAGCGACCAGGTGAATGGCTATCTGCTGCTCGCGACTTCCTGCGACGGCACACTGGCTACCACCGCAACGCCCACGACTATCCGTGTTGTCTGCAACAACACTCTCACCATCGCCCTTGACGGCACCAGCCGTGCGATCAAGGTGCCGCACAGCACCCGCTTTGACGGCGATCTGGTGAAGAAGCAGCTCGGCATCGCCGTCTCGCAATGGGATGACTTCATGTACCGCATGCGCCACCTGGCTGAACGCAAGGTGCAGTGGCATGAGGCGCTGGGCTTCTTTATGAACGTGATGTGCGAAACCAACCCGACCGGCGCCTTGCCGGAGCAACTGCCCAACGAGCGCGCTCTGCGCAAAGTGCAGGAGCTGTATGAAAGCCGTGGCCGGGGCAGCCAGCTGGAATCGGCTCGCGGGACCGCCTGGGGCTTGCTCAATGCCGTGACCGAGTACGTCGATCACGAGCGCCGGGCACGCAGCACCGAGTATCGCCTCGACTCCGCCTGGTTCGGCCAGGGCGCACAGATCAAGCAACGCGCTCTGGATACAGCCCTGCAACTGGTCGCCTGACCTTTTACCTAATCCACCCCATAACGCCCGACCCGCGTCGTTGCAGGTCGGGCGTTTTTATTTCTGCAAGGTGAACGCTATGAAAGCTACTTCATTGAATCGCAGCACCAGCAAAACCCGTCCGGCTCTGCGCCTGGTCAGCACCAAGGAACTGCCACGCGAAGACTGGTTGCAGATCCGCAAGCAAGGTATCGGCAGTTCGGATGCAGCCGCCGCCGTTGGCCTCAACCCCTATAAGTCGCAGCTGGAGCTCTGGATGGAGAAGACCGGCCGCGATGCCGGCCTGCCAAAGGCTGATCCGCATGATGAGGAAAGCCCGATGTACTGGGGCAACGTCCTGGAGCCCATCGTGGCCTGGCACTACAGCAAGCGCACAAAGAACAAGGTACGGCGCATCAATGCCGTGCTGCAGCACCCGGATCCTGAGCTGCCTTGGATGCTGGCCAACATCGACCGCGAGGTAATCGGGGCCGACGATGTGCAGATCCTCGAATGCAAGACAGCCGGCATAAACGGGGCACGCCTCTGGAAAGAGGGCGTGCCTGAGTATGTGCAGCTGCAGGTGATGCACCAGCTCGCCGTCACCGGCAAGCAGGCGGCGGATGTAGCGGTACTGCTGGGTGGCCAGACTTTGGAGATCCACCGCATCGAGCGGGACGAGCAGATGATCGCTCGCCTGATCGAGCTGGAGCGAAAGTTCTGGCAGCACGTGGAGACTGATACGCCACCGCCAGCCGATGGCACGGCTTCCGCTGAATCAGCCCTGCGCTGCCTCTACCCGGAGGACAACGGCCAGGTCGTCGACTTCAGTCAGCATGCAGGACTCTCTGCTGCATACATCGAGCTGAAGGCCGTTCGTCAGTCGATTGCCGACAGGGAAAAGCGCGAGGCCGAGCTCAAGCAGATGCTGCAGCAGGCCATGGGCGACGCCAGCCGGGCGGAGTTTTCCAGCGGCTACGTCTCCTGGCGCAAGACCAAGGACAGTATCGGCCTAAATGTCGCTCAACTGCTCCAGGAAAAGCCCTACCTGCAGGCCAAGTACCCACTGCTCAAACCAGGTGCGCGACGCTTCCTGGTCGGCTGAAAACCAACACTTCCATCCCTTCCCTCCTCTTGGCCAGTCCATGCAGTTCGCGCTGCGTGGCTGGCCTTTTTCCATTTCCAGGAGACTCACCATGCTCAAAGGTCTGGCAATCACTCCACCGGTACTCGGGCGCATTTCCATCGGCAAGGTCATCGAAAAGAACGGCAAGCGCCTGCCGGAGAAGGATGATCAGTTCACGATCACGTCCCAGGTACAGGGTAAGGACGGCTGGCTGCTGCACCCGCTCAATGACGAACTGCGTCAGGGCAAGGACGACAAGCTGCGCAGCATTCCTGTACGGCTGCTGTTCAACGAACCCGAGCTGAATTTTCGGGCCGACTACACCCTGTTCGATCGACAGTCTGGACGCCCTGTCTGCGTGGGCAACGGTGAAACCTGCAAGCGGGTCACCCAGGACGGCATGCAGTCGATGCCTTGTCCTTCACCCGATGCCTGCCCGCTGGCGAAAGGCGGTGCCTGCAAGCCCTATGGCCGACTGAACGTGGTCATTGGCGATGAGGATCCGCTGGGCAGCTTTGTGTTTCGCACCACCGGTTTCAACAGCATCCGCACCCTAGCTGCTCGCCTGCATTACTTCCAGGCCATCTCGGGCAACCGCCTGGCCTGTCTGCCGTTGGAGCTGCGCCTGCGTGGCAAATCGACTCGCCAAAGCCATGGCACACCGATCTTCTACACATACCTGACGGTACGCGGCGGCATGGACATGGCTGAAGCACTGGTGACCGCCAATGAACTCGACTCACGCCGGCAAGCTGCGGGCTTTGATCAAGCCGCTTTGGATGAGGCAGCAAGGCGAGGCTTTGGCAACGGTGCGTTCGAAGATAGCGAAGAGGATGCCAGCGCCATCGTTGAAGAGTTCTACGTCGAAGGTGAAGCACAGGCTGCAGCAACGCACTGCCCACCCAATCCCACCAAACCTAGCCTGGCTGAAAAGCTCGATGCACAGGCTGCTCGTCAAACACCACCCACAGACCAAGACCAAGGAGGCCTACATGCGCCTGCACAAGCTGAAAGCCAGTGACACGATCGGCACCTACCTGGTCGAGTCGCCGGTGACGGAAAACGACATCCTGCTGATGGCCAAGCAACTGGCCAGTCTGCGCCTACGCAAGGGACGCGCCCTGACGTCGCCTAAGGAGGTGTTCTGTCATCTGCAGGCGCTGCTGGCTGATTATGAGCACGAGGTGTTCGCCCTGCTCATGCTCGACAGCCGGCACCGGGTGATTGCGTTCGAGGAGCTGTTCAGGGGGTCTCTCGATGGCGCCAGCGTGTATCCCAGGGAAGTCGTGAAGCTCGCCCTGGAGCACAACGCCGCCGCCCTGATCCTGGTGCACAACCACCCTTCGGGTGACCCTGAGCCCAGCATGGCGGATCGAAACCTCACCACGAAACTGCAGGACGCGCTGAATCTCGTCGGTGTGCGCACGCTCGATCACATTGTGGTGGGGGACGAAGACTGCGTGTCACTGGCAGAACTGGGCTACCTGTAAGGAGGCGATATGAAGCTACTGCTACGCACGTTCGCAGCCGCGCTCATGTTTGCCGGGATCCTGGCTGGCTGCCTGACGATAATACTGCTAGTGATTTTGATGGTGCGCTTTCCGCTGTTGCTGGCTGCAGTAGCACTTGCGTGTTGGATCCTTAACCGACTAGTGCAAACCACAGATAAAAAATCTCACTGAGGATGGCAATGCACCGGAGCGGGCGGCGGAATGCCGCTCGCACTGACACCAGTCGTTTTATTTTTTGCAGGCAAGAAATGAGTTTCGACGCCTTGAAGTGCCGCTCTGTGACGTACATCAAGCTCATCGCTATTGCCATTATTCTGATTGGCGCCATTTACTAGCCGATTGGGTCGCTCATAGGCGGGGCTACTCATTCGGACTTAGAGCCAGCCTCCATCATTTTGTCATCGAGCCTTTTCAATCCGGCAAGCAATGTGCGGCCGACAAAACGGCTGGGGGCTGAGGCGAGTACCTTGTAGCCCAGCTCTGCAGTACCAACCAGCGCACGCGCGGTACCTTCAATAGCAACACCTGCACCGGCAAAAAGCGACTCTACACCGTCGCCGCCGTTTTCGTAGAGTTCTGCAGCATGATTGATACCCTGGATGGTGGCAAACATACCGAGCCCGCCGACGCCAGTAAGCAGTGCATCAAGGGCGGTGTCCTTGGTGTCAATCACTGAGCCACCGAGTGCGAGGTCTACGGAATGCTCCAACTCAATATTACTGAAGCCTGAGTCGATCGCACGGGTCTGCTCGGCTACTTCCGAGGTGGCAATGATTGGGATGTCGACGTCAACGCTGTTGACATAGGCGGCACTGGAAGTGGATTTAAGCTGGTAAGCCACTCCGTCGATGACAATATCGGTTCCGGGATTATTGAAGTGTTCGAACAGAGCACCGCCGCTATCAGCCGCCACCAGCTGTTCAAAATAGGCCCCCTTTGCTAGCGAGGTCAGTCCGGCCAGGCTCTCACCAGGCATAAACAGGGTTTCCAACCAGATTTCGCCATCACTCATGTCAACATAGTTGCCGTTGACCCTTCGCAGGGCATCGTAAATATTGCCAGCGGTGGCGAGGTCACCCCACAGGGAAAACGGTACCGACATGGCTGAGAGCATAAACCCGGCCCTGAGCGGCAGTTCCTTCTCCTGCTCCCGTGTTACTCCATGGGCAATGAACTGCTCAATCTCGTGCTCGCTAGCCTTGATGCGTGCTTCGGCACGGTTCTCGAGCTCAGTAAAGTGCTTATCGAGGCGGATAAATTCGTCGGCGTAATCAGCTTTCAACCGTTCATGCATCTTTTTGAGCTGCCTGATGGCCTGGTCGATTTCGCTGAAATCTGGGCCATCGGAATACTTAATCTTGTTCCACCAGGAAAACTTCTCGTAAGCCTCATCCCACTGGTCACTAAGCTGCTCGTAACGCTGCTGCAGGCGCTGCAGGGTTTCGCGCACAGTGGTTTCCGTCTGGATCAGTGGTTTCCGGCTACGGATGGCTTGTAGATGCTGCCGGTACTGGCTGCGTGCGTTTTCCACATCGACTGCCAGGTGCCGCTGAAGGTGCTGCCGGGTCAGTCCGTCTAGGTGCTGCTCCAGCTGTGGCTGAAGTACCTGCAGCACACTTCTGTTCAGTGGGCTCTGCCCGGCCTGCTTCCGGATGATGTCCAGCGCATGTCGAGCCGTCGACAGTTCACGGGTGGCGAGGGCTTTCTGAAGTGAATCGACTACCCCCGCATAACTCCGCAGATGCATCCAGTGAAAAAAAAAGACGCACCATGCGAGTAACCCAAGCAGCAGCAAAAAGGCTGGTAGCAACGCAATTAGCCAGCGAAGATCGATCTGCTGGACAACCGCTAGGATGGGTTTCGCAGGGAGCAACTGCATGGCTGCGACCATCAGCAGCCCGAGCGCAGTCAGCCCCAGCGCTTGGCGCAAACGCTGATGACAGGCTTGCCGGCATTTCAAGAATTCGGGGGTAGTGATGACAGTCACTGGAAGGTTCCCTCTAATGCCTTTGGGCAACACACTGAATCGCAGCTTAAGGCGATCCCAGAATAAGTGCTTGAGCTTTATGCGCCGATGCTTGCCCAATGTCGATCAAGCGGATGCTTTTCATGGGCTCGTCATCATTGACTTAATCGGGACAAAGAACCGTAGCAGTTGTAAGCGAATATCTGCCGTCGACGCCGTCAGATCCACGGTAGCGAATCGAATGCTGTGCCCCTGGATTACTACTGTCTCGTCGACCATCTGACCGATCGCAGGATGCAACAACAATCCGCTCGCGCGATCTGCAAGCGCATCGCCGCACCCAACCTGAGAGCGCAGATAGGCGTAGATCTGGTACACGTATCCACTGCGCAGAGTTTCCTCACGGTACCAACCGCTCGTCACAATCGAGGTGAACTTGGTATCGATGACGATCCGCTGCCCGGTTGACGGGTGGTCGAGCACGACGTCAGTTCGCATCGTCGGCAGAATCTTGTCGATTCCCGTCGTCTTCTGCTCGATTTGCCAGTTCATCTTGCCGCCGCGCAGCACCTTCCAGCCGAACGGGCTCAACACAACCTCGTAGAAGCCGCCCACCGCCTGCTCAAACAAGCGGCGCACCCAAGTTACTTCTCGATCTGGCAGGGAGAGCACATTCGTACCCGAGGCCTCCGTAGGTAGCACTAAATCGAATGCCAGCTTTGCGGCCGCCACCATGAACCGGTCGTCCGCATCGTTACGGCTAAAGCGATCGGTGCTCATCTGGGCGCGGGTCGGCGCGTCGCCCGATACACCCATCGCCTTCATGCCAGCCGCAAGAGCACGACACCGATGTGCAATATCCTTCCTGCTCACGATTCTGGAGATAGACTCCAATGCTGCGCGCACGAAACGATTTCGTGCAGTATTGATGGTAAGTTCATCGAATCGACACGCCACAAGACCTCTGTCCATCAACTGGTGGCGCTCGGTAGCCAGCACATCGATCCGGCCACGCACACGATTGATCACCGCGTTACGAGATCGATATCCAAGACTCAAGCTGCGCCGCTGTCGCTCCTCAACCGCATGAGCAAGAATCTCCGCAACTAAATCCGGTAACTCGTCTGGGCTATCTTCCAAGCCGACCTTGCCGATGCCGCTGGTGCGAAACAGGTCAGAGGCATAGAGCATCAGCAGCCAGAGGTTACGCACCGGAATACGCCCGATGAACCCCTCAGGGGTTATAGGTAAGTTTTCTACCTGCTCTGCAACGGCAGTCATTACCATCCCTGTATCAACTGCGCAGTCGCCTTATGTGCTTCATCGGGCGCGTCGAACCAATACTCTTCCAGCAGCGGACCAATCTCCGTTTCCACTACTTGCCGGAACCATTTTTTGGTATCCCCGGCTTCAACACGATGTACTGGTGTTACATAGCTGTGGCCGATACGGAACTGCTTCCCAAGCCGAGCATCTGACACGATACGCTCATTCAGATCGGCAATACGTTGTTCAATTTCGGTTACCAGTGCTTCATCAATGCCGCACGACTTGACCACCCACTGTCGCCAAACCGAGCCCAGTCTTGGCTCCAGTCCGACGAATGCAAAACGACGGCGCAGCGCTAAATCCACCAGTGCCAGCGAACGGTCTGCAATGTTCATCGTACCGATTACGTACAGGTTCTCAGGGATATGAACCGGTCGTCGCACGCCATCGGCGTCCGGGTAACACAACTCAAGCGCCTCGCTGGGTGTGCGTTTCCCTGCCTCTAACAGCGTCAGCAACTCGCCGAAGATCTGGGCAGGATTGCCACGGTTGATCTCCTCGATCACGACGAGGAACTTAGATGACGGCTCCTTTCGAGCAGCCTTGATGGCTTCCATGAACACCCCATCAGCAAGGGACAATTTTCCCTCACCAGTTGGGCGCCAGCCACGCACAAAATCTTCGTAGGACAGATTCGGGTGGAATTGCACTGCCCGGACTTTGCTGTCGTCCTTCTGCCCCATCAAGGCAAACGCCAGTCGCTTGGCCAGCCAAGTCTTACCGGTGCCCGGAGGCCCTTGCAGGATTAGATTTTTCTTGGTTCGTAGGCGGTCGAGCAGAAGATCGATTTCGGCCCGATCAAGGAAGCAGCCCTCCTTGAGAATATCTTCCACTGAGTAAGGGACGATGGGCGCGGCCACCTGGAAGGCTTCATGAACGCCCCCCTCAGCTTGCTGCTCTTCTGTGGCGGTGCTACCGCCATCGCCAGTAGATACAGACTCGTCGACCGGATCCTTGTACATCCAGGACGCAAGCGAGAGGTCCGGGAAACTGTGGACGGGATAGTCGTCCTCACTGAAGCGCGAACGCAAGTTGTCGAGTAGCTTCAGATAAGCCTGCCCATCGCAGGGACCTTGTTGAGCAGTGATCTCGATATTCAATCCAAGCCGCTTATTGATGTAGTGACGTGACTGACTATCAAGAGTCAAGAAATCCCAGGGATGCGCCCAGTACAGGCCAGTTGAAAGATTCCATGCCACGCCCCACACCTGAGTAGCAGCATCATAGGCTTGGATGAATGCGTCTCTGTCTTCCGATTGATCGCTCTCCTCCAACTTACTGGCGGCAGCGAAGACATGCCACAAGGCATCAATGTCACCAGCGCCACGCTTGTCGGCATAGGAAAAAAACCAAGAGCGCTGGTTGTTCAGAACAGGAATGCCTTCGAATGAAGGCGGCACTGGCACCGTCACACCCAGAAACTTGGCAAGTTCACCCGCGATGCTCTTGCGGTTGGCATCGGTCATGGACCGGTTAAAGGTGCCCATCGCAGTGAACGGACAAATATCCTGAAGTGGGCCACTGGTTCCATCGGGAAATTTGTCTTGAAGATAGGTCAGCCCCGGCACACGGGAAGCGATCTCGTGGATGCTCTCTATGAGTGGAGTACGATTCTCTTTGTAGGACAGCAGTTTTTCTGCCACCGCTTCGTAGAAGTCCGTCCACGCGAAGCGCTGCTTTTCAGGAGAAATCGTACCGTAACGCTCTCGCCAAAAAGGCTCATTGCGAAAGCGATCCACATCCTGCGGGACACCGTCAAACGCGAATGCAATCAGCGCATCGTTCATCCAGTCACCAGGCTGAACGCGCCAGACTGTTCCCCGATGAGTGTAGAAATACCACTCGCGTACGGGCCCGGCTTGAGCCCAATCCACTTTCACCCGTTTGCCGTCATTCAGATTTTCGGTGATCGTGCCAATCGCCTTGATGCCCATCACTGAGACGGTACGGTCCCGATTATCGAAGGGCAGACCATGCTTGCGCGTGTAGGCCGCCTTGATGGCGATTCGCTCTCCCGGCTGCATAGCGCGGACCATGTCGAGCAGTTTATCGTCGTAGCCATTCTCCCAGATGCCTTTCTCTAGGAACCGTGGCATCTGGTCATCTTTGCTGCCGTAGCTCGCGCCGACGAACCAGGTAGTACTGGTAGACGGGCTGTTTTTCTTGTCGTCCATGCCTGCTCTCTTTTAGTAATACTGGCGGATATAGCTGTAAGCCTTTTCGAACAGTTCCTCATCCGCATGCAGCTTGTATTTGAAGAGAGCCTTTCGTAACGCTTTTTTGACCTCGCGCTCGCCAGACTGCGTGCCCTGCCAGCCGGGGAAGCGGACCAAGCGCACGATCTCGTCGATATCCGCGACCACACGCTCAACCAAGATCGGCGTCTCGTAGGTCTTCACCTCGTTGAACAGCTCAGTTAACGCCGCTTTTCCCCGATCTTCATCTTCCTCGGGCGGCACTTCCTTCTCGGCCTGCAGCGTCTCCTTGGCGATCTCCAGCAGTTGCTTGAGAAATTCAACGCTGTTGACCTGCCCAGACTCGAAGCGGTCTTTCAGCGCGTCCAACCGCTCGGAGAGCTGTTTGAACTTTGGGTTGCCTGCGTGCTTGCGCATACGCCGACTCAGTTTGATCTCGATCTCCTTGGCCTTCTTAGGGTCAGGGTTCGACAGCACAGCCTCCAGCAGATCGGCGTCCAGTACCAGCGTGTCTAGGTCATCCCGCACGGCGTCCACATGCACGTTCTGATGGATCAGCTCGATGGTCTTGGCACCCAGCGAGTGCCAAATCAACTTGCCGTGACCACTGGAGGGCTGCACCGACTGATATACCTGCGACAGCCACTTATAGTCCTTCTCGAAGGGGCCCAAAACCGTGTCCGGTGACAGCGCCTCCCAGATCTTGTTGAGCACGCTGTACTCAGCGGCAAAATTGTCCCGCACTGCATTGTTGGGCAGGCACTGCTGGGCGGCGATCAGACCCTCGTAACCCTCCAATGTACGGTCGCAGCCGGTAAAGAAGGCCAGGCATTTCTGCATGGCTTCTGGCAGTTTGTCTTTCAGTTCCTGGATGTTGCTGACCACCTGCTTGACGCTCTGGTCGTCGAATTCCAGCGCCGCCGCCACATCATCAAAGATGCCGAGGTAGTCGACGATCAGGCCATGGGTCTTCTGCTCGGAGTAAGTGCGGTTGACCCGGCAGATGGCCTGCAGCAGCGTGTGGTCCCGCAGCGGCTTGTCCAGGTACATGGCCTGCAGGATGGGAGCATCGAACCCCGTCAGCAGTTTGGCCGTGACGATGATCAGCTTCAGTGGGTCGGACGGGTCGCGGAAGCGATCCAGCAGTCGCTCCTCCTCGTCGCGGCTTCGGTCGTAGGGCGCATACTCTGGGTGCTCCTTCTTGTCGGACGCCTGCACCGACATCACGATATCGGTGGCCTCCGGCGGCAGCAGCTTGTCCAACTCGGCCTTGAATAGCAGGCAGGACTCCCGGTCGAAGGTGACGATCTGCCCCTTGAAGCCGTTGGGTTCCACCTTGGTCTGATAGTGCTGGACGATGTCCTCGCAGACCTTACGGATGCGCTCGGGCGTCTTGACCAGCACAGCCATCTTGGCGGCGGTCTTGGCGAGGTTATCCTTGTCCAGATCCGACAGGCCGCCGGTCAGGTCTTTGTAGGCGGCATCCAGTGCCGCCTTGTCGATGTGCAGGTCGATCAGTCGCGGTTCGAAGTGCAGCTTCAGCGTCGCGCCGTCGCGGATCGACTCCTCGAAACCGTAACGGCTCATGTAGCCCTTCTCATCTTCGTCGGCGCCGAAGGCGTAAAAGGTATTGCGGTCAGCACGGTTGATCGGCGTACCGGTCAGGCCGAACAGAAACGCGTTGGGCAGGGCCTCGCGCATCTTGCGGCCCAGGTCGCCTTCTTGCGTGCGGTGGGCCTCGTCGACTAGGGCGATAATATTGCTGCGGTCGTTCAGGCTGCCTGTGGCATCGCCGAACTTGAAGATCGTGGTGATGATGATCTTGCGCACGTCCTGCGCCAGCAGCTGCTGCAGCTTCTCGCGGCTATCCGCCTTTTCCAGATTAGGAATGTCCGCTCCGGTGAACGTACCCGTGATCTGGCTGTCGAGATCGATCCGGTCTACCACGATCAGCACGGTGGGGTTCTTCAAGCCGGCATGCATGCGCAGCTTCTGCGCGGCAAACACCATCAATAGTGACTTTCCCGAACCCTGGAAGTGCCAGATCAGGCCCTTCCTGGGGTAACCCGCCAGCACTCGCTCGACGATCTTGTTGGCCGCTTCAAACTGCTGGTAACGGCAGATGATCTTGATGCGCTGCTTTTTCTTATTGGTGGCGAATAGAGTGAAGCTGCCGAGGATGTCCAACACCACATGCGGACGCAACATGCTCTCAGCGGACAGCTTGAGGGATTTCAGAGGATGGTGCTGGCCATCGTCGCCGTCACCATCTAGATGCCAAGGGCCCCAATCTTTTACCGGCAGGCCGATGGAGCCGTAGCGGTAAGCCTTGCCCTCAGTGGCCACCGAGAACACGTTGCAAACGAACAGTTCCGGCACGAACTTCTCGTAGTCGTCGTGCACCTGTACAGCACCGTCAACCCAACTGATGCACTTCTTGACCGGCGTCTTGGCCTCGATCAGTACCAGCGGCAAGCCGTTCACCAACATCACTAGATCGGCTCGGCGCTCCGTGGGACCGGCACGGTAGGTGTACTGCTGGGTGACGATGTACTGATTCTGCGCGAGGTCGTCCAGGTCGATCAAGCGCACCGGCACATGCTCGTTATTGATGCCAAAAGGCATCGAGCGCTCGCCGCGCATCCACGCGGTCATTTCCTCGTTGGCGCGGATCAGGCCATCCGAGCGCACCGACAGCACGATGGCGCGCAGCTTATAGAGCACCTCGTCGGCGCGGTCGGGCTGGGCGGTAATCTCGGGGTTAAGGCGGATCAGTGCCTCACGCAGCCAAGGTTCTACCAGCACTTCCTGAATCTGGCGCGGCACCTCAGTCGGGGCGGCGTAGCGCCAGCCAATGCCTTTTGGACTGGGACCGTAGCTGGTTTGAGGTTCTTGGACGCTGTTAGCAGGAGCAACCTTGACGGGGCCGGCGAGCAGGTCGCGGACGTAGGCTTCGACGGTGTTTGATTCGTTGAACACTAGTCTGTCCTTGTTGCTGAAAGAATTTGCTCACGCAGAGGGATAAGGGCACTCAATCTTGCTTGAATGCCTTCCAGCGAATACTCCATCGAGTCAAACAACCGACTCAGGCGTTTCTGGGTTTCCAGTGGAGGAAGCGGAATGGGATAGGCCTTCAACTTATCCATATCAACCCCAGATTGCCCTGAACTTCTGCGAGACAAACCTTCAATCATCTGCAATAGCGCTCGCTCTTTTAAAAAGTGATAGAGATATCCCTTTTCGAGCCCATCTCTTGGTTGCGCCTTAATCAGCGCGACGTTGTATGCACCGTCAAGACCCCGCAAAATCTGGAATACAGGAGGCCCATATCGCCCGATCATCACATCGTCAACACTACAAAATTTTCTTGCCAACGCCCTCGGAATATATGTTTTAAATTCATCGCTTTTATAGTCGCGGATCTGAATCAGCCGAATATTTGTGGGAGAGGGGGCGAACTCAAAAACTTTCGCTGGAGGCTGGGTGCCACCTTGGAAGTCAACGACATCGCCAAGTTTTTTTGCCAGCCAGCCAGCTGGTATAGACCCAATTGATGTTTCTTGCAGGTTTTGCCCCTCACCTTCCCAAAGAACACGGTCACGGATATTCGCCAGAAGCCGACGTGATTCCTCAAGTGAATCAGCATATGCAGCGGAAGTCTCTTGGAGCGCGGCCAGTGCCACTACCATGATTTGCTGTTCATGGATTGGCGGCAACGCAAATTCCTGCATCGCCATCGTTTTCCAGTTAATCGTCGGAGAGAGAGAGCCCACGGAGATTTCCACTGCTCGCTTCATGAACAGGTCGCTCTGCATAAAGAACGGCAGAAACTCGGGCAGCACTACTTCAGACTTGGCGCGCAGTACCATCGCGTGTGCTGAGCAGATACCATCGAACTCAGCTACGCCGAGCTTCCGCTGGTAAGCCCTGCGGCGACCAAAGATGATGTCTCCCTTCTTGAACAGCAGCTTGGTAGCTTCCACATCATCAGGGGAGCCCCAACGACGAATCTTGAGTGAGTCCGCATCCAGGTGTTCAAGGCCAACGTAGTGCTCCATCCCGGATTCGGATGGGTTGTCGATGCGGACATTGACGTTGGTTGCCATCTGGTCAAAACGCCAGACTTTCCAACCAGGCTTCAAGTTGTTGTTATCAGACACGCTCGATGTCCTCCATAATCAGTCCATCCAGCGTTTCCACCAGCGCGTCCATCTGTTGCCAGAAGGCACGCCCATCGGTTAGCCATTGGTCCCAAGCTGAACGCAGCGTTATCGCGTCGCCATTGCTGTCAGTGGCGATGGCTGAAGCAATGCGCTTCACATACAGCGGGATAGAGAGATTGGCCGCATTGGCACCGATTTCGGCCAGGGTGGCAACCTTGGCGAAACCGGGTATATCCGCAAAGGTCTTGTATGCGCTCAGGATGCGCTGCTGGTGCTCAGGCTTGAGAAAGCTCTGCGCCCGCTCACGAGTGACCTCGCTCACAGCATCGATGAAGATCACCTTACCCTGGCGTGCAGCGCTCTTCTTGCGGTTGCAGATGACGATGCACGACTCCATCGGGGAGTTGTAGAACAGGTTAGGGCCCAAGCCGATGACGGCCTCGACCCAGTCCTGCTCGACCATCTTGGCGCGCATAGCCTGTTCTTCGTTACGGAACAGCACGCCGTGCGGCCAAAGCACGGCACTACGCCCCTTTGCGGTCAGGCTGGTCAGGATATGCTGCTGGAAGGCGTAATCAGCACGGCCCTGCGGGGGCGTACCCAGAGAGTTGCGGCCCCACTTGTCACTGGTCCAAGCCTCGCGGTTCCATTGCTTGATCGAGTACGGCGGGTTAGCCAGGATCACATCGAACTGGCGCAGGCGGTCGCCTTCAATGTGCTTCGGTTCGGCCAGAGTGTCGCCCCGAATGATCTCGAAGTCCTCTACACCGTGCAGGAACAAGTTCATTCGAGCGATGGATGAGGTAATCAGGTTCCGCTCTTGCCCGTAGAGCTTGAGCGAGCGGTACTCGCCGCCCGAGCGCTTCACTTCGTCCAGCGCCGAGATCAACATGCCACCAGTACCGCATGTAGGGTCGTAGATCGACTCACCCGCCTGAGGTGCCAAAAGTTGCGTCATCAGGTGGACAACGGTGCGGTTGGTATAGAACTCGGCGGCGGTGTGGCCTGAGTCGTCCGCAAACTTTTTGATCAGGTACTCGTAGGCGTTGCCGAGCTCGTCCTCAGGCACATTGGCCACTGACAGCGTCTGCGTCGAGAAGTGCTCGATTAGGTTTTTCAGTGTTTCATCGGGCAGGCGCTCGCGATTGGTCCAGGGCGCATCACCGAAGATGCCGTCGAGCATATCTGGGTTGGCAGATTCGATGGCGCGCATCGCTTTCTGAATGGCCGCGCCCACGCTCTTCGGGGTCTGCCTAACATCGTTCCAGTGCGCCCCCTCAGGGATCTGGAAACGATGATTCTCGGCGAACTGCGCGTATGATAAATCACCGTTCGAATCGGCCAGTGCCGCCTGGTACTCCTCATTCCAAACATCAGAAACGCGCTTGTAGAACAACAGCGGAAAGATGAACTGCTTGTAGTCGCCAGCGTCAATCAGGCCGCGCAGCAGGACGGCGGCGCCCCACAGATACCTTTCGAGTTCTTGTTGGCTAATGCGGTTGCTTGGGTGACTCATTTCAGCCATCCCCCTTCAGTCATGACCTGCGCAAACCGCTCTTCAGCCTCGCGACAACGAACAAGCACCTCCTTGAACGCAGTGATAGCGTCGGGTAACGGCAGAATATCTTCTTGCAGTGGTGGCAGGACGTAGCGCGAGATGTTCAGCGTCCAGTCCTCGGCCTTGATCTGATCGAGACTGACCACGCGGACCGCATCCTGCACATCAGAGAAGCCGCGATACCAACCAAGGATTTCAGCAGCGTGCTCAGACTCCAGAAAATTTTGTGCACGCCCCCGGCGGAATAGCCGCGAGGCATCAGCGATCAGCACTTTCTTTTTGTACTCAGCCGACTTGTGCTTGCGCAGCACAAGAATGCACGCAGCGAGGCCGGCGCCGTAGAACAGATTGGGAGCCAATCCGATCACGGCCTCGACCAGATCCATTTCCAGCAACTTCTGGCGAATACTGCCTTCGACTCCCTTACGAAACAGCGCGCCTTGGGGCAGCACCACAGCCATTCGGCCACTCACATGAGCCATCGATTTGACCATGTGCTGTACCCACGCGAAGTCACCGCTGGATGACGGCGGCAGGCCAGCAAAATTACGGCCAAAGGGATCATTCAGCCACAACTCTTCGCCCCACTTTTCCAACGAAAATGGCGGATTGGCGATCACGCAGTCGAACGTGGCTAATCGATCGCCCTCAAAGAAGGCTGGGTTACGCAGTGTGTCACCGCGCACTACCTGGAAGTCCTCGATGCCGTGGAGGAACAAGTTCATCCGCGCGATGGATGAGGTGGTGAGGTTTTTCTCTTGCCCGTACAGCTTGCCCCAGAGCCGCTTCACGTCGCCGTGCATCTCTTTGACGTGCTGCACGGCAGCTAGCAACATGCCGCCAGTACCGCAGGCCGGGTCGTAGATGGTCTCGGCCTCCTTGGGATCGAGCATGTCGATCATCAGCCGCACGACACTGCGTGGGGTATAGAACTCGCCGGCCTTCTTGTTGGTGGCGTCGGCGAACTTCTTGATCAGGTATTCGTAGGCGTCGCCAAGCAAATCCGAGTTGATGTTCTTGTTGCCCAACGGCAGCCTGGAGAAGTGCTCGATCAGGTCCTTGAGCAAGGCATCGGACAACCGCTCTTTATTCGACCACTGGGCATCGCCGAAGACACCATAAAGGGTGTCAGGGTTGGCCTTCTCGATCTCTCGCATTGCCCACTGCAATGCAGCCCCTACGTTGATCGACTTTTCACGCACGTGCTCCCAGTGGCAGTAATCCGGGATCTGGAATCGATGCGACTCAGGGAACCAGCCGAGCTGGTCATCACCAGTCTCGTCGACGATCTCTTGGTACTCCTCATCCCAAACGTCGCAGATACGCTTGAAGAACAGCAGCGGGAAGATGTAGGTCTTGAAGTCAGCCGCATCCACCGGACCACGCAGGATATTGGCGGATTCCCAGAGGTGATTTTCGAGCTGGCCGAGGGTGATTTGTTGGGTGCTCAAACGCATGACCCTTCTATATCAATGCCGTCACACTGCGGCTTATGTTCTTGCTTGGTATTCATCGGTTACTCAAATAGCCGCTTTTGCTTGACGACGTAGCCCGCAGGCTTCTTCTGCTTTTCCAATATGCCTTCGTCGACCAGACGCTGTAGCCATACCTTGGCCTGTGCGCTGGAGACGTCTAGCCCGGCCGCTATTTCGGTGTCCTTCATGGGCACACTCAATAGCTGCTGAATCGCTGCGCGAACGGCCGCGAAGAGTACTTCGGCAGGGGTCGATGCCGGCTGCGTAGATTCCTTGGCGGCGTCTATCGGCGCTGCGACTTCTGGTCTAACTGGCGAAAGTTCTTCGGATACATCAGCGGTGGGCTGCGTAGCAGAAATAACGTCGACCGGCACCGATGGTTCGCTCTCGGCCTGGGGGGATGGCGCGGTTTCGCATTGTTCAGACACCGCTGGCTTGGCATTAGCCGGCGTTGACTCGTCGTTCGAAAACAGCGCTAGACCAGTCTGTGGGGATGCCGTCGGTGTCGAAACCGACACGTTGAACACATCCTCGAAGGCATCTACGTCTTGCGGGTTAGGCCAGGGAAGCGCACCTTTCTTCCGCAAACCCTCCAATCCGGTGGAAGACTCACCCGTCGATCGAATGAAGACCGGAACAAACTTGAGTTTGTCGAGCTGCTCGACAGCACCGCTCCAAGTACCGCCTTTGTTGAGGTCGGAACTTACCACCAGTGAGGTGTCTGCCAATGCATAAATCAGCTTGTTCCGCTGCATCGCGTGGCCGACATTGAACCCCGCACTCGGGTCGTAAGGTGAAATCAGCACCAATTGACCATCGAGCAGAAGGTTGCGGTGCTCGCGGTTCATGGTGGTCTTTTCCAGACTGTCCGCCAGCACGCCGCAAACTTTTCCGCCCGCCTCAAGGGCGCCACGCATGGCGGCCTGATCGATGCCTTTGGCACCGCCGGAGACAAGCGTTCTACCTGCCCGAGCAGCGAGCCGGCCAACTGCCATTGTGTAGTCGGTGAGGGCCTCGTCCACATGGCGCGATCCAACAACGGCAAGCCCACCGGTTTCAAGCAAAGCCATATCGCCACAACCGTAGAGCACTGCCGGAGCATCTTCACGAAGGCGCGCTTTCAGGCGGCGCGGATACTCTGCATCCGCGCGGCTGACTACCCAGATAGCACGTGCTTGCCAGCGCTCGACAACTTGGCTCAGCAGAAATCCGCGCCCTAGCAATTTCTGCAGGCGGCTTTCATCAATCACCGGTTGACACGCATGCAGGATCTCAGCTGCGTCCGGCGAGAGCAGATCCGCAGGCTGGCGCTGGATCTCGCGCAAATGACGCGCGAGACGTTTGTATTCACCGGGCGTGAGCAGATCCGATGATGCCGTGCCACGACCGGCAATGAGCGGCGCCGTCAGCAGCAAGATCGCTTTGGTGTTTGGTGAGAGGATTGGCGTCATTCGTCGTGCCCCGTCTGTGAAAGGGCCATCGGCCATACCTCTCCACTTCCATTCTTGCGCAGCAGCCAAGCAGACACCGTCAGCGTCCAGCGGGAGTCGACCATATCATCCACCAAGAGGACTGGGCCGGGAGGAATAGGCTGACCGTTGAGGGCGAGCGAACCATCGATGTTGCGCGCCTGTTGCGTACTGTTTGCCATCGTCTTCTGTTCGGGCCTTGCGTCTGTTTTTGCGATGACCATGTGAAACGGTAGATCCAGGGCAGCAGCCAAGCGCTGAGCGAAATCTGGTACCAAGTCGGGATGGCGAAGCGATGGAACGCAGGTCACCCAGGCCGGACCCGGCTGAGGACTCCACTCCTGAATCATCTTCACGCACGCCGCAACGAGGTCGTCAGAAAAACGACCATCGTGGTATTTGCCCTGTCTAACCAAGCCACCCCAACCGGCATCGCCCCAGACGCAAAGTGCTTTGCCGGGCTGTGCTTGATAGGGAATGGTGGATGCGGTGTGAATTCCGTACTGCGGCATTCCCCCCACGGGCCATTTTTTGCGAGGCTCGATGGGCAGACTTGTGCGACAAAGAAACTCCTCAGCTTCCCGAACCAGCAGCTGATCTAAGTCCTCTGACAGCGGCGGCAACGACGGTGGGCTGACAGTGCTTGAATCGCCATCAAGCGCATCAATCAGAAAGCCCATATGCTGCCCGAAAGGCCGAGAGACGTATTCCTGCATTTGCTGGAGTTCGGCACGCCTCAATTTGGTGAGCCGGTCTGCTCGCGCCCAGAATCCGTCTCCTAGCTCGGCTGCAGTAAGCTGCCACTTCGTACCTTGCTTGGCGATCGGCGCTGGAGATTCGAGAGAGAGTGCCGTGATAGTCTTCTCGATGCGGCTTTTACTCATGTTCACGCAGGTCATGAGGTCAGGTATTGAAAGTCCTTCCGGCGCTTCATCAAGTGCCCCCAAGACATCGTCAACCTCTTCGCGAGTTGGGAATGCGCTACGGATAAACCAATCCGTAATTCCCTCTTCCTCATCGCCGCTCAATAGCACGCCATATGCAGATTTCAGCGCTCTTCCCGCCCGCCCAACTTGCTGGTAATAGGCGACAACTGAGCCAGGCATCTGAAAATGGATAACGAACGCCAGGTCCGGCTTGTCATAGCCCATGCCCAACGCGGTGGTCGCCACAAGGGCCTTAACCCGATTCTCTTGCAGCGCTTGCTCCAGCTCCTCACGCCGATCACCCGTCTTACCTGTGTAGGCTTCTACTGCAAAGCCCTTGGCCTTGAGCCAATCTGCTAGCTGATTAGCATCGCGGATAGTAAGGGTATAAATGATGCCGTGTCCTGGTAGTGAGTTGAGCTGCTGTGCGATCCATGCCATACGGGCAGCTTGACTAGGCAAGCGCATCGTTTGCAGCGTCAGGGAGCCTCGATTCAAGTCACCGCGCAGCACCTTCATATTCGGGCCTAGCACAGCCACAAGGTCTTCCATAACCCGGTCGTTGGCCGTTGCAGTTGTTGCCAGCAGGCGCAGATTGGCCGGTAGCGTTCTGGCGATACGCTCCAGCAATCGGTAGTGAGGACGGAAGTCGTGCCCCCAATCCGAGATGCAATGGGCCTCATCGATAACCATTAGCGAGATTTGCCCTGCGATTCCTGCCAGCACCTCAGTGTTAAACCAGTCGTTACCCAGCTTCTCTGGCGCTATCAACAGAATGTCAACTTCATTCCTGCGGAGCTTGGCTTCAACCGCTCTCCATTCATCCTGGTTATCGGAGTTGATCGTGGCGGCGCGAACTCCCATTCGCTCGGCCGCACTGATTTGGTTCCGCATCAGCGCCAGCAAAGGCGAGATCAGTAGCGCGGGCCCAGCCCCAGCCTCCCGCAGCAACTTTGTCGCGATGAAGTAGACAAAGCTCTTGCCCCACCCGGTCTTTTGCACGACCAGCAGACGACCTTTGCCTTCGACAATGTGGCGAATGGCATCTTCTTGGTCATCGCGGAAGGTTGCGTCTGCACGTCCGGAACCGATTCGAAGAAGCTCCAGTGCACGTATTGGGTCGTAGGCCACGTTATTACTCTCCCTTATTCTGGTCGGGCGCGCGGTAGCCCGGCGCCAACACAGCGTTCTTGACGCCATACAGCGCCAGGTGATCTTTCAGCCAGAGTCTAAATTCGTGCCCGTGCAGACTATGATCCGGCGAGCAGTCGACACTCCATTTGCGCAGGATGTATCCGGCAGTGGCGGCGCGCAGTTTCATTCGCAGCACGCCGTTACGCATGCCGTAATCCATCTCGGTGATCTCTGCTCGGGGTTGATCCGGATGCGGCACCAACTCCAACTCGACGATCCGGGTCCACTGGATGTCTTGATCGCTCATTTCATGAGCCGCCACTGACTGGCGCTTGAGGACAATGGGGTGCCTGATCCGGGTGATGACGAAATCGCGGAATTCCTGCGACTTCCGGTCAAAGGCGCGGACATGCCAGCGCAGGCCATTGTCGATCAGCGCGAACGGGACAACCTCCCGCTTGGAGCGGCCACTAAAGATGGAGTGGTACTCGATGCTAAGAGGACACTCCTGGTGAATAGCCCGAGTCACACTCGCAAGGACGTCCAGATCTGGGAGGGTGAGCCGGGATGGACTCTCGCTGGCAACCCACGCTTTGAGCCGCATCGGCTCGCCGTCACCAAACCCCTGAGTCAGCCACGAGAGCACCCGCTCCGGCGGGAAGTCGAAGAGCGGCTGAAAGCGTTGCCCCAGGACGTAGGACTTAGCCTTGGAGTCGTAATCGATGTTGCCGGGGGCCAGCTCCTTGTACAGCGCCAGATCCCGGGATGCGGCGGCAGACTGGATGCCAAACCGCATGACCAAGTCCTGGCGGCGTATCTCCCCAATGAATCGCACGCGCAACTCCACAAACGCGAGCCGATCGCGCTGTGGCTGGGTTAAATCTACAAGCTGTTCGTTCGACATCGTGACTGGCTCGTTCGGGTTAGCGAATCCTTGTGCTTCGTTAGCGGGATGGCAAATACCCTTCCTTAGAGCACGCACATTACCCCATATTGATCACCAATGCGCTGCATTTTGATAACCACGAGAACAGATATCAGAGCGTCTACTGCCGCCAAATACCCCACCCCAGGGCAGACAGCAGGCCGAACCTAAAGCATTGCCATCCAAGTACTAGCAAATGCCCCGCCACAGCTCGTTGGACTCGACAACTGCGACAAATTGGCCAGCAGTAAACCCGTTAGGAAACAACGAATCCTGACTCCCCTCTTCAAGCTGATCTATCGGCCTGAGGAGCTGCTTCTCATCACGAAGAATGACCTCCAGCCCCTCACGGGATACCACCCTGAAGCCATCGACCGACTGCCCATCTAGCTCAATGGATGTGTCGACGATCCAGGCACGCAGATCCGCTTCAGGCTGCTGGCCGTGATAGCCCAATCTGGCGCGTAGGTCTTGATCAGTCATCAGCGCACTGAGTACCGCCACCTGCTTGCGGCGTAACTGCCAGGCTGCCTTACGTAATGTGTTGGTGCGATGCAGCCAAACCTCATGCCTAGTCGAGCGGATATAGCCTGACTTGACCTCAAGCAGCAGTAGCACACCATCCTGGTGGCAGATCAGATCCACTTCGCCGGCATCGTCATCTTCGGTCGCCAGTGGCCGATAACCCACCTCAACGGCAAAGCCTCGTTGCCGAAGACTCTCGGCCAGTGCGAGTTCTACGCGCTGGGTTTCAGTCTGCATGTCGGCCCGACGGGTATTTACCCGCCGAAGGTTATTGATGGCCGCCGTCAGGTTGTTCTGCGGCGCGCCAACCCAAGGGAACTGAAAGCTATAGCGTCCGATTTTGTAGAAGGGCTGCTCGTACAGGCGCGGCGCAGGCATACGGGGTTGCTGCTTCAATTGCTGGGATAGCGCTTTGAAGTCGCTGGTCCAAAACGTAAGGATGGCCTTGGCTGAATCTGCGCTGCCTTTCGGGTGTTCGTCGCAAACAGTCCAGCCTGTGATCTTGCGGATCTTTTCTTGCTCTTCGGACCAGGTCATTGGGAACCGGTTTTCCCCGGTAAGCAGGCCATTCATGGCCAAACGCCCTAGCGCCTGAGTAAGCACGCCCGATTCTCGCAGATGACTCTGGAATGGCTGGATGAACTCTTTCTGAAAGAAAACCGAGGTCAGCTCGCTTGCCAGCAGCAAGTGATGTACCTGCACCTGGGAACCATCATTGAGCGAGACGCGATCATCCAAGCCGTAAATCTGCTGCAACTGCAGCTGGCTGCGAACCGCCTTGATAAAGGCCAGCTGGTTTAGCTCATGATTCTCAGGTGAGCCGATGATTTGTTCAGCCATACCGGAGAGGGCGAATTCGTGCACGGCACGATTCATCCAGTAGTGCCAAAGCAGATCACTCTTGCGCCCGGTTCGTTGCCAGCGCTCTGTTCCCGCCTTCGACTGGTTGTAGATAACCGACTCGCCCGGTTTTAGCTGATAACGGCATTCCGGATCGAAGCAGAACCAGTCGATGGAATCTTCGTAGTCGATTCGCTCTTGGGTGGACCCGATCAAAAGGGCTAAAGACTCAAGATTTTGACGACATTTCACCACGTCAGAATTGCTGGATCCGGGAAAGATAATCGGTGACAGGTGCCGTTTCAGCGATTGTCCGAGTCGTGATTCGCTTAGGCGGAAATCCTCTTCCGAGCAAGCATGGAGCTTGTTCAGAATAATGCGGTTGTAGACTTTCCACTGCTGACCGGAAGGATCATCGGAACCGTATTCGGTAAATGCGTGGTAGGCCAGAACACTCAGGTAGGAAAACAGCTCCAGCAGCGATAAGTGCTTAAGCTGTTTTTCAGCCATGGCTATCAGCTCATCAAAAGGCTTGAGCTGATCAAGCAGGCGATCACAGACACCGAAGAAAACTTGCCACTCATCCCCGACGAGCGCCGCACGCAGCGCAAGCCACAGCGGCGATTCTGTACGCTCAAACAGCTTCGCGTAGCGAATCGCCCATCTGAGGGTTTCCGGGTTATGGGTTGCGAGGTGCAACAGCAGCTCGACACTGGCTGCATTATCGAAATGCAACACCCGGCTGAGGGCCAGGCTGGCGAGATCGGCCCCAGCTACTGCATCCACATCAAGCCAAAACGATGCCGTTGCCAGGCCTTGCGCACGATCAATTGCTGACAGGTTCTTACCCGCCGGGCGTTGATCGAGGAAATGATGCAGGCCTTCATCAAGAGCACGGCCCTTGCTGATCTCTGGCTGATTTCGTTCGTATACCGACTGATAATGCTGCCGGCAGCGCTCTCCTTTGTCCGTCATCTCGCAGCGCTCATGTCAGCCTTAGATTCCTGGCCGGAGCCTAAACCATTGGCAGGCCAGGATTCCATGGGCATGGTGCATTGCGTAGCATGAAGGCAGTTATCCCCGACTGCATCCGAATCCATGATGATTATCACCGTAGGACTTCGTAGCGGCTTTGCAGAGGTAGCTTGCCCTAAAGAACAGTGCAGGCAGTTCATCCACATCACCAGGGCGGACATCTCGGTCTATTCGGTATTCAGCGTTTGGCGGGATATTCACCAGTCCTCTCACGCCATCAATGGACAGTCCCAGAGCGCTTGCCCAGGCCTCTTTCATGCGGTTATTGATATTGCTGGCTTTAGACTTGAGCCACCCCACCGTGTAGTAGGCCTCCTGATTGAGCAGGATCAGCAGGTGGTAATGCGGGCGCCCCATCTCTCCGATTTCTCTGACCCAGACGTAACGCACCTTGCTGTCATGGGCGTACGGGTTGCGCTGACGGGCCTTGGCGCGGTTGTGCTCGATCTTAGCCTTGAATGAGTCGATAAACCGGCTGATGACTTCGTTGGTGTAAGCGTAGTCAGGCAGATCAATACCAACCGGTAGGCGTAGATCCACTCGGAATGCCAGCACCCTGGAGTGCTGATCTAGCGCTAGGTCAATGGTCTGCTTCAGGCGGAAAAGGTATTCGCGGATGAAGGGCCCTACGGCAAGCATTACGGGCAAGCCATCGAAGGTAGGTAAGTCGTGCAGGTGAAGGTTGGTGTTATCGCGATGACGACGCAGAGGGCGTTTGGTGCAGGGGGTATCAAGGTGCATGGTTACTACTCCTGGGTAAGGTTCATAACCTGTGCCCATTGAGTATTTTTTAACCGTTACCTCTTGATGCTCAATCGCCGTAGATACCGTTGATATTCCAATGACCTGATGAGTAGTCCTGGAACCCTTTAGGTAGTGATGACCGCTTACAGCATATTACTTTTACCGAGAATGACGCTCTCGACTGGCTAGGGAAACGAAGCCCCAATTTCCCAGCCTGGCCGGATCATTTCTGCCAGCGCCCTGCTCCGGAAGAAAACCAACTCCGCACGCCCGGAGATGGCCATAAGTCAGGCGATCTCGGGCCCCGATAAGCCGTGCACTGAAGAGTGCCATCGCTCGGTCTGAAGAGAGACTTACAAATCCCCATTGGTCGACAGCCCGCCCGGCATAAACGCCACGACCAACCTGCGGTGGTCGTGGCGTTTATGGCTAATTTAGACGGCAACCCCCAGCCGACTGACGCGAGCGGGGCCGGCATCGGCTTGGTCACGCTCTTCGACCCTGGCTAGGATCCAATCGTGTACCTCGCTATCGACCCAGCCGACGCAGCGATCTCCCAATGAAACCGGCTTCGGAAAGGTGTTCTCGGCGATGTACTTGTAAATGGTCGACCGTGCCAGGCCAGTCGAGTCGATGACTTCTTTCAGACGGATGATTCGCATGAGCAGGCTCCTCTGTATGGCTCAAAGGATTACCCGGGGTTGTAAAAAAACACCTGATTAACGTCGCGCCATAGACCTGGGCCTAAAGCGAGAAGCCAGAGACTGACTTGGCCGAGGAGTTCATCGGGAAGACCGCTTCTGATGTCATTTGGCGTCGCCGGCCGCCCCCCCTCCGAGCCACATCTCAGCCACCTATCACGATCCAACCGCGCCCCTCATGTCCGCTCCTAAAGTTCGCTCAACATCGTTTCTAAAATGCTGCCCTAGCCTTGCCCGATGACCAACCGCTCCTCTGTTAAGGACATAGGTAGTCCTGGCTCATCACGGTAAATCTTCCACCTCACGCGCATAAGCTTAGTGGCAGCATGAATATGCGGAAATCCTTAACGCCTATCAATCATTAAAAAATCAGCTAGAAATCAGATTAAAATCATCTACAGCCCAGTAAAAACGTAGAAATATTCAAAACTAAAACCATAGAATAATAGTAGAAATCTGCTACAGTACTGATAGAGTATCTTTAGATCTTTACTATATCGTTTATAGATCTATATTTTTTATTTTATAGAGCAAAGCTATAACTAAATTATACAATAGTTTATATTTATAAGCTAAATCAATATGGTAGAAATTAACTATGGCAAATACCGACAACCGAAAAGTGTCAGATGCCCTTAGCGAGCTACTCGGCGATCCAGGACGCAATGCGCGCTATGACATCTGGCTATGGCTACATCTCCAGATGGACCGTGATGCTTCGTTTGATCCAAGCACCTGCGGCGGCTTGACGATGCGTGACGAAATCGCCTTTTTTTTGAAGACGAAGAAATACCCCCTGCATCGGATTGCACGTGAGAAGGACCAAAGCCTGATTCCAGATGAATCACTCGCATGGATAGACGAAGACGAAAGGCAGCATCAATGGCTACTTGGCAGGATCGAGAAACTCGCCAATTTGAGACTGCCCAGGGGGCTTGTTCATCTCACAGGTAGGAAGCTACTGATAGCTCTAATTGATAGCTGGGACGCATACTTGGAGGAGAAGTCGGAAGAGATTGAGCTTCTTCGCAGGGAGTGGCTGAAGCACAAAGCAAAGGACAGTGCATTCGAGTGGTTCGCAGAAAAGAAGGAAAGCGCTTCACGCTGTGCTTGCGCCTGGGAGTGGCTAGTGAAGGACAACAGCCTCGTATCCAGACGGACCATTCCCATTACCAACTACAAAGAGTTGCTGATGTTCTTCGATGGAGCGGAGCTCGGACGTAACGAGCAAAAGGCGATCATCAATGAGATCAAAAAGAGATGGAATCGTAAGCAGCTCGACGTGCGCAACCCTGACAAGAAACAGCTCAACGTAATGATCCCGATCGCGGTAATCGCCCAGCTGGATGAATTAGCCGCAAGGCACAAACTGAAGCGACCGCAAGTCATAGAGCGCCTGATAACAGGCGAGTTCGAAGCAGGGATACACCTTGATTACTAGCAGCCCCCACGAGCCTTCCTCTCGTTGATTAGGCGGCGCACCCACCCCCGACACTGCCTTGAAGCAACAGCATCAAAACTCTGTATTCCAAACAGTATTCCATACAAATTTCTTAACCGAAATATGCGATTTATATCAATAGCTTACAAAGCCAGTTCAGATTACCCCGGCACTACAAGCTATTTTCTGATCCGGACACTGGACACTCCCAACGTGCTGAACCTCTCCAAAACCAATAGCCCGAAGCAGTTTCGTAGCCTGCTCTAAGACCATGCTCACTACTTCGATTTTTTTACGGCTACACGGTACCACCGCCTACACAATCCACTGATGCCCACCCCGCCGAGCTCGCTCATAAGAACGGCCCCGCTCTACCAGTTCAGGAGAGACGAGTGGGCCAACATAAGCCAAGCGCCAATCTGTCAGAAGCATGGATCGTGGCACGTAAAGATACTGACCTGCTGGCAAGACATGGGGTGTGATCCGTGAGCGCGGAGCGTGCTTGTCCAAGAGAGCCAATGCTTCAACCATCTGTTCTTGAAGGCGCTTTCCGGTTTCGCATAGCGGCACTGGTTCGCTGGGCCGGATAGCGTTCCAGGCAAAACGATCGGCGAGAACTTCATTCACCGCCCGGATGACCCGATGACACGCTGTGTGAATATCCCGATCATGGATTTCAAAAATTTTGAAGATGCAATGATTGCTGCGATAGTGGCCAAGCTCATGCTGCACGATGAATTCATAAATTTCGTCATCTTCAAGCTGACTCCAATCAATTTCAGGTCGCTGCACACTTCTGAGTCGACCGGCGTCAACACTACGAGCTATTTGAATCACGCCCTTTTCCTGCAGAAATGGAGTATCAACACATGCATCTGCATGCACGGCTTGGACGAAGGGATTAAAGATCCCCCAAGCGCCTCGTAACTCTTCATGCGTGCCAATCGCGAGGCAGCAACCTGATTGCTTGGTTAGCTCGGCGAGCTGCCTATACTGAACGCGACCAAGTCGCAGGGTAGTGTCGGTTTTCATATGGCACCTCCTGGACGCTAAGCCGTCACCGGCTTGATGCCTCCCTCACCAACTCACCCTAACCCCCACCGTCCCACTCGTCCCATCCAGCTTCTCACTGTCCAGACTCGTGTCGTAATCCACCGCCAGATACACACTCACCCCGCTCGACAATTTCGCCACAACCCCCGCTCCCACATCCGCCGACGAAGCCTTGTGATCAGTCTTGATCCGGTCGACGCCGTTATAGGTGGTGGTGTCTTTGCCGCCGAAGGTGTGCCAGGTGTTGGCGCGCAGGTAGGGTTCTACGGGGATGTTGCTGACGGTGTAGCGGCCTTTGAGGCGGGCGCCGACGCGGCCGGTCCAGTAGGGTTGGGCGTCGAAGGAGACGTCGGAGATGCCGTCGTTCTGTTTGTCGAGGTCGATGCTTTGGTGGATGACTTGCACTTGCGGTTCGACGACCCAGTTTTCGGAGACGGGCATTGGATAGCCGGCCTCCAGTGAGAGGGTGACGGCGTGGCCTTCGGTGTCGAGTTTGACGCCACGATCGGAGCGGTTGGTGCCGCTCAGGCGGGTGCCCATGGCGACGGTGTCGATGTACCAGCCTTTGGGGTCGACGAGGGTCCAGTAGGCGCCGAAGTTGTCGCCGTCGAGTTTGATGTGGCCGGATTTGCGGTGCTGGAAGCCTTCGGCGAAGCCGTCGACGTCGCCGCGCAGGGTGCTCTGTCCGACGAAGAAGCCCAGTCGCTGCAACTGGCCGGAATCGGTGGTGGCGGCGTACAGGTCGTGGCCGATCTGGTAGCCCTTGGTCGAGCCGTCGAGTTTCGGCGATACGGTGCCGGACCAGCTTTTTTTCAAGTCGCTGCCGTACACACGTGCCCAGCCGGCGGGCACGACTCCTTGTTCGGTGAGCAGGCTCTGTTCGCCCTGGCGTTCGTGGAAGGTGCCGAGGCTGTTGAGGGTCATCATCTGTGCAGCCGGGACGATGACCGAGTAGACCGGCACTTCGAGCCGGTACAGCGGAACGGGATCGGATCCGGCTGCGGGCTGCGGCAGCGGCGGCGTGGTGGCGGCCGGTTCCGGGGCGACGGCGGCGGTGTCGGCCGGTGGCGTCGGCGTTGCCGGGGTGGCGGGCGCCACGGGCGTCGCAGTGGGGGCTTCGACAGGTGGCTCGTCGGCGCTGACGGTAGGCGCTGCAGCCGGTATGGGCGCTGCGGCCTGGGGAATGACCGGCGGCGCGGCGAACGGCACAGGCGAGGCCGCGGGCGCTGGTGCCACCACGGAGGAACGCAGGTACCAGTTGTTTTCCGTGCCGGCGTTCACACCGCCTTTGAACAGGTAGTACTGATAGGCGCCGGCTGACAGCGAACCGGCGAGTGCAAATGCGCTGGTGGTGCTGGTCGCACCATTGGTGGCTTGTACCACTTCGATGCCGTTGGACTGAGTCAGGCCGCCGAGGCCACCGAGGTTGCTCACCGCCAGTTGTGTGCCGCCACTGATAGTGCCCTGCGACACGATCAGTTTGTCCGTGGCCGAGGTGTCATCGCCCAACACCGTCTGCAGCCGCAACTGGCCGGCGTTGCCGACGTAATTGCCGTACACGGTGAGGCTGTCGGTCGCCGTCGAACTGCCAGTGGTCATGTCGATGATGCCGGCGTTGTTGAGGGTCGCCAGTTGCCCCGCCGCATACGGACGGATGGCGCCCTGGACGGGCGCCAGCGTACTGGTTGCATCGATGTTGAACGTCCCGGTGCCGCTCACGCTGTCACCAAGAAAGAAGTCCCCCGGCAGGTCGAAGTGCGACTGGTTGTTGAGGTTGACGGTTTCCCAGCCAAGGTAACGCTCAGGCACTCCTGAAGTGGTGTTGCTGAAGGTCAGTTGGTCGTTGCCCAGCCCGCCGTCTACCAGCGGCGTCGCGGAGAGCGTGCTCTCGGTGAGGTTGGTGATGCGCGCGACGTCATCGCCGTCGCCCAGCAAAACTGCCGAGCGAAGCACTCCGCCGCCGGTCCAGTTGAAGGTGTCGTTGCCGGTGCTGAAGCGGATCTGGCCGGAGACCGTGCCGCCACTGATACTTACGATGTCGTCGCCGCCACTGACGCTGATGTTGCCGCCAATGCTGCCATTGGAAATCGTGATCGTGTCGCGCCCGAAGCCAGTGACGAGGTTGCCGATGATCTGCCCGCCCGACATGTTGAAGATGTTGTCATCGAGCTTCATGTCGACCCGGCCGATGCTGCCGCCGGTCATGGTCGCGACATCGCCGTCCTCGAAAGCGCCGGTGATGGTGCCGCCACTCATATTGAAGACATCGGGGGAGTTGCCCTGGGACAGCGACAGAATCGTGCCGCCGGTCATCTGGAAACTGTCCACACCTTCACCCTGAATGACAGCGCCAGTCACGGTGCCGGCGCTGATGCGAAAGGTGTTGGTGCCATCGCCCAGATTGACCGCGCCCTGAACGGTGCCGGAGTTCATCAGCACCTGATCGGCACCGGGCCCGAACGTGACATTGCCGGTCACGGTGCCTGTGCCGCCGGCGGGAAAAGTGAGTGTGTTGTTACCCAATAAATCGGTAAGTGCGGGACTGGTATTACTGTCACAGACGTAGCTGTCATTGCCTGCACCCGCTGTCAGCGTGCAGGCTGCCTTAATCTCCGTGGCTGGCAATAACAACATAGATACGCAAGACATATAGAGAATATTGCTGACGCTCGCCCGAATGGGCTGCTTCATCAGAATACTCCGGCGGGGATGACCCGACCTGTTAATTCCCTTTAGACACCGGTGCGATTTTCTTTTCGAAAAACACCGAGTTGTTACTCCTGACGCTTATTGAGCTAAGAGTAAGCTCGCCAGCATGTCAAGTTAGCGGCCAATTTACGCAAACAAGCGGTGATGAACACAGTGGATAAAAGCAGGCCGATGACACCCACAAGACCTGACCTGCGACCGGACGTCGCACGTTGTGACAACGTTAACAAACGCGTAGAATCCGCCCCATCTCGTCGTATCTCCCCATACTCATAATATTTTGCTGACCGCACGCACCGCCCTGGCTCCGGCCTCGCGCGGCGTTTTGGCTTGTCGGCGTTTTGTTCCAGGGCAGTGCGGCATCCTGACGATTCTTCTTTTTGAGGCTGGCGCGTCCTGCACATGAACACCACCGATGCTCGCACTGGAAGTTGGCTCAGCGTGATTGCGCTGGCCCTCGCGGCCTTCATTTTCAACACCACGGAGTTCGTGCCCGTGGGGTTGCTGAGTGCCATCGGCCACAGTTTCGACATGACCACCGCGCAGGTTGGCCTGATGCTGACGGTGTATGCGTGGATCGTGTCGTTGACGTCGCTGCCGATGATGCTGATGACCCGCAATATCGAGCGGCGCAAGCTGCTCACGTTCGTGTTCATGCTGTTCATCGCCAGCCATGTGATGTCGAGCGTGGCGTCGAGCTTTGGCATGTTGCTGGTCAGCCGTGTCGGCATTGCCCTGGCCCACGCGGTGTTCTGGTCGATCACGGCGTCGCTGGCGGTGCGCGTGGCGCCGGCTGGCAAGCAGGTGCAGGCGCTGGGCCTGTTGGCGACTGGCACTTCGCTGGCAATGGTGTTGGGGATTCCGCTGGGGCGCGTGCTGGGTGAGGCGTTGGGCTGGCGTACCACGTTCCTGTCCATCGCCATTGCTTCGGGTCTGACGGTGTTGGTGCTGATCAAGTCCCTGCCGCTGCTGCCAAGCCAGAATTCGGGCTCGCTGCGCAGCCTGCCGATCCTGTTCAAACGTCCGGCGCTGGTATCGCTGTATATGCTGACGGCGCTGGTGATCACCGCGCAATTCACCGCCTACAGCTATGTCGAACCGTTCGTGCAGGTGGTGGCGAAGATGAGCGGCGAGATGACCACGCTGGTTCTGCTGCTGTTCGGCGGCGCCGGCATTCTTGGTTCGATCGTGTTCAGCCGTTACAACAACCGTTATCCACGCGGCCTGTTGATCACCGCCATCGCCGCGTTGGCGTTGTGTCTGGCGCTGCTGCTGCCGCTGTCCGGCAAGGCGTCGTGGATCGCCACTCTGAGCGTGATCTGGGGCATGGCAATCATGTGCTTCGGTCTGGTCATGCAGGCCAAGGTGCTGGCCATGGCACCGGACGCCACCGATGTGGCGATGTCGTTGCACTCGGGCATCTACAACATCGGCATCGGCGGCGGCGCCCTGCTCGGCAGCATGGTGATCAGCCAGTTGGGCATCGCCAATATCGGCCTGGTCGGCGGCCTGGTGGCGCTCAGCGGCCTGCTGTTGTGCTGCCTGGCGACGTATCGGTATGGCGAGAGTATTCGTGCCTGATCACGGCACGACATAACTATTTTATTGATTCAACAGAGATTATCCGTGGGAGCGAATTCATTCGCGATGCGGTGTTTCAGGCGATAGACCCACGCCGACTGGAATAGCGCATCGCGAATGAATTCGCTCCCACAGGGTTATCGCCGCTGCCTGGCCCTCTGCACCATCAGCAGATGCGTCTACCCCGCGTCATTTCAGGGTTCCCGCCCCAACCATCATTCCTGTCGATATCCAACATTCTCCTGATTGCCTTCCGCGAAAAATCCATCGGCGTACTATCAAGTCACACCCAAACACGAACCGAGGGCAGGAAAAATGGTTATTCATCTTCTGACTTGCTTGTCGCTGACTGCGCTGACCACGTATGTCTTTGCCCTCAAACTTTTCGCTCAGGAGTCGGTGCATGTCACCGCTGACGTAAACGTCGAACGTGTTATGGCCCGGGCCAACTAAGGCCCCAGTAGCTGACACTTATCAGCAACTTTCTACTTCAACTTTCTGTTTGATGCGGAGCACTCGACATGACCCGAGCCGTCACCCTGCACGTCAGTTTCCCCAAGTTTGGTCGAAACTATTACTCACAACATGTCGTGACTCGTAAACACCGCCAGAGCCTGATCGAAGACACTCGTTTCGATGCGTTCATGATGCCGTCGGCGGAAAACCACTTCAGTAATGAGGTGGTCGGTTTCAACGATCAGTTCCGTTTTCTGACTGATGTGTTGGCCATGCATCTGCTGGAAGTCGAAGCCGCGCGTCCTGCCCGTAAAGCCCGTCCTTCGGCGCAGGCCCGCAGTCTCTGACGCTGTATCGGCCGCAGGGGGTGTGCCCCCGACACCGCCTGCGGCCAGCCAGCTTCATCGACACCCCCGAAGCCTCACCAAAATTCAATTTTGGTGAGGCTTTTCTTTTCAATCGTTATCCTCTGAGCATTAAATTCAAAAATATTGCACTGTGACTGCATTATTTCGAATTTGCCTCCGAGGCGTTTCCTGACCACAATCGGCGTGCTTTGAGTGCGACCGGAAGGCTGCCGCAACAGCCCTCCATGTCGTTCTGCCCTTTGAAAAACTATTAGCATTTCTATGCACAGGAGCTCGGCGATACCCGCGAGCTCCTTTTTTTCTGCCCTGTGATACCGACCGACCGTGAAGAATATTCTGCGCAGCTTCATCCCTCATTCCCTGAATACCCACCCGGCCGAGTGGTCCCGTGCGGCCATCGGTGCATGCCTGGGTATTTTCGTCAGCGCGCTGTGCTGTCAGCAGCTGTTTGGCATGGACATCACCCTGCACCTGCTCGGCCCACTTGGCGCCTCGGCGGTGCTGTTGTTTGCCGTGTCGACCGGCGCGCTGGCGCAACCCTGGTCGATCATCGGCAGCTATCTGATTTCGGCGCTGGTTGCCCTGCTATGCATTCAGTTGCTGGGCAATACCATCTTCGCGGCTGGCGCTGCGGTGTGTTCATCGATCCTGATCATGTGCGTGTTCCGCTGCCTGCACCCGCCAGGAGCGGCCATCGCGATCAGCATCGTCACCTCGAAATACGACCTCTCGGCCATGGGCCTGCACGTGCTGGCGCCGGTGATGCTCAACGCCGCAACGCTGTTGTTCACCGCGCTGGTCTACAACAACCTGACCCTGGTGCGTTATCCGCGCCTGCAAGCGAAGCCGGCCGAACAACCGGCAGCGTCCCATGAGATCGCGCTGCCTGAACGTGCCGGCTTCAACGCTGCCGACCTGGACAAGGCGCTGGACGAGATGGGCGAGTTCGTCGATGTGTCGCGGGACGATCTGGAAACCATTCTGCACAAGACCGAAGAAAACGCCCTGCGCCGCAGCCGCGACGACATCGACACCGAACAGATCCTCGCCCGCAGCAGCCAGAGCCTGTCGCTGGAGCATTCGGTGGCAGACGCCATGAAACTGCTCGCCAGCCACGGCAGCAAATACTTGCCGGTGCTGGATGCGGAGAAGAAGGTGATTGGCATCATTACGTTGGTGGAGTGAGCATCTACGCACACTCATGTAGGAGCGCGGCTTGTCCCGCGACCGACCGGGGACCGGTCGTAAAACCTGTGCATGCGGTCCACCTGATACACCGCGTTGTCCGAATTTACTGCCGGTTCCCGGCAGGTCGCAGGGCAAGCCAGCTCCTACAGGGACCGGCGACAAGCCAGCTCCTACAAGGGGCAGCGGAAAGCCAGCCACCTTGAGATCAGATCGGCGGCTCCCAGCGCTGCGACCAGTCGCCCTCGCGCGCGGCCAGTTCGCGCAGCAAGGCGAAGGCTTTCGGCAAGGCCGCCGAGTGGTTGTTGCGTGAGTAGACCAGGTAGGTCGGATAGCTGAACTCCGGCGCCAACGGCACCCGTTCGAGCACACCGCGATCCAGATAGGATTGCACCACGCGAGTCCGGAAGTAGCCAGAGCCACCATTGTCGAGCAGATACTGCAAAGCCAGTGGCCCGAGGTTGAATGCCACCGCTGCCTTGGATTTTTCCGGCATCGCCGCGTCGTGTTGCTGACGAAACGCCGGCCCCCAGTCGATGTACACGTAGGGTTCGGGACGCTCGACCACACGCACCAGAATCAACTTTTCTTCGAGCACCTCTTCGACCTGCAGGCCGGGCCAGTAATCAGCCTGATAAACCAGCGCCGCATCCAGCACGCCGCTTTCGACATCCTTGATCAAGGTCACGCCTTCCTTGACCTCGGCATGCACGGCGTAATCGGCGATGGACTGGCGGATCTCGCGCACCCAGCCGAGCAACAGCGGGTTGCACAGGCTCATTTCAGCGCCGACGTGCAGCACGTGGTGATAGCCGCCCGGCAATGGCACGTTGCGCCTGGCCGCGTCCCAGGTCTGCACCAGTTGGTTGGCGTAGACCACAAACGCTTCGCCATCGGCCGTCAGGCGCGCGCCGGTGCGGTTGCGGATGAACAGCTTGCAGTCCAGATGGCTTTCCAGTTTCTGCACCCGCGCGGTGATCGCGGTCTGGGTGACGTGCAGCTTTTCGGCGGCGGCCATCAGGCTGCCCTGGCGAACGATTTCGAGAAAAGTACGGGCGAGGTCAATGTCCATTGGCGCGGCTCGGCATCCAGCATCATGAAAGCCGGGCCATGGTAGCGCAGCCTTCGTGCATAAATCCGAAATCTGCTGTCTCATATGGCAGGCTCGCACGGGGTGCGAGTCGCTTACTGACTTCTTTTGTGGAACACACCATGAAACACGCGCTGCTCACCGGCCTGCTCCTGACCGCATTCGCCCTGCCCTTCGCGGCGTCTGCCAACGACGACAACAACATGTGTCAGATAAACCTGAGCAAGATCCGCGATGCCAAAGTCGCCCGTGCCGACCTCAGCGATGCGGTGAAAAGCGATGTCGACACCACCGTGCATCGCGCCGAATCGGCGCTGGCGCGACACAACGACGACGGCGCGCGGGAGTGCGTGGCACTGACGCAACAAGCGTTGCAGAAATTGCAGAGCAATTGATTCGACAGCAAACCCACCCCCTGCAGGAGCTGGCTTGTCCTGCGACCGGCGGGGCACCCGTCGTAAATCCTGTGCATGCGTTTTGTCTGATTCACCGCATTCACCGGTTTTACGACTGCTTCGCAGCCGATCGTAGGACAAGCCAGCTCCTACAGGGATCGCGGAGATACGCCTTTATCTCAACACCAACAACCGATAGACCCCCGCCTCGTTCTCGATGCCGTGGGTGTCATGGGTGAAGCCGGGGAACGAGCGATCGAAGCTCTCCAACGCCTTGAGATACGCCAGCACCGGCCCTTCGGCCGATCCGATGTGCTCGCCCGGCATCAACAACGGAATGCCTGGCGGATACGGCACGATGCCGGTGGCGGCAATGCGCCCTGCGGACGCTTCCAGGGTGACCTGCTCGACCTCGTTCCTGACCAGTTTTTCGTAAGCCTCCACCGGACTGAACTCTGCCTTGGGCAGCATGCCGAACGCCTGCGCCATGGCGGCGGTGGTGCGGGTCTTTTTCATGGCGGCGAAGATTTCCTGGGCCAGATCCTTCAGGCCCATGCCGGCGTAACGCAACTGGTTGGCCGCGAGCAGTTCAGGCAGGCACATTTCCAGTTCGAGGTTGTTGTCGTAGTCGCGCTTGAAGTCGAGCAAGGCGTTGACCAGCGTGCCCCATTTGCCTTTGGTGATGCCGATGGAGAACAGAAAGAGGATGGTGAAGTCGGTGGTTTTTTCCACCACGATGCCCTGCCGCCCCAGGTATGCACTGAGCACGCACGCCGGAATGCCGAAGTCGAGCAATTGCCCGTCGTCGCCCATGCCGGGGCTGAGGATCGACACCTTGATCGGGTCGAGCATGCAGTAGCCGTCTTCGATGTTGCCGAAGCCATGCCAGACCTCGTTCGGGTGCAGCACCCAGCAATCGGGATTGCGCTTGAGCTCCACCAGATCGACTTCATGAAACGGCACCGCCAGCCCACCGACCTGCACTGTCGGCGGCTGCCAGCAGGAGAAAAACCAGTCGTCATGCCGCGACATTTCACTCTGCATGCGCGAAATCACCTGACGGAATGCGATGGCTTCCTCGATGGATTCATTGGTCAGAATCTGCCCGCTCGGTGCCTCCATCATCGCCGAGCTGACGTCGCACGAAGCCATGATCGCGTAATTTGGCGAGGTCGAGGCGTGCATCATGAACGACTCGTTGAAGCGTCCATGGGGAATCGGATTGCGCCCGTTGCGCACATGAATCATCGACGCCTGGGACAACGCCGCCAGCAGTTTGTGAGTGGACTGGGTGGCGAACACCGTCGGCTTCGACGCGTCGTGATCGTCCGGGCTGCCGTGCATGGCGAACCGGTTCTTGTACAACGGATTGAAGCGCGCGTAGCCGTACCAGGCCTCGTCGAAATGCAGACGGTCGACGCTCTGCCCCAGCAGCTCTTCGACCCGAGTGACGTTGTAGGTCAGGCCGTCATAGGTGGAGTTGGTGATGATGGCGTGAACCGGCGTCGGGTCGATGCCGCTGTGTACCAGCGGGTTGTTGGCAATCGCGGTTCTGACGCCTTCGGCGCTGAGGGTCTGCGGCAGGATCGGGCCGATGATGCCGAAGCGGTTGCGGGTCGGCACCAGATAGGTCGGAATCGCCCCGGACAGGGTCATCGCATGCTCGGCGGACTTGTGGCAGTTGCGGTCGCACAGGGCGATCTGATCGCGGGTGACACTGGCCATGAGGATGACACGGTTGGACATCGACGAGCCGTTGGTCACGTAGTACGTGCGATGGGCGCCGAACACCTTGGCCGCATAGCGTTCGCCCTGGCCGATAGGCCCGCTGTGATCGAGCAACGAGCCCAGTTCGCCGACGGAAATCGACAGGTCGGAGCGCAGCAGGTTCTCCCCGAAAAACTCATAGAACGCGCGCCCCGCCGTGCTCTTGAGAAACGCCGTGCCGCCGGCATGGCCCGGCGTGTGCCAGGAGTATTCGTAGCTGCGGGCGAACTTGAGCAGCGCACCGAACATCGGCGGCAGCACCGCCTGGCGATAGCGCTCGATGGCCGCCAGAATCCGACCGCTGAGAAAGCGGCTGGTGTCTTCCGGCAGCCAGATGAAGTCGTCGGCATGCTGCATGACGATCAACGGCACGTTGGACGCCGTGCTGCGGTCGCTGATCAGAAACACCGGTACCCGGGTGTTGCGCTCGCGCAGCGTGGTCAGCAGATCGATGCAGGCCTGATGGTCGTTGCTGGTGTCCATTTCCCAACTGAGCAAGACGCATTGCACGGCCGGGTCGGAGCTGAGAATCGACTTGGCGTCGCTCAGGCTTTCCGAGGTCAGCACGCTGATGGAACGCTCTTCCACATCGCTGATCAGTTGCACCAGCGCGCGGCCGAACACGCTGCGTTTGTTGGGCTGATTGCAGACCAGCAATGCCAGCATGCCGAGCAGGTGTCTGTATTCCGTCATGGTCGAGCCTCCACAGGCAGGGCAGTCATGGTCAGGTCGTTCACCGGCACCGCCTCACCGCGCAGGTGCTGCGCCGCCACGGTCTGGGTCGGCACGCTGTTGTTGAGCGCCTCCAGCCGGATCAGCCGGGTGTTGACGAAGCCGAACAGCGTGTAGCCGACGATGGTCGCCACGCCGCCGAGCATCAGTGCCTGGGCGCCGGAGCTGTACAGCGCCAGGTAGCTGTAGGCCGCGGCGATGTACGCGACGATGTTGGTGATGAGGGCCTTGTCCGGCGGCACGTTGGAGACTTTCTGCAACGTCATCAGCGTCGCCATGGACAGGATGTACGGCACCAGATTGGTGACCACCGCCAGATTGACCAGGGTGTCGAACTGCTTGGACAGATCCGGGCTGATGGTCAGCAGCGCCATGGCCGTCTGCATCGCCAGCAGGATCAGCATGCTGATGATCGGCACGCCATGCTTGTTGGCCTTGGCGAAGATCGGCAGAAAGTAACCCGTGTCCGCCGAACTCTTGAACACCTGCGCCACGGTGAACTGCCAGCCCAGCAGCGAGCCGATGCAGGCCAGCACCATCAGGCCCATGACGATGCTGCCGATCATGGGATTGAACATCTTCGCGAAGACCAGCCCGAACGGCGCGGTAGAGGCCACCAGTTCGGCGTTGTCGACGATGCCGGCGATGACGTTGGTCGAGACGATGTAGATCATCGCTGCGCCCAGCGTGCCGCCGAGCACCGCAATCGGCACGTTCTTCTCCGGGTTTTCCACGGCATCGCCGTTGGCGCAGGCCGATTCCAGGCCAAGGAATGCCCACAGCGTGATGGCGACCGATGCGCCCGCGGCGTCGTACCAGCTCTTGTCGTGGGGGTTCCAGCCCGTCGCATAAACGTTGCTGTCGAACCAGAACCAGCCGATGGTCGAGACCAGTACCACGGGTGCAATCACGCCCCACACCGTCACCGCGCCGATCTTGCCGGTAATACTCGCGCCGCCGAAGTTGGCGAACGTGGTAATCCACAACAGCGCAATGGTTGCCAGGCCTACTTGCAGGGCGCCCAGTTTTATATCGAACAGGGTCTGGATATAACCGACGGCGGTAATACTGATCGCCACATTGGCAATCAATAACGACAGGCCATAGGTGTAATTGGTGATGTAGTTGCCGGATTTGCCGAAGGTATATTCGGCATACCCGCCCATGCCGCCGGTCTTGCGACTGAGCATGCCGCAACGGGCGAAAGCGTAGGCCAGCGCCAGTGAGCCGGTGGCGGTGATCAGCCAGGAAAGGATGGAAATTCCGCCGACTTCGGCGAGTTTGGTCGGCAACAACACAATGCCGGAACCCAACATGTTGACGGCCGTCAACATCGTCAGTTGCCCCACGCTCATTTTCTTCGCGACTGACATTCCGTTGCCTCATTTGCATGAAGTGAGTGCGTTTAGCTATAGCAAAACTTTCTCACTAAGCAAGAAAGTTTGACCATTCAGCTTGCTAGCCAAAAGCCACTTTCATTCACTGCAAAACAAGTAGCGAGGCATTCAACAAGAGCGGGAGGATTGTTTTAAAACATATTCGAACGGGTTGTTTATGTAGCGCCCCTCAAGATCGCCACCCATTGTAGGAGCCGGCTTGCTGGCGAACGGGTCAGGTCAGTCACATCGGTATTGGCTGACCGGTTCGCCAGCAAGCCGGCTCCTACAAAAGAGAAATCCGGGGGTGAAAGACGGGACGAGCGCTCAATCCGCCAGTGTGGCTTTCATCCGGGCCATCACATCCAGATCGGTCCGCTCGAAGCGCAGCGGCGTCACCGAAACCCCGCCGTGGGTCACCACGTACGTTTCGCTGTCGTCGTAATCAGGACGCTCATGACGATCGATGCTCAGCCACGAATAGCCCTGCTCGCGCATGTCGGTACGCTGATGGATGTTCAGGCCATCCATGCGCCCGATGCCCTGACGGGTGATCTGCAGCGGCCCGGCCTGCTCCGGTTCGACGTCCGGGAAGTTGATGTTCAGACACACATCTGCCGCCCACTCCATGCCGATCACCCGGCGAATCACATCCGGCGCCAGCGCCCGCGCCGTGCCCCACTTCACCGCGTCGCGGCGGGTAAAAAACTGGCTCAGGGCAATCGACGGCACGCCCAGCAACAGGCCCGCCATCGCCGCGCCAACGGTGCCGGAGAACATGGTCTCAACGCCGAGGTTGGCGCCCTTGTTGACCCCGGACAGCAGCAGTTGCGGTGGTTTGTCCATCAACTGGCGCAGGCCGATGGCAACGCAATCAGCAGGCGTGCCGGACACCGAAAAACGCCGCTCGCCCAATTCCTTGACCCGTAACGGATGGTGAAGACTCAGCGCATGGGAAATGCCGCTTTGATCCTGCGCTGGCGCGACAATCCACACCTCGTCGGCCAATTCACGGGCCACCGCTTCGAGGACTTCCAGCCCCGGGGCGTCGATGCCGTCGTCGTTGGTGATCAGGATTCTCTCGATTCGCGGGGCGGACATGGGGTTCTCCTAGGGCAGGTAAAAACAGTGATGAATGTTGTCGCGGACCTGTAGGAGCGCGGCTTGTCCCGCGACCGGCTGCGAAGCAGTCGTAAAACCGCTAACAGACAGACCGCATGCGCAGGGTTTACGACGGGCTCCCCGCCGGTCGCGGGACAAGCCACGCTCCTACATGATGTTATCGGGCATCAGATAAACAACGTCCACAAGGCAAACCCGGCATACCAGACGATCGCCGCGCGGATCAGCAATTCCCACAGCACGTCGAGGCTGTTGACGCCTTCGGCACCGACAACCGGCGCAGGCACCTCACCGGCGACACAGCCGGCACGGGTGATCAGGCTGGTCGCGCTGATGTTCCAGTTGAGCAGCTCACCGAGCATCACCCGGCTGACTGCGACGAAATTGCCGACCAGAGCAAAACTGGCCGCCAACAGGCGCACAGGTACCCAGTCGAAGGCATGGCGCAGCTGCGTGGCGCGCTCGATCAGCGCGGGCGTCTTGCCGCGCTCGGAGGCCAGCGCCAGCAAGCGATAGGCCAGCGCCGCCACCGGCCCGAGCACGAAATACCAGAAGATCACGGCGAAGAAACTCTGATAGACCTGCCACAGCAAATACGTCTGCGCGCCGCCGAGCAGTTGCTCTTCGTTCTCGGCCTTGATCCCCAGATCGCGTTCGGCCACCAGCACCGCCGCTTCCTGATCGCCACGCCGGCAGGCGTCGCGGAACGAACCCAGATTGGCTTTGATATCACCGCGACCGAGGCTGTAGATCAGCACCAGCAGGTGAATCGGCAGGGCCAGCCAGCCGTAGGCCACGGACCCGACGATCACCAGCACCAGCGCCAGAACCAACAACGGCAAGAGGATGGTCATCGCCAGAATCCACCACGGCCGCTTGGCCGTGCGCGGGTTCGATTCCATCCGCCACAGCTGGTTCAGCCACGGCGCATCATGCTGAACACGCTGACGCAGGGCGGAAAACTTCTCGATCCACACGGCCAGCAGCAACACCAGAAAACTCATGAACAACTCCTTGAATCAAACCTGCAAACCGGCACGAAAACGCTCCCAGTCAAAGTGTGGCCCCGGATCGGTCTTGCGCCCCGGCGCGATGTCGCTGTGACCGGTGATCCGTTGCGTGGTGATGGCCGGCCAAGCGGACTGGATCTGCCGGGTCAGCGCGATCAGCGCGTCATATTGCGCGTCCTCGAACGGCTGGCTGTCGGTGCCTTCCAGCTCGATGCCGATGGAGAAATCGTTGCAATTTTCCCGACCGTCGAACAACGAAACGCCGGCATGCCAGGCGCGATCCAGACAGGAGACGAACTGGGTCAGCGCGCCATCACGTTCGATCAAAAAATGCGCGGACACGGTCAGTTGGGCAATGCCTTCAAAGTAGGGGTGTTCGCTGATGTTCAGGCGATTCTGGAAGAACTCCTGCACCTTGCCGGTCTTGAACTGCGCGGGCGGCAGGCTGATGTTGTGAATCACCAGCAGCGAGATTTCAGCGGCGGGACGGGAATTGAAATTGGGCGAGGGGCAATGGTGCGCGCCTTGGCACCAGCCGGTGGCAGGGTCCAGTTGCATGGTGAAGCTCCTTACGGTGAATCGACGCCAGTCAGTATGCCCCTGATGGACCAGAGTGCCTATCTCGCCCTTGTGGGAGCGAATTCATTCGCGAGGGGCCGGTGTGGCCGATAGAGATTGATTGAATGTACCGCCGCATCGCGAATAAATTCGCTCCCACAGAGGGGCCCAACCAGAACCGCCAGGGTCAACCCTTGAGCTTGCGCAGATTGCCCAGCACCGACTCCAGCGCGCGATCGAACAGCAGCGCATCGTCCAGCACGCGAACGGTGCCGCGACGGAACTCCACAGCCAGGCCCATGCGGGTCTTTTCCAGCACCTTCATGCCGGTGCGGTTGACGAACACGTAGCGCCCGCTCGGCTGAACGATGGCCGCCAGCTTGCAACGCAACTTGTGTTCTTCGTCCTCCTGCAACTCGACCCAACTGCCCAGACGCAATTTGTCGACCTGCAGCAAACCTTCGTCGTTCTCTGGCAGGTGCAGCGCCGGCTCGCTGATGACTTGCTCGCCCGGCGCCACCAGGACGATTTCCTCGACCACCGCCATCATCGACGGGCCTTCGCCGAACAACTCGGCGACTGTCTCGGCGGCGCTTTCCGGCGCGCGGGTGACGTTGTTGAACGCCTGCACATGCAAGGCTTCCAACTGGCTGAAGAATTCACTGGTGGCGAACGGATCGAACGCCGCGCTGCTCAGGCCTTCACGCAGGGACTTGAGCAGCCCCGGCACCACTTCCAGCAGACGCTGGCGGGCTTCCGGCTCTTCGTGGGGTTCGACGCTCCAGATCAGGTCGTCCATCGCCTGCAAGCCAGACTGCCACTCCGCCGACGCTTCGCCGTGCTTGAGACAAGTCAGCAGCAACACCTTGCTCCAGGCTTCCTGCAACAGGCGCACCACCACTTCCGGCAGGGTCTTGCCCAGCAGCCGGTCATTCAGCGCCTGCTGCACCCGCTGGCGCGCCAGCTCGGCCAGTGCGCGGCCTTCTTCGGCATCGCGGGTACGCTGTTCGAGCAGTTCGCTGCGGCGACGCTCGTCGCTGGTGAACGCGAGGAAGTCCACCAGCAGCTCGGTGAAGATCGCCGGGTCATCGACGAAGTCATGCAACAGGCGCTGCACGATCTGGTCGATGCGGGTGTACAGCGAGTCGCGCTGCATGTCGTCACGCCCGCCCCAGCCCAACGCCGCCGAGGCTATCTCGTTGAGCAGGCGCCGCGCCGGATGGCTGCCGCGACTGAAGAAACTCTTGTCGATCACCGCGACCTTGAGCATCGGAATCTGCAGGCGGCCAATCAACGCACGCAGCGAACCCGGCAGGTTGCGGTCATCAAGGATGAATTCGAACAGCATCGAAATCAGGTTGATCACGTCTTCGTCGACGGTGCCGACGACGCGGAATTTGCCGCTACGCACGCTGACGCGACTGATCAGTTGTTCCAGCTGGGCGCGCAGGTCGAAATCTTCCGGCGACTCGGCACGCGGCACGTATTGCTGCAAATGCGAGAGCAGGCGCAGCAGGTCCTGGCTGGAAATCGGCCGCGCCTCGGTGACATTGTCAGGACGCGGGGTCAGATTGCCGCGCACATGCACCAGCAATTCCTGCAGGGCACCGAAGACTTCCTGCACGCTCTTGTCGAGCTTCTCCGCAGCCTGCACCAACGCCGCATTTTCGGCGCGCTGCTCTTCCTTGCTGGTGGCTGACGAGGACGCCCGGTCAGTGGAGCGGCGCGATGGCACCACCTTCAAATCCGGCAGCACGCCCGCCGAAATCAGCAACTGGTTGGCTTCTTCGTACAGCTGGTCGGCGTTGCTCAGGGCGTATTTTTCAAACAGCTTGAGGATGATCAGCTTGACCTTGATCTCGACTCCGAGACTGCGACCGGCCAGAAGGAAAAAGTCGCACAGCAGTGTCGGCCCGAGCGGGTTGGTTTCGTCGCTCAAGGGCTGAGGAATCAACTCATTCAGGCGCGTGGTCAGTTGGCTCAGGGCTACGCCATCACGGTTCATGACCTTGGTCACCATGGCGTCGACCGCCACCGTGCGCTCCAGGTCATCGTTGTGGACCAGCGCCAGTTTGTCGAAGGACACCGGCTCCGGAAGGATCGGCTCGGCGATTTCGTATTGGCCCAGGCGCAGGAAGGATTCAAAGAATTTGTCGAGGAAGTTGCGCTCGATGCTTTTGCGCTTCAGGCGCAGGTCGCGCATGGCTTCGAAGAAGATGTTCTGTTCGGCATTGTTGCGCGCCCGGTCGGCCATTTCGAACAGCGTGTCGTCGGCGTTATCGAACAGGGTTTGCAGGCTTTCCTTGAGTTGCTGGGCGGCCTTGTCACGCACCTGCAGCAGAACGACGGGCAGCCGAGCGACAGGCGACGGCCCCGGAATATCCGGCCCACCCTTGCCCAACGGCACCACCTTACTGTCGTTCTGCATCAAGGACTCCTTTCAACCATCGACACAACAGCCACAACATGAACGCAAACGAGGGGATCACCCTCGTTTGAGCGAATCTCGATTTTGTCCCTGGGAGGTACTACGGCAAACGTCAAATCTATGACGTCAAATACAAGGCGTATTATCTTGCAAAAGCTGTCGGCCCGCCAGCGAGTTCTCTGACTCTCTCAAGCGTAGGACCGGCCAAGGCTGCCCGTGCAGGCATAGACCACGAAAATCGCAATCTGTCGCACGAGAGGTAAAAAAACCGACAAAGTGCAACGGAAACATCCGAATGGGTGAGGGAATGTCGGTGGGTTGGTACGGCTGACTGCCTTATACTCGCGGCACTTAGTGAGTGGAGCCCGATATGCCGAATTTACGTCTCGCCGCGCTGACCGCAGAAATCGAAGCCAACGTACGCCGTGCGTTGCTTGAGGACGTCGGCAGTGGCGACATCACCGCGCAGTTGATCCCGGCCGAACGTCTGGCCAAGGCCACGGTGATTACCCGCGATGCCGCCGTGATCGCCGGCACCGCCTGGGTCGACAGCGTCTTCCGCCAACTGGACCAGCGCGTTGCCGTGCATTGGCAGGTCGCTGACGGCGAACGGGTCAAACCCAACCAGCCGCTGTTCCACCTCGAAGGCCCGGCCCGCTCGCTGCTGACCGGTGAACGCAGCGCGCTGAACTTCCTGCAGATGCTGTCTGGCGTGGCCACCCGCGCGCAGCATTACGCCGACATGGTCGCCGACACCCAGGTCAAATTGCTCGACACCCGCAAAACCCTGCCCGGCCTGCGCCTGGCGCAGAAATACGCGGTCACCTGCGGCGGCTGCCACAACCATCGCATCGGTCTGTTCGACGCCTTCCTGATCAAGGAAAACCACATCGCAGCCTGCGGCGGCATCGCCGAGGCCATCAATGCCGCGCGCAAGATCGCACCGGGCAAACCGGTAGAGATCGAAGTCGAAAGCCTCGATGAACTGAATCAGGCCCTGGTCGCCGGTGCCGACATCATCATGCTCGACGAACTCAGCCTCGATGACATGCGTGAAGCCGTGCGCCTCACCGCTGGCCGCGCCAAGCTCGAAGCCAGTGGCGGCGTCACCGACGCGACCTTGCGCACCATCGCCGAAACCGGCGTGGACTACATCTCCATCGGCACGCTGACCAAGGACGTAAAAGCGGTGGATCTGTCGATGCGTCTGAGTATCTGAACCGCATACACAGCCCGGCCCGCCGACGGTGAACATGCACGTTCACCGTCGGCAATGCGCTGTATAGAAGGGCCTCGCCTCAACTGCCGCCTGTCTATCTGGCGCCTTCGCGTATCCGCACTGAAATAATTCGGTAAATCCCGCTTGGTACTGTCCGAGATCATTTTGATATCACCAGCGGATACCGACACATGGCTAGCACACTCGAAACAGTCTCTGCGCTCTACAAAAACATCCTTGGCCGCGACGCTTCCAGCAGCGAATCGGCGTACTGGGTCAACCGTATCGACAGCGGCGTGGAAAGTGTGGCTGACGTGGTCTCGGCGTTCGCGGTGTCGACAGAAGCCTCCAGCAATGTCTCGCCGATCATCGACCTGTATTTCACCGCGTTCGGTCGCGTACCGGACGCCGCCGGTCTGCAGTACTGGCTGGACGCACACCAGAACGGCATGAGCCTGGGCGACATCACCAAAGCTTTCACCCAGTCCACAGAATTCACCACTGGCAACACCGGCAGCAACGCCGAATTCCTCTCGACGCTGTACCAGAACGCCCTGGGTCGCACCGCCGACGCAGAAGGCCTGGCGTACTGGAACAGCCAGCTGGAAAACGGCATGAGCCGCGAACAGGTGCTCGCCTCGATCGGCGGTTCTCAAGAGAGCCAGACCAGCACCGGCGTCAAAACCAAAATCGTACTGACCTACAACGGTCTGCTGGGCCGCTCTCCGACCGAGTCGGAAGTGGAAAACATCCTGCAAAACAAAGGTCAGAAGTCACTGACAGACCTGATCAAGGACACCGCGCAGGATCTGCTCACCAACGGCGGCAGCACCCCGACGACGCCGACCACACCCACCACGCCAACCGAAGCGACCTTCACACCGAAGGACGGCACGACAGATGGCTCGTCGGATGCCTCTGGTGCCGTGGCGCTGGGCGACAAATACATGATCGTGGGTGACGATGAATCCAACGTACTGCGCGTCTATGACCGCGCTGGCGGCGATGCGATCGTTGAGTGGAACTACAGCGAGGCGCTTGGCATTGGCGTCAAGGACGAAGTCGACTTCGAAGCGATGGTCATGGTCGGCAACACCCTGTATCTGACCGGCTCCCACAGCAACACCAAAAAAGGCGTCGAAGCCGACAGCCGCGAAGTCATCTTCGCCGTCACCGTCAGCGGTACCGGCAAGGACACCCAGTTCGAGCTGAAAGGCACCGCGTTCAAAGGCATGGAAGCGGCACTGGTCGCCTGGGATGCTTCCGGCGACAGCGGCAAGCCGGCCGGCTATTACGGCTTTGCGGCGTCCTCGGGCCCAGGCCTCGCGCCGGAAAATACCAACGGCTTCTCCATCGAAGGCATGACCACCTCCGTCAACGACGATGAATTGTGGCTGGGCTTTCGTGCACCGCAGATGGATGGCGTCACCCGCGACAAGGCGCTGATCATCCCGGTGACCAACTACCAGGCACTGCTGAGCGGTGACGCCAGCGCGCCAACATTCGGCGATGCTATCGAACTCAACCTGGGCGGCCGCGGCATTCGCTCCATCGACAAGGCCACCGACGGCAGCGGTTACCTGATCATCGCCGGCCCTTCGGGCTCTGCAACCGATGAAGTGACCAACGACTTCCGCCTGTACACCTGGGACGGCAACGCGCAAAGCGCCCCCGTGGAACTGGACAACAACCTCGACGCCCTGCTGGCTGCCACCGGTGGCAGCTTCGAGTCCATCGTCTCGCCGACCAGCATCAAGCCCGGCACCCAGATCCAGCTCCTGCAAGACAACGGCGATACCATCTGGCCGGGCCAGACCGATGTGTCCAAGGACCTTCCGGATGCCGAGCAGCAGTTCAAAGGCAACCTCATTACACTGGGCTCGCCGGTCATCGACAAAACCGCGCCCTCGCTGGTAAGCGCAACGCCTGCCGATGACAGCACCAACGTGTCGACCGGCACCACCCTGTCGCTGACCTTCGATGAGGGCGTGGCCCTGGGGAGCGGCACCATCGAACTGCGCGACGCCAACGACAACCTGGTGCAGACGTTCCAGTCCGGTGAGGCCGGTGTGAAGGTGGACTACAACAAAATCACCCTGCAGCCAACCAACAAGCTGCAGCCCGGCAACGAGTACCACCTGGTGCTGAACGAAAACGCCGTGACCGACCACTCGGGCAATGCGCTGGCAAGCAAGACCATCGACTTCACCACCAGCGAATCGCCGCATTACAACCTGCTGATCACCGAAGTGAACTCGAATGCCGCGGGCGGGGATTTCTTCGAAATCTACAACTACGGCTCGACCACCATCGACCTCAGCGGCTGGCGCATGAACGACGAAGCCGGCACCTTCTCCGACGCCGTCGGCCTGCCCGACAACCTGACCTTGGCCGCCGGCCAGACCCTGGTCATCGCCTCGGTAAAATCCAGCGACTTTGACGCGTTCAAGGCCGCATGGGGCCTGAGCGCTGCCAGCAACGTCATCAGCATCAACGGACCGGGCCTGGGCAAAGAAGACGCCGTGGTACTGTTCGACAGCAACGGCAACGTGGCCACCGCCTTCAACTACGACCTGACCGACGTCGTCGCCAGCGACGGCACCGTCATCAAGACCTCCGCCGCCACCAACACCTTCACCGACGCCCAACACGCCGGCGCCGCCTACGGCAGCACCGCCACCGCCTCGGCCGTGTGGGACGGCGTTTCCACCAGCAACCCGCACTACGTCGGCGCCGTCAGCGGCCAACTGGGCGCCTACGCCCAGACCGCCAACCCCACCTCCGTCGGCTCGCCCGGCATCACCGGCATCGAACAAAGCGGCGTGACCACCCTGCAGACCGATAGCACCTTCGGGTAATAGGGTTCACGCACGACAAAACACCGCCCCCGGGATGCAGGTTCCGGGGGCGGTTTTGTTTGTGCTGCGGGATGGGGGTTGACGCATTTGGCCTGGACAACGATGGCTTGCTTGGGATGGATGGACGGTAGTCAGAAACGAAAAAGCCCGGTCCAGAGGCTGGACCGGGCTTTCTTTGTAGCTTGGTGCCGAAAACAGGAATCGAACCTGCGACCTTCGCGTTACGAGTGCGCTGCTCTACCGACTGAGCTATTTCGGCCTGCTTGCTTAGCCTACTACGCCCAAATTTTGCTTCCTAGCGAGAAGCACAACATTGAACGCTCTCGGAATCACTTGCAGGAGCCTGGCATCCAGTTGGTTGGTGTGCCCGCGCAAGCCCAAGTAGTGATGTCGGTACCGGACCAAGTTGGTGTCATCTGAACCTGCGTGTCGTTAGCTGCTTTAATGAAGCCCTTAACTGTAATGACACCTGTGGTGTCGTCAACAGCCATCGACGTGGCGTATTTGGTTGCAACAAATCCAGTGGAGCACGCGCTCAACCCGGACTTGGCGCCCTTAGAAGCTGCTGTTTCAGTAACACAGGTCCGTGCACTGCTAGCTGCAAGAATAAGTTCAGATGCCTTAGCCCGAGCTGTGTAGTCCTGGTACGCCGGCAATGCTACTGCAGCCAGAATGCCGATGATCGCTACCACGATCATCAATTCAATCAACGTAAAACCTTTTTGTGAATTCATCGCTACTACTCCAAGCGTCAAATTGGTGATGCCCCTTCAAGCTGTAGCACAGGCCATGCCAATTGCCGGATCCCTATCTTCAGGCTCGGACTTGATATTTTCCCAAAATGACTCGCTTATCAACCGCAATAACTGACAATTTTTGTCACATCCCTCACCGCTATTTGGCAGCCAAGCCTGACTACGCTATAACCCTCACAATGTCTGTGTCTGGTGGCTGTAATGACTGATGTCGTCCTCACCGGTTTGGCGAAGCAACTCGTCGTAGCCGAACTCCTCAATGAAAAAACTGCCCAGCAAGCCTATCAACAGGCTCGCCGAGACAAGGTCTCACTGGTCAACTACCTGGTGCAGAACAAACTGGTCAAAAGCCTGACGTTGGCAGAGCTAGCATCCGATCAGTTCGGACTGCCCTTTTTAGACCTGAACACGCTTGACAAGGAAAGCCAGCCAAAAGGGCTTGTCAGCGAAAAACTGATACGCCAGCACTCCGCCCTACCTTTATGGCGTCGAGGCAACAAACTTTTCGTCGGTGTGTCAGACCCGACCAATCATCAGGCAATCACCGATATCCAGTTCAGCACTGGGCTCAACACCGAGGCCATCCTCGTCGAGGACGATAAACTCACCACGGCGATAGAAAAGTTCTTCGACAGCGCGTCTGGCTTTAATGAAATGGCAGATGTCGACCTTGGCCTCGAAATCGAGACGGTCGACGAAGGCAAGGAAAGCTCGATAGTCGGCCAGGATGCTGACGACGCGCCAGTCGTACGCTTCGTCAACAAAATGCTGATGGACGCCATCCGTCTTGGCTCGTCGGATTTGCACTTTGAACCTTACGAAAAGATCTTCCGCGTGCGCCTGCGCACTGACGGCATTCTCCACGAAGTAGCCAAACCGCCCACCCAACTGGCGGGTCGCATTGCCGCCCGGTTGAAAGTCATGGCAGGCCTGGATATCTCCGAACGTCGCAAGCCGCAAGACGGCCGAATCAAGCTGCGTATATCGAAGAGTCGTGCCATAGACTTCCGGGTCAATACCTTGCCCACGCTGTGGGGAGAGAAAATCGTGATGCGGATTCTCGATCCCACCAGCGCGCAGATGGGTATTGATGCATTGGGCTATGAGCCAGATCAGAAAGCACTCTACCTCGAAGCGTTGAGCAAACCGCAGGGCATGATTCTGGTGACTGGCCCAACCGGCTCCGGCAAGACCGTTTCGCTCTATACCGGTCTCAATATTCTCAACACCACCGACATCAACATCTCCACAGCTGAAGATCCTGTCGAAATTAACTTGGAAGGCATCAACCAGGTCAACGTCAACCCTCGCCAAGGCATGGACTTCTCTCAGGCGCTGCGCGCATTCCTGCGCCAAGACCCGGATGTGATCATGGTAGGTGAGATCCGAGATTTGGAAACTGCCGAGATCGCCATCAAGGCCTCGCAAACAGGACACATGGTTTTATCTACGCTGCACACCAACAGCGCTGCGGAAACGCTGACACGTCTGCATCACATGGGATTGGCTGCATTCAATATTGCGACATCCATCAACCTGATCATTGCCCAGCGACTGGCCCGTAAGCTTTGTCCGCATTGCAAAGCAGAGATCGATGTACCTAAAGAGACCCTGCTTACCGAAGGTTTTCCCGAAGAAAAAATTGGCACTTTCACCCTCTATTCGCCCGTTGGCTGCGAGCAATGCAATGCAGGCTATAAAGGCCGTGTCGGCATCTATGAGGTGGTTAAAAACACTCCAGCCTTGGAGCGCATAATCATGGAAGAAGGCAACGCGCTGGAAATTGCTGCACAGATGCGTAAGGAAGGCTTCAACGACCTACGCACTTCCGGTCTTCTGAAAGCAATGCAAGGTTTGACCAGTCTTGAAGAAGTCAACCGAGTGACCAAGGACTGAACATGGCGACTAAAGCAGTAAAAGCCAGTGTTTATGCCTGGGAAGGCCTGGACAAAAAAGGGACAAAAGTGACCGGGGAATTGAACGGGCATAATCCTGCCCTGATCAAGGCCCAGCTCCGTAAACAGGGTATCAACCCGACCAAAGTCAGAAAAAAATCCGTTTCAATTTTCGGTGCCGGAAAAAAAATCAAACCGCTGGACATCGCCTTTTTCAGTCGGCAAATGGCAACGATGATGAAAGCCGGGGTTCCACTGCTCCAATCCTTCGACATTATCAGTGAAGGCGCCAGCAATCCGAACATGCGAAAGTTGGTTGACGACATCAAGCAAGAAGTGGCCGCTGGCCATAGCCTTGCGACCTCACTACGTCGCAAACCGGAATATTTCGATGACCTCTACTGCAACCTTGTAGACGCGGGTGAACAGGCGGGAGCCTTGGAGGCCTTGCTGGATCGAGTAGCCATGTACAAGGAAAAGACAGAATCACTGAAAGCCAAAATCAAGAAAGCGATGAGTTATCCAATCGCAGTGGTGGTAGTCGCCTTTGTCGTTTCTGCGATTCTATTGCTTAAGGTCGTGCCTCAGTTTCAGACTGTGTTTGAAGGTTTTGGCGCCAAACTTCCAGCCTTTACCCTGATGGTGATTGGGCTTTCAGAATTGGTACAAAATTACTGGTACATGCTCTTGTTCGGCATTGCCATAGCGTTCGTTGTCTTTCGACGCGCTTACAAGACGTCAGAAAAATTCAGAGACTGGTTGGATCGCCTGCTACTGAAAATTCCGGTCATCGGCCCATTGCTGTACAAATCAGCAGTTGCTCGCTATGCCCGAACCCTTGCTACAACATTCGCTGCCGGTGTTCCCCTCGTAGATGCTCTGGACTCCGTGGCGGGCGCGACTGGTAACGTGGTCTTCAAAAATGCCGTAAACAAAGTTAAGCAGGATGTCTCTACTGGTATGCAGCTTAATTTTTCGATGCGTAGTACTGGCGTATTCCCAATGTTGGCAGTGCAAATGACCTCAATTGGCGAAGAGTCAGGTGCTCTGGACTCCATGCTCGATAAGGTTGCTACGTACTACGAGGAAGAAGTCGACAACATGGTCGACAGTCTGACGAGCCTGATGGAACCGATGATCATGGCTGTATTGGGCGTCATTGTTGGCGGCTTGGTCATTGCCATGTATCTACCTATATTCCAGCTCGGAAACACTGTCTAACCATGTCCTTCCTCGACCTCCTGGCCAGCTCCCCGCTGGCCTTTGTTTTCTGCACCTTCGTTTTAGGCCTGTTGGTGGGTAGCTTCCTCAATGTGGTGATTTACCGCCTGCCGAAGATGATGATGCGCGACTGGAAGATTCAGGCGCGCGAGGTGCTTGAGCTCCCAACTGAGCCGCAAACCGAAACCTTCAATCTGATCCTGCCCCACTCCCGCTGCCCGCATTGTTCGCACAAGATCCGCGCCTGGGAAAACTTGCCGGTGGTGAGTTGGTTGGCGCTCGGCGGCAAGTGTTCGGCGTGCAAGGCGCCGATCAGCAAGCGTTATCCGTTGGTGGAGCTGGCGTGCGGGGTGTTGTCGGCATTTGTGGCCTGGCATTTCGGGTTTGGCTGGCAGGCGGGTGCGGTGTTGCTGTTGAGTTGGGGTTTGTTGTCGATGAGTCTGATCGACGCCGATCATCAGTTGTTGCCGGATGCAATCGTGTTGCCGTTGTTGTGGCTGGGGTTGATCGTCAATGCCTTCGGCCTGTTTGCCTCGCTGACGGATGCGCTGTGGGGCGCGGTGTTCGGCTATCTGGTGTTGTGGTGTGTGTTCTGGCTGTTCAAGCTGGTCACCGGCAAGGAGGGCATGGGTTACGGCGATTTCAAATTGCTGGCGATGCTTGGGGCCTGGGGTGGTTGGCAGATTCTTCCGTTGACGATTTTGTTGTCGTCGCTGGTTGGTGCGGTGTTGGGCCTGATTCTGCTGCGTCTGCGCAACGTCCACACCAGCACGCCGATTCCGTTCGGGCCGTATCTGGCCATCGCGGGGTGGATCGCCTTGCTCTGGGGTGATCAAATAACCACTTCGTATTTGCAGATCGCCGGTTTCAGATGACTTCTCGCACACCCTCCCCCTGGATTCTGGGCCTGACTGGCGGCATCGGCAGTGGCAAGAGTGCCGCTGCGCAGTGTTTCGTCGATCTGGGCATTCATCTGGTCGACGCCGATCAGGCCGCGCGCTGGGTGGTCGAACCGGGGCGCCCTGCCCTTGCGCAGATTGCCGAGCATTTCGGTGCCGGCGTCTTGCAAGCGGACGGCACGCTGGACCGCGCGGCGCTGCGTGAACTGATCTTCAAGGATCCGCAGCAGCGCGTGTGGCTGGAAGGCCTGCTGCATCCGCTGATTCGTGAGGAGATCACCCGCTATCTGGCCCGTGCCGAGTCGCCCTACGCGATTCTGGTGTCGCCGCTGTTGCTGGAAACCACTCAGCACACCATGGTCCAGCGCGTGCTGGTGATCGATGTGCCGGAGGCTTTACAAATCCAGCGCACGGTGCTGCGCGACAAGACCAACGAAGAGCAGGTCCGGGCGATTCTCAAGGCCCAGGCCAGCCGCGAAGAGCGCCTGAGCCGTGCCGACGATGTGATCGTCAACGACCGCGATCCGGCCTGGCTGAAAAGCGAGGTCGAACGGTTGCATCACTTTTATCTAACTTTGCGTGGAGGCCAATGATGAGCCAGACAACGACCGTCAAATGCCCAACCTGCGGAGCCCCGGTGGAGTGGACCCCGGAGAGCAAGTTCCGGCCATTCTGTTCCGACCGTTGCAAATTGATCGACCTGGGCGCCTGGGCGTCAGAAGAACATGCGATCCCGGTAGCGCCGGATGCTGAAGATGAACTGTTTTCCGGCGAGTTCGATCCGAAACACCACTGACCTGACGCGATGCGACACCTGAGCGCTATCAGGTGTCGCCATCGTCTACCCATTGGTCTGATAAATACCTCGTGCGGTTGAACGTCTCCAGCCACTCCGGACAGAACACCACCAACGCGGTGATGACCATGCCGTTGATGAAGGCTTCGGGGAAGATGATCAGCCACAGGTAGCCTATGAAGTCGCCCAGCCATTCCGGCATCGCGAACAGCCCGTCGAACCACAGCAGGCTCATCGCCAGCAGCAGGCAGGACAGTGCCGCCAGCGCTGCGGCAAAGAAACCCGAGCAGAAAATATAGGTGAAGGGATTTTTCGGTTGGGCGCGCTCGACCAGCAGGAAGCAGCCCTCGGTCACCAGTACCGGCAGGCCCACCAGCAGCAGACCGTTGACGCCCAGCGGCGCCAGATCCTGATGCCCCACGACCATGATGCCCAGTTGGGCAATCAAGCCGCCGACGATTGCCAATGGCCAGTTCAAAAGCAGGGTGACGGCGGTCATGCCGAGGAAGTGATAGGACACGCCGGTGTCGAAATCGCGGCGCAGCAGCCAGAGCAGAAACAGGGCGAACACGGTGCCGAAGAACACGTGCTGGCGGCGGGTGTCGGTGAGCAGTTCGAGCCATGGACTGCGCCACAGCGCCCACAGGAGGACGGGCAGGTAAATGAGCCAGCCGAGAATCATGGTTTCGGGGGTGAGAACCTGGGCTCCGATCATGGCGACGTTCTTCCTGATGCGGATTAAGGAAGCAGCCTACACCTTATGAAACAGTCTGCGTGTCGAAACCAATAACACCCGAAGACGTGATTTTATTCACGTCCCCGGGTGTAAGAATGTGTGTCTCCTTCGTCAGACTCGAACTCAGCTCACCTTACGCTGGGGAGCGCCGTGGACCATGGTGTAGGCGTAGTCGACGCCCATGCCGTACGCGCCGCTGTGTTCCAACACCAGTTCCATCACGGCTTCGTAGGTGTCCTTGTGCGCCCAGTCGCGCTGGAATTCCAGCAGCACCTGTTGCCAGGTCACCGGTACTGCGCCGGCCTGAATCATCCGCTGTACGGACATGTCATGGGCTTCCTTGGTGGTGCCGCCGGATGCGTCGGTGACGATGTAAACCTCATAGCCTTCTGCCAGTGCGTCGAGCGTCGGGAAGTTCAGGCAGACCTCGGTCCACAGCGCGGCGATGATCAGTTTCTTGCGCCCGGTGGCTTTGACCGCTTCCACCAGTTTCTTGTCTTCCCAGGAGTTCATCGAGGTGCGCTCGATGGGTTGGTGATCCGGGAACACACCCAGCAGTTCCGGCCAGATGAAGCCGCTGAAGCTCTTGGTTTCTACCGAAGTGAAGATCGTCGGCACGTTGAAGATCTTCGCCGCCTTGGCCAGGCCCACCGTGTTGTTCTTCAACGTTTGCCGGTCGATCGACTGTACGCCGAACGCCATCTGAGGCTGGTGGTCGATCAGGATCAGAGCGGAGTTCGATGGGTTCAGCAGTTCGCGAATAGACATGGTGTGTTCCTTTGATAATGGTCTGTATGGGTCGCCGCGTTCAGCTCTGGGCTGTTGTTTGCTGGCTTGGGAGTAAATTTACGGGCTAGCCGTTTAAGGAACAATTCCCTAAACTTGAGACTCATTGTTTCCAATACAGGGACACTCATGGATCGCATTGAATGCATGCGCGCGTTTGTCGCCACGGTCGGCGCCAACGGTTTTGCCGCAGCTGCCCGCGCACTGGACGTACCGCGCTCGAAAGTCAGTAAACAGATTCAGGCGCTGGAAGAAGCCATTGGCGTGCAGTTGCTGCAACGTACGACGCGCAGCCTGCATCTGACCGAAGCCGGGGCCGAGTACTACGATGCTTGTCGCGATGTCATCGCCTCGCTGGACGAAGCCGAGCAGCGGGCGCGTACCGGCATGGGCGAGATCCGTGGGGTGTTGCGGGTCAACGCACCGATGTCGTTTGGCTTGAGTCGGTTGGGGCCGCTGATCCCCGCGTTCAACGAACGGCATCCCAATGTGGAATTGCAGGTGGTGCTCAGCGACCAGCAGGTTGACCCGGTCAAGGGCGGTTTTGATGTGACCATCCGTATCGCCAGCATGCCGGATTCGTCGATGATCGCCCGCTCGCTGGCACCGGCACCGCGGTTCATGGTCGCTTCGCCGGACTATCTGGCGCGCGAGGGTGTGCCGCAGTCGCCGAAGGATCTGGCTGATCACAAATTCCTGACGTATGGCTATCTGCAGAGCGGTGTCAGCCTGCAACTGTGCAACGGCAAGGAAACCCAGCGGGTGACGGTGAGCGGGCCGCTGCACGCCAACAACGGCGACATTCTGGCCCAGGCGGCGGTGTCCGGCATGGGCATTGCGCTGCTGCCGAATTTCATCGTTGAACGGGCGATTGCCGATGGTCGTCTCAAGCCGGTGCTGTGCGAATGGCAGGCCCCGGCGATTTCGGTCAACGCGGTGTATCCGTCGGCACGCCGGGTGCCGTTGAAGACCCGGGCGTTCATCGATTTTCTGGTGGAGCGGTTGTCGATCGACACGGCGCGGATTTGATCCCTACGACACGTCGCGCTGCCTTACCCCTGTAGGAGCTGGCTTGTCCTGCGACCGGCGGGGAACCCGTCGTAAAACCTACCAATGCGGTCTGTCTGATACACCGCATTTGCTGATTTTACGACTGCTGCGCAGCCGGTCGCAGGGCAAGCCAGCTCCTACAGGGGGCGCGTACCTCAATCCTTAGACCACCGCCCCCACCGGCTCCTTGCCGTCCAGCACCGCTGCCAGGCTGGCGAGGACCATTTCGCCCATGCGCGTGCGGGTCTGTACGGTAGCGCTGGCGCGGTGCGGTTGCAGGACTACGGTTTCCAGGCCGAACAGCGCTTCCGGTGCGCGGGGTTCGTCGACGAACACGTCCAGGCCGGCGCCAGCGATGCTGCCCGCTTCCAGTGCAGCAATCAGTTCAGGCTCGTTGACCACGCTGCCACGGGCGACGTTGATCAGGTAACCGTCGGCGCCCAGCGCTTCCAGCACTTTGCCGTTGATGATGCCCTTGGCTTTGTCGGCTGCCGCCGCGACGATCAGCGCGTCGCTATTGCGGGCCAGTTCCACCAGGTCGCCGACGAAGGTGTACGGCACATCACTCATCGGGTTGAGGTCGGTGTAGCTGATCGGGCAGCCGAATGCGGCGGCACGGGTGGCGACGGCGCGCCCTACCCGGCCCAGGCCGACGATGCCGATGCGCATGCCGCTGAACTGGCGGGCCAGCGGCAGTGGCGCCAGCGGTGTCGGGCTGGTTGCCCACTGGCCGGAACGCACGAAGCGGTCGCCGGTGTTCAGGCCACGGCAGGCCGAAATCAGCAGGCCGATTGCCAGGTCAGCCACGTCTTCGGTCAGCGCGCCGATGGTTGCGGTCACGCGAATGCCGCGATCCCGCGCATAGGCCAAATCCACCGCGTCGGTGCCGACGCCATTGACCGCAACCACTTCGACCTTCGGCAGTTGCTCCAGCACTTCACGGGTGATGCCGGTGTGGCCGCCGGTGACCACGCCGCGGATGTTGGCGCCGTGCTCGCGCAGGTAAGCGGCCTTGTCGGTCTGCTGAAAGTACGGGCGCACGGTGTACAGCTCGTTGAGACGGGCGTTGATTGCCGGGATCAGGATCGGGCTCAGCTGCAGGATTTCAGGTTTCATTGGGTATCACTCTTGGCAGATTCGGAAGACGTTCAACCACGGCCCACGAAAGGCATGTTGGTCGCCATCACGGTCATGTTCAGGACGTTGGCCGACAGCGGCAGCGCGGCGATGTAGCGCACGGCATCGGCGATGTGCTGCACGTCGATCATCGGTTCCACGGCAATCGAGCCGTTGGCCTGACGTACGCCCTTGGTCATCCGCACCGACAGCTCGGTCAGGGCGTTGCCGATGTCAATCTGGCTGCAGGCGATGTTGAACTCGCGGCCGTCCAGCGCCAGGCTCTTGGTCAGGCCCAGCACCGCGTGTTTGCTGGCGGTGTACGGCGCGGTGAACGGGCGCGGCACGTGGGCCGAAATCGAACCGTTGTTGATGATCCGGCCACCCTGCGGCGACTGTTTGCGCATCAGGCCGAAGGCGCCTCGGCTGCACAGGAAAACGCCGGTGACATTGGTCTCGATCACGCTCAGCCATTTCTCGATGGGCAGTTCGTCCATCGGCACCGCCGGGGCGTTCACGCCGGCGTTGTTGAACACCACGTCGAGACGGCCGTAGACCTCTTCGATGGTGGCGAACAGTTGATCGACGCTGGCCGGGTCACGCACGTCAGTGGACACCGCCAGTGCTTCACCGCCCTGCTCGCGGGCCAGCGTCACCAGTTCTTCCAGCGGCTCGATACGGCGGCCAGTCACCACCACCTTGTAACCGTCGGCCAGCAGGGTCAGGGCGACGGCACGACCGATACCGCTACCGGCGCCGGTGACCAGGGCAATTTTCGAAAGGGCTTGAGTTGTCATTGTTGTTCTCCTGTAGCGGGTCTGAATGCTGTGCTTGTGGATAAGTCAGTCGGCGCGACGGCGGCCGATGCGCACTTCGAATTCGCCGATACCGCTGATGCCGCCGTTGATCACGTCGCCCGCTTCAAGCGCGGCAACGCCCGGCGGTGTGCCGGTCATGATCAGGTCGCCAGCACGCAGGCTGACCGAACGCGACAGCTGGCTGATGACTTCACTGACCGACCAGATCTGGCTGTCCAGGTCGGAACGCTGGCGCTCCACACCGTTGACCGCGAGCCAGATCGCGCCCTGCTGCGGATGACCGTCGCGGCTGGCCGGCTGGATGGCGGTGATCGGGGCCGAACCGTCGAACGCCTTGGCCGGCTCCCACGGATTGCCGACGGCCTTGGCTGCCATCTGCAGGTCACGGCGGGTCAGATCAAGCCCGGCGGCATAGCCCCAGACGTGCGCCAGCGCGTCGTCTTCATCGATCTGGAAACCGTCCTTGCCGATGGCGACGACCAGTTCGATTTCATGGCAGAACTGTTCGGTCTGCGGCGGAAAGTCCAGCTCGCCCGTGGCATCGATCACCGAGGTCGCCGGCTTCATGAAAAACGCCGGAACTTCGCGGGTTGCATTCGCCGAGTCGCCCCAGTGGTAGTTACGGCCCAGACAGAACACCCGGGAAACGGGGAAGCGCGCATCGCTGCCACTGACCGGCAGGCTGGGGATTTGCGCGGGTTCGAATACAAAGTTGCTCATGTAATGTCCTTCAGTTCGGTGAGGCGTGATGCATGTCTCACGGCTTGCGCAGACTCCTGTAGGAGCGAGCTTGCTCGCGATAGCGGTGTGTCATCAGGTGTGTTCGTCGCAGAAAGACCGCGATCGCGAGCAAGCGAAGGCCTACAAAAAAGAGGGCCGTTTCATCCAGAGACTACGGGATCGAACTTCGCCAAAGTTGGACAAAACCGTGTTCACGCTGGACTAAAGCACTCAATCTTTCGCCCACAAAAAAGGCGTATTTGCATACGCCCTGCCTAAGTTGGCTCAAGTTCACACACACATCTTTTGAAAAGTGGCTGCGGGCTGGACGCCTTCGGCGTAACGCACCCATGCTGCGTTAAAAACAGGCTCGGAATGCTCATTTAGGTACCTAAAGTCGAACGCGACCCCGGCCGTTCCTCGCCTCTTTTTGCCTTGCATGGCTTTCGCTCGCCGACTTTTCGAGGCTGTTTATTTCGCTTTCAATTCGATCCGGTAAATCTTGCCGAGCAACAGCGAATAAGACAGGGTTCCGATCAACGCCACACCGCCAATAAACCAGAACGCCCAGGCGAAGTTGCCGGTGACGTGGAGGATCTGGCCGATGACGATCGGGGTGACGATGCCGCCGATGTTGGCTGCCAGGCTGGTGATGCCGCCGGTCAGGCCGATCAGTTCTTTCGGTGCGATTTCCGATACCGCGGCCCACGACGACGAAGCGATGCCCTGGGCGAAGAAGGCGATGGTCAGCAGCGCGATGCACAGTTCATTGGAGTCGGTGAAGTTGACCAGCATGATCGACATGCCCAGCGCCGAACCCACCACCAGCGGCAGTTTGCGCGAGAACGACAGCGAGTAGCCGCGACGGATCATCATGTCGGCGATGACTCCGGCCAGCAGCACGCCGACGGTGGCGCCAATGAACGGCAGCACGGCGAAGATGCCGACCTTGACCATGGTCAGGTGACGCTCTTCGATCAGGTAGGTCGGGAACCAGGTCAGGAAGAAATACAGCGCCGAGGTGCTGGCGAACTTGCCCAGGCAGATCGCCCAGACCTGCCGGTACTTCATCAACTCGGCAATCTGCGCCCACTTGAATTTGTTCTTTTCCTGGCTGCTTTTGACCAGACCGCCGCCGTCTTCGATGTAGGCCAGTTCTTCCTTGCTGACTTTCTTGCAGTTCAGCGGATCGCGGTACAGGTACAGCCAGGCGATGCCGAACAGGATGCCGACGATGCCGGTGCTGTAGAACACGTGGCGCCAGTCGTAGGTGGTCGCCAGCCACAGCAGCAGGCCGGTGAACAGCGCGGTGCCCAGGTACTGACCGCAGACGTAGATACTGCTGGCCATGCCGCGTTCACGGGCCGGGAACCACACGGTCACCGCGCGGCTATTGGCCGGAAACGCCGGCGCTTCCATGGCGCCGATGGCCAGACGCAAACCGAACAGCGAAGCGAAACCGCCGGCCAGCCCTTGGCAGACGGTGACGGCGGACCAGGAAATCAGCGAAGCGCCGTAGGTCAGGCGCGAGCCGAAACGGTCGGCGATGAAACCGGCCGGCACCAGAGCGAAGGCGTAAGTCCAGGCGAATGCGGAGAAAATCAGGCCCATCTGGACTTTGTCCAGGCCCAGGTCCTTGGCCATGAACGGTGCAGCGATGGAGATGTTAACGCGGTCGACGTAGTTGATGATCGTCGCGATCAACAACAGCGAGAGCATGAACCAGCGACGGTGAGAGGTGGGGCGAGCCGGAGCGGCGGCAACAGGTGCGGCCACGACCGCATCGATCGCCTGAATGTCAGGGTTGCTCGACATGAGAATTCCTCGTTGTTTTTATTGGAATCGAGTGATGAAGCGCACCTTTAAGTTATCGTACGACCGGTTTTAAACAAGCCGCTGCTTAGAACGTTTTTAAATTTCAGGCCTGCGGCGTCAGTATTTGTCCAAGAAATCCGGCAGCGCCAAAGCGCCTCAATCTGCCGGATTTTCTTTCTGTAAATGCCGTTCTAGAGCACTGCAACTTTATGGAGAGGCGCCGCGCTTTTTTGGACATGAAAACTGGCGCTCACCTGCAGAAAGGTTTTGAATACAGTCATACGACAACCGACAATAAGGAACAAGAAACGAGGACCGCATGATGGATTCTGCCCACCGCATCCCCACCTACGGCATGCAGCAACGCAGCGAACGACCGGACTTCTACATCCGCGACAAGACCGAGGGCAAAGGCGAGACGGCGCCCCATCGTCATGAGTATTTCCAGATCCAGATCAACCTCGGCGGCGACACCGTGCAGCACATCGGCGGCGTGGTGCGGCCCTTTCCGCGCAACACCCTGGCGTTCATCCTGCCGCACAAACTGCACCTGATCCCGCATCCGCCAGAAGGCAATTTCCTGCTGATCAACTTCGCCCAGACCTTTCTGCTGCCGCAGTTGCAGTGCGACCCGCTGGACCTGGAAGACGTCGCCATCGCCCTGGCTCCGGAGCTGTCGCCGTTCCGTTTTCAGGAGCACCTGGATTTCACCTTGAGTGCCGACGACTTTGCCGAAGTGCAGCAGTTGCTCGACCGCATGCGCGAGCTGGACCGCAACCGCCAGTTCGGCACCCGCGAGATTCTCAAGGGCTGTCTGTTGCAGCTGATCGGCATGGTCTGCCAGTTGTATGCCGAACCGATCAAATTGCTGGCCGACGACAACGCCGCCGAACGCAGTCGTCGCGATGCTTTGGCGCGGATGTCGGAATACGTGCGCAAGCATTTGAGCGACCCGGACCTGAGCCTGAAGAAGGCCGCGTCGGCGGCGTTTCTGTCGCCCAACTACCTGACCCACTGGCTGCGCAAGGAAGTCGGCAAGACCTTCAGCGAGCTGGTGCTGGAACGGCGCATGCACCTGGCGCGCACGCTGCTGCTCAATGGCAGCAAACCGGTGGGCGAAGTGGCGCGGCTCTGTGGATTTGCCGACGAGGCGTATTTCTCCCGACGCTTCCGCCACGCCCACGGCATGCCGCCGGGGCAGTTCAGGAAGCAGCGGGATTTATGAGTTCGCCGCGCTACCTGTAGGAGCTGGCTTGTCCCGCGACCTGGCGCGGAGCGGCAGCAAACCCGGCAAACGCGGTTTGCCTGAAACACCGCGTTTACCGATTTTACGACTGCTACGTAGCCGGTCGCAGGACAAGCCAGCTCCTACACCTCACGAGCGCCACCGCTGGCAAGCCAGGCTGCTGCGTTGAATCTGTGGGAGCGGGCTTGCCCGCGAAGAGGAAGCTCATCCGCCAAAGATGTGTGGACAGCGCCGCCCCTTCGCGGGCAAGCCCGCTCCCACAGGGGTATCACGAGAATCCGGGTTTTCTTTCTCCCTGCGACAGCTAAGCTCTCCCCCATGGATGACTCCGACTATCTGCGTCTACTGACGATCCAGGCCGAGCAAGCCAATACGTTTCTGTCCAATGCACGTAAATGGGAACGTGAACGCTGGGTATGCCAGCGCTTGCTGCAGGGCCTGAACATTGCTCACCGCGCCGACGATTTCCTGCCCGCCGGGCAGGAGCCGCCGGACGTACTGTTTCGCGATGCCTGTTTTGAAGTGTTTTTCGTGCTCGACGAAGGTCGCCGTCTCAACGACGAATGGCGCGAGGAATTGCAGCGTCGGCGCAGCGCGTTTTCCTTGAGCCAATTGGTGCGCCGCGAAGCCCGGCCACGGCGAATTCCGGCGGCCGAACTGTTGCGTCGGCTGGCGCCGACCCTGCGCAAGAAGGCGCACAACTACAAGGAACGCGGGCTGGACCTGGGCGAGCTGGACATCATCGCCTTTGCCAGTCTCAAGCGCGAAGTGCTGGACCTGAACAGCCATTTCCCGCCGCCAACCGAATATCTGCGCCAAGGCTGGCGTTCACTGTCGCTGGTCGGCCCGACCTTTGCCCGGGTGCTGTTTGCCCACCCGGACGCGCCGGATTTTCTGCGCACCAACCTCGGCCGCAGCGTGGTGTTCGACGTCGGCATCAGCCTGTGATGGCGGATTTCCCCGGCGAATGTTACAAAGCGCCTTATCGCGGTCGACATGCGGTGTAACGAATCTTCGCCGTCGACCGTCTACGACCTTAAAGCAACAGACCCTGTCGTTTACTGACACCGATCAATGTTCAAGACGAGGCTCGAATGACCAGTCGCCTGAACCCTGACGACCAAAAGCGTGTCGAAGAGTACCTTCGCGCCCCCCAGCACCAAGTCGAGCGCCGGCCCTTCCGGCCCTGGCTGCTCCTTGTGATCGTGCTGGCAGTGGTGATCGGACTCGGTCTGTTGAGCCGTTTATTGAGTTATCTGGCGCTATGAGCTGCCTTGCGCTCGCCCGGATGGCACTGATGAGAATTCCCTAGCCTTATGAGATATCCCCATGACTCATCGTATCGTGATCGTCGGCGGAGGCGCCGGCGGTCTGGAACTGGCGACCCGCCTGGGTAAAACCCTGGGCAAGAAAGGCACGGCCAGCGTCACGCTGGTGGACGCCAATCTGACCCACATCTGGAAACCGCTGCTGCACGAAGTGGCCGCCGGTTCGCTCAACTCCTACGAGGACGAGCTGAACTACGTGGCGCAGGCCAAGTGGAATCACTTTCAGTTTCAGCTCGGGCGCATGACCGGGCTGGACCGTGAGACCAAGCGCATCCAACTGGCGGCGACCTACGACGAGCAAGGCACCGAGCTGGTTCCGGCGCGCACGCTGGACTACGACACGCTGGTGATTTCCGTCGGCAGCACCACCAACGATTTCGGCACCAAGGGTGCGGCCGAGCATTGCCTGTTCCTCGACACGCGCAAGCAGGCCGAGCGCTTCCACCAGCAATTGCTCAATCGCTATCTGCGTGCCCACGCCAGCGAAATCGACGCCAGCGAAGAGATCAACGTCGCCATCGTCGGCGCCGGTGCCACCGGGGTCGAGCTGGCCGCTGAACTGCACAACGCCGCCCACGAACTGGCGTCCTATGGCCTGGGCCGGATCAAGCCGGAAAACCTGCGCATCACCGTGATCGAAGCCGGTCCACGGGTGCTGCCTGCGCTGCCGGAACGCATCGGCGGCCCGGTGCATAAAACCCTGGAGAAGCTGGGCGTCACCGTGCTGACCAACTCGGCGGTGAGCGAAGTCACGGCGGAAGGTCTGGTGACCAGCACCGGCCAGGTGATTCCGGCGACGCTGAAAGTCTGGGCGGCGGGCATTCGTGCGCCGGCGTTCCTTAAGGACATCGCCGATCTGGAAACCAACCGCATCAACCAGTTGCAGGTCAAACCGACGCTGCAGACCACCCGCGACGACAACATCTTTGCGTTCGGCGATTGCGCGGCTTGCCCGCAGAAAGGCACCGACCGCAATGTGCCGCCACGGGCCCAGGCCGCGCACCAACAGGCATCGTTGCTGGTGAAGTCGCTGAAGCTGCGGATCGAAGGCAACAACGCCCTGCCGGAATACAGCTATCAGGATTACGGCTCGCTGATCTCGCTGTCGAAGTTCTCGGCGGTGGGCAACCTGATGGGCAACCTGACCGGCAGCGTGATGCTGGAAGGCTGGCTGGCGCGGATGTTCTACGTGTCGCTGTACCGCATGCACCAGATGGCGCTGTACGGCACCTTCCGCACCCTGATGCTGATGCTCGGCAGCCGTATCGGTCGTGGAACCGAGCCACGGATGAAGTTGCACTGAGGTCTGTGGTCGATTGCCCGTCGCCTGTCATGCGGCGGGCGCTTTCCCCGTAGCAGTCCGGCTTGCCGGCGTCGGCGCCCATCGCGGGCAAGCGCGCTCCTGCAGGTTGGGTGGTGCGCCGGCGCTTCTGATTCTGGCCGAAGGCCGTGGGAGCCGGCTTGCTGGCGAATGCGGCAGACCTGTAACAACGATGGCGACTGACACCCCGGTTCGCCAGCAAGCCGGCTCCTACAGGATCATTGTCAGCCGCAGGAGATGGGCATCAACGCGATCCGTGGGAGGGAGCCCTGCTCGCGAAAGCGTCAGTTCAGACACCCCAGCATCGACTGACACACCGCATTCGTCGGAATGCCGCCCAGAGCAAGCGCGCTCCTACAGGTTGGGTGGTGCGCCGGCGCTTCTGATTCTGGCCGAAGGCCGTGGGAGCCGGCTTGCTGGCGAATGCGGCAGACCTGTAACAACGATGGCGAC
>NZ_JBIVCU010000013.1:103478-173516 GCF_044746785.1 Pseudomonas sp. NPDC090208
ACTGACACCCCGGTTCGCCAGCAAGCCGGCTCCTACAGGATCATTGTCAGCCGCAGGAGATGGGCATCAACGCAATCCGTGGGAGGGAGCCCTGCTCGCGAAAGCGTCAGCTCAGGCACCACGGCATTGGCTGACACACCGCACTCGCGCGCCTACGGCATCACCCGCCCTTTGCCCAGATGTTTGGCCTTGTACATCCAGCGATCGGCCTCGCGCATCAACTCATCCTGCTGCTTCCCGGAACCGGGTTCGTACATGGCAAAGCCCACGCTGGCATTGCTGCGCACCACGTTGCCTTTGAGGATGATCGGCTCGGCGATCGCCGCCAGCAGTTTCTGCGCCACCACACGCGCTTCGTCGGCGCCGGGGACGATGCCTTCCAGAATCACGATGAACTCGTCACCCGCCAGGCGCACCAGGCTGTCGGTGCGGCGCACGCAGCTTTGCAGGCGTGAGGAAATGGTCTTGAGCAGGTCGTCACCGGCATCGTGGCCGTAGGTGTCGTTGATGCCCTTGAAGCCATCCAGATCGATGAACATCAGCGCCATTTGCAGTTTCGAGCGGTCCGCCCGTGCCTGCGCGGTGGGCAGGATCACGTCTAGCGCGCGGCGGTTGTACAGGCCGGTGAGCGCATCATGCCGCGCCTCCTGCTCGAATTCCTTGCGCGCCTGAATGTCCTGAATGATGGCGATGAAGTACTCCAGATGGCCTTCTTCGGAGAGCTTCTTGGTCACCCCCAGGCTGGCCCACACCGCCCGGCCGTCCTTGCGCACGTAGCGCTTTTCCAGTTGATAACGGTCGATCTCGTTATCGATCAACTGGTTCAGCAGCTCCAGATCGCTGTTCAGGTCGTCGGGGTGGGTGATGTCCTGGAAGGTCAGGTATTTCAGCTCGTCAGCCGTGTAGCCGAGGATGTCGCACAGCGCGGTGTTGACGCTGATCCAGCCGCCATCCGGCGCCACCAGCGCAATGCCCACCGAGGCCAGTTCGAACATCGAGCGATAACCGGCTTCGCTGGCCTTGAACAAGGCATCGGAGCGGGCGCGCTGCTGGCGTGCCAACATCAGGTTTTCGCGCAATTGCACTTCGCGGCTGACGATATCGGCCAGGTCGCGCAGGGTGTCGATGTCTTCCTGGCTCAACTGCCGTGGCCGCTCGTCGATAGCGCATAGAGTACCGACGGCAAACCCTTGGCTGGTGCGGATCGGCACCCCGGCATAGAAGCGGATGTTCGGTGCCCCGGTGACCAACTGGTTGTCGCGGAAGCGCTCGTCTTCCTGAGCGTCCGGCACCACCAGCGGCGAGGTCTGCAGAATGGCGTGAGCACAGAACGCCATTTCTCTCGGCGTCTCCGAAGCCTCCAGGCCGGCCCGCGACTTGAACCACTGACGGTCCTCGTCGACCAACGACACCAGCGCGATCGGCACATTCAGCACCCGCGCCACCAGCCGGGTGATGCGGTCGAGCGAGGCCTCAGCCGGCGTGTCGAGAATCTCGAGGAAATGCAACGCTTCGAGACGTTCTTTTTCGTATGGAGGAATGGGCGCTTCCATGGGTCGTCCGGTCCTGAAAAGACCGTCTGAGTCTATACCCGGTCCTGGGGATTCGCACGTTTGCCCACTTCAAACGGATGGCGACGCCTGCTCAGCCGCTCTGCGTCGCAACAATTCGATAAATTGCTGCAATTCCCGGCTCGCCGCTTCGCCCTTGCGGGTCAGCAGGCCGAAGGGCGCCATGCGTTCTTCGATCTGCACCGGCAGCGCCTTGACCAGGCCCATTTTCAGGTAGTCGCGCAGGGCTGACTCGGACAGCACCATGATGGCGTCGGTGAGCTGCACCAGTTGCTGCATGGAGTACACCGAACTGCACTCGATGATGTCGGCGGGCACCGGCAGGGCCAGGCGTTCCAACGCCTGATCGAAAGCGATGCGCGCCGGGCTGCTGTCCGGTTGCAGGATCCACGGCCAGTCGCTGACCAGCTCGGCCCAGTCCAGTTTGCGCCGCTTCGCCAGCGGGTGGCCCTGATGCACCACCACCATCAAGCGCTCGTTGCCCAAGGGCTCGAAAGCATAATGCTCGCGGTCGGTGGCGGCGTTGCGGCGGGCGATGGCCAGGTCGATGCGGCCCTGCTCCAGCAACTGAATCACCTGATCGCTGGTGTCGCCCATGATGCGGATGCGCAGTTGCGGGTTGAGGCTTTTGATCTCCGCCACGGCGTTGATCACCAGATCCGGCGCGGCGCCCATGATGGTGCCGATGGCCAGATAACCGTAGCCGCCCTGCAAACGCGCCTGCATGTCGGCGGCGCAGCGGTCCAGCCCGCTCAGAGCCGATTCGGCAAAGCGCAACAGCTCCTTGCCCAGCGCCGTCGGGCGCATGCCGCGCGGCAAACGCTCGAACAGTTCGCAGCCGAACATGTCTTCGATCTCGTGCAGCATGCGCGTCGCCGCCGGCTGCGACATGTGCATGTTCAGCGAAGCGCGGTGCAGGTTGAGGCTGGAGCCGAGCACCACCAGCATTTGCAGATGCTTGTAACGCAGGCGGCTGAACAGGTGATGCGGCGAGCTGTGATCGGGCATGGCGGGCAACCTGGTATCGATACCGTGAGGGTATCGATCCTAAGCTAAAAACGATTGGTCACGCATCGTTTTACGGCAGTAGAGTCGCTGCCGTACGCAGTCGAATAATTCCAAAAAGGAAACTGTCGTGAACACACTCCCCGCGTCCTTGCTCGCCAAGGTGTCATGGCGTCTGCTGCCCTTCCTGCTGTTGATGTACATCATGGCCTTCCTCGACCGTGCCAACGTCGGCTTTGCCAAACAGGCGTTCCAGGCCGACACCGGGATCGGCGACACGGCCTTCGCCTTCGGTGCCGGGGTGTTCTTCGCCGGTTATGCGCTGCTGGAAGTGCCGAGCAATCTGATCCTGCACAAGGTCGGCGCCAAGCTGTGGATGTGCCGGATCATGGTGACCTGGGGCCTGGTGTCGGCGGCCATGGTTTTCGCCCACAACGAAACCACGTTCTACGTGCTGCGCTTCTTGCTGGGTGTCGCCGAAGCCGGTTTCTTCCCCGGCGTAATCCTCTACCTCACCTACTGGTTTCCGCAGGCCTCACGCGGCAAGGCCATGGGCTTTTTCTACTTCGGCGCGCCGCTGGCGTTCATCTTCGGCAGCCCGTTGTCCGGGTTGCTGCTGGAGCTGGACGGCGTGTTCGGCAGCCACGGCTGGCAGTGGCTGTTCGCCGTGGAAGGCTTGCTCGCCTCGGCAGTCGGCGTGTGGGCGTATTTCTATCTGAACAACCGCCCGGCTGACGCCAAGTGGCTGAGTGCCAATGAGCGCCAGCAACTGCAGGCGGTGCTGGACGCCGAAGACAGCCACAAGCAGGGTCACGGCAGCGTGCTCAAAGCCATGTGCCAGCCAGCGGTGCTGTACCTCTGCGCGATCTATCTGCTGATCCAGGCCAGCGTGTACGGCGTGGTGTTCTACCTGCCGAGCCAGGTCGCCGGGCTGATGGGCAGCAAGGTCGGCTTCATGGTCGGACTGGTCAGTGCCATTCCGTGGCTCTGCGCCCTATTCGCCGCCTGGAAAGTGCCGGCGATTGCCGACCGCAGCGGCCAACGGCGCAGCGTCGCCGCGCTGACACTGGTGGTGTCGGGGCTGGGCATCGCCGCGTCGGTGACTTTTGCCAACCCGCTGCTGGCGATTCTGGCGCTGTGCTGTGCCGCCTCCGGCTTCATCGCCGTGCAGCCAGTGTTCTGGACCTTTCCCGGCAGCTTCCTGGCCGGCAGCGCGGCGGCAGGCGCTATCGCCCTGATCAACTCGTTCGGCGCGCTGGGCGGCTTTATCGCACCGATTTTGAAGAACTGGGCCGAAGGCGCGTTTCAGACGCCCAGCGCAGGGCTTTATCTGCTGTCGCTGACCACCCTGATCGCCGCCGCGCTGGTGATGGGCATCCGCCCGCCCAAGGCCGGCACCGCGCACACATTACCGACCTTTCAACACTGATCGTCATTCACTGGAATCACAGGAGTCCTCCATGAGCACGCCCACCATCAAGCACGTCCGCGCTTTCGTTCTGCGTGGCGGCGGCGCCGATTATCACGATCAGGGCGACGGCCACTGGATCGACGACCACATCGCCACGCCCATGAGCAAATACCCGGAATACCGCCAGAGCCGCCGCAGTTTCGGCATCAACGTGCTGGGCACGCTGGTGGTGGAAATCGAGGATTCGGCGGGCAACGTCGGCTTCGCCGTGACCACCGGCGGCGAGCCGGCGGCGTACATCGTCGAGAAGCATCTGGCGCGTTTCCTTGAAGGTGCCAAGGTCACCGACATCGAGAAAATCTGGGACCAGATGTACCTGTCGTCGCAGTACTACGGACGCAAGGGGCTGGTGATCAACACCATTTCCGGCATCGATCTGGCGCTGTGGGATCTGCTCGGCAAGGTGCGTCAGGAGCCGGTGCATCAGTTGCTCGGCGGCGCGGTACGCGATGAGCTGCAGTTCTACGCCACCGGCGCACGGCCGGATCTGGCGCAGAAGATGGGTTTCATCGGCGGCAAGCTGCCGTTGCACCACGGCCCGGCGGAGGGCGAAGAAGGCCTGCGCAAGAACCTCGAAGAGCTGGCGGTGATGCGCGAGCGGGTCGGCAAGGATTTCTGGCTGATGCTCGATTGCTGGATGAGCCTGGACCTGAACTACGCAACGCGGCTGGCCCAAGGCGCCCATGAATTCGGCCTGAAGTGGATCGAAGAAGCGCTGTCGCCGGACGATTACTGGGGCTACGCCGCCCTGCGCCAGAACGTGCCCAAGGGCATGCTGGTCACCACCGGCGAGCACGAAGCCACCCGCTGGGGCTTCCGCATGCTGCTGGAAATGGGCTGCTGCGACATCATCCAGCCGGACGTCGGCTGGTGCGGCGGCCTGACTGAGCTGATCAAGATTTCCGCACTGGCCGACGCCCACAACGCGCTGGTGGTGCCCCACGGCTCGTCGGTGTACAGCTATCATTTCGTCGCCACGCGCACCAACAGCCCGTTCGCCGAGTTCCTGATGATGGCGCCGAAGGCCGATGAAGTGGTGCCGATGTTCCACCCGCAACTGCTGGGCGAACCGGTGCCGGAGAATGGCCGCATGCGCCTGTCCAGGCTCGATCAACCGGGTTTCGGGGTGACGCTCAACCCTGAGTGCCAACTGCACCGTCCCTACAGCCACTGACAGGAGTCCTACATGAAAATGCCCCGCAATGCCTTCAAGGCCGCCCTGGCGAAACGCGAGCCGCAGTACGGCATCTGGGCCGGTTTCGCCACCAGTTACGCCTCGGAGATCGTCGCCGGCCTGGGTTACGACTGGATGCTCATCGACGGCGAGCACGCGCCCAACACGGTGCCGAGCATCCTCGCCCAGTTGCAGGCGGTGATGCCCTACCCGACCGCGCCGGTGGTGCGCTGCGTAACCGGCGACACGGTGCTGATCAAGCAGTTGCTGGACATCGGTGTGCAGACGCTGATGGTGCCGATGGTGGAGTCCGCCGAGCAGGCCCGCGAACTGGTACGCGCCATGCGTTATCCACCGTATGGCGTGCGCGGTGTCGGCGGCGGCCTGACCCGCGCGACTCGTTGGGACGCGGTGCCGGATTACTTGAATACCGCCCATGAGGAGCTGTGCCTGATCGTGCAGGTGGAGTCGCGCGCGGGTGTGGAGAACGTCGAGGCGATTGCCGCGGTGGAGGGTGTCGACGCGGTGTTCATCGGCCCGGCGGACTTGTCCACCGGCATGGGCCACATCGGTAATCCGTCGCACCCGGAAGTGCAGGCGAGCATTCGCCACGCAGTGGATGCGACCCTGGCCGCCGGCAAGGTCTGCGGCATCCTCGCCCCGGCCGAAGAGGATGCACGGCGTTACATGAGCTGGGGTTGCCAGTTCGTGGCGGTGGGGATCGACATTCTGCTGCTGCGCCAGGCGGCCCAGGCGAATCTGGCGCGGTATCGCGAGCCGAGTGAAGCGGCGGCGGTGTCGCGGACGTATTGAGGCCTGCCAGCCCCTCTGATTCTGGCCGAAGGCCGTGGGAGGGATCCGAGGTCACGAGGGTCGCGAAGGCGGTGTGTCAGACAAAATGCATTCGCGACCCTCGTAACCTCGGATCCCTCCCACAGGGAATGCAGTGTTCAGATACCTGTGTATCCAGCAACCAATCCGTCATGGATGAGATTCGTTGCCCGGTTACGTTCTGTCATAAAAACATGCTGATTACTGTGATCCCATAAAGACATCACACCCCGATGTCGCTCGATTACAGGAAGTCGTCCATGTTGCAGCTCTCCCGAATGGTACTGGCCGCAGGCTTAGGCCTGGCTCTCAATCTGTCGCTGGCTGGCAGCGCCGCTGCGGCGCAGGAGGTGACCGGCGCCGGGTCCACCTTCATCTATCCGGTGCTGTACAAGTGGGCCACCGACTACAACCAGAAGCACGGTATCAAGGTCAATTACCAGTCCGTCGGCTCCGGCGCCGGCATCGCGCAGATCAAGGAAGGCGCGGTGGATTTCGGTGCCAGCGACATGCCGATGAGTTCGGCCGATCTGCAGAAATTCGGTCTGCAGCAATTTCCTTCGGTGATCGGCGGCGTGGTGCCGGTGATCAACATCGCCTCGATCAAGTCAGGCAGCATGAAGTTCACCGGCCCCGTGCTGGCCGATATCTACATGGGCAAGATCAACAAGTGGAACGACCCGGCGCTGGTCGCGCTGAACCCGGATCTGAAACTGCCCGATGCCAAGATCATCGTGGTGTACCGCTCGGATGATTCGGGCAGTACCTTCAACTGGGCCAGCTACCTGTCGCGGGTCAGCCCGGAGTGGAACGGCAAGATCGGTGCGGGTACGTCGGTGAAATGGCCGGTGGGCATCGGCAGCAAGGGCAGCGAAGGCGTGGCCTCGTACGTGAAGCAGATGGCCGGCGCCATCGGTTATGTCGAATACGCCTACGTCAAACAGCAGAAGCTGACGTTCGGCCTGCTGAAAAACGCCGCTGGCACTTTCGTTGCGCCAAGCACCGAAAGCTTCCAGGCCGCCGCTGACACCGCCGACTGGAAAAACGCCAAGGACTTCGACCTGTCGATGCTCGACGCGCCGGGCCAGAACGCCTACCCGATCACCGCCGCGACCTTCATCCTGATGTACAAGCAACCCAAGGATGCCGACCGCCAGAAGACCGTGCAGGACTTCTTCCGCTGGACGCTGGAGAGCGGCCAGGAGCACGCCCGCACGCTGGACTTCGCGCCGATTCCGGGGGATTTGAAGGGCCAGATCGAGGCGAGTTGGGGGCAGTAATCACCCACGCGGATCAGGACACCTTTGTCATAAATGGCGGGCGATCCTGTGGGAGGGATCGGACGTCAGGACGGTCGCGAAGGCGGAGTGTCAGGAAAACCGCTTTCGCGACCCTCGTAAACTCGGATCCCTCCCACAGGGGCATGCATGGAAAATCCGTGCATGCCCTCCTCAGAATCCCATGCTGAAGTTGATGGTCATCGCATGGTCCTTGTTCTCGCTGGACAGCTGGCCTGAATAGCCGATACCCAGTTTGCTGTTTTCGCTGATCTTGAAGTCCAGCCCTGCTTCCACCACCGCCGCATCGCGGGCGATCGGTACGCCCTGGGTGCTGAACGAGGCGCCGCCGTCGACGAAGGTCAGGTCGGCATCCGGCTTGGTTTCACCGAAGGCATGACGCCAGCCGATACTGCCCCGAGGGGTGATTTCCGAGCCGTTGTTCAAGGTGATGCGCTTACCGGCGCGCACGCCCACGGTGGAGAAGGTGATGTCCTGATCGGAGTCGGCCTTCAGCCGCGCGGCGCCCGAATCGGCGGTTGCCCCCTTGCCCTTTTCCTTGGCCTGATCGCTGTCGTAGTTGACGTAGGCCAGCCCCGCGAATGGCTCCAGCGACACGCCGCCGACGTCGAAGGTGTAACCGACTTCGCCAAACACCTGAGCGGTGCGCGCGTTGTAGTTGGCCTTCATGCGTTCGTTGTAGCTGCCGACGCTGACGTCACGTTTGCTTTCGATGTCGTGCCAGCTGTACGCCGCACCCATGCGCGCCGCCAGCGCGTCGGTGAACTGGTAGTTCATGTACGCCGCCAGGTGATAGCTCTCGACCGTGGCGCTGGAGCGGCGGTCGTGGGCATCGAGATCGCTGCGGGTGTACCCGGCGGCACCGCCGACACGCAGCTGGTCGTCGACCTGCTTGTCGGTGCCGAGCATGAAACCGGAAACGTTGTGGTCAAGCTTCGCGGTGTTGTTGTCGCCCTTGGCTTCGCCCCACGAACCCAGCACCCGCATCCAGCCGACCATTTCGCCGTTGCAGCCCGCGCTGCTCAGGCGGTTTTCGCTGGAGACCAGTGCATTGGCCGGATCGTCTTCGCGGTAGCAGCCCGGCTGACGCATCCGTTCGGTCACGGCATCGCGCACGTAATGCGAGTCTTCGAGCATGGCGCTGGTGGTGCTGGCGAAGATTTCTCCAGACAGGCTGTCGTACGCGGCCTGCGCCTCGCCACGGGTCAGGTTGAGGATCTGGTTCTGCAGTACACCGCTGCCCAGATTGCGGTCCAGCGCCGCCGCGACACCTTGCTGGTTACGGGTGGCCGCCACGTCCACGAACGCAGCGTCATTGCGCGTGACGCTCAGGTCCACGGCGTTGGTGCTGTAGCTCAGCGCGCTGTCGAGGAAGGCATAGTCCGGCAGATCAAGCGTGCTGAACGTGCCGGTGATGCCGCCGTCTGCCGTGAGCAGGCGATAGCGGCTGTTGCCGGTGAACGGCTCCAGGGCAACGACTTCCAGAGTGCCGCCAAGGTTGGCGGTACCGGCAATCGCCAGCGCATTGAAGCGCGATTGGGCCACCAACAGGCGCAGGCGACCGGTCGAGGCGTTGATGAAATTGCCGGCCACGCTGAGGTTGCCCAGGTCACCGCCGGACTGCACCAGACCGGTGTTGTCCAGGCTGGCGATGCTGCCGTTACCGACCACTGCCGCAGGCTCGGACACGGCGACCTGTGCAGCGAGAGTGGCCGGGCTGTCTGCTTCACCCACCTGCAACACGCCCTCTTCCACCGCCAGGCTGCCGCTGAATGGCTGGTTGCCGGTCAGCAACAGGGTGCCGGCGCCCTGCTTGATGATCGAGCCGGTGCCGCTCAGGGTGCCGTTGAAACGGCCACTGACGTTCTGGGCGAACAGCATGCGCGCATTGTTGAGGATGCGGCCCTGCAGGCTGGTGGTGTTACCGGCCAGCGTACCGCCGCTGACCGTGGTGCCACCGCTGTAGGTGTTGGCGCCGGTCAGCAGCAACGTGCCGGCGTCGAATTTTTCGATACCGCCGTCGCCCACCAGTGGCACCGACAGTTCGGTGGTCACATCGGCATTGACCCGCACCGGTGCCAGGCTGCCGTCCGCGTTGTTGACCGGCGTCAGGCTGCCATTGGTGCCGGCCACCAGCGAGTAGCCGTTGTCGAGGAACTGCAGGCCGGTGAAGCGCTGGTTGCCCAACACCGTCACCACACCACCACGCGCAGCGAACACCGCGAAGTGCGCGCGGGTCGGCAGGTTTTCCATACCGGTCGAATCGGTCCAGATGGTGTCCGGCCCCCACACGCCACTGCCGCCATTGATGGTGCCGTCGGCACTCTGGTTACCGTTCCAGAACACCACATCGTTGTCTTCGTCCTGGATCAGCAGGTTGACCTGATTGGCGATGGCGGTCTGCAAGGTCAGGTCGCCGGTGCTGACGCCTGACGGCAGCGTGCCGTAATTCAGGCCGTTGTCGGTGAGGCTGCCGCCGTAGCGGAACAGTTGGTAGACGCCCTTGCCGAAATGGCTGCCGGCGCTGAGGTTGAGGGTGCCGTCGAGGACCAGATTGCCGGCGACGTTGACCAGCGTGGTGGAGCTGCCGGGCTGGCCGAGGGCGAAGTTCAGGTTGCTGCCCGAGACCAGTGCCAGCGAACCGACTGACAGCGGTGTGGCGCCGCCCCCCGCTGCCAGCGTGGCGCCGGAAGCAATCTGCACCGCGCCAGCAATCTGCCCGCTGCCAGCCAGTGTGGCGCCATTGGCGACGTTGACGCTGGCACTGTTCAAGCTGCCATTGACCCGCAGGCTGCCCGCCTGCACGTCGGTGTTGCCGGTAAAGCCGTTGGCGCCGGTCAGCAGCAATTCACCTGTGCCGCTCTTGATCAGCGAACCGCTGCCGGTGAGGCTGCCGGCATAGGTGCCGTTGGCACTCTGGGCGAAGGTCAGTGCCGCATTGTTGAGGATCGAACCTTGCAGGCTGCTGGTGTTGCCGGTGGTGCTGCCGCCGTTGAGCAAAGTGCCGCCGGTGTAGCTGTTGGCACCGCTCAGCAGCAGCGAACCGTTGCCGTTTTTCACCAGGCTGCCCGCGCCGCTGATCACGCCGTTGAGCGTGGTGTTCTGGTTGCCGGCCAGGGTCAGCTGGCTGCCCAGATTGACGGCATTGGCCAGTTGCAGCGCTGTGGCGCTGTCCAGTGTGCTGGCGCCGGTGACGCTCAGCGCACCGCTGCCGAGGGCGCCATCGTTGCCCAATACCAGCGTGCCGGCGTTCAACTGGGTGCCACCCGAGTACGTGTTGCTGCCGTTGAGGTACAGGGTGTTGCCGTCGACCTTGACCAGGCTGCCGGTGCCGCTGATGACCCCGGCCAATGCGAACGGGCTGCTGCCGCCGACCGCCAGCGCGCCGTTGAGCAGCACGTTGTTGCTCAGGGTGGTCGACCTGTTGTTGGCCAGCTTGCTGCCATTGGCGGCGGTCAGAACGCCCGAGCCCAGCGCGCTGTCATTGCCCACCACCAGCGTGCCGCCGTTGAGCGTGGTGCCGCCGGTGTAGCCGTTGGCAGCGTTTAGCACCAGGGTGCCGCTGTCGAGTTTGTTCAGCGTGCCGCTGCCGTTGATCACGGTGTTGATTGTCGCCGTCACGTTTGGATCGACCCGCACCGCCATGGCGCCACCGCTGCCGTTGACGGCAGTCAGCTCACCACCTGCGCCTTGCTCCAGGGTGTAGCCGTCGCTGGCGAACTGCATGCCGGTCAACGCATGAGCGCCTTCGACGGTGACCGTGCCGGCAGCGCCAGTGAATACCGCGAAATCATCCTGCCAGTTCTGGTTCACGGTGCCGTCGGATGAGGTCCAGTTGGTCGACCCGGCATCCCACACGCCGCTGCCGCCATCGATCACGCCGTTGGCCGAGGTCTGGCTGCCGTCCCAAAATTGCAGGGCCGCGCCCGGTGCGGTGACCACGAGGTTGATCTGGTTGCCCACGGCCGTCTGCACCTGCAGGCTGGCCGGTGTCACGCCGACCGGCAGTGTGCCGAGGGCGAGGCCATTGTTGGTCAGCCCACCGGTGTAGTTCATCAGGCGATAGATGCCGGCACCGAAACCACCGATGTCGGTGACGTTGAGAGTGCCGTCCAGAGTCAGGTTGCCGTTGACGCTGACCAGCGCGTTGCCACCGCCGGCCACCGGCGCGCCCAGTGCGGCATCGAAGTTGGCGTTGGGTGCCAGCACCAGCGAACCGGTGGTCAGGGTGCTGCCGGTCCTGCCGGCCAGATGACCGCCGTCGGCGATGTTCACCGCACCGAGCAGCGTGCCGCTGCCCGTCAGCGTGGCGCCATTGTTGACCGTGACCAGCGCACTGGCGAGCGAGCCGTCGACGTCCAGCGTGCCGCCATTGACCGAGGTATTGCCGACGATGCTGTTGAGCGCCGTGAAGCGCAGCACGCCTCTGCCGATTTTGACCAGCGCGCCGTTGCCGCTCAGGTTGCCGCCGTAGGTGCTGTCCAGATCGTTGCCGCCCACCGTGAGCGTGTTGCCGGTGTCCACGGTGACCAGCCCGCTGCCATCGAGGCCGCCGAGGCTGGCGGAGCCGCCCAGGTTGAGCGCCGCGCCATTGGCGAGGTGGATGCCCGCGTTGTTACCCAACGCGCCGGAACCCACGGTGCTCAGGCTGCCGCTGACAATGTCGATCAGCCCGCTGAAGGTGTTGTTGCCACTGAGCGTCAGGTCGCCGAGACCGTTCTTGATCAGCCCGCCGAGGCCGGAAATCACCCCCGACAAAGTCAGGTCGTTGGCGCCGCTGACCGTCAGGTCGTTGTTGAGGGTGATGTTGTTGCCCAGCGCGACCGACCCGGCCGCACTGGTCAGCGTGCCAGCTCCGTTCACGGTCAGGGCGCCGCTGCCGAGCGCCGCGGCGTTGCCCACCGACAGCGTGCCGCCTCCCAGCAGAGTGCCGCCGCTGTAGGTGTTGGTGCCGCCCAGCACCAGCGTACCGCTGTCGAGTTTGTTCAGCGTGCCGCTGCCGACGATGTTGGCGTTGATCGTGGCGGTCACGTTCGGGTCTACACGAACCGCCGTGTTGCCACTGGTGCCGTTGACCGCTGTCAGTTGCCCGCCGATACCGCTGTTGAGCACGTAGCCGTCGGTGAGGAATTGCAGGCCGGTGAAGCTCTGGTTGCCCGCCACGGTCACCGTACCGGCAGTGCCCTGGAACACTGCGAAATCACCCGACCAGGTCTGGTTCGACGAACCGTTGGCCGTGGTCCAGTTGGTGCCCGTGCCCCACGTACCCGTACCGCCATCGACCGTGCCATTGGCGGTGGTCTGGCTGCCGTCCCAGAACAGCAGATTGCTGGCGGCACCGGAGACCACCAGGTTGACCTGGCCGGTCACGCTGGTCTGCACCACCAGATCACTGAGGCTGACGCCCGCCGGCAGGCTGCCGATATCCAGCCCCAGGTCGCTCAGGTTGCCGGTGTAATCGATCAACCGATACACGCCCACGCCGAAGCCGCCGAGGTTGCTCACGTTCAGCTTGCCGTCCAGCGTCAGGTCGCCGCCGATGTTGAACAGCCGCGTACCGCCGCCCACGACGGGAGCACCCAGGGCGACATCCAGATTGGTATTGCTGCTCAGTAACAGACCGCCCATGGTCAAGGTACGGCCGGTCGCGCCACTCAGATGACCATCATCGGCAACCGTCACGGTGCCGGCGAGCGTGCCGTTACCGGTCAGCGTGGCGCCGCTGTTGACGTTGACGCTGGCGCTCGCCAGCGAGCCGCCGACGTTCAGCGTGCCGCCATTGACCAGCGTGTCGCCGGTATAGGTGTTGTTGCCGTTGAGCACCAGCGTACCGGCGTCGAGTTTGTTCAAGGTCGCGGCGCCACCGATGTCGGTGTTGATCGTGGCGGTCACGCTGGGATTGACCCGGATCGCGGTGTAACCGCTGCTGCCATCGACGGCGGTCAACTGGCCACTCGTGCCGGCATTCAGAACGTAGCCGTTGGTGAGGAATTGCAGGCCGGTGAAGTTCTGATTGCCTTCGACCGTCACGGTCCCGGCAGTGCCCTGGAATACAGCGAAATCATCCGCCCAAGTGCTGTTCAGCGTGCCGTTGGCCGAGGTCCAGTTGGTGTCCGAACCCCACACGCCGGAGCCGCCATCGACCTTGCCGTTGGGGAGGGTTTCGCTGCCATCCCAGAAACGCAGGTTGTTGTTGACGCCGGACACCACCAGGTTGACCTGGCCGTTGACGCCGGTCTGCACCAGCAGGTCGCTCAGATTGACGCCCGGCGGCAGGCTGCCGAAGTCGAGACCGAGGTCGGTGAGGCTGCCGGTGTAATCGATCAGCCGGTACACGCCGATGCCGAAACCGCCCAGATCGGTCACGTTCAGGTTGCCGTCGAGGGTCAGGTCGCCACCAACGTTGAACAGCCGGGTTCCGCCGCCTGCCACCGGCGCGCCCAGGGCAACGTCGAGGTTGGCATTGCTGCCCAGCACCAGACCGCCCATGGACAGCGTGCTGCCGGTGGCCCCGCGCAGGTGACCGCCATCGGCCACGTTGACGGTGCCTGTCAGCGAACCGACACCGGTCAGCGTCGCCCCGCTGTTCACCTTGACGTCGGCACTGGCGAGCGAGCCGCCGACGTTCAGCGTGCCGCCGTTGACCAGCGTGTCGCCGCTGTAGGTGTTGTTGCCATTGAGCACCAGCGTACCGGCGTCGAGTTTGTTCAGCGTGGCCGTGCCGACGATGTCAGTGTCGATGGTGGCGGTCACGTTCGGATTGACCCGCACGGCCATGTTACCGCCGCTGCCGTTGACCGCGGTCAGCTGGCCGGTGGTGCCCGGGTCCAGAACATAGCCATCGGTGAGGAATTGCAGGCCGGAGACACTCTGATTGCCGTCCACGGTCACGGTGCCTGCCGCGCCCTGGAACACCGCAAAGCCTTCTGTCCACGCCTGGTTGGTCGCGCCGTTGAGGGTGGTCCAGTTGCTGCCTGTGCCCCACACACCGTTGCCGCCGTCGACCACGCCGTTGGCGGTGGTCTGGCTGCCGTCCCAGAACAACAGATTGCTGGTCGCGCCGGACACCACCAGGTTGACCTGGCCGTTCACCCCGGTCTGGACTGCCAGATCGCTGAGGCTGACGCCGGGCGGCAGGCTGCCGAAATCCAGCCCCAGATCAGTCAGGCTGCCGGTGTAATCGATCAGCCGGTAGACACCGATGCCGAAGCCGCCCAGGTCGGTCACGTTCAAGTTGCCATCGAGGGTCAGGTTGCCGTTGACGTCGATCAGCCGGGTGGCGGACGGCGCGGCCAGGCCGACATCCAGATTGGCGCCGCTGCTCATCACCAGCGAACCGGTGGACAGGGTGCTGCCCGAACTCCCCAGCAGGTGGCCGCCGTTACCGATGTTGACCGAACCAAGCAGCGCACCGCTGCCGGTCAGGGTCGCACCGTTGTTGACGCCAACGCTGGCGCTGGCCAGCGAGCCGGTGACGTTGAGGGTCCCGGCGTCGACCTGAGTCACGCCGCTCAGCGAGTTGACGCCGGTCAGGGTGAGGACGCCGCTGCCGGATTTGTCCAGATGACCGCTGCCGTCCAGGCTGCCGTCGAAGGTGCTGTCCAGGTTACCGGCGCCCAGGGTCAGCGTGTTGCCGCTGCCGACCACCACGCTGCCCTGCCCGCTCAGCGTGCCGATGCTGGCATTGCCGCCCAGATTCAGACTGGAGCCGGCATTCAGCGAGGCGCCGGATGCGTTGCTCAACGCCGCGTTGCCCACGGTGGTGACACTGCCGTTGAGAATGTTCAGCACACCGTTGAAGGTGTTGCTGCCAGCCAGCGTCAGGTCCGCCAGGCCGTCCTTGATCAGGTTGCCAGCACCGCCGAGCACGCCGGACAGGGCCAGATTGTTGTTGCCGGCGACGGTCAGGCTGCCATTGACGTTGACATTGTTGCCCAGAGCCGTCGCACTGGTGTTATCCAGTGTGGCCGTGCCGTTGGCGTTCAGCACACCCGTGCCCAGTGCCGAGGCATTGTCGAGGGTCAGGGTGCCGCTGTTCAGGTCGGTGCCGCCAGTCCAGGTGTTGGTGCCGCTGAGGGTGAGGTTGTCGACACCGTTCTTGATCAGTTTTCCGGCGCCGCTGATGACGCCGCTCAGCGCCAGAGCGTTGCTGCCGCCGATGGTCAGATCACCGAGCAAGGAGACGCCGTTGGCCAGCGTTACTGCGGTGTCGCTGTCCAGCGTGGCAGGTGCCGCGACGCTCAGGCCGCCGCTGCCCAGTGCCGTGTTGCTGCCGGCCACCAGCGTGCCGCCATTGAGCGTGGTGCCGCCCTGATAGGTGTTGGCGCCGTCGAGGTAGAGCGTCTGGTTACCGCTCTTGATCAACCCGCCAGTGCCACTGACCACGCCGCCCAGTGCAAAGGTATTGGAGCCCGCCACGGTCAGCGCGCCGTCCAGCACCACCGCGTTGTTCAGGGTGACCGCCTTGTTGCTGTCCAGCACGGTGCCGTTGGCGGCTGTCAGGGCGCCCGAACCCAGCGCGCTGTCGTTGCCGACCACCAGTGCACCGCCATTGAGCAGCGTGCCGCCGCTGTAGCTGTTGGCGCCATTGAGCACCAGCGTACCGCTGTCGAGTTTGTTCAACGTACCGCTGCCATTGATGGCGACGTCGAGCGTAGCGGTGACGTTAGGATCGACCCGCATTGCGGTGTAACCGGTACTGCCGTTGACGGCGGTGAGCGTGCCGCCGGCACCGGCTATAAGGTGATAGTTGTCGGTGAGGAATTGCAGGCCGGTGAAGCTCTGCGCGCCGACCACCGAGACCGTGCCGGCAGTGCCCTGGAACACCGCGAAATCATTGCCCCAGGTCTGGTTCTGCGTGCCGTCAGCCGAGGTCCAGTTGGTGCCTGTCCCCCACGTTCCGGTGCCGCCGTCCACCAGCCCGTTGGCAACCGTCTGGTTGCCATCCCAGAAACCCAGATTGCTCGACGAACCCGACACCACCAGGTTGATCTGGCCTGCAGCAGCGGTCTGCACGGAAAGATCGCCCGGCATGACGCTGACCGGGATGACGCCGATGCCGAGCCCGTTATTCGTAAGGCTGCCGGTGTAATCGATCAGGCGGTAGACACCCACGCCAAACCCGCCGAGATCGGTGACATTGAGCGTGCCGTCCAGGGTCAGGTTGCCATTGACGTAGAACAGCCGGTTGCCGCCGCCAGCCGCTGGCGCGCCGAGGCCGACATCAAGATTGGCGTTGTTGCTCATGGCCAGCGAGCCCATGGACAACGTGCTACCGGCGCGACCGCTGAGATGGCCGCCATCGGCCACGCTCACTGCGCTCGTCAACGAGCCGGTACCGGTCAGGGTGCCGCCACTGTTCACATTGACGTTGGCACTGCTCAGCGAGCCCGCCACATTCAACACGCCCGCATTGACCTGCGTGTCGCCGGCATAGGTGTTCGCGCCGTTGAGCACCAGCGCGCCGGTACCGGCTTTGATCAAGCCGCCCGCGCCGCCAATGGCACCGTCGAACACGTTGTTCAGATTGCTGCCACCGAGGGTCAGCGTGCTGCCGTTGCCCAGGTTGAGCGCGCCGCTGCCGCTGAGAGAACCGAGGCTGGCGCTGTTGCCCAGATTGAGTTGCGCGCCGGAGGCGATGCTGGCGCCGCTGGTGTTACCCAGCGCTCCGGCACTGGTGGTGGAGACGCTGCCGGCGAGAATATCCAGCGCGCCGCTGAAGCTGTTGTTGCCACTGAGGGTCAGGTCGCTGGCGCCGTTCTTGATCAAGCCACCGGTCCCGGAGATGTCGCCATTGAGGCCCAGAGTATTGCTGCCGCCGAGGGTCAGGTTGGCGTTCAGGTTCAGCGCGTTGGCGAGGTTGATCGGCGCACTGTTCTGCAAGGTCGAGGTGCCGCTTACGGTCACTGCACCGCTGCCGACCGCCGCCGAATTGCCCAGGGTCAGGGTGCCGCCGTTGAGCACGGTGCCGCCGCTGTAGGTGTTGGCGCCGTTGAGCACCAGTTGTGCTGCGCCGTTCTTGGTCAGGCCACCAGCACCGGCGATCACGCCGTTGAGGGTGAGATCGGCACTGCCGCCGATGCCCAGATTGCCGGCCAGATTGATCGCGTTATTCGCCGTCACCGCCGTGCTGGCGTCCAGCGTGGTGTTGGCGGCCGCATTCAGCGTGGCGCTACCCAGTGCTGTGTTGGAGGCCAGAATCAAGCCGCCAGCGTTCAGTGCGATCGGGCCAAGGTAACTGTTGTTGCCGCCCAGCGTCAGGCTGGCCGCGCCGTTTTTGGTCAAGCCGCCAACACCACTGATGTCGCCGTTGAGGGCCAGCGCGCTGCTGCCGGCGATGGTCAGATTGCCCGCCAGATCCACCGCATTGCCCAGCGCGACCGCCGTGTTGCTGTCCAGTGTCGTGCCGTCTGCGGCGGTCAGGCGGCTGGCGCCCAGCGCGGCATTGTTGCCGACCACCAGCGTGCCGCCATTGAGCAGCGTGCCGCCGCTGTAGGTGTTGGCGCCGTTGAGCACCAGGGTGCCGCTGTCCAGTTTGTTCAGGGTGCCGGTGCCGCCGATGTTCGCGCCGATGGTAGCGGTCACGTTGGGGTCGACCCGCACGGCGGTGTAACCCGCGCTGCCATTGACCGCATTGAGCTGCCCGGCGGTGCCGCTGACCAGGTTGTAGCCATCGGTGAGGAATTGCAGGCCGGTAAAGGTCTGGGTGCCTTCGACCGAGACCGTGCCCGCCGTGCCCTGGAATACTGCGAAGTCGTTGCCCCAAGTCTGGTTCACCGTGCCGTTGGCCGAAGTCCAGTTGGTGCCGCTGCCCCACACGCCACTGCCGCCGTCCACCGTACCGTTGGCGACGGTCTGGCTGCCGTCCCAGAAGCGCAGGTTGCCGGTCTGGCCGGACACCACCAGGTTGACCTGACCATTGACGCCGGTCTGCACCAGCAGGTCGGCAAGGCTGATGTTGGCCGGAATGGAGCCGATATCCAGCCCCAGATCAGTCAGGCTGCCGGTGTAGTCGATCAGTCGGTACACACCGACACCAAAGCCACCGAGGTCGCTGACATTCAGCTTGCCGTCGAGGGTCAGGTTGCCGCCGACGTTGAACAGCCGTGTGCCACCACCGGCCACGGGAGCGCCAAGACCAACGTCGAGATTGGCGTTGCTACCCAGCACCAGCGAGCCCAGCGACAGCGTGCTGCCGCTGGCACCGCTCAAGTGGCCGCCATCGGCAACCGTCACCGCACCCGCCAGCGAGCCGTTACCGGCCAGGGTCGCGCCACTGGCGACGTTGACGTTGGCACTGGCGAGCGAGCCGCCAACGTTCAGCGTGCCATGGTTGATCAGGGTGTTGCCGGTGTAACCGTTGCTGCCGCTCAGGCTGAGGGTGCTGTTGCCGTTCTTGATCAGGCCGCCGCTGCCGTTGAGCGTACCGCTCAGACCCAGATCGTTGCTGCCGGCCAGGGTCAGGTCGGCGTTCAGATTGACGACATTGCCCACCGTCATGGCCTGACTGTTATCCAGCGTCGACGCACCGGCCACGGTCAGCGCGCCAGTTCCCAACGCCCCGGCATTGCCGAGGATCAGGCTGCCGGCATTGAGGCTAGTGCCGCCGTTGTAGGTGTTGGCGTTGTTGAGGATCAGCGACGTGGCGCCGTTCTTGCTCAGGCTGCCGACGCCGCCGATCAGACCGTTGAGGGTCAGGCTGGAACTGCCACCGATGTTCAGATTGCCGAGCAGGTTCACGGCGTTGTTCAGCGCCACCGTGCTGTTGCTGCCCAGCGTGGTGCCATCGGCGGCGGTCAGTGCGCCGCTGCCCAGCGCACTGTTGTCGCCGACCAGCAGCGTGCCGCCATTGAGCAGCGTGCCGCCGCTGTAACTGCTGGCGCCGTTGAGCACCAACGTGCCGCTGTCGAGTTTGTTCAAAGTGGCGCTGCCGGTGACGCCGACGCCCAGTGTCGCGGTGACGTTCGGATCGACCCGAACCGCGGTGTAACCGTTGCTGCCGTTGACCGCCGTCAGCTGGCCGTTGGTGCCGGCATTCAGGTTGTAGCCGTCGCTGAGGAATTGCAGGCCGGTGAAGCTCTGATTGCCCTCCACCGTGATGGTGCCGGCGGCGCCCTGGAACACAGCGAAATCGTTGGCCCAAGTCTGATTGACCAGACCGTTGGCCGAGGTCCAGTTGCTGCCCGAACCCCAGACGCCGCTGCCACCGTCCACCGCACCGTTGGCGACGGTCTGGCTGCCGTCCCAGAAACGCAGGTTACCGGACGAAGTCGACACCACCAGGTTGACCTGGCCGTTGACGCCGGTCTGCACCAACAGATCGGCCAGGCTGACACCCGCTGGCAGGCTGCCGAAGTCCAGACCCAGATCGGTCAGGCTGCCGGTGTAGTCGATCAGCCGATACACCCCGACGCCGAAGCCGCCGAGGTCGCTGACATTCAGTTTGCCGTCGAGGGTCAGGTTGCCGCCGACGTTGAACAGCCGCGTACCGCCGCCAGCCACCGGCGCGCCAAGCGCAACATCCAGGTTGGCGTTGTTGCTCAGCACCAGCGAGCCCAGCGACAAGGTGTTGCCGGTCATGCCGCTGAGATGGCCGCCATCGGCGATGCTCACAGCACCGGCCAGCGAACCGTTGCCGGTCAGGGTCGCACCGTTGCCGACCGCGACGTTCGCACTGGCCAGCGAACCACCGACATTCAGCGTACCGGCATTGACCAGCGCATTGCCGTTCAGACCGTTGCTGCCGGTCAGGTTGAGGGTGCCGGTGCCATTCTTGATCAGGTTGCCGCCGCCGTTGAGGCTGCCGTCGAAGGTGTTGGACAGGTTGCTGCCACCCAGGCTCAGGGCGTTGCCCGCGCCGATCTGCACGTTACCCGCACCGGTCAGGCTGTTCAGGCTGGTGTTGTCGCCAAGATTGAGCAACGCCCCGGCGGAAATGTTGGCCCCGGAGGTGTTGCCCAGGCTGTTGCCGTTGACGGTGGTCAGGGTGCCGCCGAGAACATTCAGCGCGCCGCTGAAGCTGTTGTTGCCGCTCAGAATCAGGTTGCCGGTGCCAGTCTTGCTCAGATCGCCAGTGCCGGTGATTGCGCCGCCCAAGGTCAGGTCGTTGTTGCCCGACAGGGTCAGGTTGGCGCCGAGGTTCAGCGCGTTACCCAAGGCGAACGCCGCGCTGTTTTCCAGGGTCGAGGTGCCGGCGACATTCAATGCGCCTGTGCCCAGCGCCCCGGCATTGCCCAGCACCAGCTTGCCGGCATTCAGGGTGGTGCCGCCGCTGTAACTGTTGGACGCGTTGAGGATCAGTTGCGCTGCACCGTTCTTGGTCAGGCTGCCGGCGCCGCTGACCACGCCGCCAAGGGTCAGATCGGCAGTGCCGCCAACGCCCAGATTGCCGGCCAGATTGACCGCGTTGTTGACCGTGACCGCCGTGCTGGCATCCAGCGTGGTGTTGGCGGCCGCATTCAGCGCGCCAGTGCCGAGGGCCGTGTTGGACGCCAGGATGAGTCCGCCGGCATTCAGCGCGGTCGGGCCGAGGTAGCTGTTGTTGCCGCTCAGGGTCAGGCTGGCCGCGCCGTTCTTGATCAGGCTGCCCGCGCCGGAAACCGTGCCGGCCAGGGTCAACGCGTTGCTGCCGCCGACAGTCAGGTTGCCGGCCAGATCGACCGCGTTGTTCAGGGTAGTCGCGGTGTTGCTGTCCAGCGTGGTGCCGGTGGCTGTGGTCAGGGTGCCGCTGCCCAGCGCGTTGTTGTTGCCGACCACCAGCGTGCCGCCGTTGAGCAGCGTACCGCCGCTGTAGCTGTTGTTGCCGTTGAGCACCAGCGTACCGCTGTCGAGTTTGTTCAGCGTGCCGCTGCCGTTGATGCCGACGCCGATGGTCGCCGTCACGTTCGGATCGACGCGGATCGCCGTATTGCCGGTGCTGCCGTCGACCGCCGTGAGTTGGCCGCCCGCTCCGGTGCTGAGGGTGTAACCGTCAGTGAGGAATTGCAGCCCGGTGAAGCTCTGAGTGCCCTGCACGGAGACGTTGCCGGCCGTGCCCTGGAACACTGCGAAATCGCTGGCCCAGGCCTGATTGAGCGAGCCGTTGGCCGAGGTCCAGTTGGTGGTGCCTGCGCCCCACGTACCACTGCCGCCATCGATGCTGCCGTTGGCGGTGGTCTGGCTGCCGTCCCAGAAGCGGATGTTGCTGCTGGCGCCGCCCACCACCAGGTTGACCTGGCCGCCGATGCTGGTCTGCACCAGCAGATCACCGAGACTTACGTTGGCCGGGATCGAGCCGAAATCCAGCCCCAAATCGATCAGGCTGCCGCCGTAGTCGATCAGCCGGTAAACACCGACCCCGAAACCACCGAGGTCGCTGACGTTGAGCTTGCCGTCGAGGGTCAGGTTGCCGTTGACGTTGATCAGCCGGGTGCCGCCGCCCGCCACTGGCGCGCCGAGGCCGACGTCCAGATTGGAACCGCTGTTGAGCACCAGCGAGCCCAGACTCAGGGTGCTGCCGGTGGTGCCGCTGAGGTGTCCGCCATTGGCGACGTTCACCGCGCCGAGCAGTGCGCCGGTGCCGCTGAGGGTGGCTCCGCTGTTAACGGTGACGTTGGCACTGGCCAGGCTGCCATCGACGTTCAGGGTGCCGCCGCTGACCAGGGTGTTGCCGGTCAGCGTGCTGACACCGTTGAGATCGAGTACACCGGAGCCGGTCTTGGTCAGGCCGCCCGTGCCGTTGATGGCACCGTCGAACGCACTGCTGACGCTGCCGCCGCCCACGGTCAGGGTGCTGCTGCCACCGATGTTCAGCAGGCCGCTGCCGTTCAACCCGCCAAGGCTGGCGCTGTTGCCCAGATTCAGCACGGCACCGCTGGCGATATTGGCGCCACTGCTGTTGCCCAGCGCACCGGCGCTGGTGGTAGTCACGCTGCCGGCCAGAATGTTCAACGGTCCGGTGAAGCTGTTGCTGCCGCTCAGGGTCAGGTCGTCGAGGCCGTTTTTGATCAGCGCGCCATTGCCGTCGATGACACCGCCGAGGGTCAGATTGTTATTCCCGGCGATGCTCAGATCGGCGCCCAGATGAATGGCATTGCCGAGGGAGAATGCCGCGCTGTTATCCAGTGTCGCTGCACCGCCTACGGTCAGCGCACCGGTACCCAAAGCCGCCGCATTGCCTGCGGTCAGGGTGCCGCCATTGAGCAGAGTGCCGCCCTGCCAGGTGTTGTTGCCGTTGAGGGTCAGGTTGGCGTTGCCGTTCTTGATCAACTGGCTGGCGCCGCTGATCACACCGTTGAGGGTCAGCGGGTTGCTGCCGTCGATGTTCAGATTGCCGTTGAGGGCGATGTTGTTGTTCAGCGCCAGCGCGAGACTGTTGGCGAGGGTTGCAGTGCCGCCGACGGCCAGGGCACCCGTACCCAACGCGGCCGCGTTGCCAAGAGTAAGCGTGCCTGCATTCAGCGTCGTGCCACCGGCAAATGCGTTGACGGTGTTAAGGATCAGGTTGGCAGCGCCGTTTTTGACCAGCGCCCCCGGACCACCGACCACGCCATTGAGGGTCAGGTCGGCGCCGCCGCCAACCGCCAGACTGCCGGCCAGATTGAGTGCGTTATTCAGCGCCACTGCGGTGCTGGCATCCAGCGTCGTGCCGTCTGCCGCGTTCAGCGCACCGGTGCCCAATGCGGTGTTGGACGACAGCAGCAAACCGCCCGCATTCAGGCTGGTGCCGCCGCTGTAGCTGTTGTTGCCGGCCAGGGTCAGTACCGAGGCGCCGTTCTTGATCAGTGCGCCCGTCCCGCTGACCACGCCGCCCAGCGACAGCGGACTGCTGCCGTTCAAGGTCAGATTGGCATTCAGCGCCACGTTGTTGTTCAGGGTCATCGGCGCGCTGGTGGTCAGCGCGCCCGCGCCTGCAACGGTCAAACCGCCCGTGCCGAGCGCCGAAGCATTGCCCAGTGCCAGCGTGCCGGCGTTCAGGGTGGTGCCACCGGCAAAGGTGTTCAGGCCGTTAAGGCTCAACGTACCGCTGCCATTCTTGATCAAACCGCCAGCGCCGCTGATGACGCCGCCCAGCGCCAATGGACTGACGTTGTTCAACGCCAGGTTGGCATTGAGTGCGACGTTGTTGGTCAGACTCAGGCTACCGGTGCCTACCAGCGCCGATGCGCCACCCACCGTCAGCGCGCCACTGCCCAGTGCCGCGTTGTTGCCGACCGTGAGCGTGCCGCTGTTCAGCGTGGTGCCGCCGCTGTAGGTATTGGCGCCATTGAGCAGCAGATTGGCGGCACCATTCTTCACCAGGCTTCCGGCCCCGCTGACCACGCCGGTCAGGCCCAGATCGTTACTGCCGCCAATATTCACCGCGCCCGCCAGACTGACGGCGTTGCCGACGCTCACCGCCAGACTGGTGTCCAGCGTCGTACCGGCTGCAGCGTTGAGCGCGCCAGTGCCCAGCGCCGTGTTCGACGCGAGGATCAGTGAGCCGGCATTGAGCGAGGTACCACCGGACCAGGTGTTGTTGCCGCCCAGCGTCAGGCTGGCGCCACCGGTCTTGATCAGATTGCTGGCACCGGCGATCACGCCATTGAGGGTCAACGCGTTGCTGCCGGTGACGGTCAGGTTCGCACCGAGGTTGACGTTGTTGCTCAGCGCCAGCGCCGTGCTGTTGTCCAGGCTGCCAGCGCCCGTGACGTTCAGCGCTCCGCTGCCCAGCGCGGTAGCAGTGCCGACGCGGATGCCGCCACCGGCCAGGGTCGTGCCACCGGAAAAGGTGTTGTTGCCGATCAGGCTCAGCACGCCACCGTCGGTCTTGATCAGCGGACCGGTGCCCGCAATCACGCCACCGAGAGTCAGGGCATTGGCGCCCGCCACGGTCAGACCGCCCGTACCGAGGCTGATCTGGTTACCCAGGGTCAGGCCGCTGTTCAGTGCCTGAATCGAGCCGCCATTGGACGTCAGCAGACCACTGCCGAAGGTTGTCGCGCTGTCGAATTGGGCCAGACCGCCATTGAGCGTGGAGCTGCCGCTGACCACCGGCCCTTGCAGGGTCCAGGTGCCGCTGTTGAGCGTCAGGTTGTTGAAGTTGATGTAGTTGGCGCTGCTGATGGTGCCGGTACCGGTGCTGCCGCTGTTGCCGGAATTGCGCAGCACCAGCGTGTTGTTGCCGCCTGCGCCGCCGTCGACGATGCCTGTCGCGGCAAACCCCAGGTTCAGACCCAGCAGGTTACCGAGGGCGACGCCCACACCCCCGCCACTGCTGACACTGGAGCCCGTGACTGCGGTAAAGGTGTTGGTACTGCTCTGCCCCATCGAAACGCTGCCGACGATTTCGCCAGCGTTGATGAACGTGTTGCCGCCATTGGAGCGCTCGAAGGCCACGCGGCCGATGATCTTGCCGGTAGCCGTGTTCACCATGTTGACTTGCGCGCCGCCCCAGGCCGCGATCAATGGCGCGTCGCCACCCAACAGGGTAATACCCAACAGACCGTTGGAACTTATCGTGCCTGCGTTGAATATATTGGTCGTCCCACCGGCGCCGTTTTGAACGTTCAGCGCCATGCCATCCAGACTTGCCAGATTCAGACCCAACAAGCCGGTCGTGCCTTTGAGCACACCCCCGGTCAGGTTATTGATACTGACCGTGCTCGCGCTGGCATTGCCGACCTTCACGCCGGACGTCAATACCGACAGCAGGCCCAATAATGACGGGTCGACAGTGCCTGAGTTGTTCAACGTCACGCCACTGCCACTTAACTGCAACGCAGTGCCGAGCAGGGCGTTATTGATCAGACCGCCCGAAGCCAGTTCGAAAGTGATGTTGTTCAGTGAAGAGGAATACCCGCCATTGGCGCCGGTACAGGTAATGGTGGCGCCCGCCGCTGGAAATACCGGCGTACAACCCGCGAATACAGGGGTGCTGCTGAAGACCGACACCAACCCGACCGCTACCAGCCCTGCAACAGCCGTGATGCGGGCAGAGACCGAGGCCACACATTTCTTGTTCACGTGCAAAAATCCCTTTATATGGGGATGTCACTCCCATAACCACAAAGAAGCCCCGTGGACTCATTGCAGTGAGATTTAGTTGACGCCAACCTTTATGTCAAAAATAACCCCTGTTCAAATAGTATTAATACTTTAGTTAGTCGACAGAAAAACATTTTTCCGACGCCCCGCAAAATAACCAATAATCGCAAGAAATCAGCGGGTTGAAAAAGTACAGCAGAGACGGGTCTTTATAATTACAGCGCACGCGGAAATATCGACAATATAATGACCCTCGCCGGACATTATAAAAGTCAATGAAGCATGTCCACGCAGTTGACCCCGAAAATACGCAAGGCGCCGTCAATCGGATAGCCCGAAGTCTTATTGAACTTCAAGCGCTGCTAACACTCTTCACGAACAATTAACTTTCGAGATATATCGTTCGACACGCCGCCCTTCAACGGCCTGACATCTTGTCCAGAAGTGCGCTTTTTTCTTCCAGCACGGCGGCTTTTCGGGCGATCTCGGCACGCGCCGACTCGATGCGCTCACGCCCGGCCTGTACGGCGTCTTCCTGGGACGGATACAACGCATCCGCGGCATACCATTTGCCTTTCACCGACCGCTCATGCTGACCATCGGACGCAGGGCCAATCAATTCCACCTCAAGCACGACGAAGGCACGGGTCAGCACCCAGGCGGTGTACGGGTAGTTTCGGTTCGGCGTGTTCGCCCACATGGCATTCTCCTCTGGCAGCGCAATCGTCATGAGCTCGCGTGTCGTCTCCGTTGGCGGGATGCCACAAAACGTCGAGCGGACCACCATGATACCCACCGCTGTATATTTTTTCACATAACGAAACGCATAAGTGACCGACGCAGGCTCGCGGCCGCGGCAATGACAGGCGAGGCGTGAAAAAGAGATCTGGAGAGGATGAAAAAACGCCGGAAACAAAAAAGGCGTCCCGAAGGACGCCTTTTGTGGACTGAGTGTTTTGCATCTCAGTCAGATTTTCTGCCCGGGTACTGCTGGGGCGAAAATGGTCGGGGTGAGGGGATTCGAACTCCTGACATCCTGCTCCCAAAGCAGGCGCGCTACCGGACTGCGCTACACCCCGATGAAACACGTGAAACCTAACGGATGACGCGACTGGCGTCACTCCCTAAGATTCAACCCGATGAAGCCAGGTCAAAAATGGTGGGTCGTGTAGGATTCGAACCTACGACCAATTGGTTAAAAGCCAACTGCTCTACCAACTGAGCTAACGACCCAAATAATGGTCGGGGTGAGGGGATTCGAACTCCTGACATCCTGCTCCCAAAGCAGGCGCGCTACCGGACTGCGCTACACCCCGACAAGGCTGCTGGTGAAATTGGCTCCGTGACCAGGACTCGAACCTGGGACCCAATGATTAACAGTCATTTGCTCTACCGACTGAGCTATCACGGAACGTATTCAATTTCAGCTGCAACATTTGCCGCGCTTTCAACACAACAAATTCAGTACTTCTCTGCTGGACGAATCCTGCACCTACTACCCTGAATTCACTGCATTTTCAGCCTCTTCGACGTTTCCGTATCGCTACGTTCGCGTCTCTGAGGCGCGCCATTCTACAGCTACAAAAAACCCTGTCAACCCTCTAAATTGCTTTTAAGACAATGATTTGCGATTTTTTTTCAGATCGGGGGTTCCGGGCCGAAAATCCGGGGTTTCCGAACTGTCAGCCGGCCGTTCGCCAAATCGCATCCGTAGCAGTCCGGCTTGCCGGCGGCAGCGATTTCACGGGCACGACCGCCGGCAAGCCGGACTGCTACGGGCTGGAGAATAAAAAAGGGCTCCCACCCGGGGAGCCCTTTTTCACGCTTCTATATAGAGGCGAGACGATCAGACAAACACGATCTCGTCGTCTTCCACCGTGCCCTTGATCTGCGTACCCGGCAGGAAACCGCCAGACAGGATTAGTTGCGCCAGCGGGTTCTCGATCCAGCGCTGGATCGCACGCTTGAGTGGCCGTGCGCCATACACCGGGTCGTAACCGACCGCGATCAGCTTCTCCAGCGCTTCCGGCGTCAGTTCCAGGCTCAGGTCGCGCTCGGCCAGACGCTGACGCAGACGGCCCATCTGGATCTCGGTAATGCCGGCGATCTGGTCATGACCCAGCGGCTCGAAGATCACCACTTCGTCGATCCGGTTGATGAACTCCGGACGGAAGTGCGAGCTCACCGCGTCCATCACCGCTGCACGTTGCGCCTCACGGTCGCCAACCAGTTCCTGAATGCGCGCCGAACCAAGGTTGGAGGTCATGACGATCACGGTATTGCGGAAATCCACCGTGCGCCCGTGACTGTCGGTCAGACGGCCGTCTTCGAGCACCTGCAACAGAATGTTGAAGACATCCGGGTGCGCTTTCTCGACTTCATCCATCAGCACCACCGAGTAAGGCTTGCTCCGCACGGCCTCGGTCAGATAACCGCCCTCTTCATAACCGACGTAGCCCGGTGGCGCGCCGATCAACCGCGCCACGGAGTGTTTCTCCATGAACTCGGACATGTCGATGCGCACCATCGCCTCTTCGGTGTCGAACAGGAACTCGGCCAGCGCCTTGCACAGCTCGGTTTTACCGACACCGGTCGGGCCGAGGAACATGAACGAGCCGCTTGGCCGGTTCGGATCGGACAATCCCGCCCGCGAACGGCGCACCGCGTTGGCCACCGCGACCACCGCCTCGTTCTGGCCGATGACGCGCTGGTGCAACAGGCTTTCCATCTTCAGCAGCTTCTCGCGCTCGCCTTCAAGCATTTTCGACACCGGAATCCCGGTCCACTTGGAGACGACCTCGGCAATTTCTTCTTCGGTCACCTTGCTGCGCAGCAACTGGTTTTCCGGTTTGCCGTGCTGGTCGACCATCTGCAGGCTGCGCTCCAGATCCGGGATCACCCCGTACTGCAGCTCGGCCATGCGGTTGAGGTCGCCACGACGGCGCGCCGCTTCCAGTTCCTGACGGGACTGCTCGATCTTCTGCTGGATCTGCGCCGAGCCAGTCACTTCAGCCTTTTCCGAAGTCCAGACTTCTTCCAGATCGGCGTATTCACGCTCCAGCCGCACGATTTCTTCCTGCAATTTCTCCAGGCGTTTTTTCGCGGCTTCGTCGTCTTCCTTCTTCAGCGCCTGGGATTCCACCTTCAGCTGAATCAGACGACGCTCAAGACGGTCGAGCACTTCCGGCTTGGAGTCGATTTCCATACGAATGCGGCTGGCCGCTTCGTCGATCAGGTCGATAGCCTTGTCCGGCAGCTGACGGTCGGTGATGTAGCGATGGCTGAGCTTGGCCGCAGCGATGATCGCGCCGTCGGTGATCGCCACTTTATGGTGAACTTCGTAGCGTTCTTTCAGGCCGCGCAGAATGGCGATGGTGTCCTCTTCGCTCGGCTCATCCACCAGCACTTTCTGGAAGCGCCGCTCAAGGGCTGCATCCTTCTCTATATATTGGCGGTACTCGTTGAGCGTGGTGGCGCCGACGCAGTGCAGCTCGCCACGGGCCAGAGCCGGCTTGAGCATGTTGCCAGCGTCCATGGATCCTTCGGCCTTGCCGGCGCCGACCATGGTGTGCAGTTCGTCGATGAACAGGATGATCTGGCCTTCCTGTTTGGACAGCTCATTGAGCACCGCCTTGAGGCGCTCTTCGAACTCACCGCGGAACTTGGCGCCAGCGATCAGCGCGCCCATGTCCAGCGACAGCAGACGCTTGCCTTTGAGGCCGTCCGGCACTTCGCCATTAATGATGCGCTGGGCCAGGCCTTCGGCGATGGCGGTTTTACCCACACCAGGCTCGCCGATCAGCACCGGGTTGTTTTTCGTGCGCCGTTGCAGGACCTGAATGGTGCGACGAATCTCGTCGTCACGGCCGATCACCGGGTCAAGCTTGCCGTCTTCGGCGCGCTTGGTCAGGTCGACGGTGTATTTATCCAGGGCCTGGCGCGACTCTTCGGCGTTCGGGTCGTTGACTGCATCGCCGCCGCGCAGGTTGCTGATGGCGTTTTCCAGCGCCTTCTTGCTCACGCCCTGCCCCAGCAGCAATTTGCCGAGCTTGCTGTTTTCGTCCATGGCCGCCAGCAACACCAGCTCGCTGGAGATGAACTGGTCGCCCTTCTGCTGGGCCAGACGGTCGGCCTGATTGAGCAGGCGCGCCAGATCCTGCGACATGTTGACGTCGCCGGTCGGGTTCTGGATTTTCGGCAGTTGGTCGAGCTCCTTGCTCAACGCTTTGCGCAGGCTGTTGATGTCAAAGCCAACCTGCATCAGCAACGGCTTGATCGAACCGCCCTGCTGTTCAAGCAACGCCTGCATCAGGTGCGCAGGCTCGATGGCGGGATGGTCCATGCCCACCGCCAGAGATTGGGAATCGGATAACGCTAACTGTAACTTGCTGGTCAATCGGTCAATACGCATTGGTCACCTTCCTAAATGGGCAGGCCGGAGCAATGAACACACCTTAATGAAGAAACCTGCCGGATAGCCGTTAGATGTGGCCGATTGCACAGGATTCAAGCGGTGGTCACTTGACTTTGACCAACGTTAGCTTGTAGCGGACGATTGCAGCGCAATTCTTTGTAGGAGCTGGCTTGCCCCGCGAGCGGCTGCGAAGCAGTCGTAAATCCATCCGCATTGGTAGTGTCAGATGTAACGGGGGCGCAGGTTTTACGACGGGTTCCCCGCCGCTCGCAGGGCAAGCCAGCTCCTACAGGTTTTGTGAGGGTGGCTATTTTTCGATCCACACCAGCGACGCAAAGCGTCCAGTGCGTGCGCCGCGACGATAGGAGAAGAAACGCTCGTCGTTGTAGGTCGACCAGCCACCGCCGTAAACCGCTGTCACGCCATGAGCCGCCAGGCGCAAACGGGCCAACTGGTAGATATCGGCCATGAATTTGCCGGGATTGACGCTGGGAATGAAAGCTTCGACCGTTTCCGGATGCGTGGCGACGAATGCTTCGCGCACTTCTGGCCCGACTTCAAACGCCTGCGGACCGATGGCCGGGCCGAGCCAGGCCAGGATCTCGCCAGGGGCATCGGCAAAGCTGTCCACCGCCGCCTCCAGCACGCCAGCCGCCAGCCCGCGCCAACCGGCATGGGCCGCAGCCACCTGCGTCCCGGCACGGTTGCAGAACAATGCGGGCAAGCAGTCGGCAGTCATGATGGTGCACGCCACGCCCAGCGTCGCGGTCCAGCTGGCGTCCGCCTGCATGACCTGAGCGGGCGATGCCTCGACGACATCGATGCCGTGAACCTGCTTCAGCCAGGCAGGCTGCACGTTCAGCCGCGAGGTCAGCAAGGCGCGGTTATGCGCCACCGCCTCGGGGCTGTCGTCGACATGGTCGCCCAGGTTGAAGCTGTCGAATGGCGGCAGACTGACACCGCCAGCACGTGTGGTGACACACGCCTTGATGCTGGCTCGCGCAGGCCAGTCAGGAGTCAGCCAGTCCGCCACGAATTCACTCATCCGATGAACGCCTCACGGTCTTGCTTGAGCAGCGACAGCAGCCAGACGAAATCCTCCGGCAGCGGCGATTCCCACTTCATGCGCACGCCGGTGGTCGGGTGATCCAGCTCCAGGAAACGCGCGTGAAGCGCCTGACGCGGGAAGGTTTTCAGCGACTCGACCATGGTCACGCTGGCTGCCGGCGGAATGCGGAAGCGGCCACCGTAGGCCGGATCGCCCACCAGCGGGAAGTTGATGTGGGCCATGTGTACGCGAATCTGGTGCGTACGGCCGGTTTCCAGCTTGACCCGCACATGGGTGTGCGAGCGGAAACGCTCCAGCACGCGGTAATGGCTGACCGCCGGCTTGCCGCCGTCCATCACGGCCATGCGCTGACGCTGCTGGCCGTGGCGACCGATCGGCGCGTCGATCTTGCCACCGGCCGTGACCACGCCGATGACGATGCACTCATAAATGCGGCTGACGGTACGCTTTTGCAGCTGCGCGACCAATTGCGTCTGCGCCTGGATGGTCTTGGCCACCACCATCAGACCGGTGGTGTCCTTGTCCAGGCGGTGGACGATGCCAGCACGGGGCACGTTGACGATGTCCGGTACGTGGTGCAACAAGGCATTGAGCAGGGTGCCATCGGCATGGCCCGCAGCCGGGTGCACCACCAGACCGGCGGGCTTGTTGATCACCAGAATCTGGTCGTCTTCGTAGACGATATCCAGTTCGATGTCCTGGGCCACCCACTCGCCCTGGGCTTCCTGCTCGGCCTTGAGCACCAGTACGGCACCGCCATACACGGTGTCGCGCGGACGCATCACCTCACCATCCACGGTCAGGCGACCGTCCTTGATCCAGGCGGAAAGGCGCGAGCGCGAGTACTCGGCGAATAATTGGGCGGCGACCTGGTCGAGGCGTTGACCGCCCGATTCGGACGGCACCTCTGCGCTAAGTTCTATGATCTCGGACATGCTCAGACTGGGAGGTGGCACTGGCCTTTGGTTTCGGCTGTGCGCTTGTGGTTAAATACGGCGTCTTTTGTCCCGGGGGTTCCACGGGGCGCCCATCATAACAGGACGGTCCTGCGCAAGACAGCAGGCCGTTATAGGGACGCAAGCCGCCATGCAAGTGAAACACCTGCTGCTGATAGCCATCCTCGGACTGACCGCTGCCTGTTCTTCGAAGAAAGAAGTCATCGACGAAAACCTCAGCGAAGTCGAGCTGTACCAGCAGGCGCAGGCCGATCTGGACAACAACAGCTACAACAGCGCCACCGAGAAACTCAAGGCGCTGGAGTCGCGCTACCCGTTCGGCCGCTATGCCGACCAGGCGCAACTGGAACTGATCTACGCCAACTACAAGAACGGTGAGCCTGAGGCCGCGAAAGCCGCTGCCGAGCGTTTCATCCGTCTGCACCCGCAGCACCCGAACGTCGACTACGCCTATTACCTGAAAGGTCTGACCTCGTTCGACCAGGACGTCGGCATCATTGCCCGCTTCCTGCCGCTGGACCAGACCAAGCGTGACCCGGGTGCCGCCCGCGACTCGTACAACGAATTCGCCCAGCTCACCAGCCGCTACCCGAACAGCCGCTACGCCCCGGATGCCAAGCAGCGCATGATCTACCTGCGCAACCTGCTGGCGTCCTACGAAATCCACGTGGCCGACTACTACCTGACCCGTCAGGCGTACGTTGCCGCCGCCAACCGTGGCCGTTACGTGGTGGAAAACTTCCAGGAAACCCCGTCCGTCGGTGACGGCCTGGCCGTGATGGTCGAAGCCTACCAGCGTCTGCATCTGGACGATCTGGCCGACACCAGCCTGCAAGTGCTGAAAGCCAACTACCCGGATCACCCGCAACTGGTCGATGGCAAGTTTGAACCGCGCACCCCGGAAGCGGACAACCGCTCGTGGCTGTCGAAAGCGACCCTGGGCCTGATCGAAAGCCGTCCGCCGCTGCCGCCGGGAGAGACCCGCGCCAACCAGGACGTGATCAAGCAATACCAGGAAGCCAAGGAAAACATTCCGCCTGAGCTGCTGCCGGAGAACCAGCCAGCCGAAGAGCAGAAGAGCACCGATGCCGACGACGCACCGAAACACCGCTCGATCTTCAGCTACATGACCTTCGGCCTGTTCGACTGACCCAAGCCGGACTTCAGCCAGACAAAGAGGCCCTGCGGGGCCTCTTTTTCGTTTATGCAGACCCGGGCAACGCGGACCGCTGGGCGCCCGCCAGTGCCTTGGCTACACTGCGTCATCTTCACTTAATAAGCTGGTAGACATGATTCGCTTGATTATGTGGATCGCCTTGATCATGGCGATCATCTGGTTGTTCAAACGCGTCACCAAAGGCCCGACACCGCCACCCAAGGCCACGCCAAGGGAATCCGACGCAGCGCCGATGGTGCGTTGCGCGCAGTGCGGCGTGCACGTACCCCGCGACCGCGCGCTGAGCCAGGATCAGCAGTGGTACTGCACCGAAGCCCACCGCCTGCAGGGCCCCGCCGCACGTGACCGTTGAGACGCTGTCGCTGGCCACGCCTCAAGCCCAGCGCATCCTGCGCCTGTATCACCTTTACCGCCTGAGCATCGGCATTCTGCTGGTGCTGCTGATTTCCAGCAGCCTCGACGCCGAACTGCTGGAACTGGCGGATATCGAGCTGTTCCGCACCGGTTGCTGGCTGTATCTGGTGCTGAACATTCTGGTGGTGGTGCTGCTGGAGCGGCCGAACCGACAGAGTCAGCTGTTTGCCCTGGCCATGACCGACACGCTGATGCTGTCGGCACTGTTCTACGCCGGCGGCGGCGCGCCCAGCGGTATCGGCAACCTGATCGTGGCCTCGGTGGCGATCAGCAACGTGCTCCTGCGCAAGCGCATCGGGCTGATGATCGCCGCGGTCTCGGCCATCGGTATCATCTACCTGACGTTCTATATCAGCTACCACAAGCCGGCCGCCGCCGGGCATTTCCTCCAGGCCGCGTCACTGGGCGCACTGTGCTTCGCCGCCGCGTGGCTGGTGCAGATGCTGGTGCGCCGTCTGCAGGTCAGCGAGGACATCGCCGAACGGCGCGCCGCCGACGTCGATAACCTCGAAGAACTCAACGCGCTGATTCTGCAACGCATGCGCACCGGCATTCTGGTGCTGGATGCCCGCCGCGAAGTGCTGCTGGCCAACCAGAGCGCGCTGACGCTGCTGGGCCATGAACACCTGCAGGGTGAAGTCATCGACGATTATTCGCCGCAACTGGTCGAGCGCTGGCGGCAGTGGCTGATCAACCCCTCGATACCTCCACGCAGCATCACCACCTCCGCCATTGGGCCGGTATTGCGCCCAGGTTTCATCGGCCTGAGTCGCGGTGATCAGCGTCATACGCTAGTGTTTCTCGATGATCTCTCGCAGATATCCCAGCAGGCTCAACAGCTCAAGCTGGCTGCGCTGGGCAGGCTGACCGCCGGCATCGCCCATGAGATCCGTAACCCGCTGGGGGCCATCAGCCATGCTGCGCAGTTGCTCCAGGAGTCGGAGGAACTGAGCGGACCGGACCGGCGTCTCAGTGAAATCATCGTGGATCAATCGCGACGGATGAATCTGGTGATCGAGAACGTTCTGCAGTTGTCTCGTCGACGTCAGACCGAACCTCATCTGCTCGACCTCGGACAGTGGCTTGAGCACTATGTCAGCGACCTGCGCAGCAGCTTGCCGGCCGGCCACGTCGTACACCTGAATATCAGCCCGGGCCTGCTCACCACCCATATGGATGCCGGGCAACTGCATCAGGTGATGACCAATCTGGTGCAGAACGGCCTGCGCTACAGCGGCCAGAGCAATGAGAAGGCGCAGATCTGGCTGCACCTGTTCCATGCTCCGGGCAGCGAGTTGCCCACCCTCGAAGTGCTGGATGACGGCCCCGGCGTGGCCGCCGAGCACCTGACGAAAATTTTCGAACCTTTCTTCACCACCGATAGCAAAGGAACGGGGCTGGGCCTGTATCTTTCACGCGAGCTGTGTGAAAGCAATCGGGCCAGCCTGAATTACATACCACGGGAAGGTGGCGGCAGCTGCATGCGGATCACCTTCGCCCATCCGTTCAAATTGAGTTGAACATGAGCCAACGGCAAAAGATCCTGATCGTCGACGATGAGCCGGACATTCGTGAACTGCTGGAAATCACCCTCGGGCGAATGAAGCTGGACACGCGCAGCGCGCGCAACGTCAAGGAAGCGCAAGACTGGCTGGCGCGCGAGCCGTTCGACCTGTGCCTGACCGACATGCGCCTGCCCGACGGCAACGGCCTGGAACTGGTGCAGCACATCCAGCGCCGTCATACCCAGGTGCCGGTGGCGATGATCACCGCCCATGGCAGCCTCGATACAGCAATCCATGCCCTGAAAGCCGGCGCGTTCGACTTCCTCACCAAGCCGGTGGATCTGGGTCGCTTGCGCGAGCTGGTCGGCAGCGCCCTGCGCCTGCACATGGCACCGTCCAACGAGAACAGCATCGACAACCGCCTGCTGGGCAATTCACCGCCGATGCAGGCGCTGCGCAAACAGATCGGCAAACTGGCACGCAGCCAGGCGCCGATTTACATCAGCGGCGAATCAGGCAGCGGCAAGGAACTGGTCGCGCGGCTGATCCACGAACAGGGCCCGCGCATCGATCAGCCATTCGTGCCGGTCAACTGCGGCGCCATTCCGACGGAGCTGATGGAGAGCGAGTTTTTCGGCCATCGCAAAGGCAGCTTCACCGGCGCTCACGAGGACAAACCGGGCCTGTTTCAGGCGGCCAACGGCGGCACACTGTTTCTGGATGAAGTCGCCGACCTGCCACTGGCGATGCAGGTGAAACTGCTGCGGGCGATTCAGGAAAAATCGGTGCGCGCGGTCGGCGGCCAGCAAGAGCAGGTCGTCGACGTGCGCGTACTGTGCGCCACCCACAAGGACCTCAGTGTCGAAGTTGCCGCACAGCGTTTCCGTCAGGACTTGTACTACCGGCTCAACGTCATCGAACTGCGGGTGCCGCCGTTGCGCGAACGCCGCGAAGACATCGAAGAAATCGCCGACAACGTTCTGCGCCGCCTCGCCGACGCGTCCGGTCAACCGGCGGCACGCCTGAACGGCAGTGCGCTGACGGCGCTCAAGGGCTATCGCTTCCCCGGCAACGTCCGTGAACTGGAGAACATGCTCGAACGGGCCTACACCCTGTGCGAGAACGACCAGATCAACACCGACGACCTGCGTCTGGCCGAGCCGACCGGCGCCCGAGAGCAGGACGGCCCGAGCCTGGCCGACATCGACAACCTGGAAGACTACCTGGAAAGCATCGAGCGCAAGCTGATCCTGCAAGCGCTGGAAGAAACCCGCTGGAACCGCACCGCCGCCGCGCAACGGCTGAACCTGACCTTCAGATCGATGCGTTACCGGTTGAAGAAGCTGGGCTTGGAATAGACTACTGCCAGCACACCAGAGCATAGCGAGCGGACTGCTGTTGATTCTGGCCGAAGGCCGTGGGAGGGAGCTCTGCTCGCGATAGCGCGTTGTCGGTCGACATCGTGGCGTCTGACCGGACGCCTTCGCGAGCAGAGCTCCCTCCCACAGGACGTGCGGTGTCAGGCAAACCCTGTTCCCTGCACCCGCCCCGCCGGCGCATACGGCGCCGCGTCGATGATCGGCTCATCCCCCACCAGCAGATCGGTCAGCAACTGACACGATGCCGGCGCCAGCACCAGCCCGTTGCGGAAATGCCCGCAGTTCAGCCACAGCCCGTCATGCCCCGGCACCTGACCGATGAACGGAATGCCCTCGGGCGAGCCCGGACGCAAGCCGGCCCAGTGCCCGACCACCTCGGCATCTGCCAGCGCCGGGATCAGTTCCACAGCCGATGCCTTCAGACTTTCCAGCGCCGAGCCCGTCGGCGTCTTGTCGTAGCCTTCGTGCTCCAGCGTGCTGCCGATGAGGATATGCCCGTCGCGACGCGGGATCGCATAACGACCCTTGGCGAGAATCATGCTCGGCAGGAAATCCGACGCGCATTTGTAGAGAATCATCTGCCCCTTCACCGGCTCCACCGGCAAGTGCAGACCCAGCGTGCCAAGCAGATCACCGCTCCAGGCGCCAGCGGCCAGCACCACCTGATCGCCGAGCATGTCGCCCGCGCCGGTACTCACGCCAATGACCCGCTCGCCGTCACGGACAAATCCGTTCACCTCACACTGCTCATGAACCGTGACATTGGGCAGCGCGAGCAATACCGCCTTCAACGACTTCACCAGCCGCGGGTTACGCACGTTGGCAACATCGGCCATGTAGATCGCCCGCGAATACCCGCCGCCCATGACCGGCACCGCGTCGTACACCGCCGAAATATCCACCGCACTCAGCGGACGATTCAGACGCGCCGCCCAGGCCAGCGCCTCCGGCTCGTCATCCAGATCCAGCCAGTACAGGCCGGTCTTGTGCACCTCAGGGTCAATACCGGTGGCCGCCAGCAAATGCTCGCCCAGCTGTGGATAAAAATCCTGCGACCAGTGCGCCAGCGCCGTCACCGCCGGGCTGTAGCGCCAGGGATAGAGCGGCGAAACAATACCGCCACCGGCCCACGACGACTCCTGCCCCACCCCGGAACGGTCCAGCAGCGTCACGCTGCCGACCTTCGCCGCCAGGTTGTAGGCGGTCAGCAAACCGATCACCCCGCCCCCGACGATAACCACATGCTGCCTGGACATGCTCAACCCGATCCTCACACACGAAACAAGCCCGGCGCCCCGTCCGCTGGCAGACAACCCGGCTCGATCATAGCCAAAAAACGACGCAATGCCACTGATCCGGCGAATATCCCCGGACATCCACTACATAGCGACTTCGAAGCTGAGTAGTATCACCATATTTCAAACGAAAAATGGAATTTCCTTGATGGATTTCAGCTCTGGTCTTACGCGCCCGCCCACGCGTCGCAGCTGGCAAAGTCCTTTTGGGCGAGATAGCCGCGGGTTTACCTTGATCGAATTGATCGTGGTGGTGGTGATTGTGGCGATATTTGCGGCGATTGCCGTGCCGGGCTTTTCCAACCTGATTCATCGCTATGCGGTCAGAGCGGCCAGCAACGAGCTATATGACCTGCTTCAGTACGCCCGGGGCGAAGCCATCACCCGGTCGGCAGCGATCACGATCCAGGGTGCCGGCGGCGCCAACACTGGCTGGGCCGGTAACGTCAGGGTGTTCCGGGTCAACGACTCGAACAATTCACTGCGCCAGTTGGGCACTGCCGGCTTGCAGAACAATGTCACGGTTGCTTCGGGGATTGGCGCGCTGACGTTCAGCCCGATCGGCACATCCTCTTCAGCGGCCTGCTTCACTTTCACTTACACCAACGATGCTCAGGTAGCACCGGCTTACGTCACGGTGCTGACCAGCGGGCGCGTCACGCCTCCGGTGGCAGTAAACCCGGGAGGATGCCCGTGATGGCACTGACTCGCACCCGCTCGGCGGGTTTCACCATGATCGAGGTATTGGTCAGCCTGTTGATCATTGTCATCGGCATACTCGGCATGGTTGCCCTGCAAAGCAAAGCGATCCCGTATACGCAGGATTCTGTACAGCGCAACACCGCAATGATGCTGGTCGACGATCTGGTGGAAATCATTCGTACCAAAGGCGACGACTGCACGTCCGGCAACAACTGTTTGAAGGCACCCGGCGCATCGTTCCCGGCGGCTCCCGCGACCTGTATTCCAACACCCACTCTACTCCCCGATCAGATCGGTTGCTGGGCTGTACGCGCAGGTAATGCGCTGCCGGGCGCCACCGCACTGTTGTCGAGTGGCAATTTTTTTATCTGCCGAAGCGTCGTGCCCGGAGACGAGACCGTGGGGTCTTGCGCCACCACCAATGCCACCAATACCGAAGTCGAGATTCAGGTGGGCTGGACCGTCAAACAATCAGCCGACTGCATGGCCGGAAGCGCATCCACTACGCCCGGTGTATGCACCTATCGCTTGAGGACCCGCGTCAGATGAAGCCGATTTCTTCATTTTCCAGGCAGACGGGTTTGTCCCTCATTGAGCTGATGGTTGCCATGCTCATCGGGCTATTCCTGATACTGGGCGTCACGCAGATTTTCATCAGCAACCAAAGCAGTTACCTGTTCCAGCAAGGTCAGCTGGGAAATCAGGAAAATGGTCGGTTTGCGTTGGCCATTCTGAATCAGGAACTGCTCAAGGCCGGTTATCGCAGCAACCTGGTATCGACATTGCCAGCCGATGCGTCACTGGCTGGGTGCAATTTTCCGGACGGCGCTGCTGTAGTCGCCGTGTCTTCGACCTCATTTTGCGTGCAATACCAGACGACCAACCAACTGGATCTCACTTGCCAGGGCACCGGCCTGATTGCAGCAGACCGAAATGCGATCACTACCCCTTACTCGACCAAGGGGTACGAGAACTCGACGCGCCCAAGAATCGTCGAAAAAATCTGGTTCGATGCGACAAGCAGTTCGATCACCTGCACAACCAGCGCCGGGGCACAGCAAATGGTTACCGGTGTCAAAGACGTCCGTTTCGAATACGGCTCAGGCACCAAAGGCAGCCGGACAGTGACGGCATTCAGCGCTGCCCCGCCCGCTGCGGACATGATTGGTGCCGTGCGCTACAGCGTACTGATGCAAAGCCCCGGTACCGCGCGAACTCGCGACACATCAACAATCGCTCCAGCGCTACAGGAGTGGAACACTCGATACAACACCGCCTACAACGACACCGTGAGCATTTATCAGATCGTGCAGGGGACAACCATGATCAGGAACCAGATGCAATGAACGCCTGGCCTCCTCTGAGCCGACTAATTGGTTCAACCAACGCGCAAAAAGGCGCGACTCTGATCGTGGCAATCATCATGCTGTTGCTGTTGACCCTGCTTGCGCTGTCCAGCATGCGGGGCGTGTCCCTTGAGTCGAGAATCACCGGCAACCTGAAGCTGCAGAAAAATCTGACTGCAGCTGCCGAGGCCGGGCTGCGCATGGGCGAATCAAGTATTGGCTTCTGGAAATGCCAAGGCACTGATACAGGCAGCAGCGCCGGAACCGGTGCCCAGAACGACATGCCAAAGCCGTGTATCAACTACCTGAAACTCACGCCCAATGCCAATGGCGATTACGCCGCACAATTCACCGCCGCCAACCTGATATACGTCAACTCGGTCAACACCGGATATGGAGACGTAAAAATCCAGTGGTACATCGTCAGTATGAGCAATATCGGCAACCAGACCGTCAATGGCTGCGCCCTTAATCAGAATGGCTGCATACGCAGCTATTACGAAATCACTTCCTGCGCATCGACCGTATTGTGCTCCAGCGACACGACCACACAGCGGGTCATCATGCGAAGCGTGTTCTCAGTTGCTGTTCCCAAAACTTGAAACAGGTCAGTCACGCAATGACAAACCAGCCCAAAGCATTCAGCCGTTGCATCGCGATCCTGACCTGTCTGCTATTAGTGCCGTTTTCTTTCGCCCAGGCTGCGGTCAGCCAGGTGCCGGCGCAGTTGCCGCTGTTCGTCAACAACTCGGTGCCGCCACTGAACATGCTGGTGGTGGGACGTGACCACAAGCTGTTCTTCCCGGCGTACAACGATGCGTCGGACCTGGACGGAGACGGCTCGATCGATATTCGCTACAAGCCCTCGATCGATTACCTCGGCTATTTCGACTCGCTGACCTGCTACAGCTACGGCAGTGGCTACTTCACGGCGGCGTCGAAGACCACCAAGGCCAACCTGAAAAAATGCCCGGGCAGCTGGAGTGGCGACTACCTCAACTACCTGACCACTTCCCGCGCCGATGCGTTGCGCAAGGTGCTGTACGGCGGTTATCGCGAGGTGGACACCACCACGCAAACCATTCTGACCCGCGCCTATATCCCGACTGACGCACACACCTGGGGCAAGGAATACCGCAGCCCGACGGTCGACGGTTACAACCTGTCCGACTACACCCCGCTGTCCAACCCGACGGGCAGCAACTACACCCTGTTCGCCAACAACACCCAGTCCTCTGCGCCCTTGCTGCGGGTACTGTCCAACGTATCCAACATCCGCATTTTCGGCTGGGTATCCCGCGAAGTGACCCAGGGCGGTTCGGTGGCCACCAACACCAGCTTTCAGGATGTCGTGGTCACGCCAACCGACTATCAGGTCCGCGTCGAGGTCTGCAAAACCGGTTTTCTCGAAAGTAACTGCAAGCTCTACCCCAACGGCAAGTACAAGCCCACCGGTATCCTTCACGACTACGGTGAAGGCAACCAGATGTACTTCGGCCTCATGACCGGCACCTATCAGAACAACATCCAGGGCGGCGCCATTCGCAAGGCGATCAGCAGCTTTTCCGATGAAATCGAGACGTCTACCGGTATTTTCGGCACCAAGAACGTTCTGGGCGTCTACGTCAAAAGCGGCATCATCGGCACCCTTGACGGTCTGCGTCTGACCTCCAGCGGTTGCAGCACGTCCGGCAACAGCATCACCAACGGGGCCTGTCAGAACTGGGGGAACCCGTTGGCCGAAATGATGTTCGAGACTCTGCGCTACTTCAGCGGCACCACCACACCGACCACCGGCTTCCTGTCCGGCGCAGGCGACACTCTGTTGGGGCTGAGCGGCCTGACCAGCTGGGTCAATCCGTATTCGTCGACACCAGATGCCAACGCCAGCCCGCCGACGTTCCCGTACTGCGCCAAGCCGTTCGAAACCCTGTTCAGCGACGTCAACCCGACCTACGACTCGGACCTGCCCGGCAGTGCCTATAGCACCACCAACGCCCCCAGTACGACGACCGCGCTCAACGGCTTCAGCGCACAAAGCCTGGGGCAGACCATCTGGAACACCGATGTCGGTGCAGGCAACAAGAACATCAACATCGGCCAAACGCCTTCGGTCAGTGACCTCGCGCCCACCTCGAAGGTCGCGTCCAGTCTGGGCAACATTCGCGGCCTGCCTGAAGAGCCGACCAAGCAGGGAACATTCAACGCCGGTGCTGTCGCTTATTTCGGCAACACCAACCCGATTACCTCGCTGGGCAGCCAGAAGGTACAGACGTTCTCGATCGCTCTGTCCTCGACCTTGCCGCGTATTCAGATGCCGGTCGGTGACGGCACCATCACGCTGTTGCCGTTCGGCAAGGTCACCAGCGGTGTCACCGAACAGATCACCGGTTTCTACATCGACTCGATGTACAACATGCCCGGCCAGCCCACCGACACCACCGTCAACGGTGGCCGGGCACAAGCGATTTTCCGCGTGGTGTTCGACGACTGTGGTCAGGGTTGCGACTACGACATGGACGCCATTGTCCTGTACACCGTCGCCGTCAATGCCTCGGGCACGCTGGACGTGACGTTGCAGACCGCCTATTCGGTCTCCGGCGCTGAATCGCACATGGGCTATACCATCTCGGGCACAACCAACGACGGTATCTACATCGAAGTCACCGGTGGTGGCAGCGCCAACCAGCATTATTCGCTGGACACCCCGGGCACAAGGCTTCCGGGAGATTGCGTTCCGTCCAACGCCTGTACCGGCACCAGCGATCTATTGCCCGGCAAGAACGGCTCCAACCAGACCACCTCACGGGGCGACACTCACACCCGCCGGTTTACACCGTCGTCGGCACGCTCGGTGACCAACCTGCAGGATCCGTTGTGGTATGCAGCCAAGTGGGGCGGATTCGGCGGCGCGGCCAACACCTCCACGAGTACTCCGGCAGATGGCGAGTGGGACTCGAACAACAGTGGCACGCCGAACAACTACTTCCTGGTGAGTAACGCCTCGACCCTGAAACAGCAACTGGACGCGGCCTTCAACCAGATTCTGCAAAAGAACAGCTCGGTCTCCGCCCCGGCGGTCACCCCTGCGCTGGGTACCAACAATTCAACTGCCACCTACTTGAACAGCCTGAACGTGGCAACCTGGAGCGGTGACCTGATCAAGAGCACCACCACCTACACCTCAACCAACCCCAACGGCACAACCGTGCAAAACTGGTCGGCGTCCGCCCAGATGCCGGTGTGGAGTTCGCGCAATATCGTGATGGCCAACGAAGCAGGTAGCGCTCTGGTTCCGTTTACCTACGCCAACCTAGCATCCCGCACCTTCGCAGGCGTCGCACTTCAGGGCACGCTGACATCCGATCAGGTCGACTTCATCAAAGGTGATACCAGCAAGGCGGTCTCCAACTTCCGTCGCCGCGGCACCCTGATTGGTGATCTGGTGAACTCGTCACCGGTGGTTGTCAGTAACGCGCTGTATGAGCCCACAATCGCCGACACGCTCAATGGTACAGCGGGGACTTACGCCACATTCCGAACTTCGATGAGTACCCGCCGCGGCCAGATTTACGTCGGCTCCAACGACGGCATGCTGCATGGTTTCGATACAGCAACCGGCGTCGAGAAGTTCGCATTCATTCCTTCTGCCGTCATTGCCAACCTCAACGTGCTGACCAACAAGGACTACAACACCAACTCGGCATTGCATCGCTATTTTGTCGACAACACGCCGGTGGTGGCCGATGTCTATTTCGGCGGAGCCTGGCACACGATTCTGGTCGGCAGCCTGGGAGGAGGCGGACGTGAAGTGTTCGCGCTGGATGTCACCAACCCCGACAACATCACCCTGCTCTGGGAGTTCACTTCGCAGAACGACGTCGACCTGGGCTCCACATTCTCCATCCCCGTCGTCGTCAAGCTCCACTCCGGAGAATGGGGCGTGGTCTTTGGCAACGGCTACAACGGCAACAACGGCAACGCCTCACTGTTCGTACTGAATGCCTCTACAGGTGCCGTGATCAGCAAACTGACCACCTCGGTCCAGGGCAACAACGGCCTGTCATCGCCGGTCATTCTGGATGCCAACTCCGACGGTATCGCCGATTATGCGTACGCCGGAGATCTGCTGGGCAATCTGTGGCGCTTCGACCTGATTGGTTCAGGCTCGCTGACCGCCACCGCAGTGGCCGGCAACTACAAGGTCTCGTTCAGCAACAAGCCGCTCTACACTGCCACCGTCAGCGATACAGCCAACTCGGCCGTACAGTCGATCACCGCCCCGCCCACCGTCATTGCTCATCCATCTGCGGCAGGCACGTTGGTCATCTTCGGCACAGGTCGCTATTTCGCCTCGGCAGACAAGACCAGCACAGACTTGCAAACACTTTATGGCATCTGGGACAAGCAGACTGCTGCTCAAACCGCCTCGTCGACGCCGGTGTTGAACCGCTCGACGCTACAGGCCCAGACCATCACGTCGCAGGCAAACAACGTCGACTTCTCCGGCACCAGTAACAACATCCGACTGGTCAGCCAGAACACCGTGGACTGGAACAGCAAATACGGCTGGTATCTGGACTTTTCCGTAGGTGGCTCGCTGCTCGGCGAAAGGCTGGTGGACCCGCTTAACATCGTGGGTAGCGTGCTCCTTGCCTCGACGAGGACACCCAGTAATGATGTTTGCAGTCCGGGCGTCAGCGGCTGGATCTATGGCCTGAATCCGTACACCGGCGGCAGAACCACGTTTACCGTTTTCAACTTGCGCCGAAACGGCACCATCAGTAGCGCCGACAACTACAACGACAATGTGGTCAGCGGTTATAGCTCTGCAGCCGGCTCGATTACAGCCAGCACAACCAATGACGGTAGTAACAACTCGGTTGTCATCGACCCCTCGGGTCAATTGACCAGAGCAAACGACGATGCGTTTCTCGATGGCCGCCAGAATTGGCGCGTCATTCCATACCAATGAGGTTTTCATGCATTTGCGACTGAAGAGACTGCGCGGCTTCACCTTGATCGAACTGATGGTGACGGTAGCCATTGTCGCCATCCTCGCGGCAGTGGCACTTCCCAGCTACACCCGCTACGTCCAGCGTGGTTATCGCTCGGAAGGTCTTGCCATGCTCAATGATGCGGTCGCCCGGATGGAGCGCTTTTACGCGCAAAACAACAGCTATGCCGCCACGAACCTGGCAGGAATCGGCATCACCAACGCCAACTCGGCAAGCGGTCGTTATACGCTGAGCTTCACCGCAACGCCGACTGCAACGGCCTACTCGCTGCAAGTCGCTCCTCAAGGAGCACAGGCTACAGATACCTGCGGCACGCTGAGCATCACCCAGGACGGGACCAGAACCTCGTCAACAGGCGCGGCCAACTGTTTCTAAGCGTCGGATCTAACGCCCCCAACACCGCGCCACACTGGCATCCGCCGACATCCCCCGGTTGTCGCGTTTGCCAGTGTTTTCCAACACGAATGCCCCACAACGGTCCCCCGCCATCGGCGTTCCGCCACGTGGCATCGCCACCAGCGTAAAAGTCTGTTCAGCACGTTCGGCGTTGATCGAGTAGAACGCATTGCCGTCGCTGACTTCGTGCTTCAGCACAGGAGGGCCAACGGCGTCTGTGTACTGCCCGGCTCTTGAGTAGAAACGCTCAAGCTTCTGCGCCTCCTCCACCAGTACCGATGCGATTTCCGCGCGCCGGGCTTTTTGCGTGTATTCGCTGTATTGCGGATAACTCACCGTCGCCAGAATCGCGATGACGGCGATGGCGATCAGCAGTTCGATCAGGGTGAAGCCCTTGCCGCCTTGGTCGTTCATTGGCGCTGCCTCCACAGGATGCGCTGCCCTTCGCTGTAGACGCTCTCCAGCACGGTGCGTGATGTGCCTTGCGTGGCAACGGCGGTGATCCTGTGTAGCGTCCATGTCTTGTCGGGCGGGCCTGGTTCGACACCGGTGGGGTCATCGGTCTCGCCCAGATGCTGAATGCCGTAGAAGCCGCCCTGCGTGGCGACCCAGTCGATTCCGGAGCGACCGTTCATGCCACCTGTGGTCAGCGTCAGCGCTTCTGCCGGTGGCAGGCACTGTGCAGGTGTCGAACATGCCGGCAATGCGGAACCGAACGTCTGTAATTCACCCTGGCGCAACAGTGCTTCGGCCTGTTGAAATGTGGCGTCGCGCAGCCTGAGACTGCCGGCGACCTTTTCCTGAAGCGTGGCGTTTTGCATGGATGACACGGCCAGCAGGCTCAGCAACAGCAAGAACACCAGGCACACCACCATCACCACACCGCGTTGTGTGTTCATGATCAGCCCTTATCCAAGACGGTTACGAAGGGTGGCAACCACATCGAAGGTTTGCTCCCGGGCGCGATTCGCAGGATCGAACAGGGTCAGCGACAGGCGTACGCTGCGAATCAGTGCAGGGTCGGCGTGGGTCGCGTAGCGCGCGATACCGGGCTCACCAGCAGCATCTGCAACGCCGAACAGCACGCTGAACGCCTTCACGTTGCTGATCAGCGGCTGGCCGTCGAGCGCCAGTTCGTTGCGCGCCTTGTTGAAGCGGTAAATGCGTTTGTAAATCGGGATGGCGAATTCATTCGGTTGCAGTTTCGGCGTCTTTGATCGGTGGTAAGCCGCCGCGAAGCGGGTGCAATCGGTATGCAACGTCCAGGTGTGCCAGGTGGTGTCTGGTCCGGCAGCGGCGCCGATCAGGGTCAGAGCCTGTCGCGCCGCATCCCAGTGAACCGGCTGCTGCAATGCGCTGGAAAACGCTCCACTGGTGGCATCCTCCACCTCCGCCAGACAACGCGGCACGCCTGCCAGGCGGATTTCCTGAAGCATTTTTGCCAGCACGAAGCGCGCATCTTCCTGCAAGGCGGCCGATGAGGTCTGGCTCAGCCAGGTGTTTTTAGAGCTGAGAAATACTTGGGTCAGGGCCAGAGACAGGATCAATCCCAGCAACAGCGCCAGCATGATTTCCACCAGACCGAAGCCTGCCGAGCTGCGTTTCATGGCATGTCCCGCCCGGCAATCAGGCTGCTTACAGTGAGCAGTTGTTTCTCACCGGCTTGTTGCCCGGCGCGGGCGTCGTTCCACTCCACGGTCACTGTCACTTGGGCGCCGGTCACGGCGACACTGGCCTGCACATCCTCACCGGCCATGCGTCGCAGTTGTCGGGCAAAGTCGAACAGGTCCTGATCGCGTGGGCTGTCCAGATTACCGAACGCTGGCGCCTGTCCGAGCGACGACAACGCGTAGTGGCTATCCGGATTGGCGCGGATGCGCTCCAGCAAATCGTGGGCAAGGAAGCTGACCTGGCTGCTGCGCATGGCGCTGTCGCTGTACTTCAATGCATTGAGTTGCAGCAACGCCGCGCCCAGCACGCCCAACGAAAACACCAGCAACGCCACCAGTACTTCGGTCAACGCCATCCCTGTCTGCCCTGCTCTACTGCCCATCGGTCTCTCCTGCAAATCCACTGGCAGGCACCATTGAAGACGATCGGCAAAGGCCCGCCCGACGGCTGTGTTACCGCAGCTTTCGGACATATCGGCTGACAATCGGCAGGCTTGTCAGCGCACCCCGCTGAAGGTCTGCTGAGCGTCCGCTGTTCACGGAGGGACAACATGAAACAACAGGGACTGACGCTGATCGAGCTGCTGGCAGGGCTGGCACTGATCGCTATCGTGGCAACACTTGCGGTGCCGGCTTTCGCCTCGCTGATCGACGCGCAACGTCGTCAGGACGCCGCGCAGCAGCTTTCCAGCGGATTGAGGCTGGCGAGGGCCGAGGCGATTTTACGAGGGCAACCGGCGGTGATGCAGGCGCAGGAAGAAGACTGGAGCCAAGGCTGGCGAGTGTTTGTCGACAGCAACCAGAACTTGTTGCACGACGTGGGTGAGCCATTGCTGGTCGAGCGCAGCGCTTATCCACAGGTCAAGGTGACGGGTAACAGCAAAGTGGCGAGCCGTGTGGGTTTCGACAGCACGGGAAGGCCGCTGAACAATGCCAATGGCACGCTGGCAGTCTGCCTGAAAGACGCCGCCAGCAGTCACTCACAGGTGGTGATCGCCGTTACCGGGCGCGTCACGCTCAGGCGCGAGGGCTTCAGCAGCGAGCCCTGCGCCTGAAATAGAAGGTCGTTACTGAACCTGCTTGACCCGCAATTCCTTGGGCATCGAGAAGGTGATGTTTTCTTCACGGCCAGCCAGCTCGTCCGCACCGATGGCGCCCCAGGCCTGTAGCTGCTGAATGACACCGCGTACCAGTACTTCCGGTGCCGAGGCACCTGCGGTGATCCCAATACGCTGCACGCCATCGAACCAGCTGCGCTGCAGATCTTCGGCGCCGTCGATCAGATAGGCCGGCGTTTCCATGCGCTCGGCCAGCTCGCGCAGACGGTTGGAGTTGGAGCTGTTCGGGCTGCCGACCACCAGCACCACATCGCATTCGTCAGCCAGTTGCTTGACCGCATCCTGACGGTTTTGCGTGGCGTAGCAGATGTCGTCCTTGCGCGGACCGCCGATGCTCGGGAAACGCGCACGCAGGGCGTCGATCACGCGGCTGGTGTCGTCCATCGACAGCGTGGTCTGGGTGACGAACGCCAGTTTTTCCGGATTCTGTACCTGCAGGTTGGCAACATCTTCCTCGTCTTCGACCAGATAGATCGCGCCGCCGTTGCTAGCGTCGTACTGGCCCATGGTGCCTTCGACTTCAGGGTGGCCTTCGTGGCCGATGAGGATGCACTCGCGACCGTCGCGGCTGTAACGGGCCACTTCGATGTGCACCTTGGTCACCAGCGGGCAGGTGGCATCGAACACCTTCAGGCCACGGCCGGCCGCTTCGCTGCGCACGGCCTGGGAAACACCGTGGGCGCTGAAGATGACGATCACGTCATCCGGCACCTGATCCAGCTCTTCGACGAAGATTGCGCCACGGCTGCGCAGGTCTTCGACGACAAATTTGTTGTGCACCACTTCATGCCGCACGTAGATCGGCGGGCCAAACACTTCCAGCGCGCGATTGACGATTTCGATCGCACGGTCCACCCCGGCACAGAAGCCACGTGGGTTGGCGAGTTTGATTTGCATGGTGGGCCTCGTGTCGTGCGCGCAAGAAATAGCGAAAACAATAAAAACCATTGTAGGAGTGAGCTTGCTCGCGATGAAGCGCTTACATTCAACATGGTCGTTGACTGAAACCCAGCAATCGCGAGCAAGCTCACTCCTACAGGTGACCTTGTTCGGTCATTACAGCGATTTAACCTCGAAGATCTGTACTTCGAAGGTCAACGTCTTGCCCGACAGCGGATGGTTGAAGTCGACGGTGACCTGATCATCGTCGAACGCCTTCACCACGCCCGGTAGCTCAGTATTGGCCGCATCGTTGAAGATCACCAGCAAGCCTTCGCCCAATTCCATGTTTTGAAACTGCGAACGCGGCATGATCTGCACGTTTTGCGGGTTTGGCTGACCAAAGGCATTTTCCGGCGGCACTTCCAGTGTCCGGTGATCGCCGGCCTTGAAGCCGAAGATCAGTGCTTCGAAGCCCGGCAACAGGCTACCGTCACCGACCTTGAACGTGGCCGGGGCCTTGTCGAAGGTGCTGTCGACGGTGTCGCCGTTTTCCAGACGCAGGGCGAAATGCAGGGTGACTTCCGTGTTCTGACCGATGCGTGTTTCCTGTAAAGCGTGTTCAGTCATGAACGGTTTCTCCGGTTTTCTTGCTCTTGAACATATCCAGGGCAAGCATGATCGCGCCGACAGTAATCGCACTGTCGGCAAAGTTGAAGGCTGGGAAATACCAGCGGGTATCCCAATGGACCAGCACGAAATCGATCACATGACCGATCACGATGCGGTCGTACAAGTTGCCCAGCGCCCCGCCCAGCACCAGTGCCAAAGCGACGGCGAGCCAGGTTTCGTTGCGCCCCAGGCGCTTGAGCCAGACCACCAGCACCGCACTGACCACGATGGCGATCAGTGCGAACAGCCAGCGCTGCCAGCCGGAGCTGTCAGCCAGGAAGCTGAAGGCAGCGCCGGTGTTGTAGGCCAGGGTCCAGCTGAAGTAGCTGGGAATGACCACGATCTGCTGGTAGAGGCTCAGCGAGTTTTCGAAGTAGTACTTGCTGGCCTGGTCGATGACCAGGACCAGCACGCTCAACCACAGCCAGCTCAAGCGGCCCATACGGCCGGCCGACGCATCAGGCATAGTGACGCACCTCGCCGGCACCGCTGATGTTGTCGACGCAGCGACCGCAGATTTCCGGGTGCTCAGGGTTCGCACCGACGTCCTCGCGGAAGTGCCAGCAGCGGCCGCACTTGGCGTGACCGGACTTGACCACTTTCAGCTTCAGGCCGGCGACATCGGTAACCACGGCATCGGCCGGTGCGCTGACGAACGGCGCAACGCTGGCAGTGGAGGTGATCAGCACGAAGCGCAGTTCGTTGCTCAGCTTCGACAGGTCGGCCACCAGGGCATCTTCGGCGTACAGCGTCACTTCGGCCTGGAGGTTGCCGCCGATGGCCTTGGCCGCCCGCAGGTTCTCCATTTCCTTGTTGACTGCCACCTTGACCGCCATGATCCGGTCCCAGTAGGCGCGGTCCAGCTCGAAGCCTTCCGGAAGTTCGCTCAGGCCTTCGTACCAGGTATTGAGCATCACCGACTCGTTGCGCTCGCCCGGCAGGTACTGCCACAGCTCGTCGGCGGTGAATGCCAGGATCGGCGCGATCCAGCGCACCAGCGCTTCGGAGATGTGGAACAGCGCGGTCTGGCAGGAACGACGGGCCTTGCTGTCGGCACCGGTGGTGTACTGACGGTCCTTGATGATGTCCAGGTAGAAACCGCCCAGCTCCTGCACGCAGAAGTTGTGCACTTTCGAGTAGACGTTCCAGAAGCGGTATTCGCTGTAGTGCTCTTCCAGCTCGCGTTGCAGCAGCAGCGCGCGGTCAACGGCCCAGCGATCCAGCGCCAGCATGTCTTCGGCCGGCAGCAGGTCGGTGGCCGGGTTGAAGCCGGTCAGGTTGGAGAGCAGGAAACGCGCGGTGTTGCGGATACGACGGTAAGCGTCGGCGCTGCGCTGCAGAATGGTTTCCGAGACGGCCATTTCGCCCGAGTAGTCGGTGGCCGAAACCCACAGACGCATGATGTCGGCGCCCAGTGTGTCGTTGACCTTTTGCGGTGCGATGACGTTACCCAGCGACTTGGACATCTTGCGACCGTTCTCGTCCACGGTGAAACCGTGGGTCAGCAGCTCGCGGTACGGCGCGTTGCCGTCGATGGCGCAACCGGTCAGCAGCGACGAGTGGAACCAGCCGCGGTGCTGGTCGGAGCCTTCCAGATAAAGGTCGGCACGCGGGCCGCTCTGGTGGCCCATCGGGTGCGAACCGCGCAGGACGTGCCAGTGCGTGGTGCCCGAGTCGAACCAGACGTCGAGGGTATCGGTGATCTTGTCGTACTGCGCGGCCTCATCGCCAAGCAGTTCGGCGGCGTCCATCTTGAACCAGGCTTCGATGCCTTCCTGTTCGACGCGTTTGGCGACTTCTTCCATCAGCTCGACGGTACGCGGGTGCAGCTCGCCGCTTTCCTTGCTCAGGAAGAACGGGATCGGCACGCCCCAGTTGCGCTGACGGGAGATACACCAGTCCGGACGGTTGGCGATCATCGAGTGCAGACGCGCCTGGCCCCAGGCCGGTACGAACTTGGTGTCTTCGATGGCCTGGACCGCGCGGTTACGCAGGGTTTCGCCAGTGTTCGGCTGCTTGTCCATGCCGACGAACCATTGCGCGGTGGCGCGGTAGATCAGCGGCGTCTTGTGGCGCCAGCAGTGCATGTAGCTGTGGGAAATGGTTTCGGTGTGCAGCAGCGCACCGACTTCCTGCAGCTTGTCGACGATGGCCGGGTTGGCCTTCCAGATGAACTGGCCGCCGAAGAACTCCAGGGATTGCGCGTAGACACCGTTGCTCTGCACCGGGGTCAGGATGTCGTCGTTGACCATGCCGTAATGCTTGCAGGTCACGAAGTCGTCTTCGCCGTAGGCCGGAGCCGAGTGAACCACGCCGGTGCCGGCGCCCAGCTCGACGTACTCGGCCAGATAGACCGGCGACAGACGCTCGTAGAACGGATGACGGAAGTTGATCAGCTCCAGCGCCGAACCCGACGCAGTCGCCAGCACCGAGCCTTCGAGGCTCCAGCGCTTCAGACAGGCTTCGACCAGCTCTTCGGCCAGCACCAGCAGACGCTCGCCGGTATCGACCAGCGCGTAGCTCAGCTCAGGGTGAACGTTGAGTGCCTGGTTGGCCGGGATGGTCCACGGGGTGGTGGTCCAGATCACGATGGCGGCAGGCTTGCTCAGGCTCGACAGGCCGAACGCGGCGGCCAGCTTGTCGGCATCGGCCACCGGGAAGGCGACGTCGATGGTCGACGATTTCTTGTCCTGATATTCGACTTCGGCTTCGGCCAGTGCCGAACCGCAGTCGAAACACCAGTTGACCGGCTTCAGGCCCTTGAACACGAAACCGTTCTTGACCATTTCCGCCAGCGCACGGATTTCCCCGGCTTCGTTGACGAAGTCCATGGTGCGGTAAGGGTTGGCCCAGTCACCCAGCACGCCCAGGCGAATGAATTCGGCTTTCTGGCCTTCAATCTGCTCGGCGGCATAGGCGCGGCACAGTTCGCGGGTCTTGTCCGCCGGCAGGTTCTTGCCGTGAGTGACTTCGACCTTGTGCTCGATCGGCAGACCGTGGCAGTCCCAGCCCGGCACGTAAGGCGCGTCGAAGCCCGACAGGGTCTTCGAGCGGACGATCATGTCCTTGAGAATCTTGTTGACCGCATGACCGATGTGAATATTGCCGTTGGCGTAGGGAGGACCGTCGTGCAGAACGAACTTTGGACGATCCTTGCCAATTTCGCGCAGCTTCTGGTACAGGCCAATGCTGTCCCAGCGCTGCAGAATTTGCGGCTCGCGCTGGGGCAGGCCGGCCTTCATCGGGAAGGCGGTGTCCGGAAGATTAAGCGTGGCTTTGTAGTCGGTCATTTCAGGCTCTAGGTTAGCGGTTGACCATGCCCCAGTGGGCACGGGCGGCAGCGACATCCGCATCGATCGCCGTCTTCAGCGCCTCCAGGGAGGCAAAACGCTGCTCATCACGCAGCTTTTGGTGGAAAACCACCGTCAAACGCCGGCCATAGATATCGCCGGCAAAATCCAGAAGATGTATTTCCAGGTGCGGGCGTCCATCCCCCGCCACGGTCGGTCGTACGCCGATGTTGGCGACACCCGGCCAGACCTTGCCGTCGATTTCGGCGCTGACCAGATACACGCCACTCAGCGGCACTCGGCGACGCTTGAGCTGCACGTTGGCAGTGGGCGTACCCAACTGACGCGCCAGCTTCTGGCCATGCAGCACCCGGCCGGTGATTTCGAAACGACGACCCAGCAGATGCTCGGCCAGGGTGAAATCGGCCACCGCCAGCGCGTTGCGTATTTTCGTGCTGCTGACGCGCACACCGTCGATTTCCACGGTCTGCGCGGCTTCCACGGTAAAGCCCTTGGCGGCGCCGGCCTGTTGCAGAAAGTCGAAATCGCCGACCCGGTCACAGCCGAAGCGGAAATCGTCACCGACCTCCAGATGCTTCACGCCCAGGCCGTCGACCAGTACGGTGTCGACAAACTCGGCGGCGCTCAGCTTGCTCAGGCGCTGGTTGAACGCCAGGCACACGACCTGATCGATGCCTTCACCGGCGAGCAATTGAAGCTTGTCACGCAACCGGGCCAGACGCGCCGGCGCGGTGTCCGGGGCGAAGAATTCGCGCGGCTGTGGCTCGAAAATCACCACGCAGCTGGGCAGGCCCAACTCCACGGCCCGTTCACGCAGCCGCGCCAGGATAGCCTGGTGACCACGGTGAACACCGTCGAAATTGCCAATGGTGGCGACGCAGCCCCGATGCTGGGGGCGCAGATTGTGAAGGCCTCGAACCAGCTGCATAACGCGCTTCTTGCTCATAAAGTGGCCGATTATAACCACACACCGCCGTCAACGACAGGCGACACTTCAGGACAGCACACGGCAACCGTCGTTAACCGGCAAAAACCGACGATTGAGCCTACATGATCGCCTTGCGGGCGAAATGCCGGACACGGAACCCCAGCAACAGCAACATGCCGAAATACGTCACCACGCCCGCCGCCACCAACACGCCAAGGCGCAGGAAACGCTCGGTCATCTGACCGTCGGACCAGCTCGGCATGAAGTGCATCAACCCCAGCAACACCGCCGACATCACGCCGACCGCCGCCAGCAGCTTGAGCAGAAACACCGGCCAGCCGGGCTGCGGCTGAAACAAGTCATGCCTGCGCAACTGCACGTACAGCAGGCCGGCATTGATACAGGCGCCGACGCTGATCGCCAGCGCAAGCCCCGCGTGCTGCAGCGGCCCGATAAAGGCAAGGTTGAGCAACTGGGTGACCACCAGAGTGAAGATCGCGATCTTCACCGGAGTGCGAATGTTCTGTTGGGCGTAGAAACCGGGGGCCAGCACCTTGATCATGATGATGCCCAGCAGCCCGACTGAATACGCGACCAAAGCACGTTGGGTCATGGCCGCATCTTCGGCATCGAACTTGCCGTACTGGAACAGCGATACGGTCAGCGGCTCAGCCAGCAGGCCCAGCGCCAGCATGCACGGCAGCACCAGCAGAAAACACAGGCGCAGGCCCCAGTCGAGAATCCGCGAGTACTCGTGACGATCCTTGTTGGCGTAGGTTTTCGACAGGATCGGCAGCAGGATCGTCCCCAGCGCCACGCCCAGCACGCCGGACGGCAACTCCATCAGACGGTCGGCGTAATACATCCACGACACCGAGCCTGCGACCAGGAACGACGCGAAAATGGTGTTGATGATCAGGGAAATCTGGCTCACCGACACACCGAGCATTGCCGGCAGCATCTGTTTCATGACCCGCCAGACGCCGGTATCGCGCAGGTTGATGCGCGGCAGCACCAGCATGCCGATCTTTTTCAGATGCGGCAGTTGATACAGCAATTGCAGCAAGCCTCCCGCCAGTACCGCCCAACCCAACGCCATGACCGGCGGATGGAAGTACGGCACCAGAAACAGCGCAAAGAAGATCATCGCCAGGTTGAGCAGGGTCGGCACGAAGGCCGGCACCGAGAAACGGTTCCAGGTATTGAGGATCGCCCCGGCCAGCGAGGACAGCGAGATCAGCAATATATAAGGAAAGGTGACCCGCAACAGATCGGTGGTCAGCTGGAATTTTTCCGGGGTGTCGGCAAAGCCGGGCGCTGTCGCCCAGATCACCCAGGGCGCGAAAACGATGCCCAGCACCGTGACCAGCGCGAGCGCCAGTGTCAGCAGACCGGTGACATACGCGACAAAAGTGCGACTCGCCTCCTCGCCTTGCTGGCTTTTATATTCGGCCAGGATCGGCACGAACGCCTGGGAGAACGCCCCTTCGGCGAAAATTCGCCGCAACAGGTTGGGCAGCTTGAACGCAATGAAGAAGGCATCGGTCGCCATTCCGGCGCCGAACGTGCGGGCGATGATCGTGTCACGGACAAAGCCCAGCACCCGCGAAAGCATCGTGATAGAGCTGACGGCTGCCAGCGACTTGAGTAGATTCATCGAAAATGTATGCGCCCGACCGAAGGAAGCGCCAAAGCGCCTTCCATTTGTGCGATACTCCGCGCCGCAAAAAGCACAGAGCCAAAACCCGCGAGTTTACAGGTCGCACGCCGGAAAGAAATCACTCCGGTTCTACACGGCGACCACTCAGCGGAACGCATCATCCGCCCTTGACAACCCTTCAACTCATCGGCATGATTCGCGGCCTATTTTGTTAGCTATTTACCAAGTCTTTCGAGGAGCTCGACGGTGGCCAACTCACCTTCCGCCAAAAAACGTGCAAAACAGGCTGAGAAGCGTCGCAGCCACAACGCCAGCCTGCGTTCCATGGTTCGTACCTACATCAAGAACGTAGTTAAAGCCATCGACGCAAAAGACGCAGACAAAGCACAAGCTGCTTACGTTCTGGCTGTGCCAGTTATCGACCGTATGGCCGATAAAGGCATCATCCACAAGAACAAGGCTGCTCGTCATAAGAGCCGCCTGAACGGTCACATCAAGGATCTGAAAGCCGCTGCTGCTGCTTGATCTGTTGATTGATTGTTTAAAAAACCGACCTTAGGGTCGGTTTTTTATTGCCTGCGATTTACCGACACACCACCCAAAGACCAGACCCAGAACCTATGGGAGGGAGCCCTGCTCGCGAAAGCGCCAGACCAGACGACCCATCATCGACTGGCATGACACTTTCGCGAGCAAGGCTCCCTCCCACAGAGGCATGCATCACCCGGGACTTACATACCGACCTAGGGCGCCGGCGCAGGCGCCCACGGCAGGATCGGAATCGCTGTCACGGCATTCTGCGGACTGCCCTCGATGACCCGGTCGCTATAGACCAGGTACACCAGGGTGTTGCGCTTCTTGTCGAGGAAGCGCACTACCTGCATGGTCTTGAACACCAGCGATGTGCGCTCCTTGAACACCTCCTCGCCATCCTTGAGCTGATCCTTGAAATGGATCGGCCCGACCTGGCGACAGGCAATCGACGCTTCGGCACGATCCTCAGCCAGCCCCAACCCACCTTTCAGGCCGCCAGTCTTGGCACGGGACAGGTAGCACGTCACACCATCGACCTTCGGATCATCGAACGCTTCTACAACAATCCGGTCGTTCGGGCCGACGAATTTGAACACCGTCGACACCTGACCGATCTCCTCGGCAGAGGCCAGCAGCGGCAACATCAGCAGCGCACCCACGATCCCTTTCACGATTCGCATCACGACTTCCTTATTGAGACAGCGTTCAGACCAGGATCAGGTTGTCGCGATGAACCAATTCAGGCTCGGCCATATAGCCCAACTCGCGAACGATGGCGTCGGACGGCTGACCGATGATCTTCTGTGCCTCCAGCGCGCTGTAGTTGCTCAGACCACGGGCGATTTCGCGACCGTCCGCCGCCACGCACACCACCATTTCGCCGCGACGGAAGCTGCCCTGAACCACTTTCACACCCACCGGCAACAAGCTCTTGTTGCTTTCGGTCAGCGCTTTTACCGCACCGTCGTCCAGCACCAGCGTACCGCGGGTCTGCAGATGCCCGGCCAGCCACTGCTTGCGCGCAGCCAGCATGCCGCGCTCCGGCGACAGCAGCGTACCGAGCTGCTCACCCGCCTTGAGACGCGCCAGCACGCGCTCGATACGCCCACCAACGATCACCGTATGTGCCCCGGAACGCGCCGCCAGACGCGCAGCGCGCAGCTTGGTCTGCATGCCGCCACGCCCCAGCGCACCACCGGTACCACCCGCCACCGCATCCAGCGCCGGATCATCGGCACGCGCTTCGTAGATCAGCTGAGCTTCAGGATTGTTGCGCGGATCGGCATCGAACATGCCATCGCGGTCGGTCAGAATGACCAGCAGATCAGCCTCGACCAGGTTGGCCACCAGCGCCGCCAGCGTGTCGTTGTCACCAAAACGGATTTCGTCGGTAACCACGGTGTCGTTCTCATTGATCACCGGCACCACACCCAGCTCGACCAGCGTACGCAGCGTACTGCGCGCATTGAGGTAGCGCTTGCGGTCGGACAGGTCGTCGTGGGTCAGCAGAATCTGCGCCGTGTGCCGGTCATGCTCGGCAAAACTCGACTCCCAGGCCTGCACCAACCCCATCTGACCGATGGCAGCCGCCGCCTGAAGCTCATGCATGGCACTCGGTCGTGCAGCCCAGCCCAGTCGACTCATCCCGGCAGCCACCGCACCGGATGAAACCAGAACCAGTTCGACGCCTGCTTCATGCAGCGCCACCATCTGCTCGACCCAAACACCCATCGCATTGCGGTCAAGACCCTTACCGTCTGCTGTCAGCAGCGCGCTTCCGATCTTCACCACCCAACGCTGGGCACCTGTTACCTTGCTGCGCATGATCTTTCAACCTTAAGCCAGAGAGTCCATATTCAAGATACTAAAACGCCGCTCCAGAGAGCGGCGTTGCAGTTTACTTCACTTGATCACTCACGGACGTAAATGATTTCCGGACCGTCTTCATCGTCCTCGAAATCATCATCCCAATCGTCATCACTGGCGTCATGCACGCTCTTCACGCCACTGCGACGCAGCGCACGCTTGTCGTCCAGCGCCTGCAGCTGAGCACGCGCCTCGTCTTCGATACGCTGATCCAGCTCGGCCAGTTCTTCGGCGTAGGCCGGGTCATTGGCCAGACGATCAGCGCGATCTTCCAGGTAACGCATGATGTCGTGACTGATGCGCTCGGTGCCCAGCTTGGAAATCGCCGAAATCATGTACACCGGACCGGTCCAGTTCAGGCGCTCGACAATCGCTGCCTTGACCGCCTCATGCTGATCTTCCGGCAGCATGTCGCACTTGTTCAGCACCAGCCAGCGATCGCGATCCGACAGCGCAGGGCTGAATTTGACCAGCTCGTTGACGATGACTTCTGCAGCATCGGCCGGATTGCTTTCATCCAGCGGCGCCATGTCGACGAGGTGCAGCAGTAGGCGAGTACGCGCCAGGTGCTTGAGGAAGCGAATCCCCAGACCGGCACCATCGGAAGCACCTTCGATCAGGCCCGGAATGTCGGCAATGACGAAGCTCTTCCAGCGATCGACGCTGACCACACCCAGGTTCGGCACCAACGTGGTGAACGGATAGTCGGCAACCTTCGGCTTGGCGGCCGACACCGAACGAATGAAGGTGCTCTTGCCGGCATTCGGCAAACCCAGCAGACCGACGTCGGCCAGCACTTTCATTTCCAGTTTCAGGTCACGCTGCTCACCCGGCTTGCCCGGCGTGGTCTGACGCGGCGCACGGTTGGTACTCGACTTGAAGCGAGTGTTGCCCAGACCGTGCCAGCCACCCTGCACCACCATCAGGCGCTGACCGGCTTTGGTCAGGTCACCGATGATTTCCTGAGTGCCCGCATCGATCACGGTCGTGCCGACCGGCACGCGCAGGACCAGATCCTCGCCCTTGCGCCCGGTGCAGTCGGTGCTGCCGCCATTGGAACCGCGCTCGGCTTCAAAATGACGGGTGTAGCGATAGTCGACCAGGGTGTTGAGGTTCTCGTCGGCGACCATGAAGATCGAACCGCCATCACCGCCATCACCACCGTTGGGACCACCGTTTTCGATGAATTTTTCGCGACGGAAGCTCATGCAACCGTTGCCGCCGTCACCAGCCTTCACCCGAATGGATACTTCATCAACAAACTTCATAACGCACGCCTCCCGTCACAAAGACGAGCAAACAACATAAATTCATAAGGCTCTTGCAAAGATGAGCGTTGCGGTACCGATCAAAAACCAGCGCTTCACACCACAACGGCCCACACAAACAGCTTTGCAAGAGACTCACCAGGGCGGCAATTTCCCCGCCTCTACAAACAAAAAAGCCCTGTCAACGACAGGGCCTTTTGCTGCTACTGCAAGATTATGCCGCGACTTCAGTCTTTGGCACGATGCTTACATAGCGACGACCGAAGGCGCCTTTGACTTCAAACTTGATCACGCCTTCGACTTTAGCGAACAGGGTGTGATCCTTGCCCATGCCAACGCCGTAGCCAGCGTGGAATTGGGTGCCGCGCTGACGCACGATGATGTTGCCCGGAACGATGACCTGGCCGCCATACATCTTCACGCCAAGTCGTTTGGCTTCTGAGTCGCGACCGTTACGGGTACTACCACCAGCTTTTTTGTGTGCCATGAGTTCAATACTCCTATATGGGTATCAGGCTGAAAGAATCAGGCCTGGATACCGGTGATTTTGATCTCGGTGAACCACTGGCGGTGGCCCATACGCTTCATGTGGTGCTTACGACGGCGGAACTTGATGATGCGGACTTTATCGTGACGACCCTGGGAGATCACTTCAGCCACAACGGTAGCGCCGGCTACAACTGGAGCGCCGATGTTGACGTCGTCACCGTTGGCAACCAGCAGAACGCGGTCGAAGGTAACGGTTTCGCCAGTAGCGACTTCCAGTTTTTCAATTTTCAGGTATTCACCTGGGGCGACTTTGTACTGCTTGCCACCAGTAACGATTACTGCGTACGACATGGGTATATCTCCGAAAATCCTGCTCACCCAGCTCTTTATAGGAAGAGTATCGGCTGGCATGGCTGCATGCGGCTGGAAAGGCTCATCATGCAATTGCGTAAGGCAGGTGCTGCCCAGGAAAGTTAGGGTGCGCGATTGTACGCAAGCCACGAGCGCCTTGCAAGCGGCGTTACGTCACGCCTTGACAGGGTGGGGCCTGCCACCTAGCATGCCGCGCAACCCTTATGGAGCACGTCTCGCTGATGCAACCCCAAGCCTTCTACCGCGCTGTGGCGGACGACTTTACAGCCGTCGACCACATTATCAAGAAGCAGCTGACATCGCGCGTGCCGCTGGTCTCGAAAATCGGCGACTACATCACCTCCGCCGGCGGCAAACGCCTGCGTCCGTTGCTGGTTCTGCTGTGCGGCAAGGCACTGGGCCGCGGCGGTGACGACCTGCGCCTGCTGGCTGCCACCATCGAATTCCTCCACACCGCCACCCTGCTGCACGACGACGTGGTCGACATGTCCGGCATGCGTCGTGGCCGCTCTACCGCCAACGCCATGTGGGGCAACGCGCCGAGCGTTCTGGTTGGCGATTTCCTGTACTCGCGCTCGTTCGAGATGATGGTTGAACTGGGCTCGATGCCAGTGATGAAGATTCTCTCGAAAGCCACTCGCGTCATCGCCGAGGGCGAAGTGCTGCAGCTGTCGAAAGTGCGCGACGCCAGCACCACCGAAGAAACCTACATGGAAGTGATCCGCGGCAAGACCGCCATGCTCTTCGAAGCCTCGACCCACAGCGCCGCTGCGCTGGCCGAAGCCGACGAAAAGCAGAGCGAAGCGCTGCGCACCTTTGGCGATCACCTGGGTGTGGCCTTCCAGTTGGTGGACGACCTGCTCGACTACCGTGGCGACGCGGAAACCCTGGGCAAGAACGTCGGTGACGACCTTGCAGAAGGCAAGCCGACCCTGCCGTTGATCTACACCATGCGTGAAGGTACGCCGGAACAGGCCGCGCTGGTGCGCCAGGCCATTCAGAAAGGCGGCCTGGAAGATCTCGAAAGCATCCGCAATGCCGTGGAAGCCTCCGGCGCGCTGGACTACACCGCCCGTCTGGCCCGTGACTACGCAGCTCGCGCCATCGCCTGCCTCGACGTACTGCCGGCCAGCGAATACCGCGATGCGCTGATCGAGCTGAGCGAATTTGCGGTCGCCCGCACGCACTGATCGACGCCCAGCTCCACAAGAAGCCCGTCCACTGTGACGGGCTTTTTTGTGCCATACCCAAATCTGCAGACGCGCCACAAAGCCTGTGGGAGGGAGCTCTGCTCGCAAAAGCGGTGTGTCAGCCATAACAGCATTGACTGACCCGACGCCTTCGCCAGCAAGCCGGCTCCCACGGCCTTCGGCCAGAATCAAAAGCTGGCAGTACCACAACTCCCAGTCCGGCTTTCGCTTTGGCCTTCGCTTTGGCTTTGGCTTTGGATTTGGATTTGGCTTTGGCGTTTGATCTTGGGGCCCCGTCCCAGAAGGCCGAACGCAGGCGATGCGCAGTGGGCCGAGCGGCATGGATGCCGCGAGAGCCGCGTTGGGCCATGGATGGCCCATTCGCGGCGTGCCCACGGAGCATTGCCGGAGTGCGGGTATGCCGAGCATTAGCGAGGCACCGTATGGCGGGGTAAAGAGCCCTTGGTTACTTGGGGCTTTTCCAAGTAACTCGCCGCCAGGCGAAACAGGGCTGCGTTAGCAGACCAGCAATACATCAGACAAACCGCGTGTACAGGTTTTACGACGACTTCGTCGCCGCTCGCAGGACAAGCCAGCTCCTACAAGGTCCGCGTAACGTGCCATCAGGCGAAACAAGGCTGCGTTAGCAGACTCAGCAATCCATCAGACACACCGCATGCACAGGTTTTACGACGAGTGCCTCGCCGATCGCGCGCAAGCGCGCTCCTACAAAGACCACCGGCCATCAATGCGAATTAATCTCAAATAGATCCTTGCTATTCTACAGATAAGAATTATTCTCATTGAAACCTTTTCAAGGAGAACGGACATGACCTATCTGATCGACGCCTGGCTGGATCGGCCACACCCCTATCTGCGCATCCTGCACCGCGAAACCGGCGAGGTGTGTGCCGTGCTGGAAGAAGATGCACTGGACGAACTGCGTGATCAGGGCGACCTGGACGTCAACAGTCTCAGTTCATGCGAGCCGGGGATTCAGAAGGAGATGGTGCGCAGTCTGTTTCTGTTCTGCTATGCACGGGCGTTGCGCCCCGCATGTGAACTGCATTGAGCAGCTGCAAGTGGCGAGTAACAAGCTGCAAGCGGTTCGTCGCTGACTGACCGATCAGAGGCAGTCAGCAACGCAGGGCTTTGACTTGAAGCTCACCACTTGAAGCTTGAAGCTGCCTTACAGGACGTCGAGCAGCTCGACGTCGAATACCAGCACGCTGTGCGGCGGGATGCTGCCCACGCCTTGAGCGCCATAGGCCAGCTCGGCAGGAACGTGCAGGCGCCATTTGCTGCCGGCTTTCATCAGTTGCAGGGCTTCGGTCCAGCCAGCGATCACGCCGCCTACCGGGAATTCAGCCGGCTCGCCACGATCGTAGGAGCTGTCGAACACGGTGCCGTCGATCAGCATGCCGTGGTAGTGAGTACGCACGTTGCTTTCGCGGGTCGGCTGAGCGCCTTCGCCGCTGGTGATGACTTCGTACTGCAGACCCGATTCCAGCGTGGTCACACCTTCACGCTTGGCGTTTTCAGCCAGGTAGGCCTTGCCAGCACCGGCAGCCGCTTCAGCTTTTGCAGCCGCTTCGGCCTGCATGATGTCGCGGATGACTTTGAAGCTGGCCGCCATTTCTTCCTGGCTGACACGGCTTGGCTGGCCACCGAACGCGTCGGTCAGACCGGCCAGAATGGCGTCCAGGCTGACGCCCGGAGGCGGGTTGTCGCGCAGTTGGTCGCCCAGCTGACGGCCAATACCGTAGCTGACGCGGGTTTCGTCGGTGGACAGATTGACTTCGGACATGATCCTGCTCCGCTGAAGAGCGCCCGCGGGCGCCCTGAACTAAAAGGCCGAGCAGCCTAGCACATCTGACCAATCCCCCCTAGGCACGCGGTGAGGCGTTACCAGGCCGAGCGGATCGACATCGGCACGCGAACTACCTGTTCATCGGTGTCCTGCATGCCGCACATTTCATCGTGAACCACGGCGTGTACCAGATTCAGCGGCATCTTCGATACCGAATGCAGCACATCGCGGGCGTGTTCGACCGAACGCAGGTGCATGGTCTTGCCCTGCGCGTCATTCAGCGGGTGAGCCGCACCCTGCATGCGTGCTTCCAGCAGATAGATGCCGCCTTCCATGGAGATGAGGTTGAGCTCGTCAATGCGGCCGGCATTGGCGTGGGCGGTGAGTTCCTGCAGATTCATGGAGTGTTCCTCTTGATCGCGGACTTTGGCAGGCAAGAACAAGTCTTGCCCACTCTGGCCGGAGCACAAGGAAATGGGGCTGCCGCTGGTCTGGTTTGATGGCGGTCGATTTGTCTTTGTAGGAGTGAGCTTGCTCGCGATCGCGTCGTATCAGTCGACATCGAGGTGTCTGACTTGACGCGATCGCGAGCAAGCTCACTCCTACAGGTGCCTACCGGACATCAATGCTTGGTCAGCTTGTCCAGATAACCCATGGCGAACGCCGAGACCACGAAGGTCATGTGGATGATCACGTACCACTTCAGATACTCGGGATCCGTGTTCTTGGCATCCATGAACACCCGCAGCAGGTGGATCGAAGAGATCGCGACGATCGACGCAGCGACTTTCATCTTCAGCGAAGACGAGTCCATCTTGCCCAGCCAGCTGAGCTTTTCCTTGCTGTCGTCGATGTCCAGTTGCGAGACAAAGTTCTCGTAGCCGGACATCATCACCATCACCAGCAAACCGCCCACCAGCGCCATGTCGATCAACGACAGCAGCACCAGAATCAGTTCGGATTCAACCAGCGAAAACACATTCGGCAAGACGTGAATGATTTCCTGAAAGAACTTCAGCGCCAGTGCCAACAGCCCCAGGGACAAACCGAAATAGATCGGCGCCAGTAACCAGCGCGAGGCGTACATGGCATTTTCGATAAAGCGTTCCATTGAAACTCACAGTTGATTGAAAGCCCGCGAGTATAGGGCCAACACCTGACAGCACAAGTCATCATGACAAGACTTGAAACAATTACACATCGACAGTGATGCTCGACGAACTCCGCATTACATCCCTGCGTTGCAGGACCACCCATGCGGTGCCCGTCGATGCTTGTCAGTGCGCTCAGTTGACCGGTGTCGTTCGCTGACCGTGAGAGGCACCACCGTTGATGCGGCGCAGCTCACCTTGCAGATGCAGACTCCAGATCGGCATTTCCTCGGCCGTCTGATAGCCGTGCAGGGCAAGGCTTTCAGCAATGGCATCGAGTACCGATTCGGCAGCGACAGGGCCGTGAAAGGGCCCTTGGGCCTTGAGGGCGGAAGGTTGTTCCCCGGACATTCCGGCGGCGAACAGTAAAGTCCACATGCCGTTATCACCGGACAGCGGGCGGATCACACATTCGATTCGGGTCACCAGACCCAGGCATTGGCGAGTAAGACAGAGGCTGCGCGGCATGGCGAAGCTCCTCCAGAGGCTACAGTGTTCATCCCCTCAAACCACGAAGGAACGCGTCAGTCCTTTTGACAACTGTGACAATTCAGACAATAGAGAACAAATAGCCGGTTGGAAAAGAGTAAAAATAAAAAAGGCGCCGAATGGTCATTTTGCCATCAGGCGCCTCGGTTAGTTGGCGTCAAACCCTCAACTTTTCAGTTCGGGTTGTAATTGTGGCGCCTCTTTTTCGAGCTCTTTCAGATCCTCTTCGCTGAGCATTTCCGCAATGTCGCGCAGGCGATCGACCACCCGGCCATTCACCGAATTTTCCGGGAACTGCCCTTCTTCATCGGCCTCGCCGACCGGCTCACCGACCAGCAGGCTCAGCGCCTCATCGACCTGACGCACCGCATACACATGGAACTGCCCGGCACGCACCGCCTGCAGCACACGCTCGTCGAGCATCAGCGTGGCGACGTTGGCCTGCGGGATGATCGCACCCTGATCGCCGGTCAGACCGCGCGCTTCGCAGAGGCGGAAGAAGCCTTCGATCTTCTCGTTGACTCCACCCACAGCCTGCACTTCGCCGAACTGGTTGATCGAACCGGTGATGGCGAAACACTGCTTGAGCGGCGTTTTCGACAGCGCCGAAATCAGCGTGCAGACCTCGCCCAGCGACGCACTGTCGCCGTCCACGTAACCGTAGGACTGTTCCAGCGCGATGCTCGCCGAGATCGCCAGCGGGAACTCCTGCGCGTAGCGGCTACCCAGATAGCCGGTGAGGATCATCACCCCCTTGGAGTGAATCGGCTGACCGAGGTTGACCTCGCGCTCGATGTCGACGATGCCGCTGCCGCCCGGGTACACCGTGGCGGAAATCCGCGCCGGCACACCGAAGGCCGAATCACCGACTTCCAGCACGGTCAGGCCGTTGCACTTGCCGACCGCAGCGCCGGCGGTGTCGATCAGGATGATGCCGGCCAGCATGTCGTCGAGAATCCGTGCCGAGACGCGCCCGGTACGGGTGGCCTTGGCCTTGAGTGCGCGTTCGATGTGACCGGCGTCGGTGCGTTCGTCGTTGGCCAGGCTGCGAATGAAATCCGCCTCGCTGACCAGTTGAAACAGATCGCCGATACGCGCCGACAGACGCCCCTGGTGCTCGGCCAGCCGCGCGCTGTAGGTCGCCAGACGCGCCACCGCGTCTGCCGTCAGCGGCGCCATGCCTTCCTCCGATGTACGTGTCTTGAGCAACTGGGCGAACTGCTCCAGGCTCTCGTCGACCATCGGAATGTCTTCGTCGAAATCGACCAGCACCCGGAACATCTCCTGGAAGTCCGGATCGAGGTCCTGCAGCGTGTAATACAGCGAACGCGCGCCAATGATGATGACCTTGACCTGCAGCGGGATCAGTTGCGGGGTCAGGGTCACGGTGGCAATACGCCCCAGTTCACCCAGCGGCGATTCCATTTTCAGCTTGCGCGATTGCAGGGCACGCTTGAGCGCATCCCACACGAACGGCTCACTGAGCATCTTCTCGGCTTCCAGAATCAGGAAGCCGCCATTGGCGCGGTGGAAAGCCCCCGGGCGCAACTGGCGATAGGTGGTGTACAGCGCGCCCTGATCGGTGCTGTATTCGATACGCCCGAACAGGTTGTCGTAGGTCGGGTGCGGCTCGAACACCACCGGCGCACCGCCACTGGCAGAGTGCCCTACCACCAGGCTCGGGCAGTACTGCTCTTCCAGCAGCTTGCGCGCCTGGGCGTCGGTCTTGGCGTCGTCGACCAGTTGCTCGACCACGGTTTTCAGCAGGTTGACCTGCATGGCTTGCAGATAGGCACAGACCGCCGCGTTCTCGGCGTACTGCTCGGACAGCGGCGACAGTAACGGCTGCAGGGCCAGAATGATGGTTTCTTCGTTCAACTGGCGCAGTTGATTGTTGGACTCGCGCTTCCACTGCGGCAGGCTGGCGAGTTCTTCATTCAAGCGCTCTTCCAGGGTCGAAATATCTTCGTGGAAACGCTCGCGGTCGGCGTCCGGCAGTTGCGAAAACTCGGCCTCGTCCAGCGCCTTGCCGTCGAGCATCGGAGTGAATGCGATGTTGCTGCTGTCGCGGTACAACGCCACGTCCTTTTCCAGCGCCAGACGCTCGATCACGTCCAGGGCACGGTCATAGCGCTGGTTGAACGCGCGGTCGATGGCGCTTTTCTTTTGCTGGTAAGACGGGTGCTCGAACACTGCAGGAAAAGTCGACAGCAAGTTGTCGATCAGTCCGTTGATGTCGGCAATGAAAGAACTGGCGCTGCCCGGAGGCAATTCCACCGCCTTGGGCTCGCGCGGCTCGTCGAAGTTGTTGACGTAGACCCAGTCGGACGGGGTCTGCATGCGCTTGCCTTCGGCCTTGAGGTAGCGTTTGACGAACGAGAAGCGACCGGTGCCAGGCTCGCCCATGACGAAGACGTTGTAACCGGGGCGCGGCATCGCGACCCCGAACTGTAGTGCCTCGACCGCTCGTTCCTGACCGAGCACGCCGCGAAAGGGTTCCAGATCGTTGGTTGTCGTGAAGCTGAACTGTTCAGCGGAAAAGGGACGGGTCAGCGCCTCGGGCGCAAGTCGCAAGCTGGCAGCAACAGAATCGGGCATCGGACATCCTTACATCAGGCGGGGCAGATGGAGGCATTCTGGCGCTCGCCGCACCGGACTGGCAAGGCAAGATCCACAGGAATGATTTTTTGCCTGGCGAACCTTCCTACACGCCTTGAAGGCCGTGGACTGCATACAACTAAGTGCAATAAACCACGGAACATTCAGAACCTGCCTAAACTCCAAGCTGCGCGGTCGGTGACAAATCGAAAAGCCGGCCCTCCCTGGCGCCCGTACAGGCCAGGATTCAGACCCTTGGTTGAAACAACAGAGACTAAAGCTATGAAACGGATTCTTCTTGGTACTCTCTTCGCCGCTGTGTCCATAAACGCCATGGCTCAAGCACCTGGCGGTCCCGACTGCGGCTGGGGCAACATGTTGTTCGAAGGGCAGCGCGGCACGCCCGCCCACTTCCTCGCATCCACCACCAACGGCACCTCCGGCAACGCCACCTTCGGCATGACCTCCGGCACCAACGGCTGCTCCACCAACAGCGCACTGACCTACGGCGGCAAGTCCTGGTTCGCCATGAACGGCATGATGGACGAGCTTTCCAAAGACATGGCCATGGGCCAGGGCGAAGCACTGACCACCTACGCGGTGGTGCTGGGCGTCAAACCTGAAGATCGCGAGCACTTCGCCGCTGTCACCCACCAGCACTATCAGCAGATCTTCACCAAGGCCGATGCCACGGCGGAAGATGTCCACAACAACACCCTCAACGTCCTGAAGAACGATCCGACCCTGGCCAAATACGCAACACAGGCCTGATATCGTTGCACCCTGCCCTTCTCCGAAGGGCAGGCATTCACCGCTTCCAACCACTTCTGACTAGTTGCCACTCTATGCTCAAACGCCTTGCCTGGCTGGCGCTCTGTGTCTGCGCCCCGTTGTATGCCGCCGCACCGCATGTTGACGATGAACGTTTGCAGCAATTGGCACTTTCCAGGTTCTGGATAGCCATCGGACATTACGAAGCCGGCAAGCTCGGCGGCTGGCGCAGCTATGTCGACGACCCGAAATTCTTCCTCGCAAAAGATGGCGCCCATGACCCCAAGGCAGAGCTCGCAGCCACCCTTGCGGCGTTGTATCGCCCGGTCATCGCCGGCCAGGAAAACGCCCATCCGCAATGCGTCTACCCGTCCCGTACGCGGTTTCTGCGTGACGAACTGCATCTGACCGATCTGCCAGCGGTGGATTGCCAGGAATTCAACAAGTGGTTTGCCGATGTGGCCCCGGACAGCACGGTGATGATCTTCCCGGCGGCCTACCTCAACAGCCCGTCGTCGATGTTCGGCCATACCCTGCTGCGCATCGACCAGGCGAATGTGAAGGCCGACCAGACCGCGCTACTCAGTTACGCGATCAACTTCGGCGCCTATATCGAAGGCTCGGACAACAGCATTCTGTACGCCTGGAAAGGCCTGATGGGCGGCTATCCCGGGCTGTTCGCGCTGGTGCCGTATCAGGAAAAGCTCTCCGAATACCGCAGCCTGGAAAACCGCGACTTGTGGGAATACCGCCTGAACCTGACCCCGGAAGAAACCCGGCGCATGGTCGAGCACGTGTGGGAGCTCAAGCAGATTCGCTTCGGCTATTTCTTCTTCGACGAGAACTGCTCCTACCGCCTGCTGGAGTTGCTGCAGGTGGCACGGCCGAGCCTGGACCTGACCCCGCAATTCCGCCTGACGGCGATTCCCACCGACACCGTGCGGGCGGTCAAGGACGCCGGTCTGGTCGAGAGCATCAACTATCGGCCGTCGAAGGAGCGCGAGCTGTTGAGCCGCGCCGAGCCGTTGAGTCACGACGAACAACAGTGGGTGCTGAAAGTCAGCGCCGACCAGCAGCAAATGCAGACCGCTGATTACCTGGCCCAGCCGAAAGACCGCAGGGCGCTGATCCAGGACGCCGCCTACCGGCTGGAGCGCTATCGCGCCAATGGGCAGGAGCGCGATCCGGGTCAGGCGCAGCGCAGTTATGAACTGTTGCGGGCGATCAGTACCAACCCGCCACCCGCGCTGGACATCGAACGCCCCGGCCTGCCGGAAGACGGTCATGAGTCGCGCACCTGGCAACTGGGCGTCGGCACGCGGGACGACAAGGCCTTCGCCGAATACGGTCTGCGCATGGCCTATCACGACCTCAACGACAACGCCTACGGTTTCCCCTTGGGCGCGCAGATCGAAATCCTGCAACTCAAGCTGCGCCAGTACGAAGACAGCCACTGGCAGGTGCAGCGCCTCGATCTGGCGACCATCCGCTCACTGACACCACGCAACGAGTTACTGCAACCGTGGTCGTGGCAGGTGGCGGGCGGGCTTGAGCGGGTGCTGGGCAAGCATGGCGACGAGAGTCTTGTCAGCCACGTCAACGGCGGTGCCGGCGGCACCTGGAAGCTGGGCGACGACATGCTCGGCTTCGCTCTGGGCACTGTGCGGGTCGAACACAACAATGACTTCGATGCGCTGGTGTCACCGGCCGGCGGTTTCAATACCGGTGTGCTGTGGCGCAATCCGCTGGGCAATTTCAGCATGGAGGCCAAGGGCGATTACTTCATCAACGGTGAAGTGCGCCGCAGCCTGAGCCTCAACCAGCAATGGGAACTGTCGCGCAACCTCGGCCTGCGGCTGAGCGCACAGCGGCAGTTCAGCCAGCTGACCTCGCCGGTCAACGAGGTGATGCTGGAGATGAAGTGGTATCACTATTGAACGGTGGCCAGGCTCAATGTCTTGTGGGAGGGAGCCCTGCTCGCGAATGCGTCGGGTCTGGCAGTGCGAGGGTGGCTGACCCGGCGCTATCGCGAGCAAGCTCACTCCTACATGGCCGGTGTCGGACCGAAATGTAGGTGACACCGCGATACCTGTGGGAGGGAGCCCTGCTCGCGAATGCGCTGGGTCTGGCAGTGCGAGGGTGTCTGACCCGGCGCTATCGCGAGCAAGCTCACTCCTACATGGCCGGTGTCGGACCGAAATGTAGGTGACACCGCGATACCTGTGGGAGGGAGCCCTG
>NZ_JBIVCU010000013.1:173615-235015 GCF_044746785.1 Pseudomonas sp. NPDC090208
GCTCGCGAATGCGCTGGGTCAGGCAGCACAATATTGACTGACATGACGCATTCGCGAGCAGGGCTCCCTCCCACAAAGGCACAGTCGGCGTCCCCGCAAAGGCAAAACTGGCTCCGGAACTCACGCCACCTTCGCGCTATACCCCTCTTCCTCGATCAGGCCGATCACTCGTTCAGCTGCCAGCCGGCTCTGCACACGAACCTCGCCCTTGGCCAGATCTACCTGCACGTCGGCGCTGGCGTCGTCGTTTTTGATCGCGTCGGTCACGGCGCGGACGCAGTGTCCGCAGGTCATGCCTTGAACGTTGAAAACCTGCATGGGATGACTCCTCGATGATGGAAATGACTCGGGTTGACGGCATCTTCAAGCTTGCCACCATGGCAAGGTCAAGTTTTCGTTGCATCGGCCGGGCTGGCATTCGCACCGGGTCTGGGCCAAAGTTCAGCATTACCGTTATTTCAGGAGAATCGGCCATGCGCTGGTCAGCCTTTCGCCTCTTCGGTTTTATTGGCCTGTTGGCGTCCGCATCCTGGGCCCAGGCCGATCAGGACTATGGCGTGCTCATCATTTCCCGCGAGCGTCTGGAAGTCGCGACGCCATGTGAAATCGGCATCTACATGCAGGATCAGTTGGTCGGACGCCTGTTTCAGGAAGAGATCCGCTCGTTCAACCTGCCTGCCGGCGACCTGTCGGTCCGCCTGCGCGTGCTGCCGAGTCAGATGCCGGGCTGCTCGCCAGGCATCGAGGCGCAGAACAACACCCGCATCCACATCAACTCCGGTGACGTGCTGAAATACCGCATCGCCTCGGGGCCTAACGGCATGTATCTGAAGCCGGCAGCGTTGAATTACTGATCGATGCCCCTGAGCTTCCGGGCCGGGGCTGACACACATTGTCTGTGGGAGGGAGCCCTGCTCGCGAAGGCGGTGTGTCATCCAGTACAGCATTGTCTGAACGGATGCATTCGCGAGCAGGGCTCCCTCCCACGGCTTATTCCAACCGTGCATCCGGGTGTTCGCAGCGTCCTGGTTTGAAATCCCCCTTGACCTTACCAACATGGCAAGGTTGATCCTTGTCGGCAATCGCCCTCAAGGAGTGCTTTTCCATGTCCAGTCCCGTCACCTTCGACCTGCCGATCACCGGCATGACCTGCGCCAGTTGCGCGGGCCGGGTCGAGCGCGCGCTGCGTAAAGTCCCCGGCGTCGCCTCGGCTACGGTCAACCTGGCCAACGAACGGGCCCACGTCGAAGTCGCCGAAGCCATCGACCCGGCCACCCTGATCGCCGCTGTCGACAAGGCCGGTTATGGCGCCAGCCTTGAACAGGACCCTGCGGTGCAGCAGGCCGACCAGCAAAAACGACATGACAGCGAGCGCTGGCACCTGATCCTTGCCATCGTCCTCGCGTTGCCGCTGGTGCTGCCGATGCTGCTGCAACCGTTCGGAGTCCACGCCATGTTGCCGGCCTGGGTACAGTTTCTGCTGGCGACGCCGGTGCAGTTCTTCCTCGGCGCACGCTTCTACGTCGCGGCCTGGAAAGCCGTGCGCGCCGCAGCCGGCAACATGGACCTGCTGGTCGCCCTCGGCACCAGCGCCGGTTATGGCCTGAGCGTCTATCAATGGCTGATGGCCGACGCGGGCAGCATGCCGCACCTGTACTTCGAGGCCTCAGCGGTGGTGATCGCGCTGGTGCTGTTGGGCAAATACCTGGAAAGCAGCGCCAAGCGCCAGACCGCCAGTGCGATCCGTGCGCTGGAAGCGTTGCGTCCGGAGCGGGCCATTCTGCTGGTCGACGGCGAAGAGCGCGACGTCGCCATCAGTGCCCTCAAGCTTGGCGACGTGGTGCTGGTCAAACCCGGCGAGCGCTTCCCGGTGGACGGCGAAGTCATCGAAGGCCAGAGCCATGCCGACGAGGCGCTGATCAGCGGTGAAAGCCTGCCCGTCGCCAAGCAACCCGGCGACAAGGTCACCGGTGGCGCCATCAACGGCGAAGGTCGTCTATTGGTGCGTACTCAGGCGCTCGGGGCGGAGACCGTGCTGGCGCGCATCATCCGTCTGGTCGAAGACGCGCAGTCGGCCAAGGCGCCGATTCAGAAGCTGGTAGACAAGGTCAGCCAGGTGTTCGTGCCGGTGGTTCTGTTGCTGGCGTTCGCCACCCTCGCCGGCTGGCTGTTCGTCGGCGCATCGCTGGAAAACGCCTTGATCAATGCCGTCGCCGTGCTGGTGATTGCCTGCCCGTGCGCACTGGGCCTGGCAACGCCGACGGCGATCATGGCCGGCACCGGCGTCGCCGCGCGTCACGGCATTCTGATCAAGGACGCCGAAGCCCTGGAGCGCGCCCACGAAGTCACCGCCGTGGTGTTCGACAAGACCGGCACACTGACCTCCGGCACACCGCGCGTGGCTCATATGACCGCGCTCGATGGCGACGACGACAGCCTGCTGCAACTGGCCGGCGCGCTGCAGAGGGGCAGCGAACACCCGCTGGCCAAAGCCGTGCTGGACCTGTGCCACGAACGCGATCTGCCGACCGATGCCGTCGGCAACAGCCGCGCCCTCGCCGGTCGTGGCATCGCCGGCACGGTGCAGGGCCGAGCGCTGGCGCTGGGCAATCGCCGTCTGCTGGAAGAAAGCGAGCTCAACGCAGGCCCCCTGGCAGACGCCGCGCAGCAATGGGAAGCCGAAGGCCGCACGCTGTCCTGGTTGATCGAACTGAGCCCACAACGCCGCGTGCTGGGCCTGTTCGCCTTCGGCGACACGCTCAAGGCCGGCGCGCTTCAGGCCGTCGAGCGACTGGCCGCGCGGCAGATCAGCAGCCACCTGCTGACTGGCGACAATCGCGGCAGCGCCCGGGTAGTCGCCGAGGCGCTGGGCATTGCCGATGTCCACGCCGAAGTACTGCCTGCCGACAAGGCCGCTACCGTCGTGGCGCTGAAGAAAAACGCCGTGGTCGCGATGGTCGGCGACGGTATCAACGACGCCCCGGCGCTGGCCGCCGCCGACGTCGGTATCGCCATGGGCGGCGGCACCGATGTCGCCATGCACGCCGCCGGCATCACCCTGATGCGCGGTGATCCACGGCTGATTCCCGCCGCACTGGACATCAGCCGCAGAACCTATGCGAAGATCCGCCAGAACCTGTTCTGGGCCTTCGTCTACAACCTGATCGGCATCCCGCTGGCCGCCTTCGGCCTGCTCAATCCGGTGCTGGCCGGCGCGGCCATGGCCCTGTCCAGTGTCAGCGTGGTGAGCAACGCCCTGCTGTTGAAAACCTGGCAACCGAAGGATGGAGGGGACGCGTCATGAACATCGGCCAAGCGGCGAAAAGCAGTGGCCTGAGCGCCAAGATGATTCGTTACTACGAGTCCATCGGCCTGCTTCAGGCGGCCCACAGAACCGACAGCGGCTACCGCCTGTACGGCCAGGACGACCTGCACACCCTGGCGTTCATCAAGCGCTCGCGGGATCTGGGATTCTCGCTGGAAGAAGTCGGCAAGCTGTTGGCGTTGTGGCAGGACCGCGACCGCGCCAGCGCCGACGTCAAAGCGCTGGCCCGGCGACACATCGTCGAACTGAACCAGAAAATCGCCGAACTGGCCGGCCTGCGCGACACGCTTCAAGATCTGGTGGAACACTGTCACGGCGACCACCGTCCCGACTGCCCGATCCTCAAGGATCTGGCGTCGGGCGGGTGTTGCAACTGACCGGCAGGTGTTCAAGGTCGCGCCTGCGTAACCGTAAAGGGGACCGGCATGTAATATCCCTGGTCTTCTGTATGGTAGAAAAACCCTGCCGGCTCACTCGCTACTTTCGGCAGTTGAATTTCGATCACCGGAAGGAGTACTCCATCAGTCGCATAGAGGTCCGTTTGATTACGCCGGGCAACGGTCCGGCCTTCGGACGAACCGGACAGATAAAAGAACGCCTCCAGCGGCAGGACCTTGCCCAACCCGTCTTTCCAGGCCGCCAGAATCATTTCGTTCGGTTTGTCTGCCGGCTCGCGCCCAACCAAAGCCATGGCTTTAATCCCCTCAAAGAAAGCAGGTCCGGCCAGGCTGTTACGATCATCTTCCACTGAGAAACTGCATTGCCATTCATCCCGGTTTTCAGTGTGCGCGGTGTAATGCTCCCACCATTGCTGCGCTGTGGTAATACCGCTCAAATGACAAGAGTCACTGCCTGGACGATCTATTTTGGCGCCACAACCCTTATCGGCACGATCGTAGGAATCACCGTCCGTTGGAAAGAAGCAGAGTACCTCCGGGAGGAGTTTCTCCGAAACATGAAAATAGGCGTTGAAAAAATAGCCATTGTTGTAGGTGTAGGCCAGTCTGAAAATCGGTGCATCAGTGCGCAGATACGAAAACGACACGCCACCCTTGGCGATGGAGGCAGGACTGTTGTCCCAGACGTGATACGTCGGGTTGTTGCTGGTGCCCCTGAGCATCACACCGGTGCACAAAAACGCCGGCGTGGAATTGCTGCCGCAGTTGGCTGACGTATCGGCATACCGCGCAGTCAGGCTGGCTGCCGTGATATCCCCCAGATCCTCTACAAGCGGCATCGGCGACGTTTGATCGTCAGCGTTGTAGGTAAACGTTGCCTTATCGTTTAGCGTTTGCGGCAGAGTAATCATGATCACAGGAATGAGCACACCGTCTCGGGTATTCAAGTCCTGCTGATCACGCATGGCAGCCTCGCGTCCCGTGGCGGAGTCGGCTACATAGAAAAATGCCTCCAGCGGCAATTCCTTGCCTTTGCCCTTGGGCCAGACCGACAACAGCAACTCGTTGGGCTGTGAGAGTGCCTGCTCACCCACCAGCTTCCTTGCGGATATCGACATCCTGAAACTTAAATAATCTGTGGATGTCTCCGATGGCATAGAAAAGCCACATTGCCCTGCGTTCGTACCACCACCCTCATTTTTGAAGTGAGCCAACCATTGCTCGCCAGTACTCACGCCATTCAGCTGACACGGCCCGCTTTTTGGATATCCGGGGGAGGCGCCACAACCCTGTTCATCTCGACTATTGGTAGAGGCAGCCAATGGAAAGACGCACCGAACCAGTGGATGGAGTCTTCCTGGCGCTTGCAGATAAGGCTTGAAGATAAAACCGTGGGAATAGCCATTGATGAGCGACTTGAATTTCACGCCATCGTGCATCCAGGCAAATGTCACAGCACCTCGGGCAATATCTTTATCGGTCACATCCCAAATGGGCGGTTTGACAGAGTCATTGACCGCTCTGAACAGAACGCCATTACACAAATAACCAGGTTTGGTCGAATTTTCACAATCCAATGCCGAGAAGGCATACCGGGTAGTCAACTGACGAGCAACATATTGGCCCAGGTCTTCCTGAGCTACCGCAGACTGGCGCCTTACTTCTATCGGCGCTCGATCGACACATGCGCTGTTTAGCAATACGAGAAGAAAAAGCGCAACCATCCTTGATGCGTTCATTTGAATGCCCCGACACTGTTGATATTCAACATCTGATACGGCGCGCTTTGCGCACTTCCGGAAATCGCGCTACAGAACGCCAGCCTGGTTGGAATCACCTCATCGTTTGCCGGTCATGGCAAAACGCGCGGCCAGATCGGTGGTGATCGAAGCGCCTGGATTGCTGGCTTCAGGCATCGGCACCGCCTGATCGGCGTCGTCGTAGGTAAAGGTGGCGACATCGTTTTCTGCGGGTGGCAGTTTCAGCTTGATCACCGGGATGACGACGCCATGCGTATCAAACAGATCCTGCTGATTGCGTTTGGCGTCGGTCAGCCCTGGCGCGGAGCCGTCCATGTAAAAGAATGCTTCCAGAGGCAGTGTTTTGCCGACGCCGTTTTGCCAGGCGGCAAGAATCATCTCATTCGGTTTATCCAGCGGCTCACGGTCAATCAGACTCATCGCCTTGATGCCCTCATGGAAAGCGGGGCCGGCCAATGATTCACGTGCTCCCGACACGTCAAAGCTGCACTGCCATCCATCACGACCGCTACTGTGGGCCGTGTAGTGCTCCCACCATTGCTGCGCGGTGGTAACGCCGTTCAGATGGCAAAGATCGCTACTAGGGCTGCCTTTATGTGGACCGCAGCCTTTCCCACTCCGATTAACGGAGTCACCATCCGTTGGAAAGAAACACAACACCTCAGGCTTGAACGTACTTTCGGAATGTTCATAGGCCTTCATGATGTAGCCATTGGTATAGGTGTACGCGAGCCTGAACACAGGAGCGTCCGCGCGGACATACGAGAAAGAGACCCCGCCCTTGGCCAGGGATGCCGGGCTGTTTTCCCATACGTGGTAAGTGGGTTTGCTACCCGTAGCACGAATCATGACCCCGCTGCACAGGAACGCCGGTTTTGAATCACTGCCGCAATTGGCTGCCGTGTCGGCATAACGCGCTGTCAGATTGGCGGCGACCATCGCGCCCGCACTCAACGCGGGCGGCATGGGCGTGGTTTGATCAGCGGCACTGTATCTGAAGGTAGCCAGACTGCTCGCCGTTTGCGGCAGGGTGACTCTGATCACGGGAATAAGCACGCCGTCGCGAGTATTCAAGTCCTGCTGGTCACGTCTTGCAGACTCACGTCCCGTGGTGGAATCAGCTACATAGAAAAACGCCTCCAGCGGCAACTCCTTGCCTTTGCCATTGGGCCAGACCGACAGCAGCAACTCGTTGGACTGCGAGAATGCTTCCTCGCCCATCAGTACCCTGACGGCCACCGTAACGGCAAAGTCGTGAAAAACTGTGGATGAGTTCTCCAGCGTCAGAGAGAAGCCACATTGCCCTTTAGCCGCACCGCCGGCCTGATCCCTGAAGTGCACCAACCATTGATCGGCAGAGGTCACGCCATTTACACGGCACAGCCCACTTTTTGGATACCCTGAAGAGGCACCACACCCCTGCTCATCCCGTTCATCGGTAGAAGCACCCAGTGGAAAGACGCACCGAACCTGCGGATTGAGTTTGCCTGATGCTTGCAGATAAGGTTTAAAGATATAACCGTGGGAATAGCCATTAATGAGCGACTTGAATTTCACATTCGCTCTCATGTAAGCGAATGTCACAGCGCCTCGGGCGATGTCTTTATCGGCAACATCCCAAATAGGTGGTTTAAGGGAGTCATTGACCGCCCTGAACAAAACGCCATTACACAAATAAGCAGGCTTGGAATTGTTGTCACAGCCTACAGCCACATCGGCATAACGGGCAGTCAACTGGCGGGCAACATATTGGCCCAGGTCTTCCTGAGCCCTGGTGCCAACCGATGTTCGTGCCGTATCAACCTGGGTAACGCCATGGTCGGTGTTCACACAGGCAGCCAGCGATAGACATAAAAATAGACTCAACCCATATTTCACGCGACTCATATCGATTCCTTCCTTGATAACTTTCATTGGACCCTGTTATTTTCAACACCTTCAGCGCAACGCCACGACCACAGGCATGGAAATTACCTGATCATCGGGATCGTAATTAAATGTCGCCCGTTCACTGGAGGCTTGCGGCAAGGAAATTTTAATCACCGGAATAATGACCTGTTCTCGATCAATCAAACTTCTTTGGTTGCGCCTGGCAACTTCAAGCCCCGAAGAAGAACCGGCAACATAGAAGAATGCCTCTAGCGGAAGATCCTTGCCTTGGCCATTTTTCCACGGTGATAACAGCAGTTCATTCGAACTCTGAAACGAGCGCTCGCCCGCCAGTTTCATCGCTGCAATGCCCGCCGCGAAGTCGTGGAGCTGATTGTCCTGTGTCAGCGAAAAACCACACTGCCCTTGAATGTTCCCACCGGCTTCATTGTTGAAATGTGCCCACCATTGCTCGGCACTGACCACACCATTGGCCCGACAGGGGCCGCTTTTTGGCCAGGAAGAATGGGCGCCGCAGCCCTGTTCAGCCCTGCTGGCGGTACTGGCAGCCAGGGGAAAGAAGCACCTGACCTGAGGATGCAACTGCCCTGCAGCGCTCGCGTAAGGCTTGAAGATAAAGCCGTTGGAGTAGTTGTTGATGACCGTCTTGTACGTAGCGTCGGCGCGCATATAGGCGAATGTCACCGCACCACGGGCAATGTCTTTATCGGCGACATCCCATACCGGCTGTTCGAGGTCGTCCCGAGTGCCTCTGATCACGATACCGCTACACAAGTAGGCAGGGCTTGAGTTGTTGTCACAGCCCACGGCTGTATCGGCGTAGCGCGCCGTGAGGTCGGCCGCGACCTTGTCGCCCAGATCCGGCACCGCAGGCATCGGCACCGCCTGATCGACAGCGGCGTAGGTGAAGCTCGCCAGGTCCGTTTCCGATTGCGGCAACGTCACCTTGATCACCGGTACGGTCACGTCTTCCCGGGTTTTCAGATCGGTTTGATTGCGCCGTGCAACCGTCAATCCGTCTGCCGAACCGGCGGCATAAAAAAACGCCTGCAACGGCAATGCTTTCCCCAAACCCGCCTCCCAGACGGTCAGGACCATTTCGTTCTGCGTGCCGAAAGACTCATCGCCCGCCAGTGCCATCGCCTCGATACCCGCGGCGAAGGCCGGGCCTGCCAGGGCGTTGCGATCATCGGAAACATCGAATCCGCACTGCCGACGGCGCCGGTCATCGGTGTTGGCATCGTAGTGGGCCCACCACTGCGCCGCGGTCAGTACACCCACCGTATGGCACGGGCCGCTCCCTGCGTAGCCTGGATACTCTCCACACCCCTGCAAGGCACGCTCATTGCTCGACCCGTCGATGGGAAAGAAACAACGCACTTCCGGATGAAACTTTCCAGACGCCTTGAAGTAGGCATCCATGATGTAACCGTTGCTGTAACTGTACGCCAGCTTTTTATAGCGTGTGTCGGCGCGCAAATAAGAAAACGATACGGCGCCTCGGACGGTATCCTTTTCTGCCGGGTCCCAGACAGGATGCTCCAGATTATCCCGTGTGCCTCTGATCATGATGCCACTGCATAAAAAGGCCGGTGTCGAATTGCTGCCGCAATTGCGTGCAGTGTCAACATAACGCGTATTCAGCAACATTGCCGTTTGATCGCCCAGGTCCGCTTTTATCATGTGACGGAATGACCCGTCGACGGAACGAGGCGATTCATTGGTACAGGCACTTAACACCAAAACAAATAACAAGCACCAGATGTACTTTGTCGTAGTCATGGCAATTCCATTGAGCTGGACGTGACCATCCATGTATTTTTTGCCATAAAACCACTGTAACAACGGCAGCCATTTGGCATTAACGAGTTCCGAGAATATCGCCAACCCTGTTCGCTGACTACTGTCAGAATTGACAGTCCACAAGAGCTTTTCGACATAACACCCTTACGAGGTATCGCGACTTTTTCTATATTTCAAATAAAACAGCGAGCGCTTGACCCTTCATACAATCGAGACTTATAACTCGGTTATTCGCACCCTGTTCGGGACCTCTGTTTATCCGATACCTTGCTGATCCGGCGGGCAGTCTGCCCATTCCTTCGGTCTGCGAATAAGCAACTGCAACGGGCCACTGGCTGCCAGTGCCCCAGGGACAGACATCACAAGGACATCGACCATGAACAGCACCCCACAGACAGCCAGTGCGCGGGCACCTGCGCCGCTGGAAACCGTGGAAATCTTCGATAATGACGAAAGCCTCGGGACAACCCAGACCGATGACGCCGGCACATGGACCTGGCAAGTCAGGGATCTGACCCCGGGCCTCCATGTATTTTCGCGCAGACAGAGAGCTTCGTTTCCCGCCCCTGGCGAATCAACGTCGGTGAAACGCCGACGGGCATCGAAGTGCCCTATGTCGAGGGCATCGCGCCGCCGGTGGACGACGCGCAACGATTTAACTATCACGAGCACAGAGGCGACCTTTCAGTGATCGTCCCGCCCGGCTACCTGCGCCCCGCCGACAGCGTCAAACTGCACTGGATCGGCCGGGATGGCTTCAGAGTGAGTTCGGAAACCCGCACGGTCACCGACCCTGTAGAGCCGATGCAATTCAACATTTCCAGATACGAAGTCATCGACGCCATCGGCTACCAGACCACGGACGTGCATTACACCATCAAGCGCCCGCCCAGCGCTGATCTGATCGTTTCGCGCCACCTGAATCTGACGGTCACCGGCCAGGATTTTGTCATCAACGCGCCCACCATCGACGAGACACACGAGACGCTGAGCGTCAGACGTCAGAGCCAGTTCAGCGCAGCCACCCGGGTGCGGGTTCGTGCCGTTGGCAACACCTCATGGGAAAGCAGTTTCAAGGCCTTTGGTACCGAAAACGCGCTGAATTTCACGATCTCCCCAGAATGGATCGCCGCCAACCGTGGCATACCGGTGGTGTTCAACTACAGCGTGCAGATGGACGCGTCGAGCCCTGATCTGCTGTTCTCGCGCATCCTGCGAGTCGACGAACTGGTGACCCCGGTAGACATCCAGGTGCCCTTTGTCGAAGAAGCGCCGGTGCCTGAAAACGATGCCCAGCAACTGAATTACTACCAGCATCTGGACGATATCCATGTGATCGTTCCGGTGGATTATCTGCGCTCGGGAGACACGGTGAAGCTGTACTGGATCGGCAGAAACGGTCAGTGGAGCCCGGACATCGTCACCGTGGCCGATCCGGTCGAACCGTTGAGCTTCCAGGTTTCCAAATACGAGGTGATCGATGTCATCGGCCTGCCCAATACTGACGTGCGCTACAGCGTCAGACGGCCGCCCAGCCCCGGAATTGTCTACTCTCGCCACCTGAAGCTACGCGTCACCGGCCATGAGCCGGCCATCCTGGCGCCGACCATCAACGACGCTCACAACAACATCAGGGTCTGGCGTCTGCAAACCTTCAACGACGCCACGACGGTCACAGTGCGCGCCATCGGGATCAGCTCATGGGAAGGTGAGGAGATCACCGTGGGCAGTGCGGAATATGTCAACACGCCGATTGATCCGGCGTGGCTGGCGGAAAACCGTGGCACATCGGTGCTCTTCAACTATCGCGTGCAGTTCAACCCGGCAGATCCGCATGCGTTTTTCTCGTTGCTGCTGCGCATCGATTCACTGTAACGCTGGACTAAAAAACGGCCTGGCGCTCACGCCAGGCCGTTTTCAGTGGCGAAGTGGCGTGTACCCTCAAGGGGAGGCAGCCTGCCCGTCACTTTTGCGTCGCTATCCCATGCCCGCAGGATAAATTCGTTCTGCCGGACAAAGGATTCACTGGCAGTAAAAACCCCGTTGTAAAACCTGACGCCGTGTTTTTCCAGGCACATCGCATTCGCCGATCTTGCTGCCGCTGCGCGCCAGGTCGCAGGGCAAGCCAGCTCCTTCATGTCGCCAGCCAGCCGAACTGCCGCCGCGAAATCTGTAGGAGCGCGCTTGCCCGCGATGGCGTCGTGTCAGGCAACACCGTAGCGATTGCGCGGCGACAGGCAGGAGCCTGTCACTGCATCCATGGCGGCGTCGGCTCTTCAGCCTTGGCTGCGGGTGCGTCATCGGCATTCCGTGCCGCCTGACGCCGCGCTTCGTCACGCTGCGCCGCTTCGATCTCACGCAGCACGCTGTTGACGTCTGCCACGTCATCCGGATCGGCGAACTCACCGGTCAATACGGTCGCCGGCGACAACGTGCCGGCTTCGTAGTGAGCCCACATTTCCCGGGCGTAACGGGTTTTCTTCAATTCAGGGGCGAACCGGCCGAAGTACGAAGCCATGTTGCCGACGTCACGCTCCAGCATGCTCAACGCATGGTTGTTACCCGCCGCATCCACCGCCTGGGGCAGGTCGATGATCACCGGGCCATCCGGCGACAGCAGCACGTTGAACTCTGACAAGTCACCGTGCACCAGTCCGGTACACAGCATCAGCACGATCTGACTGATCAGATAGGCGTGGTACTCACGAGCCTGCTCCGGCTCCAGCACCACATCGTTCAGGCGCGGCGCCGCATCGCCGTCCTCGTCGCAGACCATTTCCATGAGCAGGACGCCCTCAAGGAAATCGTAGGGTTTGGGCACCCGCACACCCGCGTTGGCGAGGCGGAACAGCGCCGCCACTTCAGCGTTCTGCCACGCGTCTTCGGCCTCCTTGCGCCCGTATTTCGAGCCTTTTGCCATGGCCCGCGCCTGACGGCTGTTGCGCACCTTGCGGCCTTCCTGGTACTCGGCTGCCTGACGGAAACTGCGTTTGTTCGCCTCCTTGTAAACCTTGGCGCAGCGCAGCTCCTTACCGCAGCGCACCACATAAACAGCCGCTTCTTTACCGCTCATGAGCGGGCGCAGCACCTCGTCTACCAGACCGTCTTCGATCAGGGGTTCAATGCGTTTTGGAGTCTTCATCAGCTTTTATTATGGGTCCTTCGTGGCCAGACACGCGATCGTTGCTCGTTATACGGCAATCCTCCGTCAGCGAGTAGAGGGGCGGTGAACGCCGATCATGGATCGAGTTGCCGCACAGGAGTGCCAGATCTGTCCAAGCACCTTTCATGCCGAGGCGAAACCCGTATTGCAGAGGCCGCCGCAGACAAGCAAAAAGGGGTCAATCAAGACCCCTTTTGTGGACAGCCAGTAGTGAGCCGATCGTTACCAGTTGTAGCGCAGACCGACGCTCATGCCCCATGGTTGTTCGATGTTGCGACCGCTCATGTGATCGAAGTCGGCATGCACCTGCAGCACCTCGGTCACTTGTGCGGCGACGCCCGCTCCCAACTCGATACGCGAGCCGGAAAGGTCATTGCTGAAGCGTTGGTCGTTGATGTTGACGCGGTTGCTGTCGACAAACTCACGGGCGCCCGCGAGTTTCACGTACGGCTGGACGAAACCGCCCTGATCCAGTGCAAAGGTACGCCCGACGTGGGTGCCGACCTTGCCCAGCAGCGAGTTGGCGTTGTTGCTGCTGGCATGCATGCCGTTGTCCAGGTGGTAATCCTCGCCGCCGACCCACAGCGCCGATGCCTGCGCGAACGGTTCGACGAACCAGCCGTCATCGAGCTTGATGTGCTTGCCGACTTCCAGCGAGCCACCAAGGCCATTATTGCTGTAGTCACCCTTGGCCTTCTGACCATCCCGCATGGCGACATCCGACGAGTTCTGGAAGCGGTTGGCCTTGATCAGCGCGTCGATATAGAAACCGTCCTCGGCCAGCCAGGTGCTGTAAGCGCCTACGTAGTAGCTGTCGACCTTGCCGGTGGTGCCGGTTTTCAGATCCAGATCGGACTTGCTGTAACCGCCCATCAGACCCATCAGCCACTGACCGGAGCTGCCCGGCACAGCGCCATCGGCACCGAATGAGATACCTTGCTGCCGTTGTCGGTACGCCACACCGCCCGCTGCCGACATGTCGTATTTGTTGCCATAGGCACGCATCCAGCCACCGCCCTGGCCATTGCCGTTACGCAGTTCGCCCATACGGCTGCGCAGGCTGGCCGATTCGCCGTACCACACGGTCGGCGCGGCGCTGAACAGGCCGATCACCGATCGCGATGACTCGGACAGTTGTTCAGTCTGCACCAACGACCAGTCAGTACCGCCCAGACCGTCGGCGTTCTGCTCCAGTTCATAGGCAAAGGTGCCGAAATCGACCTGGCCACCGACCAGCGAGAATTGCGCATCGCCTGCTGCTGCATGGACCACCTGATGAGCATCCTGTCCCAGTGTCGGATCGATACCGGAGTTCTGCACCAGCAACTGATGATGGCCGCTGGCAGTGCCGGTCACGTCGAGGAAGTCGCCTTCGCCGGTTGACAGGTCGGTGCCCAAGGCAAAAGTGCCCTCGCCGCCCAGCTCACCCAGGGTCAGGCGGCCGAAGCCGTTGTCCGGGTTGCGCAGGTCGACGGTGCCGCCGTTGAGGGTCAGTTCGCCGACGCTGGAATCGCCGCGCATGTTCCACGCCGAAGCTTCACCGATCTGCAGGCTGGTGACATTGGTCATCTGGCCCGTGAGGCTGGCGTTGTTGTCGAGCTTCAGATGGGCTTTGGACGCGTCGTCGACCAGCACATCGCCGACGATCGCGCTGTTGTCGATGTTGATCCTGCCGACGGCGCCATAAGCGACCTCGATGGCCACACCGTTACCGCCGGTCAGGGTGGAGCCATTGCGAATGTCGACGTGGGTGTCGAGATCCACGTTGCTTCTGCCAATCAACAACGCCGAACCTTCCAGCCCGGTAACGGAGGTACTGTCCAGCGCCAGATTCGATGTGGCTAGCTGCGATCCGACTCTGGCGGGCGCCAGCACCACACCATGGTTATCGCCGACGATTTCACTGCCCCTGACAACAGCGCTACCCCCGGCGACGACGAGTCCGACGCCACCGCTGATGAAAGAAACGCCTGTTTCTCCTGCATACCCCTCAACCCGGGAGTTGACCAGCGTCAGCTCGCTGCCACCGGCGACATTGACACCTCGGTCGACGCCCGAAATGAAGCTGTTGCTGACCTGTGCCAGAGACGGCACGCTGCCCGACCAGCTGCTCAGCGCCAGCCCGTAGGCGATATTCTTGGGGGTATCCGGGTTGGCCTGGGCAATGATCGTTGCGCCATCGATGACTGCGTGGCTGCCGGACAGAGCAATCGCGGTGGTACCCACCGATGCCACCTTGCCACCGTTGATGTTCAGGTTCGAGCCGTTGTTGGCCGTAATATTCTGCGTCTCGCCACCTGCGGTCACCGTCAGTGTCGCGTTGTCCAGCGTGTATTTATCAAGCGCATCGCCTTCGCCAATGGTAAGGCTGTCACCGGGCTTCAGATTCAAACCCTGTGCCTCGAACGATGCCATGGTCACCGCCAGCGCCAGCAGGCCCACCTTGCCTTCAAACCGTTTTTTCGCCACGCCCTATTGCTCCGCACAAGAAAAGGGCGCTATTTGATAGGAATGGACTACAGAAATAGTCCAGACGCTTCTGTTTTACACGTAGGAAAATTCCCTCAATCAAATAGAAACAATCACCAACACAGCGTCAGCTTTCTCCGAGACGACTGACAGCTTCTACCACGCATAACGCAGGCCAAGATTCACCCCCCAAGGCTGCTCGATGTTCCTGCCATTGCTGTAGTCCACATCGGCGTGCAGCTGCAGCGCTTGGTTTATCTGGGCCACGACACCTGCACCCAGCTCACCGCGACTGCCGGACAAGTCGTCATTGAACGTCGTGCTGTTGACCTTCACTTCGTTGCTGCTGGCAAATTCATGGGCCAGCGCCACCTTCACATAAGGTTGTATGAAGCCGCCCGACTGCAAGGCTATGGTGCGCCCGGCATGGGTACCGATTTTTCCAAGAAACGAGTCGGCCTTGTTGCTGCGCGCTTGCAGGCCATTGTTCAGGTCATAGTTTTCGCCGTTGACCCACAACGCCGAGCCCTGTACGAAGGGCTCGACAAACCAGCCATCGGCCAGATCGAAACGCCGCCCGGCCTCCACCGAACCACCGACGCCGTAGTTGTCGTAATCGCCCTTGGCCTTGCTGCCATCGTCCAGGCGCACGTCGGCGCGGTTCTGGAAGCGGTTGACCTTGAACAGCGCGTCCACGTAGTAACCGTCATTGAGCAGCCAGGTGCTGTACGCGCCCAGGTAGTAGCTGTTGACCCGGCCATTGGCCCCTTCGCGCAGGTTCAGCGCAGAATTGCTGTAGCCGCCCATGACGCCCACCAACCATTGACCGTAGCGACTGGCAATCGGCGTATCGACACCGAATGACACGCCCTGTTGGGTCTGGCTGTAGTTGACCTGATCGGCCGCCGATACGTTGTATTTGTTGCCGTAGGTCCGCGCCCAGAAACCGCCCTGCTCATGGCCGTTGCGCAACTCGCCCATGCGGCTGCGCAAGGTGCTCAGCTCGCCGTACCACACCGTGGGTGCGGCACTGAACACGCCGATCACCGCCTGAGCTCCCGGCGAGATGATCGGGCCGCCATCCCCCCCGATAGCCTGACTCAGGAACCAGTCGGTGCCTTGCTGCTGCAGATCGTAATTGAACGTCCCCAGGCTCACTTGCCCGCTTTCGACCGCGAACGCCGCATCGCCACCGCCGGTGTGCACCACCAACTGCGAGTGATTTTCTTCCACCGGCTCGGCACCGCTGTTCTGCACCCACAGCACATGATTGCCACTGGCCTGGCCGGTGATGTTCACCAGGTCGCTCAAGTGCCCGGCCAGGTCGGTGCCGATGGCGAACGTGCCTGCGCCTGCCAGGCTCGATGCCGTCAGCGTGCGGAAGGCGCCGTTGCCGCCACGCAGATTGACCGTACCGCCATTGAGGGTCAGCGCACCGACGCTGGAGTCGTTGACCATGTCGAAGGTCGAGCCGCTGCCCACCGCCATGCTCTGGCCATTGCTGACCGTACCGGCCAGCCGCGCGCCATTGTTCAGCGTGATCGCGGTACCGGGGCTGGCATCACTGGTCACATCGCCGGTCAGGCGGCTGTTGTCCAGAGACAGGTTGGTGACATTGCTGAGGTTGCCGGTCAGCGCCGAGCTGCCCAGCAACGACACATCGGCAGTGGCGCCCGGCAGCACCTGCACATTACCGGTCAGGGTGCTGGCGTTCACCGTGAACACCGCGTTGGTGGAACCGGCGGGCGAGGTCGCATCCCCGACCTCCAGCAAGGTGCCGTTGGCGGCCGACAGCGATGAACCGTTATTGACCTCAATGGTTGCCGTCATCGCCGGGCCACCCTGATTACTCACCAAAATGGCGCTGCCGGCCCCCGAGGTCAGGGTCGAAGCGTCCAGCAGCAGATGCGGCGCCTGGCCGGTTGTGGCGGAGGAAAACAGACCGATGCCACGGGTGCTGCCGGTCACCTGGCTGCCCTGCACAATGGCTTCGCCGCCAATCAGCGAAATGCCGAGGCCGTCGCCAACCCCCGTCCCGGTGCCAGTGACTTGTGAATTGCTCAACGTCACCGTACTGCCAGCCGATACGCTGACCCCGCGACTCAGACCGGAAATCGTGCTGCCCGTGACAGCGACCGTGGAGCCTGCCAGCGCAGAACTTGTATCGCGAGCAGCAGACAGGCCGGTGCCGCTGCTGGACGTGAGGGTCGAACCACTGATGGTCGCTGTGCTGCTGAGCACGCTGACAGCGTCATTGGTCGTTTCGGAAACCGCTGCCGAATTCAGTGTGACGGTCGAGCCGGCAAACGTCGAAATGCCCAGCGTCTGCCCTCCCGGGTTGACGGTCAGGGTGGCTCCCGTCAGTTGCCAGGTTTCGGGAACATCGCCGGGATTGACGACGGCCGAGCCTCCCGGGGGCACCACCGCCCCCCAGGCACACTCACTCAACGTCATGATCATGGCGACCGCAACCCACTCGCGGCGATGGCAAAACCGAGCACACTGGCTCATATAACCAACCTCCCTGTTCAACTTTCAAACCACTCCAAAGACGATAAATCAGCAACTGAAATATCGTTAACACCTGATATAACCAACCGCTCTGATCACTTCATTTAAGTATCAACTCATTCACTGTCAACGTGAGCCATTCTCTTTATTCAACATCCTTCATATTGATTCCGAATAACAATTATCGCGAAAAAACATATTGCGCCAAATCATTCATTTACGAGGTCGAAAAAATCAAACTTCACCCGTCAACTGTCAATTCTGACAGGTGACGGTATTCGCTGAGCGACCCTACAATAGGCCCGTCAACTCAGCGGGAATGTCCTTCCCGTACGACACTTTCCTGCTCACAGGCATTGATCGCCAGTCCGCTCAAGGACGGGTGAAGTCGCGTTATTACCTGGCATAAACGCAGGCTAATGGAACTGGATAAAAGGGATTCGATCATGACCACCATGCAACCTCTTCGTGCGAGAAAGCCTGTGACACCCGGAGCACTGGCTCAACTTAAAATACCCAAACTGGACGCGACCCGGCTCACCTTCAAGATTGCCGATCTGACCAGCGACATTGAAGTAAAAGTACCCAAATCAGCTGAAATGTACCCCGAACAAGCCATCCAACTGCTCGTTAACGGGGAAAAGAAGGGTGAGCCGTTAACCCTGGCAGATGCAGACTTTGACAACGCGACCGAATTTGATCTGACTTTCAAAATGGCAGACTTCCCGGCTGCGGGTACGGACACTGTAGTCAACGTCGACTACTGGATATTCGACATTTTTTCCGGAGACGGCCAGCCAGCCGGCATGCCCGTAACCGCCCGCTTCGATCGGCTCGCGCCCGGCGGCGACAACCCTCCGCCTATCACCTTCACGGCCGATCAGCTTTCCGGCATCACCGAAGATGATCTGGTGGGTGATGTGCTGACAGCGCATATCTCCAACTATCTGGATGGCGCTGCGGACGATGTGCTGCAACTGTGGATGGGCAGCAGCGCCACCACTGGCGCCTTTCTGACACCAACCTTCACAGTGACCAACCCGGCGATGCCGACCACCGTCACCATCAGCAGAGCCGACCTGGTAAGCCTGCCAGACGGTGTGCGCTTTTTTGGCTATCAGGTGACCGACTGGGCAGGTAACGTCAGCACCAAATCCGAACCGGTGCAGATCGATGTCTTTCTCGAAGTACCTGCTGCCCTGCCTGCGCCCGTGGTGCCCGCCGATGCCGACGGTCTGGTGACCTATCCGGATGCGGCCAAGGGCGTGAATGTGGAAATTCCCGCCTACAACAGTGCAAAAGCCGGTGACGTGCTGAAAGTCAGCTGGGGTGGCCAGGCTTTGGGGCCTTATTCGATCAGCGCGGAAGAAGCCGCAGCCGACCCGATCGTGACGCTGGTGGTGCCTTATGCGACGGTGGCGTTGGTGGGCAATGGCACCGACATCGTCGTCAACTACACGTTGGTTCGCGGGGGCGCCAATCGGGTGTCGCCCGACACGCTGGTGGACGTCAATCTCGACATGCCTGGCGGCCCGGACCCGGATCCCGACCCCGAAACGCCGGAACATGAAAATGTCTTTCCGGCAACGCTGACCTGCGGCATCAGCGACCCCAACACGATCATCCCTCTGGACTATGGCAAGGACGCAACGGTTACCCTGAAACGACTCAGTAAAAAGGACAGCCCTATCTGGCAGGTCGACGACGTGGTGCAATTGACCTATGGCACCCTGGCCTCGCCCACCATCCCGGCCGTGACGATCACGGCAGCCAATGAAGGTGCGGACCTGAGAATCAACCTGCCCTTCGACACCGTGATCAAGGCTGTCGGCGTCGGCACAGTTCGAATGTTCTTCACGATCACGCGCACACTGAACAGTGCCGGAGGCGATATCGAGGTGAAAATCCTGGCCCCGACCCAGGAGGTCAAGGTCAGTTCCGTCGATGAGCTACCGGGCAGTGGAACGCTGGAGCTCGCGTTTTTTCCGGAGGCCACGCAAATCCCGGGGTATCTGGAGTATGACGCCATTCAAAGGGCGGCTGGCCTGGACGGCACCACGTTCCGCATCCCGCTGTTGGACGTCAGCAATATCGAGCTCAGCCGAGGCCCCGCCATCAGTTACCAGTTCCATGGGGTGGTGAATACAACACTGTACCCCGCGCCACCCGGCACCGAACTCATCCCGGGGACCGAACGGGAAGGCAATAACATTCCGATCACCCAGGCCATGCTGGATCAGGGCTATTACGAAGTGTCGCTGACCTATCAGTTCCTGCGGCTGATCTGCCGCAACGGCGCCTATGTGGGTTACATGATCCGCAATGATCTGGGCTGGACGCTAGCGCCGCCCAAGTACGTCTACTTCGCCCTCAACGTCGCTGGAGGCAGTTGCCCCGTCTAGCACCCACCCGTCACTGAACCGCGCGCCCGGCCTGTCAGCCGGGTCCGCTCATCAAGACGACTTGCGGACTTCCGCGCACTGGAGCGGCCATGAACATCAAGGACCTGCCGAAAAACCCGAAAGGCGGACGGGCACTCAATCCGCTCGTTTTCACCGGCTTCGACGACTCCCCGAACAACCCGCGACCGGGGTTGGGCTACAAGCAGCTGTTTGACACCACGGTCCCTGTGGGGCTGATCGCAGCGCTGCCTGCAACGGTACGCGAGGGCGATCTGGTGGTGTTCTACTGGGATGACATCGAGCGACAAAAGTATGAAGTCGATCAAGGCTCGGTCGACCGGCGCTGGCTGAGCTTCAGTGTGTCCCCAGCCGTGATCAAGGATCCCTCCGGAAGGGCGTACTACACCGTCGCCGACCCCTTCTCCGGCGACATCGAAACTTCTGACGTGCGCACCGTCACCGTCAACCGCCTGCCACCGGGCGGCCTGGACCCGGACATCAGCACGCCGATCAACGAGAAGCTGGCCCCGGCGACCATCATCCCGCCGGTGATCAACGCCGCCGATACCAACGTCACCGTGACCGTCCCCGAATGGGAAAACATGGAACTGGGCGATGAGCTGACCGTGCTGTGGGACGGCATTCGCGTCGATCAGCCGAAACTCGACATCATCGGCGGCCCGCAGATCGTCCCCATCCCCAGGGAGGTTCTGGAGCAGGCCGGCAGCAATGAGAGGCTGCCGGTCACCTATGAAATTCGCGACATCGTCGATAACTATTCGCTGGTTTCCCTGTCGGCCTTCGCTGCCGTTGATATCGGCTCCAGGCTGGTCGCGCCCCGAGTCAGGGAGGCCGACCCGGTCACGCTGATACTGGATCTGCAAGCGTTGGGCAGCGGCGACGCCAATGTCGATGTCGCTCCGTATGGCGACGTGCAAGTGGGTGACGAGTTGATCCTGAAGTGGACCGGCCGCACCGGCGCGGCCGACATCCCGCTGCCCGATCAGACCCAGGTGGTGAGTGATGCCGACAGAGACCCGGTGGTGACCTTCAGAATCCCCAACGCCCACCTGCAATTGATCGTCGGCGGCGCAGCGTCGGCCAGTTACGTGCGCCGTCGCGGCAGTACCGACCTGCCGTCGAAACGGACCAGCATCACCCTCACCGGCATGCCGCTGGAGCTTGCTGCGCCCGGTGTGGAAGAGGCCAACGGCCGGGTCATCGATCTGGGCCAGATCACCACCCCGGATGTGCATGTCGTCATTGCGGCGTATCCCGGCAAGAAGGCCGGCGACCGGATCAACCTGATCTGGAGCGGGGAACCGGCAAGCGGGCCACCCTCGCACTACAAGGCCAGTCACATCGTCACCGCCGGCGAAGAGGCTCGCGAGCACGTATTTGCCGTGGACACCCTGCTGTTGGAGCCGCTGATCGACGGAGCGCTGGCCTTGCAATATCAGGTGGTGTACGTGGACAGCGCACGGCCGGCCGATTCGAAAACGATCAATTACGCCGTGATCGGCGCCTTCACCAAGATTGAAGACTTCACCGGTATGGCATCGCAGATCATTCAGGCGAACCAGTCGATCGACACCGGCAAGATCACCATTCACTTCGTCTCCGGCGCAGGCAATGCCGGCTTTCCCGAGAACGACAGCCTGCCGTCCGACCCCGGCCCGCTAGCCTTGCCCGTGCTGCACGTGTGTTTTCAGAATCCGGTGCTCAACCCCGGCACCCAGACCCTGGAAATCGACCTGCAGGACGGTTACGTCAGCGTGCAATGTCACGTGCACGGCAGCAACGGCAAAACCGAGATCGCCTGGCTGGACAGCAGCCAGACAGTGATCGACGGCTTCGTCATTCCCGACCAGACCCACTACCCCTTCGTCTGCAACAGCACCCGCGCTCGCCCGATCCACCGCTTGCGCATCATCGGCGACAAAGACTGGACGCGCTGGGACAACTTCGTGATGACCCCCTGACCCGCGCCCACCATGGAATCTCGATAAAGGAATATGACCATGATCCCCAAGACCGCCACAGACAAACAAAAAGCCGTGCTCCGCGCCGCTGCGCGCTCAGGCAGCCCCAATGCCGCTTACCTGGCGCCGACCGTCACCCCGGTCGAAACCGACGGCGTATTGCACCCGACACCTGACAATGTCGACACGGTGGAAATCATCGTCGACTACGCCGACATGCCCAGCAATGACGTGCTGATCTTTTCCTGGAACGGCGATACCTCCATCGCGCCAGTGGCCGCCGACAACAAGCCGAAAAAAGTGGCTGTGCCCAGGGCACTGGTGATGGCCGCCACCGAAAAGACCATCGATGTGCTGTATTCGGTGGTCGACGATGCCAACCCCGACGGCGTGCCATCGGAGATTCTCAAACTGGTCGTGGACAAGTACCTCGAACCGGTATATCCCGCCCCCGAGATTACCCAGGCGTCAGGCGGTGTACTGGATATCGCGGCCCTGACCGCCGATGCCAACGTCACCGTTGCTGCCTGGCCGGGCATCGCCGCTGGCCAGAAGATCTGGCTGACTGTCACATCCAACCCGGCCTACGGCGCCACCGCCTGGGATGGCGAGGCCATTGTCGGCACCGGCGCGCAGGCCACCACCCTGGACCTTGCCAAGCTGAAAACCCTCGAAGACGGATCAACGCTTTACCTGCTGGTTGAAGTCTCTCTGGACGGCACCACCCGTGTGCCCTTCCCTGAGGCGAACTTCATCATCAAAAACGTGGCGCCCGTGTACCCGAAACCGGAGATCAAAGAAGCATCTGGAAACGTGTTGGACGTCGTCAAGCTGAGCAACACTGCCAGCCTCCTCGTTGCCAGCTGGCCGGGCATCGCGCCAGGCCAAAAGATCTGGCTGACCGTCACATCCGACCCGGCCTACGGCGCCACTTCCTGGAATGACGGGATAGTTGACGGTTTCGGCTCGCAGGTCACCTTTTTGGACGCCGCCAAACTGAAAGTCCTCAAGGACGGATCGGAACTTTTGCTGCTGGTTGAAGTGTCTCTGGACGGCACCACCCGTACGCCCTTCCCTGTGGCGACCTACACCATCAAAAACGTGGCGCTCGATTACCCGAAACCGGTTATCACCGAAGCGGTAGCTGACGTGCTCGACATCAGCAAGCTGACCGCCGACGCCAACGTCACCGTTGCGGCCTGGCCGGGCATCATCTCAGGCGAAAAAATCTGGCTGACTGTCACATCCGACCCGCCCTACGGCGCCACTTTCTGGAATGGCGGAGCAATCGTCGGTAACGGCGCGCAGGCCACCACCCTGGACCTTGCCAGGCTGAAAACCCTCAACGACGGATCGGAACTCTCTCTGTTGGTTGAGGTTTCCCTCGACGGCATCAACCGCGTGCCCTTCCCGGTCAAGACCTACTCGATCAGAACCACACCACAGGTCGGCAAGATCGTCACCATCACCACAGTGGAAGGCGCCGACGGCGTCGAGATCCCTTCGGGTGGTTCGACCGCTTACACCAGAGTCACGCTGACCGGCACGGTGGAAACAAACTAGGTAGCACCAACCGCCCCGCCGCCGGACGGCGGGCGGTTTGCCGGAACTTCAACGAAAGGACACGAACATGACAACCGAAGATCTTTCCCGCAATGCCCGGAGCGCACGGGCGCTCAATCCGATTGTGTTTACCGTTTTTGACGACACCGACCGTAACCCAAGGCCAGGGCTTGGAGTCGAGCAGCTGTCAGACCCACAAAGGCCGGTCGCGATGATCGCGAGCCTGTCGACCGACATTGGCCTGGACGACACAGTCACGCTGTACTGGGACGATAAGGTGCAGCAAACCTTCAACGTCAGTCAGTTGGTCGTCGACACCGGACAGTTGAGTTTCAGCGTGCTGCCCGATCAGATCGAAGAACCCTTGGGGACCGTGTATTACACGGTGGATGATCATTCCGGTAGCGGACCGCAGCGGTCGCCGTTGCGCACGGTGAATGTCAAGAAGAGCATTCCGGGTGGCCCCATCCTCGAGCCGGACTCGCCCACGAACATTGGGCTGCCACCGCCCAGTCTGACCCCCGTCCCCGTCGATCTGGACAAGAGAGAAAACCTTGAGGTAACCGTACCCAACTGGCGCAACATCGAGATTGGCGACAGTTGGGTGGTGCTGCTGAATGGCTCTCCAGCAGCCTCTGGCAACGTCACTAATCCGGACACCGGTGTTCAAAGCCTGTCCATTTTCTTGCGACCCGACAGAATCGCGGACGCGAGATTGCCGGTGACCTATGAGATTCGCGACGAGGTGGGCAACTACTCCAGGTTTTCGCAAACAGCGTGGGGTGAGCTCAAGCGAAGCTCTGACATCATACCGCCTGTCGTGGAGGAGACCGATCCGCAAACGCTGATGCTGGATCTGGAAGCACTGGACGGCGCCGATGCTCACGTCGCCATACCCAACGACCGCACCGTCAGAACAGGCGACATATTTACCCTGACCTGGCTCGGCGGGTACTACAACCAAAACGCTACCCCCGTGGTGTTCAACCATACAGTCACCGATAGCGCTCTGGATCCCGTGATGCGAGTCGCGATTCCCAATGCTGACCTACAACGGTTTAGCGGAGGCAAGGCCAATGTCTACTACACAAAACTTAGCGGCACCCTGAATTACCCATCGAAAAACACCTGCGTCGTGCTGAGCGGCAAGTGGCCCGGCCTACCTTCGCCCACTGTGCGACAGGCGGTAGCCGATGTCATTGACCTGGGGACCGTCAGCGATCCAGTGCTACAAGTCACCGTGCCGGCTTATCCCGGTAAAGGTTTAACGGATTACATTCGACTGTTCGGCATAGGCAATCCAGTGGACCCGCCAGCAGCTCATTATCTGGCGGATCACAAGGTGACAGAGGGTGAAGAACTCGAATCACTGGTCTTCGAAGTGAGCCGCGCTCAACTGGTCCCGTTGATCAACGGCCAGTGGCGGCTCTGTTATCAGGTCACCTATAACCAGTCGACCGCCTCGCAGACCGTAACGCAATCGAAATTTTCACTACCGGCCACATTCAGCATCATCGAAACGGAAATCGTCGAAGACGATTTCACCGGGCAGGGCCCGGGTTTGATCCAGGCCGGTGCCAGCATCGACACCGAGAATCTGGTTATCCGTTTTGTTTCTGGTGCAGGCAATGCAGGCTTCCCCGACAACGACAAGCTGCCGGAATCCCCCGGCACGCTGAATTTGCCGGTGCTGCATGCTTGCTTCCAGAACCCGACACTCAACCCCGGCACGCAGACTCTGGAAGTCGACCTCAAACGCGAGTTCAAAAAGGTCAGCTGCGACATACATGGCAGCAACGGCGCCACAAAAGTCGAAGTACTGGACAGCAGCAAGACGGTCATCGCCACCATCAATGTGCCCGACCAGGTGAATTACGCCTTTAGCCACAGCAGCGCCACGGCGGTCATTCGTTACCTGCGCATCGTTGCAGACAAGGACTGGACCCGTTGGGACAATTTCGTGATGGAAAAGTGATACCTGCAACATCGCTCTGCATCGAAAAATGATGCAGAGCGATGCTGTTTAATCATTAAACACGCTATCGACCGATATTGAATGCCCCATCACATTAATTAATAAGCCGCTGATCAAAAACGCACACTCAATAACACTTCTTATTGACGAACACTCCTGTCTTCCGACTTCAGTCGACTGTGTCTTTCATGACAAATGGCAACATTTCGCTTGACGCCACCTACCCACTTCCTATTAACCCATCCTCTTGACGAATGATTCGACAGTGATCGGATAACAAGGCACGGCTGTTCCATTCATCTTTTTCATCCTCCCGATAACCGGCCGATGCGTTCCGCCGTCTTGGCGATCTATTGCCAAAACAAAACCCATTTAATCAAGAACGGACATAACCATGAACACTAAGGATATTTCTTACAACGCCCAGGATAAACGAGTACTTAATGCGCTAGTTTTTACCGGGCTCCATGACATCCAGAACAACCCAAGGCGAGGCCTGGGTCATCAACAGCTCTCTGATCCCGCTGTACCCGTTACCCTGATCGCGGCATTGCCCGATGTCATCAGTATGGGCGACACCGTCACGTTGTATTGGGACGGTGTGGAGCAACAAAGCTACAACGTCGATACCACCACCCTGGACACCGGCTGGCTGAGTTTCAGTGTGTTGCCCGATCAGATTCAGGAGCCGTCCGGCGAGGTGTACTACACCGTCGACGATCACAGCGGTAAAGGTCCGCAGCCCTCGCCAACGCGCACGATTCCCGTCAAAAGGAGCGTCCCTGGCGGCCAGGCACCCAATCCCGAGACAGGCTTCAACGACAATCTGCAACCGCCGAGCGTGGAGCCTGCCCGTTTCAATCCGGCAACTACCCGAACCATTAAGGTCACGGTCGCGCCTTGGGAAAATATGGCGGAGGGCGATTTCTTGACGGTGTGGTGGGATGGCATACCCAAAGAAAACATTTCGGTCACCCAGCCAGGGATTGCTCAGACCGTGACGCTTTTCTTTGGCGGCGATGAGCCGCTGAACCCCAAAGTGCCTGTCAGTTATTCGATTCACGACAAGGTCGATAATTACTCGCGGGTTTCTCCGACGACCATGGTGGAGGTATTCACTTCAGGCGCTTTGCCCTCCCCCGTGATCAAGGAGGTCGATCCGGACACCCTGATGCTGGATCTCGACGCGCTGGGAGGGGCCGACGCCCATGTCTCCATCCCTCGCGCCTACTCACCTCAAGTAGGCGATATCTACACGCTGACCTGGATGGGTGGATTCGCACGCTCCGAGGCCGTGCAGATACTCGTCCATACCGTCATCGACCCCGCCGCCGACCCCGTGACAACCTTTGCGATTCCCAACGCTGAACTGCAGCGCTTCAGCAGGGGCAGAGCGCATGCCAGCTACATCCGACGTTCGGGCGGTCAGAATTCCATCAGGGCTCAAGCCTCGGCCCTTCTGAGCGGACAGTGGCCGGGGCTGGCCGCGCCTGTGGTACAGGGTGCTACTGGCAATGAGATAGACCTTGGGCAAATTGCTGATCCGCTGCGCATCACCGTGCCGGTTTACACCGGCAAGAAAGAGGGCGACCGCATCAGCCTGGTCGGCACGGGCCTGCCGTTGTCGCCTCCCGCCTCGCACCTGCTGGTCGAGCATGTCGTGCTGGCCGGAGAAGAGGCTGCCGAGCAGGTGTTTGAAGTGAGCCACAAGCAGCTGACTCTGCTCATCGGCGGCCAGTTGAAGCTGCATTACCGTATCCAGCGCTTGTCGTGGGGCCTGACCTTCCCCGGCTCGGATGAGGCCACCTACAACATCATTCGCAGCGACGGCCCGATTTCCGAAGACTTTACCGGTCAGGCACCCAACCTGATCCAGGCGGGCGAGTCCATCGACACCGGCAAACTGGGCCTCAACTTCATCTCGGGGCTGGGCTATGCCGGTTTCCCCGACAATGACCAACTGCCTGCCGAACCGGGCTCGCTGGAACTGCCGGTGCTGCACATGTGCTACCCCGGCGTTCAGGTCATGGAGGTGGATCTGCACGGCGCATTTACGCGGGTGCAGTGCGACGTGCATGGCGGCATGGGCAGCACCTTGGTCGACGTGCTGGATGGCAACAAGGATGTGGTTGAAACCATTGCCATTCCCGGTGATCAGTCCAACTACCACCTGGACTTCAACAATCCTGCGCAGCCCGCAAGTTACCTGCGCATCACCGGTGATCGGGACTGGAGTCGCTGGGACAACTTTCTGATGGAGCGCTGAGCCATCGGGCTTCCGTGAAACAGGGTTCTGCATCCGGGTCTGGGTGCAGAATCCGGTTCAGCCGCGAAATAATTCCCCCGGGGTAAAACCGAACAGGCCCTTGAAGGCTGCGATGAACGCCGAGGTGGAATCGTAGCCGCAGGCCAGCGCGGTACTGGTGACACTGTCGCCTTCTTCCAGCGCATTGAGTGCAGCCAGCAGCCGTGCCCGTTGCCGCCAGCCGCGAAAGCTCAGGCCGGTTTCGCGCTGAAACAGGCGCATCAGGGTCTTTTCCGACATGCTCAGGCGAGTCGCCCAATCGCCGAGGGTGATCGAGCTGTCCGGCGCTTCGATCAGTTCGTTGCACAGCCCGAGCAGGCGCGCATGCCTTGGCAGCGGCAAGGAAAACGCCACTTCCGGCAGGCTTGCCAGCTGATCGAGCAATACCTGCACCAATCGCGCTTCCGGACCGTCGGCCTGTGGATAATCGGCGGGCAACAGACAGAACGTCTTGATCAACTCGCGGGCCAGTGGCGTGACTTCCAGCACCCGGCAGCGGTCCGGCGCCCACTGTGAATCCGCCGTACGCACGTACAGGCTGCGCATCTCGGCGCGGGTCGAGGTGACCACTTCATGGTCGAGCCCGGCGGGAATCCACACGCCCCACTGCGGCGGCGCGAAGAAACTGCCCTGAGCGGTGTGCACGCCCAGAACGCCGCTGATAGCGTAGGAAAACTGCACCCAGTCATGCCGATGGGTCGGCGTCCACGACCCGGCCGTAAGGCTCTCGGCGCGCGCATACAGCGGGCGCGGCAAGTCGGTCAGGCTGGGGATCAGCCGTTGCGTGTCGGGGTTGCGTGCAGAGGAATGTCCGTTGACCGGCATGACGGCGCCCTATGTCGTGAAGCGGGCAGTATACCTGAGCTGAGGACTGACCTGCCCCTTAGGAGCGCGCTTGCCCGCGATCGCGGTGTGTCAGACAGATTGCTTTCGCGACCCTCGTAACCTCGGATCCCTCCCACAGGGTTTTGTCGTGGCACCCATCTTTGGCGCCCACAATTTTTGATTCTGGCCGCAGGCCGTGGGAGGGATCCGAGTTTGCGAGGGTCGCGAAGGCGGTGTGCCAGGCAATCCAAATGACACAGGCAGGTTGCAATCGCGGGCAAGCGCGCTCCTACGGGGCATCGCCTTAACGCTCCAGAATCGCCGTCACGCCCTGCCCGCCTGCCGCGCAAATCGAGATCAGGCCGCGCCCTTGCCCGGCAACGCTGAGCAATTTGGCGAGGTTGGCGACGATCCTTCCCCCGGTTGCAGCAAACGGGTGTCCGGCCGCAAGGGAGCTGCCTTTGACGTTGAGCTTGCTGCGATCAATCGAGCCCAACGGTGCATCGAGGCCCAGGCGAGTCTTGCAGTAGTCCGCATCTTCCCAGGCCTTGAGCGTACACAGCACCTGCGCCGCAAAGGCTTCATGGATTTCGTAGTAATCGAAGTCCTGCAACGTCAGACCATTGCGCGCCAGCAGACGTGGCACCGCATACACCGGCGCCATCAGCAGGCCCTCTTCGCCACGAACGAAATCCACCGCCGCTGCTTCGCCGTCACGCCAGTACGCCAGCACCGGCAAGCCGCGCTCGCGGGCCCAGTCCTCACTGCCGAGCAGCACCAACGAAGCGCCATCGGTCAGCGGTGTCGAGTTGCCCGCGGTCAGTGTGCCCTTGCTGCTGCGTTCATAGGCCGGCTTGAGTGAGGCGAGCTTCTCCAGGCTGGCATCGACCCGCAGGTTGTTGTCGCGGGTCAGGCCCTGAAACGGCGTGAGCAGGTCGCCGTGCCAGCCCTCGGCATAGGCCGCCGCCATTTTCTGATGACTCTCGAGCGCCAGTTGGTCCTGCGCCTCGCGGGGAATCTGCCAGGTCTGCGCCATCAACTCGCAATGCTGGCCCATGGACAACCCCGTGCGCGGCTCGCCATTGCGCGGCAACTCCGGCTTGAGGTTGTGCGGGCGCAATTGCGTCAGCAGCTTGAGTTTGTCGCCCGTGCTTTTCGCCCGATTGACCTGCAACAGAATCTGCCGCAGGTCTTCATTGACGCCGATGGGCGCGTCGGACGTGGTGTCGACGCCACCGGCAATGCCGCACTCGATCTGGCCCAGAGCGATCTTGTTCGCCACCAGCAGCGCCGCTTCCAGGCCGGTGCCGCAGGCCTGCTGGATGTCGTAGGCCGGGGTCTGCGGCGACAGGCGCGAGCCGAGCACGCATTCGCGGGTCAGGTTGAAATCACGGGAATGCTTGAGCACCGCCCCCGCCGCCACTTCGCCGATGCGCAGGCCATGCAGGTTGAAACGTTCGATCAGCCCCTCCAGAGCAGCGGTCAGCATGTCCTGATTGCTGGCGGTGGCGTAGGCGCCGTTGGAGCGGGCGAACGGAATGCGGTTACCGCCAATGATGGCCACGCGACGTGTCTGAATCATCGAAATCTCCCTTTCTTGTGCGAAGTTGCCAGCGGACAGCCTAGGATCTATTGCCAAGGAGTGTGGTCCACTCTTTGAATCCCGCCCAGGAGCCGCCCTCAAGGAACTGTCCTCAAGGCGCTGCTTTCAAGGAGATAGCACCATGGCATCTGATCGCTACATTGACTTCGCCAACTCGGACATCGGCCGTCGGCTGGTAGGCGCCGTCGGGCTGCCCGCCCCTGCTCGTCTGGAACGTTGGCAAGCCGGGCGGTTGCGGCCGGTGGAAGGGGCCTTGCTGCTCAGCGGCGGGCCATTGGCCGAGCGGGTCAGCGGCTTCGCACCGCGCATGACCGACCTGCTGTTCAGCTTTGGCAGCGACGTCAGCGGCGCGCACCCATGGACCGCCGAGCAAGGGGCGAAGATCAAGGCCGTGGTGTTCGACGCCAGCACCCTGTTGCACACCGCCGATCTGGCCCGTCTGCGCGAGTTCTTCCAGCCACTGCTGCGTCACCTGGAAAACAGCGCGCACATCGTGATCCTTGCCTGCACGCCCGATTCACAAAGCGATCCGCTGGCCGCCAGCACACAACAGGCCATCGAGGGTTTCAGCCGCTCGCTGGGCAAGGAAATGCGCAACGGCGGCACCGTGCAGCTGTTGCAGGTGGAAAGTGGCGCCGAGGAGCAGCTGGAAGGCGCGCTGCGCTTTTTTCTGTCGCCGAAAAGCGCGTTCATTTCCGGACAAGTCATTCGCCTGAGCCCCTGCGCTGAAAGCGTGCAGGACTGGAGCCGTCCGCTGGCCGGACGCAAGGCGCTGGTGACCGGCGCGGCGCGGGGCATAGGTGCGGCCATCGCCGAAACCCTGGCCCGTGACGGTGCCGACGTGGTGCTGCTGGACGTGCCGCCAGCCAAGTCCGACCTCGAAGCTTTGGCCGCGCGCCTCGGCGGCCAGGCGGTGGCGCTGGACATCTGCGCGCCGGACGCCGCCACGCAGTTGATCGGCCAGCTCCCCGGCGGCCTCGACATCGTCGTGCACAACGCTGGTATCACCCGCGACAAGACCCTGGCCAACATGACCGCCGACTTCTGGGACTCGGTGCTTAACGTCAACCTCAACGCACCGCAGGTGCTGACCCAGGCGTTGATCGACGAAGGCGTCATCCACGACAACGGCAGCGTGATTCTGATGGCCTCGATCAGCGGTCTGGCCGGCAATCGCGGACAGACCAACTACACCGCCAGCAAAGCCGGCCTGATCGGCCTGGCCAGAGCCATGGCGCCCGCGCTGAAAGCCCGTGGCATCAGCATCAACGCGGTGGCGCCGGGCTTTATCGAAACCAGCATGACCGCGCACATGCCGTTCGCCCTGCGCGAAGCCGGGCGGCGCATGAGCTCGCTGGGTCAGGGCGGCCAGCCGCAAGACGTCGCCGAAGCCGTGGCCTGGTTGAGCCAGCCGGGCAGCGGCGCGGTCAGCGGCCAGGTGCTGCGGGTCTGTGGACAAAGCGTCATTGGCGCCTGAGGTCTCTATGCTCGAATCATCCCCAAGCTCTCCGGAAAACGGTGGCAAACACAGGAACAGCGCGATGAGCGGACACTGGCGTTATCTGGACAGCCCGCCGGCCCTGCCCGGCCTGTTCATGCAGGCGGCGCTGCGGCGCAAGGTCAGCGGCGCACAACTGCCCGATCAGGGCCTGCGCTGCTGGGTGTCAGTGGACCCGGACAAGGTCAACACCTTCGCCAAGGTCTGCGGCTTCATCCCCGGCAGCCTGTTGCCGCCGACTTATCCACACGTGCTGGCCTTTCCGTTGCAGATGAAACTGCTGACCGACAAGGACTTCCCTTTCCCGCTGCTGGGGCTGGTGCATCTGAGCAACCGCATCAGCATTCGCCGCCCCTTGGGCGGAGTGATCAAGGCCCAGGTCAGCGTGCGGGTCGCCAACCTGCAGCCCCATGCCAAGGGCGCAACGTTCAGCCTGATCACCCAGATCGAGGATGCGCTGGGCCTGCTCTGGGAAGAAGACAGCACCATGCTCTGTCGCGGCGCCCATGTCGACGGCCAGCCGGAAGGCGCTTTCGAGCCAGCACCGCTGCCCATGACCGAACTGGCGACCTGGTATGCGCCGTCGGACATCGGCCGGCAATACGCCAGGGTCAGCGGCGACTACAACCCGATTCACCTGAGCGATGCCAGCGCCAAACTGTTCGGCTTCCCCACCGCCATCGCCCACGGCCTGTGGATAAAAAGCCGCACGCTGGCAGCGCTGGAGGACCATTTGCCGGCGTCGAATGTGGATATCTCGGTGGAATTTCAGAAGCCGGTGCGCCTGCCGGGTGAAGTCCACCTGTCCGCCAGCGCCGCAGGGTCTCATGGACAGTTCAAGGTCGAGGGCAAGGCAGGGATCGTGCATCTGCTCGGGAGCTGGCAGCCGGCGGCTGAGTGACAGCCGTTCCAGACTGGGCTGCTCTTCACGTGGGAGGGATCGGAGGTTACGACGGTCGCGAAGGCGGTGTGTCAGACAGAACGCTTTCGCGACCGTCGTAACCTCCGATCCCTCCCACAGGGAAAGCGGTGTGCCAGCTGCCAAAAGTGGACCTTCGGGCCAAGAACCTGTGGGAGCGAATTCATTCGCGAGAGGCCGGATCAGACCGCACAAATGCCCCGTCTGAAAAACCGCATCGCGAATGAATTCGCTCCCACAGGCTGATCGGCCACAGGTCTGTCAGCGTCCCCCTTGCGTCCCGCGCGCTTCCCCCTGAAGCTACGCACCTTCAGGAGACGCACCCATGAACCTCGACGAACTCACCCAGCGCCTGCACCGTATCCGCGATACCAACGACTGGCGCCAATTCCACAGCCCGAAGAACCTCGCCATGGCCGCCAGTGTGGAAATGGCCGAGCTGGTGGAAATCTTTCAGTGGAAAACCGAAGAGCAGTCGCGCCAGTTGCCGGCTGACGAACTGGCCCATGCCGGCCAGGAAGTGGGCGACATCATCCTCTATCTGCTGCTGATGTGCAGCGAACTGGGGCTGGACATGAACGAAGTGGTGCGCGCCAAGCTGGCCGACAGCGAGCGGCGGTTCGCCAAATGAGTGACCGTCACTTCGACCAGCTCGCCACGCGCTTCGCCGAGAAGATCTACGGCGGCGCCAAGGGTGCGATCCGTCTGGCGGTGTTGCAGGCCGACTTGCTGGAAAGCCTGCCGGACCGCCCGCTGCGGGTGCTGGATATCGGCGCGGGCCTGGGCCACATGTCGCTTTGGCTGGCCGAGCGCGGCCATGAGGTCACCCTCGCCGAACCGGCCGAACCCATGCTTGAAGGCGCGCGCCAGCGTTTTGCCGAGGCCGGCCGTACCGCCACGTTCATTCAGGCGCCGTGGCAGGAACTGCCGCAACTGCTGAGCGAGCCGTACGATCTGGTCATCTGCCACGCCGTGCTGGAATGGCTGGCCGAGCCCTACACCATCCTGCCGGTCTTGCGTCAGCTGACCCGCGCCGACGGCTGGCTGTCTCTGGCGTTTTACAACCGCGACGCGCTGATTTATCGCAATCTGCTCAAGGGCCACTTCCGCAAGATGCGCCGCAACACCCTGGCCGGTGAAAAACAGAGCCTGACCCCGCAAGAACCTCTTGATCCCCGCGAATTAGCGGCGCAACTTGAGGGTATGTGGCGAGTCGAAACCCAGAGTGGCGTTCGGGTCTTTCACGATTACATGCCCGTCGAGTTCCAGGCCCGTGCCGAGCTCGCGGATCTGCTGGAAATGGAACTCGCGCACCGACGCCATCCAGGCTTTGCCGGTTTGGGACGTTATCTGCACTGGATGTGCCGACCTGTCTGACGGTTATCTGCGGAGATCCTCATGAAACGCCGTGTCGCTGTCCTCTTCCTCTGCCTGGGCCTTGCCGCCTGTCAGAGCCCGAATCCTTACCGTGCGGTGTCGGCGGCGATTCCTCCGGCGCCACCGCAGGCCGCCAATACCCTCGACATGAGCGCCTACCCGGCAGCACCTCGGGACTTCGGCCGTTATCGCAACTGGACCTGGCTCAACGGCCAATTGCCGCCGGGCACCGCCTGGGCCGACTCGGCGCAACTGGCCGAAGCGGTGAGCAACGGTCTGGACCAACGCGGCCTGCGCCCGTCGCGCAACCCACAGGCGGCCGACCTCAGCGTCGCCGCCGACACCCGTGTGGAAACCCGCCTGCGTCAGGTCCGTGAGGATTATTACGACCCTTACTACGGCGGCGCCGGTGTGGGTTATTACAACGGCTACCGTCGCGGCTACGGCGGTTATGCCAGCGTGCCGATCGTGCGCACGTATCAGGAACAAGTGGTCGTGGTGCGCATCAGTCTGTTCGATGCGCGCAGTGGCCAGCCCGTGTGGAGCGCCAGTGCCGAAACCGGCAGTGGCGGCGATCAGTCGGATCGCGCCAGAGCGTTGCGCCAGGCGGTGCAGCACGCCCTGACCGCCTACCCACCTTCGTAAGCCCGGAGAACCATCATGTTGCGCTGTATCGCTGTCCTGTTTGTCGCCCTGCTTCTGAGCGCCTGTCAGACCGACCGGGTCATTCGTGACTTCGACGCCCAGCGAGACTTCGGCGGCTATCGAACCTGGGCCTGGAAAGAACCCGGCCTGCAATATCAACCCAACGATCCACGGATCAAGAGTGACCTGACCGAGCAGCGCATCCGCCAATCGGTCGGCGAGCAACTCGACCAACGCGGCCTGCGCATGGCCGCGCCCGGCACCAAGGCCGACGTGCAGGTGCAGGCCTGGCTGATCGTCGAGAACCGCCAGCAGATGGTCACCACCAACTACGGCGGTGGCGGCTATTGGGGCAATCCGTGGGGCGGCTACTGGGGCGGCCCGATCGGCACTGAAACGCGCAATGTCGATTACAAGGTTTCGACCCTGCAGATCGACCTGCTCGACGGCAAGGACGGCAAACTGGTCTGGCGCGGCAGCACTGAACAGGTCGGCAACGACAGCAGCACCGCCAACCCGGCCGCCCGCGAACTGGCATTGCGCCAGACCGTACAGAAAATCCTCCAGCAGTACCCGCCGCATTGAGCCCCTGCTGTAGGAGCGCGCTTGCCCGCGATTGCGTTTGATCTGTGAGATCACTGTCGCCTGACACGACGCCTTCGCGGGCAAGCCCGCTCCTACAGGAAATGTGTTGGCCGCATGGCCTGAGAACACCCCAAAACCTGTGGGAGCGTGGCTTGCCCGCGAATGAATTTGATCTGTGACATCCCTGTTGCCTGACACGACGCCTTCGCGGGCAAGCCCGCTTCCACAGCGTTTGTCCGGACGCCTTGTCCGTGTCAGGTCCACCGCATGTGCAGGTTTTACGACGGGTTCCGTCGGACGCGACCCCGGCGCGCTCGCAGGACAAGCCAGCGCCTACAGGTTTTACGGTGTCCGTTGCCATCTCCACGCCAGCATTCTGCCTTCACGCCAACTACACTCCTTGCAACCTGGGTGAGTAGCGACGGCGCAAGCCGAAGGAGTGCTGATGTCTCCCCCGATCCATCGTGGCCTGCGCCGGGACCGGCAGCGGGGCGCTATCGGCCTGTTGGCCGCGTTGACCATGGCTCTGGCGCTGCTATGCACCCTGGTCGTGGTCGACAGCGGTCGTCTGTACCTGGAAAAACGCACCCTGCAACGGGTCGCCGACATGGCCGCCCTGGAAGCCGCCAGCCTCAACGGCTCCTGCAGCGGTGCCAATACCGCCAGCAGCTACGCGACGCAAAGCGCCACCCGCAATGGCTTCACCGTCAGCGACAACAGCCGCACTCTGACCACCCGCTGCGGCACCCTCGCCACCGGCGCCGACAGCCGCCGCAGCTTCGTGGTCGATGCCACCCAGTCTGCCGCCATTCAAGTCACCGTCAGCCACGCTGTACCCCGCAGCATCGCCGCCGGTGTCGGCGCCATGTTCGACAGCCAGCCGACCTCACCCAATGTGCAACTGACCGCGGTGGCCGTGGCCGCCAAACCGTCGCCGCCATTGGCGCAGTTGACCATTCGCAGCACGCTGGCCACCGTCGACAGCAACAGCGGCAACCTGCTGAACTCGATCTGGGGCGGATTGCTCGGCGGCACCCTGAACATATCGGTCGCAGGCTGGAACGGCCTGACCAACGCCAACATCAACCTGCTCAACTTCCTCAACCAACTGGCGCTGGATGTCGGCGTGAAAGCCGGGGATTACACCTCATTGCTGGGTACCAGCATTTCCGTCACGCAGTTGCTCAACACCTCGACCAAAGTGCTGTCCCAGAACAGCCCGGCGATACAGGCGGCCATCAATAACCTGCTGGGCGTCAATGCCATCGCGGCAGGTACGAAAATCAAGCTGCAGGATTTGCTGACCTTGCAATCCGGCCTGCCCGCCTCGGCGCTCGACACCAACCTCAATCTGTTCCAGTTGATCGAGGCGTTTGTGCAGGTGGCCAATACGCAAAGCGCAGCGTTCGCCACCATTCCGGCCAATGTGCTGGGCCTGGCCGGCGTCACGATCAACCTCAAGGTCATCGAGCCGCCGCAATTGTCCGCCATGGGCAACCCGGTGCTGGCAAAGGCCAACCCGACCGGCCCCAACCAGATTTACGTGCGAACCGCACAAGTCAGAACGCTGATCAGCGTCGATCTGAGTGGCCTGAATGCATCACTCGGTGCGGTCAACGGATTACTGTCCATCCTCACCGGCGCACTCAGTATCGATCCCAAATTGCTGCCCAACGGTCCCAATCTGGATCTGAGCCTTGAAGCCGCCAGCGCCAGCAGCCGGGTCACGGATTTCGATTGCACCAACGACAGCACCAAGAGCCTGACGGCAACCACCAGCACCGCAGCGGTGACGGTCAAGGTCGGGCAGATCAACAAGTCAGCCTGGACGTCGTCATCGACCAACCTCACGGTCAGCGAGCTGCCGATCCTCGATCTGGGTCTCGTCAGTTGCAACATTTTCGGCGTCTGTCAGCCCCGCATTCCTTACGGGGCTGGCGGCGTGGGGTTGATGATCGGCGGAACGGGACCACTCGACGGAACCGTGCTGGGATCGGTTCAACCCTGGACCTTTCCCCAGCCTGCGGAGATCAATCAGCCGCCCTCGCCTTACCACTCCTTCAGCAGCAATAACCTGGTGAGCAGCCTGCAAAACACCCTTGGCAGCATCAAGCTGATCAATCACCCACCGGCCAGCACCTCCCTGCTCGGTGCGGTGCTGGGTTTGGTGACCGGTGTACTGACGTCGGTGTTGAATCTGCTTGGTGGGGTGGTGGGCGGATTGCTCGGCCCGATCGTCGACCCGTTGCTCAATCAGGTGCTGACCAGCCTGGGTATCAACCTGGCAAACGTTGAAGTCGGCGCCAACCTCAGCTGCCATCCGGGGCAGGCGCAGTTGGTGATTTGACACCCGCTGAGTTCACCGCTGTCTGGGCTGGCCTCTTCGCGAGCAGGGCTCCCTCCCACAGGGCTTGCGTCGGACGCAATGCTGCGGCCAAGAACAAAACCGTGGGAGGGAGCCCTGCTCGCGAAGGCGTCGGATCAGGCGCCACCGTTTTCAATGCAATCCCTCAATCCCGCGCAATCGGCAACGCAATGCGGAAACACGCCCCTTCACTGGCATTGCTGACGCTCATGCGCCCGCCCATCTGTTCGACGATGCCATAGCTCACCGACAACCCCAGGCCGGTGCCGACGCCCACCGGTTTGGTGGTGAAGAACGGCTCGAAGATGCGCTCCAGCAGGCGCGGATCGATGCCGCCGCCGTTGTCTTCGACGATCAGCCACAACGTCTGCTCGTCCTGTTCCACGTGCAGGGCGATCCACGGCTGGAACTCGTTGTCCTTCTCGCGCTTGGAAAGCAGCGCGTCGCGGGCGTTGACCATCAGGTTGATCAGCACCTGTTCCAACTGGTCGACATGGCCGCGCACCTGCACCCGTTCGCCGGCATCGCCGACGCGCAGTTCCACGCCCTTACCCTTCATGCCCTCGGTCAGCATGTTCAGCGTGCCCTCCACCGCATCGATGGGGTCGAACAGTTGCTGTTCGATTTCCGAACGACGACCGAACACACGCATGTGGTTGACCACCCGTGCGGCGCGTTGCACCTGTGTGTCGATGCGGTTGAGCTTGTCGGTCAGGTACTCGATATCGGTGTCGCCGTTGCTCAGCCGCTTGAGCACGTTGACCACCGCCATGCGCATGACGTTGAGCGGCTGGTTGATCTCATGGGCAAGCCCCGTGGCCATCTCGCCGAGGGTCGCCATTTTCGCGCTCTGGTTGAGCTGCATGCGGGTGCGGCGGATTTCCGTGTTGTCGCGCCCCACGGCCTGGATTTCTATCAGCTTGCCCTGCTCGTCGAACACGCCACGGTCGGCCCAGACCCACCAGGCGTGCTCGCGCCCCGGCAGTTCCAGGCAGATTTCCGCCGTGCTCATTGGCGACTCCGGGGTCAGCTCGGCGATGCGCGCCAGAAACGCCTCTTTTTGCTCGGCAGAGAACCACGCGCCAAGATTCACCCCGGTCAATTGCTGCGGCGTGCATTCCAGATAATCAGCCAGCGGCCGGTTGCCGAAATTCAGCACCAGATCCGGCGTGTAGCGGCAGATCATCGCTGGCGAGTCCTCTACCAGAATGCGGTAGCGCTCTTCGCTTTCGCGCACGCGCTCGGCCGCCTGAGTCGCCTCGGTGACGTCCAGCCACAGGCCGACGGCTTCCACCGGCATGCCCAGATCGTCACGCAGCAGCCGCGCTTCATCGAGCAGCCAGTGGTACTCGCCCTTCTTGTCGCGCAGTCGATAGCGGCAGCTGACCACGCCTTCGCGCAGCAATTGGCGGGTGCGCTGGAACCACAGATCGCGGTCGTCGGGGTGGATGTATTGGGTCAGGCGACCATCGGCGCACTCGGCTTCGCTCCAGCCCAGCAGGGGCGTCAGGCTGGCGCTGAAAAAGGTCGGTTCGAGGCTGCCCTGATCGTAGCCGAGCACGTAGATGACCGCCGGCGAGCTGGCGATCAGATTGTCCAGCCGCGCGTGGGCCGCAGCGGCCTGGGTCTCCTGATTCTTGATGTCGCTGACATCGAGCATGAAACCGAGGATCCGCCGGGTCTGGCCGCTGATCAGCACCTGCCCCTGAATACGGAACCACACCGGCGCCTGGCTCGGATCGTCCTGACGCAAGCGCACACAGGCCAGCATCGGCGTGCCCTGGCGGCGCAGCAGGCTCAGGCGGCTTTCCAGTTCGTGGCGATCGGCGGGATGAATTCGCTGCATCCATGCCGACAGCGGCAATACGTCGGTGATGTCCGGCAGGCCGATGGTACGCGCCAGTTGCGGCGCCAGCTGCACTTCGTCATCGGCGGGGAGCAACTCCCACCAGCCGGTGCCGAGCAAGTCCTGCAGCACCGCCAGACGCTCCAGTTGATGGCGATGGGTCTGATCGGCCTGGCGATACAGAATCGGGCCAGCCAGCGCCGAACAGAGGTTCATCCACTCACGCTCGCCCAGCTCCGGCGCCTGTCGCTCGGCGTTGTAGAAACCAAACAGCATCCACGCCTTGACCGCACCGTCCTTCTGGTGCGGCAGGAGAAACCCGTCGGCATTGCCGAAGGCGCTTTGCAGATGCACCAGATGGCTGGTGCTGCTGAAGTCGATCTGGTGGGTCACGGTGCCGTCGAGGGCATTGAGGTCATTGCCCAGGCGCTGGCCGTCCTGCCACAGCTGCGGCGCGGTGTGGGCGTTGTAATGCGCGTAGATGCGCCAGCCGATCCCGGCCGGCTCGGCCAGCACCAAAGCCAGGCACGGCACCCGATAACGCTGGGCCAGTTCTTCGAGCTGATCGGCGGTCACGCTTTGCAGGCGGTCGGGGTGGCAGCCGCGCACCTTCTCGGCGATCTGCCCGGCCAGACGCAGGCACTGCTGACGGCTCTGGGCGATGGTCGCCTCTTCCATGAGGTCGCCGATGTCGAGCAGCTGCAGCAGCCAGCTATCGCCCCGGGCCTGCACCCAACCCCGCGTGTGCAGCACCTGGCCGCTGGGGCGGGTGAAATCCAGATCGAGCATGTGCCCCTGCCAGTCCTGCGGCACGCCTTCGACCACCAGCGCACTGCCGGGCATCAGATAGCCCAGCAGACGCTGCGCTGGCGCACTGGTGAGCGGCCCCAGCCCCAACGCGCTGCGCAGGGATTTGCTGACCGCAGTCACGCGGCCCTCGGCGTCCAGTTGCATGTGCCAGTCGGCACTGGCCGGAGCAGGTTCCACCACGATGGCGGGTGCAGGCTCGGGCGGGCTGTCGACACGGCCGAGCCACCGATTGAGGATTTCGTTTTTAAGGGGCAAGTTGCAGACTCGCTTCAGCGGAAAGGAAAGTCGGCAGGTTCGGCACGCTACCGACGCCTGGCAGCGTCAGTACCGGCATGACCTGAGTCAGCTTGCTTTTGGGGTAATCGATACGGACTCGCAGCAGCTTGCCGTCGAAACTCACCGTGGCGTCCGAGGCCACGCTGAAAGCGAAGGCCGTGGGAATCCATGAAAGTTGCGTGGTGAGTGCGCTGCTGGCCTGGTTTTGCACCAGCGTGCTGTAGTTGTTGGCGCTGGGGCTGATGGCGACGCTCTGACGAACGGCCTCGGCGGTGGCGTTGTTGAAGGACTGCATCATCAACAGCGGCAGGCTGTAGGTCACCAGGCCGTAGAACACGGCGAAGAACACCACGAACACCAGAGCGAACTCGATGGCCGCTGCGCCGCGTTGTCTTGATCGGGAAAAATGGCGAAGGTTACTGCGCATGCCGACGTCTACCCTGACAGTGCTACCTTGCAAGGAGCATAGATTCTTTCCAAAAAACAGGACGTTTTTTACTCAATGAATTTACTTTTCCTACTGCTGTGGTTCGTCGTCTGTGCAGACCAGGACGCCCGGCAGCGCCGTGTTTCCAACCTGCTGACGTTCGGCGGCGCAGCGGTGGCGCTGGTGTGGCTGGCGACCACCGGCACGTCCTGGCTGGGGGCTCCCGCCTCGCAAGCGGGCTGGGCCTTATGCCTGACGCTGCTGTTGACGCTGCCCGGTTATGCCTTGAACCGACTGGGCGCCGGTGATGTGAAACTGCTTATGGCGGTGGCCCTCGCCAGCCATCCGACGTATGTCCTGGGCACGTTTATCGGGGCCGGGATGGTCAGCGTGATCTGGCTGCTGGCGCGTCAAAAAATCGTGGCGTATGCGGGTCAAGGAGTTACGGGGCGCTACCCGGGCCTGTTTGCGCAAACGTCAAACAAGCCGCCATTCGTGCCGTTCCTGCTGGCCGGCTTCGTCGGCACGGTGGTCTGGCTCCGCTAGTCGAAATGCCATCACACTCTATGTACATAGTCGGAAAGTAAGACTAGGTTTGTTCCTGCGCCCGGACTGTTAGTCCTGCGTGGATTGCCGTGAAGGACACACATGGCACCGGGCACCGGTCAGTTGCAATCGCAGCAGGGAGTAGCGAGTGAACAAGCATTCGGCTGTAAAAGTGCTGGTGGTCGACGACCAGCCCGCCATCGTCGACGAAATCAGTGAATTCCTGCAGGGCAGCGGTTATGACTGCGTGCCCTGCTACTCAAGTCGCGATGCGTTGGAGCGGTTCCGCGACGACACGGCCATCGCCATCGTCCTCTTCGACCTGGAAATGCCCGGCCTCAATGGCATCGAGCTGGTGCAGACCATGCAGCAACTGGCGGGCAAGAAGCGCATTTTCGAATCGATCATGCTCACCGGACGCGCCGAGAAACAGGACGTGATCAAGGCCCTGCGCGCCGGCATCGCCGATTACTATCAAAAGCCGGTCGACCTCAACGAACTGCTCGACGGCATACGCCGTCAGGAGGAGTCGCTGGAAGAGCGGGTCAAGAATGTCCAGCATCTGGGGCATCTGAACGACAAGCTGCAATTTCTGGCGGCGTCGATCGACGACCTCTGCCATGACCTCGACAAGTCCCGCCAGATCGGCCAACCGGAACCGGTTGAAAGCGCGGCCCACACGCCACTTCCGGCACTGTTCGAACAGCTGTCGCCGCGTCAGCTCGATGTAGCGAAACTGGTCGGCAAGGGCCAGACCAACTACCAGATCGCCTGTGAACTGGGCATCACCGAAAACACCGTAAAGCTGTACGTGTCCCAGGTCCTGCGCCTGACCCACATGCACAACCGCACGCAACTGGCGCTGGCCCTGTCGCCCAACAACAGCGCATGGCGTAGCAAAGTGACGGCGCATTAAAACAGGCCCATAACGCTATCTGTAGGAGTGAGCTTGCTCGCGATTGCGGTGGGTCTGACACATCGATGCCGCCTGACCAAACGCGATCGCGAGCAAGCTCACTCCTACAACGTCTGCTGCGCCTGACATCACACCCCGCGAGCACCACAAAACCGTAGGAGTGAGCTTGCTCGCGATGGCGGTGGGTCTGACACATCGATACCGCCTGACCAAACGCAATCGCGGGCAAGCGCGCTCCTACGGGGGCTGCGCGTGCATCTACCGAAACCCGATCAATTACTCCCCGATCCGCTGGAAATGTTGCCGCCTTTTTTCTGCTCGAAGAAATCCGGGATCGGGTGTTGGTAGCTGTTCAGCCAGCGCTGCATGCTCAGGTCGCGTTCGATGGGGCTGGCCGCTTGCGGGATGGGTGAGGCGGCCTTGCCGCTGGCTTGCAGTTGCAGCCACGCTTCGGTCTGTTGTTGCGTGGGCGAGGACGGGCCGGGGTCGATGGCCATGGCGGCGCCGGACAGCCCCGCCAGGCACAAACCGGTCAGCAATACGCTTTTCATGGTTGTGCTCCTGTCAGCGCCGCGACCTTGTCGGCTTTCACCGGCGTGCTCACAGGCGCGGCCTTGAGTTGATCGGCGCGGGCCTGGGCGCTGCTGACCTGATCGGGCGTGAGCCCGGCCCGCGACACCACCTCGGCGGCCCGGGTCCAGTCATCCTCGTAGAGCAAGAGCGTCACCAGATTCAGCGCCGCCAGGTTGTCACCCTGCTTGAGTTCGATGGCGGTGAGAAACTGGAACCGCGCCTGCTCCAGTTGCCGTTGATTGAGGTACACCACGCCGAGGTCGTTGCGGATCTTTTCGTCGGTCGGCGCCAGCTTCACCGCATCGCGCAGGTACATCAGCGCCTGATGGTTGTCGCCACGGGCCGCCGCCAGTTGACCCAGACCATGCGCCCCCTCCGCCGCACGACAGGTGCCGAGCAGGCTGCGATACAGCGGCTCGGCTTCGCCGCTGCCCAACAGACGCAGCACCCGCGCCTTGCGCAGGCGCACTTCAGGCAGGTTCGGCGGCAGGGTTTCCAGATGGGCCAGGCTGGCGTGCAAACGGCCCTCGTCAGCCATGTCCTGCGCCATGTTCAGCGCCAGCTCCTGATCCGATCCCGGCTTGGCACAGCTACCGGCCGCCTGCCACGCACCCCGGCCATCGGTGGCACACCCGCTGAGCACCATCAGCCCCAATGCTGCGATGACTGCTTTCATCCGTTCTCCCTGAATAGCCATTCTTCAATACGACCCCAGCGCCTTGCCGATCGCCACGAACCCCGGGCCCGCCAGCACGATCAGCAACGCCGGAAACAGAAACACCATCATCACCACCGACATCTTTCCCGACAGCTTGGAGATGTACTCCTGCAAACGGGTCAGGCGGCGGTCATCGATCAACTGCTTGAGCGCCAGCAGCGATTTCATCGCCCCGCCACCCTGATGAATCAACTGGTTGAGAATCACGCAGGTATCGCTGAATTCGTCCACGGCCAGCAGCACCGCGACCTTGTTCAATTCGTCGCCCAGCTCCAGCCCCGAATCGACCCGCATCAGCATCACCCGCAGCTCGGAAGACAGCACCGGCAGCAGTCGCTGTCCCTCGCCGCTGAGCACGCGCAGCGCCTGCTCCACGGCCATGCCGGACTCGAAAAGAATGCGCAGCAGCGGAATGAAAATGCTGATTTCACCGACCACTTTTTTCTGCCGATTGGCAGCCGCCGCGGCAAGCACCCGCTTGGGCGCCAGATACCCAAGCCCGAGGGCGAACACCGGCGCCATCAACGGGTAAGTCGCGTCCTCGAAAAACACTGCCTGCACCAGCAGCACCAGGCACACGGCGATGATGGGCAGACCGATCTGGCACGCGGCAAACATCGAGCGCTGGCTGGAGCGCCGCCAGCCGACGCGGTTGAGCAGGATCTGGCTTTCGCTGTCGAGGCTGACCGAGCGCTGGCCGAAGCGGCTGTCGCCCAGCACCCGCAGCCAGTTGCCGACCTTGCTGTCGCGGGTCATCTCCCCTTGCAGACGCGACATCACCTGCCGCTCATAGCGTTTCTGCCGGGCCACTCCCAACAGCAGGAAAAAGCCGGCGGCGGCCAACAGCAGAGCACACAGCATCAAGGCCATTTCAGATACTCCGCAACATGCGCCACAGCGCCACGCAACCCAGGGTCTGCATGGCGAACGCAACCATCAGCATTTTTTGCCCGGACGGGTCCTGCCACATGTGCATCAGATAGGCCGGATTGACCAACAGGAAGTAGCCGACCATGCCCACCGGCAGCAGCGCCAGCACCACGGCGGTCATGCGGGTTTCGCCGGTCATCGCGCGCAGTTGCCGGGCGGCCTGTTCGCGCTCACGGATCAGGCGGATGAGGTTGTCCAGCAGCTCGCTGGCGTTGCCGCCGTAGCGGTGGTTGACCCGCAAACCGAGGGCGAACAACTGAAACTCGTCGCGCTCGTACAATTCGGCGAAATCCTGCACCGCATCAGGCAGGGTCACGCCCAGTTGCACGTTGCGTTTGATCCGCAACATGGCGCCCTTCAGCGGCTGGTCGGCGACCTCGATACTGTTCAGCACCGCATCGCCCAGGGTGCGTCCCGACTTGAGGCTGCGCACGCTGTGATCGAGCAATTGCGGCAGTTGTTCGATCATCCGCCGCAGCCGCCGCTGGTAACGGAAACTGACGTAAAAGCGCAGCAGGATGATCGGCAGCAACAAACCGAGAAGCAGGCCGAACAGTCCCTGCAGTGCGAACCCCAGAAGTGCCGACAGCGACCAGAGGGTCAGCGCCAGCGGCAGTCGTTCGGTGGGCCGCCCCAGACCCGCGCGCAGAAACGCCCGTTCGATCCGCGCAAGGCCAGGTCTGGCCGGCGCAACTTCAGGCTGGTCCAGCACCAGCCGCGCCATGATCCGTTCGTTGGCGCCCTGACTCAGCCCGCGCCGGAACAGGTACAGCGACGCCACCAGCATCAGCATGAACAGCAGTCCGAGAACGATGGAGCCTTTCACCGTAACCTCCCTGGCCCGGCCTAATAATCCAGATGACGCAGCTTGTCGCCGGCCGGGTTGATCGCTTCGCGCAAAAAGCCGAAGCCGGTGCGGCGGTCGAGGCGGAACAGGGTGTTGGTGACGTACACGTCGTCACGCACGCCGACCACTTCCACCACTTCGCTGACGCAGCGGCGTCCGTCGGGCATGCGCGTCAGTTGAATGACCACGTCCAGCGCGGCGCAAATCATCTGCCGCAGAGTTTTCTCGGCGATCTGCCGACCGGTCAGGCCGACCAGGGTCTCCAGGCGCAGCAACGCATCCTGCGCGTTGTTGGCGTGGACAGTGCTCATCGAGCCATCGTGGCCGGTGTTCATCGCGGTCATCACGTCGAGCACTTCGACACCGCGAATCTCGCCGAGAATGATGCGGTCCGGGCGCATCCGCAGGGCATTGCGGATCAGGTCGCTGGCGCGCACCTCACCATGGCCCTCGGCGTTCGGCGGACGGGTTTCCAGGCGCACCACATGGGGGTGGCCGAGCTGCAGTTCGGCGACGTCTTCGATGGTCACCAGCCGTTGCTGGGTGTGGATCATCTGGCTGAGCACGTTGAGCATGGTGGTCTTGCCGGTGCCGGTACCGCCGCTGATCAGGATGTTGCAGCGCTTGCTCACCGCGTTTTCGAGGAATTCGTAGATCGACTGGTCGATGGTCTGCATCGCCACCAGGTCGGAGCTTTTGAGCATGTCCTTGCGGAATTTCCGGATCGACACACAGGGGCCGTCCAGGGCAATCGGCGGGATGATCGCGTTGACCCGGCTGCCGTCCGGCAGGCGCGCATCGACCATCGGTGACGACTCGTCGAGCCGCCGCCCCAACGGCGCGAGAATGCGCTGGATGACCCGTTCGACGTGGTGCGAATCGATGAAACGCAGGTCGGAGTGATGCAACACACCTTCGCGTTCGATGAACACCTTGTTCGGCCCGTTGACCAGAATCTCGGTGACCGTCTTGTCGCGCAGCAGCACTTCCAGCGGACCGAAACCGGTGAGTTCGTCCACCAGTTCTTCGGCCAGACGCTCCATCTCATAACGGGAAATCGCCAGGCGCAGACGCGCGACATACTCGGCCACCTTGTCGGTGACAAACTGCGCCAGCGTTGCCCGCGTGCCCTCCAGCAGGTTGCGGCCGCTCTCTTCGATGGCATCGATGATGTAGCGGTGCAACACGAGTTTCAGGCCCTGCCCGTCACCGCCGCTTTCCTGGGGCCGTGACGACACGCCAAAGAGTTTTTCGCCTTTCATCTAGCGGTTCCCCCACAGCCGGCTGAACCAGTTGTCACGCGCCTTGGCGGGGTCTTCCGAATGGCTCGCCAGCCGCTCCCCGAGGTGGCGCAGGCCGGCGCTCAACGACTCCCTCGGTGACAGCTCGAACAGCGACACGCCCTGATTCTTGGCGTTCAGGCGCAACTCCGGACTCAGCGGCAGCACCGCCCATGCCGACAGGCCGAAGGTCTTTTCCAGCACCTCGGAATGCGGCGTGACCTGACGCAGGTACTTGTCCACCAGCAGACCGGCGTTCTGCAATTTCAGGCCCTTTTCCCGCCACAAATTGAGGATCGCCAGATTGCGTCGGCACTCGATGACGTTCTGGTCGGCGTACCACAGCAACTGGTCGCAGTGGGCGACAAAAGTGCGCAGCGATTCGCTGTCCGCCTGGCCCACCAGATTCACCACCACGTGCTGGAAATGCTGACGCAGGGCGCTGAGCAACATGTACAGCTCGGCGGTGCTGGTGTGCTCCAGCGACATGTCGTCGGCGGCGTAAGCGAGGATGCGCAACTGGCTGGGGTGTACGGTGAAGGCGCTGTCGATCAGCGTCGAATCGAGGCGTCGCAGATGGCGCAGGGCGTCGCCGAAATTGAACGATGCTTCCAGGCTGAGCAAGGCCAGGCTGTCGCCACGGGGAATGCCCAGGTCCAGCAACAGCGTGCGCTGACCTTTCTGTTGCGCCACCAGCGCCAGATGCGCCGACACCAGCGCCCCGTCGCCGTCGCACTGGGCGCCGTAGAGCACCGTCAGGCTGCCCATGTTCGGGTTCGGCGCCACCGCTGGCAGGCGTTTGCTCAGGCGCCGGACCAGCCCGGCCACCTCACTGGAGCGCGAACCATAGGCGACGAAATCCCGCGCCCCGGCGCGCATGGCGTTGAGCACCAGTTGATTGTCCATGCCGTCGCCGAGACCGACCACGGCCAGCATCGGCTTGGCCTCCAGCGCGCCTTCGATCAACGCGCTCTGGTTCATCAGATGCTCACGGTCGAGACCGACGAAGACCACGCTGGCGAAGGTCACGTCGACCAGTGCCAACAGTTCGTCGAGGCTGCCGGTGCCGGCGCTGACCACCTGCCCCAGCGGCGCCAGCGCGCCCTGCAGCCATTCCAGGTCGGTGGTGTTTCGGGTAATGGCCAGAAAGGTCTGGCTGAGGCTCGGTCCCTGGGTCATTGCGATAGCCCGCCGCGATCGAATTGGCCGTTCTCCATGAAGTACATCTTGAAGAAGTTCGGGTCGTAGTTGCGCAGCCCCTCACCCGGCAGGGTCGGCAACGGCGCGTTGGCCGCCAGCGGCTGGACCAAGTGCGGAGTGACGATCATCAGCAGCTCGCGCTCGTCGCGGTTGATCTGCGAATTGCGGAACAACGCGCCGAGAATCGGGATGTCGCCCAGCCCCGGAAACTTGTTCACCGACGCAATGTTGCTGCTGTTGATCAGGCCGCTGATGACGAAGCTTTCGCCATCGGCCAGCGACACGCTGGTGTCGGTGCGACGCACGTTCAGCGCCGGCACCGTGGTCCCGGCGATGGTCACCCCGGCGGTGAAGTCCAGCTCGCTGACTTCCGGCGCCACTTTCAGGGTGATGCGATTGCGCCCGACCACCGTCGGAGTCAGGGTCAGGCGTACGCCGAACTCCTTGTACTCGATGGAAATGCCGTTGCCCTCGCCATTGGGCACCGGCACCGGAAACTCGCCACCGGCCAGAAAGCTCGCGCTCTGCCCGTTCAGCGCCACCAGGCTGGGTCGCGCCAGGGTGTAGGCGAAACCGCTGCTTTCCATGGCGTTGAGCATGCCCAGCACCTTGCTGCTGCCGCCGCCCCAGACGATGTTGAAATTGTTGTTGTTCAGCGGGATCGCCGGCCGCGTGGCGCCCACGGTGCCGGGCGAAACGGTCACACCCGGCACCGTGCCGGGCGAACCGAACAGGAAGTTGTTCGAGCCGCGGCCGAAGATCGAGGTGCTGGCTTCCTTGAGTTTGGTGCGGCTGACTTCGATGAAACGGATGTCGGTCTGCACCTGGCTCGGCAGCAGCGGGTCTTCGGACGGCGGCAGTTGTGAATCGGTCATCGCCGTGGTCGCCGCCCCGCGCACGAACACCATGCTGTTGCGCGGCGAAGTCGAGCAGGCGGTCCACACCATCAGGCTGGTGGTGCCCGGCCCGACGCCGGTCAACAGAAAGCCGCTGCTGTCGTTTTCGTTGACGTGGACATCGGCGATCTTCGGATCGCCCACCGCCAGGCGAGTGATCGCCACCGGCGAACGCATGTCCCGTTGCACGCCCTGGCCGATCTCGATGGCCGCCGGCATCGCCGGTAACGAGCTGCAGCCACTGGGGGCCGCCGCGACCACGCCCTGATGCAGACCTGCGCCGATAAACGCCAGCACGATACGGTTGAAGACCGCGTTGAAACGGTTACTCATGAATGCGCAATCCTTGCTCGATCAGGGGGTTTGCTGGCTCGCCACGTTGCCGCTGCCACGAATGATTTCGATGCCCCGAGGGCGGACCACGCCGCCACCGGTCTGCACCGGGCGCGGCGACGCCATGCTCAGTTGTTCGAAGTGGGTGACGTTGCGCTGCACCGTGTCGCGCTGCTGGGTGATGTCGTTGGCACCGGCCCAGTAACGCTGCAGATTGCGTTCTTCGGCGCTGCGCACGGCCAGGCGCAGCGACCCGGACTGGGACGCCAGCATCAGGCGGCTGAGCAGTTGCTCGGGCACGGCAACCACGACATTGCGCGCGGAGCCCTTGAGCTTCTGTTGTTGTTCACGGTCGGCACGGCTGATGCCTGGGTCGTCCTGGCCCTGATTCACCGGGCCGAGCACCGCGCCGACACTCAGCACGCGCAGTGCGGGCACGACGGTCTGCGCGCTGCGGTCGAGGTTGGTCTGATCCTGAGGTAGATAAAGCAGCACATCGACGTAATCACCGGGACTGAGCTGACCACCGACGCCGATGATTTCATCGACGGACAATGCCATGGCGCGTTCGCCAGGGCGGATCATCCGGGCCAGCGGACCGCCGGCCTCGAAGCTGTTTTCACCGAGCCAGGTACCGGCGCTGAGCGGGCGCCAGGCCATGCGGCCGATGGCATCTTCGGGCTTGTCGAAACTGCCGGGCGGCGCGACTTTCAGACGTTCGACGATCAAGTCATCGGCCTTGATCGGCTCATAGGCCGGCAGGTCGCGGGCCAGTACAAGGACGGGTTGGCGGGTGAGGTCTTCGGCCTCCTTTTCCACCACAACAGGCGCGGCAACCGGCGTGGCAGTCGTGTCGGGCGCCGGGGGAGGCGGTGCAGGCGGGCGACTCAGAACCAGTCCCCAATAGCCGGCAAACAATGCTCCCAGCAAAAACAGCACAGCGAGCCCCATGGTGGCGCGACTGCTCATGACGGCTCTCCCCTGCCTGACCACACCCTCGACAACGTTACGAGACAACCGGTCATTCAGTTGACTGTGAACATTCATCCATTCGCTAAGAAAGGTAGTCGACGTCACCCAAAGCGCCATCACTCGTCGGAAATTTCGCGTCTAGCCCCTCGTTCGAGGGAAAAAGCCTAGAGGTATCAATGCACTCAGGCTTATCACTTTCCGACTAATGCTTTCTCGCGATTGTGGAGTGGCTAAATGGGGTCAATGCTGTGGACACGATGGATGGTTGTACGTCATGCGTATGCGAGAAAGGCGCTCCAAAGCGCCAAGGAGATGAAGATGTACCTTATGTATTTTTCTGCGTTACTGCGACGTTTCGTCAAGAACGAAGAGGCAGCCTCCGGGATTGAATACGCGATTATCGTGGCGATGGTCGCAGTGGTCATCGCGGGCTTCATCACAGGCATTGGTGGCAATATCAAGACCATATTTACCGGTATCGAGTCGGCCTTGAAATAACCGCACCGTATTCGTAGCACCGTACCGACCATACTGCCTTTTGAATTGACGGGATGACTCGATGGCCACTCCCACACGCCAGCAACTCCTGCTCGTTGACGACGAAGAGGACGCCAACGAAGAACTCGCCGAGCTGCTCGAAGGCGAGGGCTTTTGCTGCTTCACGGCGCCGTCGGTCAAGGCGGCCCTGCAGCAACTGACCTTGCACCCGGATATCGCGCTGGTGATCACCGATCTGCGTATGCCCGAAGAAAGCGGCATCTCGCTGATCCGTCGCCTGCGCGAGCACACGTCACGCCAGCACCTGCCGGTGATTGTCACCTCGGGCCACGCTGAAATGGAGGACGTCAGCGATCTGCTTCGCCTGCAGGTGCTGGATCTATTCCGCAAACCGATCTACCACGAACGGCTGCTGGAAACCCTCAACAACCTGTTCCCCGAACCCAGAGTGTTCAAGGTCGGGCAGTAAATCCCCCGGACAAACCAATCCCTCATGCCAGCCCCCTACCTGTAGGAGCTGGCTTGTCCTGCGACCGGCTGCGCAGCAGTCGTAAATCCATACGCATTGGGAGTGTCAGGCATACCGAGTGCACAGGTTTTACGACGGGTTCCCCGCCGGTCGCAGGGCAAGCCAGCTCCTACAGGGGGTGGGTGTGTACCCAGGGAAATGCGGACATAAAAAAGGCAGGGGATCATCCGACTCCCCCACCCGAAACAGGCGCAGACGTTGGGCAACGGGCCGCCGTCGAAGCACGCCGAAGAGAGAACACTGCGTCACGGACAACCTTCTCGCGACAGCTCTCCCACTGCACGGCACTGCTGGCTTGCGACGACAGACCCGCCACTCAAACCACCGACTGACACCTGCGACCTCCATGTGTCTGCCATGAGCCTATATCAACCCCTGCGGCGGTGTTCGGCAAGTCATGACTTGGTATTAATACCTCTGGGGAGCCTACCCCCTGTAGGAGTGAGCTTGCTCGCGATAGCGCTCTGCTAGCCAACCACGATGTAACAGATCAGCAGCAATCGCGAGCAAGCTCACTCCTACAAAGTATCGGAACCAGCGAGCGGGTTACCGCTGAAAATATGCGCCGCATCACTCCACCACACTGAACTCCACCCGTGCGGTCTGCCCGCTTTCGTCCAGCACGCTCAACTGATAGCGGCCGGAGCGGCTGAAGGTGTGGCTGTAACTGGCCTGGCTGGCCGTGTCGCCGACCTGTGCGCCATCGATGAACCACCAGCGCCGGCCATTGCCGCCCAGCGCGGACAATTGCAGGCGCAACTGCTGCTGACTGCCCGCCGGCAGACGCAGTTGATCACCTTCGCGCACCCCGACAATCGACAGCGGCGCCGCCAGGCTCAACCCTTGCGGCGGGCAGGCCGGATCGACCGCCGGCAAGCGCGCTTCGCGGCGTTCGCCTTTCGCCAGCCACGGCTCCAGCGGCGCCGGCCACAGCGCGATGTCACGGGCTTCTGCACCCGGACAACCGGCGCCCACACGCAAGCCCTGCGGGTTGACCCAGACCTTCTCCAGCAGCCCCAACCCCAGCGGCTGATCGCTGGCCTGCAAGGTCGGCGGCGTGGTGCCGTCCAGTGTCCAGGCGAAGCGCTGACGGCGGCAGTTCGGATCGTTCTTGCTCATCGGCTGGCCCAGCGGCCAACAGATCGCCGCCACGCCGACATTCAACGGCACCGGCAATGGCGGCGGCGCGATGTTGCGCTGAGCATCGCGGTTCACCAGCAGGTCATGCACCTGCAACATCAGCGGCGCCGCAGAAGCCAGGCCGAACTGCCCCGGCACCGGCGTGCCGTCCGGCCGGCCAATCCAGATGCCGATCAGAAAACGTGGTCCCACGCCAATCGACCAGGCATCGCGAAAGCCATAGCTGGTGCCGGTTTTCCACGCCAGTTGCGGGCGCTGCACCAGCTCGGCGTGCGGGTCGAGATCAGGCCGCGACTGGCCGCTGAGAATGCGCCGGATGATCCACGCCGCCCCCGGCGACATCATCGGCCGGTCGCGCAGGCGGTCATCCGGTTGCAGGCGAATATCGGCACTGCGCCCGCCACGGGCAAAGGCTGCGTAGCCACCGACCAGATCCTCCAGGCGGCTGCCGGCGCCACCGAGAATCAGTGCCAGATTCGGTTCGGCCAGCGGCGGCAGGGTCAGCGGCACGCCGCCATTGCGCAGCTCGGCGGCAAAGCGCTTCGGTCCGTAGACTTCCAGCAATTGCACCGCCGGCAGATTGAGCGACAACGACAGCGCCGAACTGGCCGCCACCGCGCCATTGAAGCCGGAGGAGAAGTTGCCGGGGCGGTAATCGCCATAGCGCCGTGGCACGTCCTGCAGCAGCGACTCGGAGTGGATCAGCCCGGCATCCATGGCCTTGCCGTAGAGAAACGGTTTGAGGGTCGAACCCGGCGAGCGCAGGGCGCTGACCATGTCGACGTGGCCGAAGCGTTTGCTGTCGCCGATATCGACCGAGCCGACGTAGGCACGGGTCGCCATGTTCTGTGCCTCGACCACCAGAATCGCCGCCGACGTACGCTCCGGCAACCGTGCGCGCCAGCCCATGAGCAAGTCTTCCAGACGTCGTTGCAGACCGGCGTCCAGGGTGGTGCGAATCAGCGGCGGGCTGTCAGGGCGATTCAAGCGACGGGCCAGCAGTGGCGCCAGGCTCGGCTCCTGACGGGGCGCCAGCAGCAGCGGTTCTTCCAGCGCCTCATCGACCGCCTGCTGCGGCCAGTTGCCGAATTCGGCCAGACGCCGCAGCACCTTGTCCCGCGCAGCCTGCGCACGCTGCGGATGGCGATCAGGGCGCAAGCGGCTTGGCGCCTGCGGCAACACCGCGAGCAGCGCGGCATCGGCGCGGGTCAGCTGCTGCGGCGACTTGCCCAGATACGCCCAACTGGCGGCGGCGACGCCCTGCAAGGTGCCGCCGAACGGCGCGCGGTTGAGGTACAGCCCGAGGATCTCCTGCTTGGACAGGTGCCACTCCAGCTGCGCCGTACGCCACAGCTGACGCAGCTTGCCGGGCAGCGTGCGCGAATGGGGATCGAGCAGCCGCGCCACCTGCATCGACAGCGTGCTGCCGCCGGACACCACATGGCCGTCGCTGAGGTTCTGCCAGGTGGCGCGGACCAGCGCCATCGGGTTCACCCCCGGATGCTGATAGAACCAGCGGTCTTCGTAGGTCAGCAGCGCTTCGAGGTAATACGGCGACACCTGATCGACCGTCACCGGATAACGCCACACGCCATTGGCATCGGCGAAGCGCCACAACGGCGTGCCGTCTTCGGCCAGCACCACCCGGGCCAGATCGTCTTTGGGCAACGGCAACGGCCAGATGCGGTCGGCCAGCCACAGCAACAGACAGAGCAGCAACAGACTGCCCAGCAGCCAGCGACCGATCCGCGCCCACGGAGATCTCCAACATCCCGATCTACACTGTTTTTCAAGCCAGCGCCGGATCATCGCAGATTGCCTTTACGCAACACGGAACTTGCTCCGCCTGTGGATAGCCAAAGCCAGGATTTCCGTTGTTTCACGCCTTTCATCAGGAAGCAGACATGCAGGTAGAAAGCATTTTCGAATGGCTCGGCCAGGTCATCGGTGCGGTGATCCGTTTCGTCGTCGACGGTCTGAGCTGGCTGTTCAACCTGTTCACCCATGCCGGCGCCAATTTCGTCGACGGCCTGGCGCGCACACTGGGCATGAACACCTCGCTGATCAGCATCGCCGGATTGATCATCGGGCTGATGCTGCTGTATTCGGCGATCCGCGCCTTCATGCGCGGCTCGATCATTGTCGGCATCATCTGGCTGTTTTTGGGCTTGTGGTTGTTGAGCTGGATTATTCATTGATGCAACGCGCATCGGTCTCTCTGACGGCTGCGTCCTTGAAATCGCATTCGCCAGCAAGCCGGCTCCCACAGGATCGCGGTGAGCGATGATGCGCTTCTGGCCGAAGGCCGTAGGAGCCGACTTGCTGGCGATTGCGGTGTGTCAGGCGACATATTCGTCATAGACATAATGCAATCGCCAGCAAGCCGGCTCCTACAAGGGGCAAGCGCGTTTCTACTTCTTGGCCTTCACCACCAACTGCGCCGGGGCTTCGCCCAGGGCTTGCCAGTTCGGCCGGTACATCGACTCCACCTGCGGCGGTGGCACGCGATAGGTGCCGGGGGTGACGGCGCGGGCCAGGTACAGCAGGTGTACGGTGTTGTAGCCGGAAATATCCACCGCCGCGACGTAACGGTCGCCACGGTATTCCTGGTGTTTCAGCCCGGCATTCTCCATCGACTCACGCCACTGTTTCACCGACTCGCTGGCGTCTTCAAGGCTCGCCGCGCTCTGCGCCAGGTTCTGGTTCTCGATCTCCAGCCCCGCTGGCAGCAGGTCCACCACCAGCGCATCCGGCACGCGCTCCTTGGCTTTGACCTCCAGATGCACCAGCACCAGCTCACCGCTTTTCAGCGCATTGAGGTTCAGTGCTTCGCCGTCCATGCCCAGGTAATCGCGGCGGATGCTCAGGTTGTCACCGCCGGCCACCGGTGGCTGCGCCGGGTAACCGGACAGGGTCAACTGCTGATACAGCGTGTCACCACCGGTGTTCTGCACGGTCAGCGGCGAGGCAAGCACTGAACTGTCCAGCTTCACGCCCGGCTGATCGTTGCTCAGCTCGCGATTGTTACTGCCGCTGTTCAGCGTCGCTGCCCATTTGCCTTCCGGCTTGCCGAGCAGATCACGCCCGGCGAGGAACAGCGAGTTGCGCTCCTGGGTCGACAGATAACGGCTGGCCGCGACCTGATCGGACAACGCAAACAGACGCTCCTCGACCTTGTCCGCCGCCAGTTTGTTTTCCTCCAACAGCGACAGGATCAACGCCTGATCGCGCAGCGGGCTGCCGTAATCGGCCAGCCAGTCGTTGGCCTTGCGACCGACGCCAAGCCCGGCCAGCAGCGCCTGTTCGGCACGCGGTTTGTCGCCCATTTTTTCCAGCGCGATGGACAGCTGCACCAGCGGCAGACCGGAGCGCGCATCGCTGCGCCGGTCGAACAGACTGCGCAACGCCCCCAGCGGCGCCTGCTGACTGCGCGACAGCACCAGCGCCGCGTAAGCCTGCACGGCGAAGCGGGTGTGTTCGGCGTTTTCGCTGTAGTTGACCTCGATCTGATTGCGCTCTTGCAGGTAACGCAGCAGACGCTCGCTGGCCTTCTTCAATGGCTCCGGCGGCACCGCGTAACCCTGATCGCGGGCGCGCAGCAGGAAGTCGGTGACGTAGGCCGTCAGCCAGTATTCTTCCTCGCCATCGGCGCCCCACAGGCCGAAGCTGCCGTTGTAGCGCTGCATGCCCAGCAGGCGCTCGATACCGACCTCGATCTTGCGCTTGCGCACCGCGTCCGGCTCGCCTTCAAGCCCCAGCCGCTTGAGGGTGGCGGCATCGGCGTACAGCGATGGGTACAGACCGCTGGTGGTCTGCTCCAGGCAGCCATAGGGGTAAGCCTTGAGCGCACGAATCTGCTCGCCGAGGTTCAGCGGCGGTCGGCTCGACACCGACAGCAGCGCCTCGCGCCCAGCCGGCTCAAACGCCTCCAGCGCACCGGCCGGCAGGCTCCAGGCCTGATCCTTGAGCACCGCGCGGTACTGGCGCAGCATCGCCGGATAAGCGGGACGCACGCCAATGGTCCATTCACGGCTGAACGCCGGCAGGTTCTCGCCCGGCAGGTCGAGGCCGTTGACCGTGACCTTGATCGTGCCCTGACCGAAACCACCTTGGGCTTTGACCGGAATCTGCAGCGTGGTGCGCTGGCCCTGGTTGAGGCTGATCGACTTGCCGTGATCCCCTTCGACCAGTGCCAATTGCCCTTCGCCGCTGAGTTGCACGTCGAGCTTCTGCGCCTTGCCGGACAGGTTGGACAGGTCCAGCGCCACGCTGGTCTGGTCGCCACCGGCGAGGAAGCGCGGTGCCGACAGCTCGGCGATCAGCGGCGCGGCCACCACGGTTTTCGCTTCGGCCATGCCGTAGCGTTCGTCGGTCCAGGCCTGCGCCATGATGCGCAGCTCGCCGTTGAAGTCGGGGATATCGACGCTGACTTCGGCATCGCCCTGCTCGTTCAGCGTCACCGGCGCACTTTGCAGGGCGACAATGGTGACGCTGGTTTCCGGACGCTTGCCGCCCTTGGCCAGCGCTGCGTCGCCACCGAACGCCAGACTGGCCAGACGGTTGCGACCGGCCTCGATCAACTGGCCGTAGATGTCCAGTTGATCGGCGCCGTATTCCTTGCGGCCGAACAGGCTGGCGAACGGATCAGGCGTGGCGTATTCGGTGATGTTGAGGATACCGACGTCCACCGCCGCGACCAGCACATGCACGTCTTTGGGGATCGAGCCGTCGGCGTTCTTCGCGTTGACCTTGAGCTTGAGCGGCTGTTTGGGCCGCATTTTTTCCGGTGCGGTGATTGCCACGGCCAGTTTGCGTTGCGCGCGATCCAGCGGCAGGTGCAGCACGCCGACTGCGCGCTTGGGCGTGACGTTGGCCTTGCGCTCGCCGGGACGAATCACCAGCGCGCTGACGTACAGGTCATGCCGCGCCCATTGTTTGTCCACCGGCACGTCGAAGGTCTTGCCCTCGGCGGGCACGTCGATCTCCTGCCACCACAGCGGGCCTTCGCTGGACTCCACCAGCAGATAGCCCTTGCCAGCGCTCGGCGGGGTCACCGTGACCTTGGCCGTGTCGCCATCGGCGTAGGCCGGTTTGTCCAGCGCCAGCTTGACCTGATCGGGACGCACGGCGCCGCCCTCGGCGTTGTCCTGCCAGCGGTAGCCGGCCCAGAAACGCAGGCTGCTGATCAGTCCGGTGGCCGGGTCTTCGACTTCGACGCGGTATGGGCCCCACTCCACCGGGAAACTGATTTTCGCCGTCGAGTCCTTGTTCACGCTGACGGTTTCTTCAGCGAGGTTGAGGAATTTCTCGTTGTAGTGATAACTCCAGCCATCGCTGTCGGAGTAGTTCCAGTAATAGTCGCGACGTTCGCGAATCAGCCGCACCTTGAGGTTGTCGGCGGCCAGTTTGTGGCCCTCTGCATCGGCCATCAGCACTTCGAATTCGACCGGACCATCGCCATCGGTGGCTTCGCCGTCGAACAGCCCGCGCAGGCCCGGCAGCTTGTCCGCCGGCCACACCGGCTGGGTCAGACGCCGTGTGATCGGCCGTCCGCCGGACTCTTGCAGGCTGGCCTGCAGCACCAGTTCCAGCGGCGAACGAGCCTTGGCCCACTGGCTTTCGATGCTCAGCTCCAGCTCGCCATTGGCGTCCAGCACGCTGTCTTCCACCTCCAGATCCTGCTTGAGGTCTTCCTCGGTGACCGAACCGAACTGATAACCCGGCAAGCCCGGCACCGCCTCGCGCAGCGGACGCACGTAGAGCTGACCGGTCAGGCGATTGCCCGAGGCCGGCGCGCCGTAGAGGTAACGGCCATTGATGGCGACATCGAACGAGGCATCCGGGGCAATCGGCGTGTCGCTGCCCTTGAGTTCCAGCGCCATGCGCTCGGGCAGGAAGTCTTCGACCTGGAATTCGTACAGTTGCGGCTTGCCGTCGCCCAGGTCGAACACCAGTTGCCAGCGCCCGGTCGGCGCCTCGTCGGACAGCTGCAATTGGTATTGGTAGAGGCCGGTGGCGTCGGCGTCCCAGACGAACTTGCGGCTGACTTGCTCATCCGGGCGGCGCACCTCGACCGTGATCGGTTGCGGCTTGACCTTCTTGCCGTCGTTGTCGCGCAGCAGGCCGTTGAGCAGCACCACCTCACCGGGACGATAAAGGTCACGCGGGCCGAAGATGAAGAATTGCAGCGGGTGCGCGCGCGGGCCGGTGATGTCGAACTCGGCCAGGTCCAGCGCGGCGCTGTTCAGGCGCAGCAGGCTGGTCTGTTCGCCCTGCTGGGCCAGCAACACTTCGGCCTTGGCCGGCAGCGGCAGCTCGGCGTGGCCGGCGTTGTCGGTCTTGCCCTGGCCGACCACACGGCCCTTGTCGTCATACAGCGCCAGGTCGATGCCGTTGAGTGCCTTGCCGCCTTCCAGCGCCTGGGTGAACACGTCCAGTCGGTTGGCATAGCGGTGCGCCGACAGGCCGATATCGCTGAGGGTGAACAGCGTGGCCGGCTGCGAATAGTTGTAGGTACCCGAGGCGCGCATCACCGCCAGATAGACGCCCGGCTGTTGCAGTTGCTTGAGCCCGGCGATGGGCAGCAGCAGGGTTTCGCGGGTGTTGCGCGCAGGGTTCAGATCGAAGCGGCCACCGTAGACCAGATCGGCCATCGGCAGCAGCTCTTTGGATTCATAACTCTGCAGGCTCGATGAGCCTTCCCAGGAGCTGAGAAACGCCGGCAGCGAATCCTGTTTGATGCGGAAGAACTCGACATCGACCTTGTCGACGTTCAGCGCGATCACCGGCAGGCCCTCGGCCAATCGGGTCGGCAGCAGGCTGCCACGGCTGGCGAAGCCGACGGTGGGTTGCAGGTCGGAGGTTTCCAGTCGCGCCGAATACTCCGCCGCCAGGCCGTTGTTGTTCACCGCCAGCAGGCCGGGGTCGATGGTCAGCACCAGTTTGCGCTTGGGCTCCAGATGGCGCAGGCGCAGCTCCATGAGGTTGTCCGACAGCTCCCATGCGCCATCGACCTTGCCGCTGGTGCTGTCGACCAGATGCACCTTGTCGGCGAATTTCTGATCGGGGTTCAGCGGCACGGAAAAACTCAGCGACAGCGTGCTGGCGCCGTCGAGCTGGACTTCCGACACGTCGACCACGGTCAGCTCACGCCCGGCGTAGCGCTTGCTCAGCGCGGGGATGTCGACAGCAGGTTTGGGCTTGGCCGGTTCGGCGACTGCGGCGGCTTGCGGGGCAGCCGGTTGTGCCGGAGCGGGCGCGGGTTTGTCGGAGGTGGAGGAGTCGCAGGCACTGAGCAGTACCAGCGCGCAGGCCAGGAACAATCCTTTGTTAAGCATGAGGCACTCATTGGCGGCAGAGTTGAGGAGCTGGAAGGTATAGCACCGCAAACCTCATCGTGAAGCGCGGCGCGGGGATAGACCGCAGGTTTGTGGGTTTGTTCGCGGTACGCGCAAGCGGCATTGCCCCGTTCACACAGATCCCCTGTGGGAGCGAATTCATTCGCGAGAGGCCGGTACAGCCAACACATCTGCGTCGCCTGAAATACCGCATCGCGAATGAATTCGCTCCCACAGGGTGAAATCATGCCAGATGAACTACAGCCTTCGCGAGCAGGGCTCCCTCCCACGGCCTTCGGCCAGAAGCAGGCCGCAGAAAGACAAAATTTTGGGTAAAGCCATGCTGGCTGCGCTACCGCTACAATGCCGGCCTTCTCCGGGAGCCTTCATGTCCAATTTCTTCCACGACTGGCGTCAGCGCACTACCCATCGGCAGGTCTGGGCGCTGGCGGCGCCGATGATTCTGTCGAACCTCTCCGTGCCGCTGGTTTCGCTGGTCGACAGTACGGTGATCGGCCACTTGCCCCATGCCCACCAACTCGGTGCCGTGGCGGTGGGTGGCACGCTGTACAGTTTTCTGGCCTGGGCCATGAGCTTCCTGCGCATGGGCACCACCGGTTTCGCCGCCCAGGCCGCCGGACGCAATGACGGCACGGCACTGCGTCAGGTGCTGCTGCAAGGCTTGCTGCTGGCGGTCGGCTTTTCCGTGCTGCTGGGGCTGATCGGCCTGCCCTTCCAGCATCTGGCCCTGCAAATGATGCAGCCCTCGCCCGATCTTGAAGAACTGACCCGCGATTTCTTCCACACCCGGTTGTTCGGCCTGCCGGCCGCGTTGGCCAGTTACGCGCTGGTCGGCTGGTTCCTCGGCCTGCAGAACGCTCGGGCGCCGCTGGCGATTCTGCTGACCACCAATCTGGTCAACATTGCACTCAATCTGTGGTTCGTCATCGGCCTGGACTGGGGCGTGGTCGGCTGCGCGCGGGCCTCGGTGCTGGCCGAATGGATCGGCGCCCTGCTCGGCCTGGCCCTGACCCGCAAGGGATTGCTGGCCTATCCGGGCCACGTGGCGGTCTCAGCGCTCAAGCGCTGGCAGAGTTGGCGACCGTTGCTGGCGGTCAACCGCGACATTTTCATTCGCAGCCTGGTGCTGCAATCGGTGTTCTTCCTGCTCACGGTGCAAGGCACCCGGCTGGGGGACGCGACGGTGGCGGCCAATGCGTTGCTGCTCAACGGCCTGCTGCTCACCGCCAATGCGCTGGACGGTCTGGCCCATGCGGTTGAAGCCTTGTGCGGTCACGCCATCGGCGCCCGTGATCGTGAAGCGCTGCGCCGGGCGATGAACGTTGCCGGCGGTTGGTCCTTGCTGTGCAGTGTGGTTTTTGCGGTGTTGTTCCTGTTTGCCGGACACCTGTTCGTCGAATTGCAGACCGACATCGAGGCCGTGCGCGAGGTCGCTTACGTCTACCTGCCGTATCTGGCGGTGTTGCCGCTGGTGGCGGTGTGGAGCTACCTGCTCGACGGCCTGTTCATCGGTGCCACCCGCGCCCGGGAAATGCGCAACGCCATGGTGCTGACCGCCCTGCTGAGCGCGCCATTCACCGTCCTCAGCCTGCCGCTGGGCAACCATGGCCTGTGGCTGAGCTTTTTGCTGTTCATGGGCTTGCGCGCTGTGACCCTGGGCCAGATCGCCCGACGGTTGAATCGCAGCGGCGGGTGGTTTGCGGGGAATGGGCATTGAGTATTTCTGAACGTTGAATCGCTGCCAGCAGGCCGTGCCGCAACGGTGCAGCGTGTACGAGACCCGTGGGAGGGAGCTCTGCTCGCGATAGGGGTGATTCAGGCAACTCGATAGTGACTGATCCGATGCTATCGCGAGCAGAGCTTGTGTCTTTAGCTGAGGTAATGTCAGAGGTGAGAGGGGTGGATGGCAGCTGATGAGCAGCGGTGCCTTTTGAGCACGTGA
>NZ_JBIVCU010000014.1:0-106 GCF_044746785.1 Pseudomonas sp. NPDC090208
GCTGGCGCAGGTTGCATTTTCGCTGATGCGCAATCAGAGCGAATACGTTCCTGGGAGATGTTTGGGGAGTACAACCCAAACATAGAATCTCCCACAGGATCATGAC
>NZ_JBIVCU010000014.1:203-210377 GCF_044746785.1 Pseudomonas sp. NPDC090208
GACCAGCCGCAGGTCGTGTGAATGAACGCAAAACCTGTGGGAGGGAGCTCTGCTCGCGAAAGCGTCAATTCAGACAACCCGGCTTCGGCTGACACACCGCCATCGCGGGCAAGCCCGCTCCTACAGGACCATGACCAGCCGCAGGTCGTGTGAATGAACGCAAAACCTGTGGGAGGGAGCTCTGCTCGCGAAGACGTCAGTTCAGACAACCCGGCTTCGGCTGACACACCGCATTCGCGGACAAGCCAGCTCCTACAGGACCATGACCAGCCGCAGGTCGTGTGAATGAACGCAAAACCTGTGGGAGGGAGCTCTGCTCGCGAAAGCGTCAATTCAGACAACCCGGCTTCGGCTGACACAACGCCTTCGCGGGCAAGCGCGCTCCTACAGGACCATGACCAGCCGCAGGTCGTGTGAATGAACGCCAAACCTGTGGGAGGGAGCTCTGCTCGCGAAGACGTCAGTTCAGACAACCCGGCTTCGGCTGACACACCGCCTTCGCGGGCAAGCGCGCTCCCACAGGATCATGACCAGCCGCAGGTCGTGTGAATGAACGCAAAACCTGTGGGAGGGAGCTCTGCTCGCGAAGGCGTCGGTTCAGACAATGATGTGTTGTTTGATTCACCGTCTTCCTCCCACACAGCACTCAACCCAGAATCCCGCGCACGATGAAGTACAGCAGCGACGGCCCCAGCAAGCAGCCCAGCCCGGTGTGGAAGGTCGCGGTCAGTGCGCCGTAGGGCACCAGCCGCCGATCGGTCGCTGCCAGGCCTGCGGTCACGCCGCTGACTGTGCCGGCCAGGCCGCCGAAGACCATGGCCGAGCGCGGGTTGTCCAGGCCCATCCAGCGAGCGGCCATGGGCGTGCCGACCATCACCAGAATGGCCTTGATCAGCCCGGTGGCGATCGACAACGCCATCACGTCGGAACTCGCCCCCAGCGCCGCGCCGGTCACCGGGCCGACGATGTAGGTCACCGCACCGGCACCGATGGTCGTGATGCTCACCGCGTCGCGATAACCGAAGGCATAGGCCACACACGAACCGACGATGAACGGCAACACAGTGCCAAGGAACAGCGAAAAGGCACCGATCAAACCCGCCTTTTTCGCCTCGGTAGCCTGCACTTCAAACGCCGTGGCCACGATGGCGAAGTCGCGCAGCATGGCGCCGCCCATCAGGCCGATGCCGGAAAACAGCGCCAGGTCCGCCAGCCCTTTCTGCCCACCGGTCAGCACACCGCCGACCCAGGCCAGCACCAGCCCGATAACGATGGCAATCGCCGAGCCGTGAATACGGCCGAAAGTCAGGTGTTTGGACAGCACCACGGAAATCCACATCACCACGCCGACCACGGCAAACGCGGTCACCACGCCCTGGCTGATCAGGTCTTTCTGAATGAGATCCCACATATCAGCGACCTCCTGCTGCTGTCGAGACAGTCGGCGCGGCGGTCGCCATCACCGGTTTCGGCGCTTCGGGTTCATCTTCTCTGGGCAGCGGTTCGCCTTTGTTGGTGCGGCTGATCAGGGCGATGGTGCACCCGCAGACGAGGACCGAACCGATGGCAGCGATCACCGCAATCGGGCCGCCCTTGAGCGCTGTGACGACGTTTTGCTGGGCAGCCATGGCGACCACCACCGGAATGTACATGGCGCCCCAGAAGCCGACGCCCATTTCGCAGCCCTGGCTCATGCCGCCACGTTTTTGCATGAACAGACGGGCGCAGATCAGCAGGATCATGGCGATGCCGACCCCGCCGACATTGGATTTGACGCCCAGCAGCACGCCAAGCAGATCACCGAGAATCACCCCCGCAAGGGTGCAGATAGCCAGTAACGCGACACCATAAATAATCATTGTTGTTACCCTCTAATTGCATCGTCGAAGTTGTTGTTTTTGTTCCTTCGAAGCAGCCGCAGGTTTATGGGTGGCGGCGTTCCTCCTCTCGCGACAGCGCGCTCAGCGTATCCAGCCGGGCGCCCTGGAAGGCGACTGCGGATCCTTGTTCAAACACACGCCGCGCCAGGCCCGTGAGCACGGTGCCGGGCGGCAACTCGATCTGCAGACGGGCGCCGCGCTCGTAGGCGGTCTGCACCGTGCTGCGCCAGTCGATGACCCGGCACATGTTGAACGCCAGGTCGTCACGTATCTTTTCTGCCGACATCAAAGGCCGCGCCGTGCTGCCGCTGAGGTAGCGCAGGGTCGGTGCCTTGAGCGTCACCTGGCTGAATGCCTCGGCCAGGCGCTGCGCCGGTTCGTTCAACAGCTCGCAATGGGACGGCACGCTGACCTCCAGTCGCTTGGCCATGCCCGCGCCCTGCTGTTTCGCCAGTGCCGCAACGGCAGCCATGGCCGCTTCACTGCCGGCGATGACGAACTGGCTGTCGGCGTTGATGTTGGCCAGGTACACCGGCTGGTCCGCGCCGTGAACCTGTGCGATCAAGCCTTCGACCGTGGCCTGATCCAGCCCGGTCAGCGCGGTCATGCCGTAGCCCCGCGGATAAGCACCCTGCATCAGCTCGCCGCGTAACGCCACCAGCCGCACCGCGTCGGCGAAATCCAGCGCGCCCGCGATCACCGCAGCGGGATAGGCACCAATCGACAGCCCGGCAACGCTGTGCGGCCGATTGCCGTGGGTCATGAGCACGCGGGCACAGGCAACTCCCGCGATCAGCAGGCACAACTGCACGGCGCGGGTGGATTGCAGCGCTTCGGCGGTGTCCAGCGTCAGCACGTCTTCACCCAACGCAGCACTGGCCTGACTCAGGTATTGCGCGCTCAGCGGATCGTCCGACAGCCCGTGCAGCATGCACGGCTGCTGCGCGCCCTGCCCCGGAAACACCCAGAAGCTGCTCACGCCGCACACTCCAGCGCATGCCAGGGGTTATCCACCAGCCGCGCACCGTCGGCAGCCTTGAGCAGCACCTGCCGCGACGAACCGGCCCACTCGCGCAGGGCCACGGCACCGGCCGGGGTTTGCAGTTGTAGGTCGATTCGGCACAGCGCGCAGTCGAGGCCAGCGAGCAGGCGGGCAGCCTGTTCGCGGCTGAAAACGGCGGCGGTACGCAGAATCAGATCCAGATCGCTGCCCTGATGCAGCACCGGCACGCCGGTCGCCAGTTCGAAACCGGCACCGCCGGCCACACCCCAGGGCAGGCCGAGTGAGTCCATCAATGGCCGAGCCTGGCGCAAGGCCTGCAACGCCGGCCATTGCGCGCTGCCGCTGACGTTGAGCAGTTGCTCCGGCTGCACGCGACGGCGGACAGCAGACAACGGCATCAACGTCGCGTAACGCTGATCGCGGGAATGCCCGCGCACGCCGACCGCGACGTAGCCCGGCGCCACCGATGCACGACGCACCACCACCGGCTGACCCAAGCCGATGACTTCGACCACCCAGGCCGGTGCGTCGGCGGGCAACGCGGCCACCGACAAGCCCCACAACAGATCGTGGGGCTGCACCGCCAGCAGCGCTCGCATCACCACTGCGCCCGCAGCAGTTCACGCACGGTCGACGAGGCCGCACGGTTCGGCGCGCCCAGCCTTGTGCGCAAATCGTTGCTGCCCGCCAGAGTGTCCTTGATCGCTGCCAGCAGGCACGCTTGCACGGCACCGACGTCGTCTGCCGTCGGCTGTTCGATCTGGCTCACCGACAGGGTTTCCCACAGCAGCCCGAGGCCGGCGTAGCTGTCGATGTCGTAGGCCATCGGCGGCACGCTGGCGGCGAGGGTTTCCAGCTCTTCGACACTGCGCAGGGTGACCCGCGCCGCCGAAGCCTTGCCCATCGCATGCACCATCACACCGGGATCGCGCAGGGCAATCAGGCGGTTGGCCTGATAACCGTGGGCCAGAAACGCCCCGGACATCGCCTTGCCTACAAGCAGTCCAATCACCGGATGCCCGGCCAGTCGTGCCCGGGCGTACGCATCCACGGCACCGGCCAGGGCCTGATGAATGCCCAGCACTTCTTCACGGCGGCCATAGGCCTGACTCGGCACGTCGATGATCGCCAGCAACGCACGTTTGTGGGCTTGCTGACGGTCTTCCTCGATCACTGCATCCACCGCCTGGGCCAGGCCCCAGCCTTCCAGCAGGCCGACTTCGCCGTTGCGGGCACGGGGGAAGCGGTTGTCCGGATCGGCCACCACGGCGAGAAAACGCACCGCCTGATCGCCCAGTTGTCCATCGGCGGCCAGCACGGAAGCCGGCAGGCCATTCACCGTTGTGGCGCCGCTGCTCAACGCCTTGAACCACTGCAATCCACGGGTGGAATAGGCACTCATGGCTGTTCTCCTTGATACAGGCTGCGCACGCTGGCGGGGGCGATCTGCTCGCGGGTGTCGACTTGCGCCAGACGCTGCTGGAAGAAGGCGTAACGGCTGCTGCGCTCTTGTTCGGGCTTGCCCTTGCTCAGCAGCGTTTCGACCTGCTGGCGGATGGCAGCGATGTCGTCGGCGACGAAGGCATCCACCAGGCCGCTGGCAAAGCGTTGCTCGCCGCCGGTGATGCTCCAGATGAACGGCCGGTCGCGGGAATCGTACTCGTCGAGGCCCGCTTCCTGTTCGATCACCTGCGGACCGTTAAGACCCAGCCGGGCTTCCTGAGTCACCAGCAGATAGCTGCACAGTCCAGCGGCGATGGACATGCCGCCAAAGCAGCCGACGCTGCCCGCCACCACGCCGATCACCGGCTGATAACGGCGCAGATCGACAATGGCAGCGTGAATTTCGGCAATCGCGGCGAGCCCCAGATTGGCTTCCTGCAGCCGAACGCCTCCGGTTTCCAGCAGCAGCACGGCAGCGGTGGGAATGCCGTTGCGGTTGTCTTCGGCGGCCAGTTCCAGTGCGCCGGCGATTTTCGCGCCGCCGACTTCGCCCATGCTGCCGCCCTGAAAGTTGCCCTCGATGGCGCACACCACCACCGGCTGGCCGTCGATGCTGCCCTTGGCGATGACCACGCCGTCGTCGGCCTGGGGCACGATGCCTTGCTTCGGCAGCCAGGGCGAGGTGATCCGCGCGAACGGATCGATCAGTTCACGGAAGCTGCCGTTGTCGAGCAAGGCGCGGGCACGCTGGCGAGCGCCCAGTTCGACGAAGCTGTGTTGTTGCAGCAGATGCGCGCTGTCAGTCATGGCCGATCTCCTCGAAGCCCTGTTCCAGACGCAGGCGAACAACGCCGGGGGTGGCGCCGAAATCGTGGATGTCGATGCTCAGGGCCGGCGGCGTCTGGCCGTCGAACATGCGCGAAAACAGGTGCTGCCAGCGCAGTGCGCTGCCGTTGACCGACGTGACCACCTGGATGGTCAGCTTGCCCGGCACGCCGGGCTCAAGCAGCACTTCCAGATCGCCCGAACCGACACAGCCCACCAGCGCACGGCCCAGCGGCGGCTGGCCGGCGGGAAATTCAAAAGACAGGGTTTCCATGGTCAGACAGTCCTCGTGACGTTGCCGAGCGCAGGCTCCAGGCAATCGATGAACAGGCAGGCGGCGAGCAGATCGGCGGCGCCACCGGGAGAAGCGTTGAGGCTGAGCAGTTGCTGATCCAGCGCATGCAGGGCGCGACGACCGCTCAACGTGGCGCTGCCGCCCGCGTCGAGCACCTGCCGGGCGCCCTGTTGCATGGTGTGCAGGCCCTGTTCACCGGCGCGGTACAGCACGCAGGTGTCCGACAGCGACGTCATGATCGCCAGCAGCGCATCGAGGCGGGCGTTCTGTTCGCCATGGCCGGCGGCGCGGCTGCGTTGCAGTTGCGGCAGGCCGAGTTGAGTGACTGCGGGAAAACCCAGCTGCGCCTGCTCGCGAGCGCCCATGGCGCCGTACTGTCGGGCCACCTGGGTGCCATGGCTGTTGTGCCGGGGCATCTGCCGATCCTCGATCAGCGCCAGACAGCCGGCACGCAGACCCAGGCCGGCCGGCGACAGGTCCGTCGGCTCCAGCGCCGCAGCCGTCACCAGCAAACCCAGCGCCCAGATCGCGCCGCGATGGGTGTTCACGCCGTCGGTAGTGCGCAGCATCGCCGCTTCGCCTTCACGACCGATGCGGCCAATCGCTTCTCGTAATGTCTGATTGATTTCGCCAATCTCACTGGCGGCCTCGGCCATTTCCTTGAACGCCGGCCACAACGACAGTGCCGAAGCGTGCATCAGACCCAGGTGCAAGTCGCTGTGCGCGCCGCTGCTACGACGGTCGACCAGCGCCGGCTTGGGCGACAGGTCGGCCTCGTCGATCAGCGCGTCCACCGCCAGATCCGCCAGCCGCTCGGCCAGCGCCAACGACGCCGGTGCCGCCTGAATTGCAATATTGAGTGCAGGCATCACCAGCTCCTGAATTTCGCAGGCGGGTTGTACAAACCACCGGACCACTCGACCAGCTCGGCGATGCTCTTGGCCGCCAGCAGCTCGCGGGTGGCATCGGTACGGCGAATGCCGAGGTCTTCCGGCAGTGCTATCAGGCCTTCACGGCGCATGCGCGCGGTGTCTTTCGGGTTGTGTCGCAGACCGATGGCGGTGACCCCGGCCACGGCGGCGATCATCGCTTGACGCTCCTCCAGGCTGCGGGCCTTGTACAGGTAGGCGATGCCTTCTTCGGTGAGCAGGTGAGTGACGTCGTCGCCGTAGACCATGATCGGCGCCAGTGGCATGCCGCTTTTCTTCGCCACCTCGATGGCATCCAGCTTGTCGACAAACGTCGGTTTGCCGCCTTCCTGGAAGGTTTCGACCATCTGCACCACCAGCTTTTTGCCACGGGCCAGATAGGCATCGGTGTCCGGCGTCTGCTGGCGCATGTCCAGCCAGGCCGGGGTGCCGTGACGGCGACCGCGCGGGTCGTGGCCCATGTTCGGCGCGCCACCGAAACCGGCCAGACGGCCACGGGTGACGGTGGAGGAATGGCCGTCACCATCGACTTGCAAGGTCGCACCGATGAACAAGTCCACGGCGTACTGTCCGGCCAGCTGGCACATCATGCGGTTGGAGCGCATCGAGCCGTCGCGCCCGGTGAAGAACACGTCGGGCCGGGCGGCGATGTAGTTTTCCATGCCCAGTTCGGTGCCGAAGCAATGCACGCTGTCGACCCAGCCGCTTTCGATGGCAGGAATCAGCGTCGGGTGCGGGTTGAGCGTCCAGTTGCGGCAGATCTTGCCCTTCAGGCCTAGGGATTCGCCGTAGGTCGGCAGGATCAGCTCGATGGCCGCGGTGTTGAAGCCGATGCCGTGGTTGAGCGACTGCACGTTGTGTTTTTCGTAGATCCCGCGAATCGCCATCATCGCCATCAGCACGTGAACCGGCTTGATATGACGCGGGTCGCGGGTGAACAGCGGTTCGATGTAGAACGGCCGGTCGGCCACCACCACGAAATCGACCCACGACGCCGGAATATCGACCCGTGGCAGATCGCTGACGTCGTCCACCAACTGGTTGACCTGAACGATGACGATACCGTCGCTGAAGGCGGCCGGTTCGATCAGGGCCGGGGTGTCTTCGGTGCTGGCGCCGGTGTAGATGTTGCCGGCGCGGTCGGCCATGAAACCGGCGGACAGCACGACATTCGGAATCAGGTCGACCAGCAAGCGGGAATACAGCTCGATGTAGGTGTGAATCGCGCCGATTTCCAGCAGGCCGTCTTCCAGCAACTGGCTGATGCGCAAGCTTTGCGTACCGGCGAAGGAGAAATCGAGTTTGCGGGCGATGCCGCGTTCAAACAGGTCCAGATGCTCGGCGCGACCGACGCTGGGCATGATCATGTGCAGGTCGTGCAACTTGACGGGGTCGGCCTGAACCAGCGAGCGAGAGAGGAAATCCGCCTGCTTCTGGTTATTGCCTTCCAGCACCACCCGGTCGCCGGGCGCAATCAACGCCTCCAGCGCCGCGACGATCTTGTCGGTAGGCAGAACCACGCCATCGGCGAGGGAACGCACTTGTTCGAGCCGCCGCTGCTTCTCACTGCGACGACGCGACCAGCGCGGGTCAAGGTTGGTTGTTGTCATGCTGACTCCACGGGTTCGCTGTCGTGGCTTACCTTAGGAGTGTCGGGGTGGGGGCATCAATCAAGCAGGGGGCGTGATCGTTACGGTGAGAGTAATGATTTGAAAAAGTCAGGACTTGGTATTTATGTACCGCATGTGATCGTCGATCGACAGGAAGGACGCCATCGCGAGCAGAGCTCCCTCCCACAGGATTCAAGGTGCCTGCTCTGCTTCGGCAGCCCCCCAGTCCGTAGCAGTCCGGCTTGCCGGCGGTGGTGGTCTTGAGCAAGCCGCCATAGCCAAGCCAAATACATAACCCTGTGGGAGCCGGGCTTGCCCGCGAAGGCGGTGGGTCTGTCAGCACAGTACCGAGCGGGCCGACGCTTTCGCGGGCGAGCCCGCTCCCACAGGGTTCAAGGTGTCTGCTCTGTCTCGGCAGCTCACAGTCCGTAGCAGTCCGGCTTGCCGGCGGTGGTGATTTCAAAGGTGCCGTCACTGGCAAGCCAGGCTGCTACAGACAGCGCGTCGCATGTGCTTTTGTGGGAGGGATCCGAGGTTACGAGGGTCGCGAAAGCGATTGGTCTGACACACCGCTTTCGCGACCGTCCTAACGTCCGCCCCCTCCCACAGGATTCAAGGTGTCTGCCCTGTTTCAGCAGCCCCCCAGTCCGTAGCAGTCCGGCTTGCCGGCGGTGCTGGTCTTGAGCAAGCCGCCATAGCCAGGCCAAATACATAACCCTGTGGGAGCCGGGCTTGCCCGCGAAGGCGGTGGGTCAGTCAGTACAGTACCGAGCGGGCTGACGCTTTCTCGGGCGAGCCCGCTCCCACGGGTTTGCGGTGTCTGCTGCCCACCCAGTACTCACGACTTACAACCCGGCGCCTTCCGCCTGTACCAGTCCGGTATCCACCAGCCACTGCTCCAGCGCCACCAGGTCGGGGACTTTGGCGACGGTTTCGCCGACTTGCACGGCGGCCAGTTCCAGTTCGGCCAAAGGCACGTCGACATAGCTGAGTTGGTTGTCGAGCTTGCACGAACGTGGAATGCCTTGGGTCAGCAGGGCGATGAATTTCAGGTCCGCGCGACCGCCCAGGGCATTGAGCACGACGATGCGGGCGCGACCACCGACACGGGCGCGGCTGCCGCAGGCGGCTTCAAAGCTGAGCAGCGGCAGGCTGCGGTTGCGCCAGTTGATCGGGCCCAGGTACCACTGCGGCGCAGCGGGGTCGGCGATGCTGTCCTGATAGTCGATCAGTTCGGCCACCGCGACGTTGGGCAACAGCAGATGGCGGTCGCTCAGGGGAATCAGCAACCCGGTCAGGCTGGTCAGGCGCGCGGTCTGGGTGGTGGTGTCAGACATGGGCGTGGCTCCAGTGCGCAATACTCTCCAGCAGCGCAGCTTCCTGATACGGCTTGCTCATGTAATCGTTGACCCCCAGCGCCATGGCGCGGTCACGGTGTTTCTGCCCGGAGCGCGAGGTGATCATGATGATCGGCAAGTGCTTGAGCGCTTCGTCTGCGCGCACCTTGCTGGCGACCTCGAAACCGTCCATGCGCGGCATTTCGATGTCCAGCAGCATGACGTCCGGGGTGTGTTCCTGCAGCAGCGCCATGGCGTCGACCCCGTCCTTGGCCGTCAGCACGTTCATGCCGTTGCGCTCCAGCAGCCGCCCGGTGACCTTGCGCACGGTGACCGAGTCGTCCACCACCATGACCAGCAAAGGCCGCGTCTGTTCGGCCTCGACATACGGCAGCGGCGCCTGACCCGACACCTGCTGCGCGAGCATCCGCGCATGCAGGCGGCGAATGTGGGCGAACAGGTCGAGAATCAGCACGACCCGCCCATCGCCGAGAATGGTCGCCCCGGCAATGCCCTGCACGGCGCTGAACTGTGGACCGAGGTTCTTCACCACGATTTCTCGCGAGCCGGCCAGCGCATCGACCTGCACCGCCACCCACTGTTCATGGACATGCACCAGCAGCACCGGCAATGGTTGCGTCTGCCCCAGCAGTTTCGGCGGCTGACCGTTGTGCAGCAGCTCGCCCAGATAACGCAGCTCGTAGGTCCGCTCGCCGTACTGATAACGCGGCGGTGCCGATTGGTAATAAGCCTCAAGCTCGGCCGGCATGACCCGCACGATGCCGGCGATGCTGTTCAGCGGCACTGCGTACTGCTCTTCGCCGCACTGCACCATCAACGCACGGTTGACCGACACCGAGAACGGCAAGCGGATGCGGAAACGTGCGCCCTGCCCCGATTTGGAATCGATGACCATCGAGCCGCCCAGTTCCTTGACCTCGGCATGCACCACATCCATGCCGACGCCGCGCCCGGAAATCTGGGTGATGGTTTCGGCAGTGGAAAAGCCGGCCTGCAGAATGAACTGCAAGGTGTCGTGCTCGCTCAGCTCGGCATCCGGTGCGATCAGCCCGCGCTTGATCGCCTTGCGGCGCACTGCGGCAAAATCCACACCGGCGCCGTCGTCGCTCATCTCGATGACGATGTCGCCGCCTTCGTGAGCCAGGCTGAGGGTGATATGCCCGGTCTCGGGCTTACCGGCAGCGAGGCGTTTTTCCGCGGTTTCCAGGCCGTGGTCGATGGCGTTGCGCAGCATGTGCTCCAGCGGCGCGACCATGCGTTCCAGCACGTTACGGTCCATTTCGCCTTCGGCGTTGAGCACGTCGAAGCTGACCTTCTTGTTCAGTTCGCCGGACACCTGACGCACGATCCGCCGCAGCCTCGGCACCATCCGCTCGAACGGCACCATGCGCGTGCGCATGAGGTTTTCCTGCAACTCGGTGTTGACCCGCGCCTGTTGCAGCAACAGGGTTTCCGCCTCGTGGGCACGGGTGTCGAGGGTTTCCTTGAGGTCCATCAGGTCGGAGGCGGATTCAAACAGCGCCCGGGACAACTGCTGCAACTGCGAATGGCGGTCCATTTCCAGCGGGTCGAATTCTTCGTAACCCGAGCGCTCGTGGCTGTGGTCGCGGCTGAGAATGCGCCCCTGGGTTTCGACGTCCAGCCGGCGCAACTGATCGCGCATCCGCTCGATGGTGGTTTCCATCTCGGCCAGGGTGGCCTGGGCGTCGCTGACCTGCTGCTCGATACGGCCACGGAAAATCGAGGTTTCACCGGCCAGATTGACCAGATCCTCCAGCTGTTCGGCGGGCACCTTGACCATTTCCGGCCCGGCGCGCTCGGCGTCTGCGTCGGCAGCCGGGGCGGCAGGCTCGACGGGCGGCGGTGCAACCACCGCTTCTTCCGGCGGCCGGCTGACCATTTCTTGAGTCGCGCCCGAGGCCGAATATTGGGTGATGCTGTCGATCAGCAACGCCGGGTTGGGCAGCGGTTCGTAGCCGCGCACCGCATCGACCATGTCGGCGAGCATGTCGTGGCCGCTCTGCAGCAGGCCGTTGAGCAGCGCGCTGTTTTTCAGGGCGCCGCTGGAGAGGCCTTCGTAGAGCGACTCCATTTCATGGGCCAGATCGCCGATCGGGGCGATTTCCACCATGCGCGCGCCGCCCTTGAGGGTGTGCAGGTCACGGAGCAGGTTTTCCACTTCCACGGTGTTCTGCGGTTCGGCTTGCCAGCGCACCAGCGCGGCGCTGGAGCTTTCGATGATGTCATCGGCTTCTTCTAGGAAGATTTCCAGCAGCTCGGGGTCGCGCTCGTCCAGCGGCTGGATCATCGCGCCAACGTTGCGCCCTTCGTTTTCATGGGGCAGCACGAAACAGTTGGATTGACGGAATTCACGAATCGCGCCGATCACCGCCTCCGGGCTGCTCAGGGCCGTGCGGTTCTGCAACTGCTCCAGCATCAGCGCCAGATGATCGTGGCTGCGCAGCAGCAAACCGGCGAGGTCAGGGGTGAAGTTACAGCGCCGGTCGATCAATCCTTCGTAAAGCGACTCCAGCTCATGGCCGAGATCGCCCACCGGGCCGATTTCTGTCATTCGCGCACCACCCTTGAGGGTGTGCAGGTCGCGTTGCAGGGCCGACAGCGGTAACGGGTTTTCCGGGTCGTCGAGCCAGCGCTGCAAGGCTTTGCCGGCGCCGTCGAGGATGTCCACGGCTTCCTCAAGGAAGATGTCGACGATTTCCTGATCCAGCTCGTGAGCAGATTCGGGTTCGTCCGCCGCCACCAGTTCGGCGGTCGCCTGTTGCAGATCGGTGATGTGCGCAGCCTGCTCGCCGTCTCGACGAATCAGCCCGGTGGCGTCAGGGGCCAGGCCTTCTTCCAGCAGCTCGCGCAGTGCCCGGACACGCTCCGGACGTGGCTGCACCTGCTGCCCGGCGGCGATTTCGTCGAGCATGTTGATCAGCGCTTCGTGGGCACTTTGCGCCTCCGAGAAAAAGCGCTCGCTGACCGCCAGGCTGCTTTCTTCCACGGCGCCGTAGAGGTCGAGCAACGCTTCACAGAGTTCGTCCACCTGTGGCAGGTCGGCCATGTGCGCGCCATGGCCGAGCATGGTCAGCTCGTCCAGCAGCGCATTGAGTTCCTGGCGTTCGCCGGGGTGTTTGCGCCAGCGTTCCAGCAGGTTTTCCGCGTCCAGCAGGATGTCCATGCCTTCGGCGAGGAAGCTGGCGATCAACTGCGGATTGCGCCGCACGCGCAGGCCGTTGCTGTCCGCTTCATGGGCGGCCGCCATGCGTTCGTCGAGCAGCGCACGGGCGCGTTCGATCAGCGGCGTCGCTCCGGCAATAGGCAGCAACGGGTCGCGCTTGAGCTGCGCCAGTCCTTCATGAAACAGCGGCTCGGCGTCGCGCAGCAGGCTGATTTCCGCGTCGTCGATGGCGATCAGGTGGGTCTTGAACTCGCGCACCAGCTGGTCCAGCGGCGTCGCCAACTCGGCCATCGGCAGCACGCCGGCCATGTACGCACTGCCCTTGAGAGTGTGCAGTGCCCGCAGCAACTCGTCGCTGAAAGTCGGCGAATCGTCGCCCTGCACGGCGTCAAGGTAGCGATTGAGCGTGTCCAGATGGGTCAGCGCTTCCTGCCGGAAAATCTCCAGCAGTTGTGGATCGAAACCTTCTTTGGCCGCTTCGACCGGAGCAGGTGCAGGTGTCACTGGCGGCGCGATGTCGAGAATTTCGCCTTGCGCCAGTGCATGGGCTCTGGCGGCCAACAGGTCGACATCGTCGCGCTGGTGCTGAACATCTTCGGCGAAATCGCGGATCACGTCCGGCAGCAGTTGCTGCACGTCGGTCAGCAGCTGACGGACCTGTTCGTCCGGTTCGACGCTGCGTTCCAGCACGCGGTTGATCAGGTTTTCCACTGCCCAGGCCAGTTCGCCGAGAATCAGCGCGCGAACCATGCGCCCACTGCCCTTGAGGGTATGGAACGCCCGGCGGATTTCACTCAGCGCGGAACAGTTGCTCGGGTCGTTCAGCCAGCGCGGCAGGTATTCATGCAGCGCATCGAGCATCTCATCGGTTTCTTCGAGGAACACGTCGCGCAGTTCATCGCCGACCGCCGGTTCATCCTTGGGCGGCGGCAGCAGGCTGGCCGGCACATGTCGGGCCGGCGGGTTGACCGCGGAGACCGGGCTGGCCAGCACTTCAGCCAGGCTCTGCTCGGGAGTGGCCAGCGCCTGGTTCTCGCGCAGTTCGTGGAATTCTTCGTGGCTGACGACCTCATCCAGCAGCGGCACGTCGACTGCGTCCGGCACTGGCGAATAACCGAGCTTGCCCAGGCTTTCCTCGGCCAGATCCAACACGTGCTCACCCGGTGCCTGCGGGTCTTCGGCCATGCGTTCCAGGTAGTACTCGACGCCGATCAGCGCGTCGGCGAGGTTGTCCAACTGCGACCAGGCCGGTTTTTCCTTGCCGTTGAGCAACTGCTCGACGATGTATTCGTTGCACGCGGCCAGCAGGCCGGACGCCCGCGCCAGCGGAATCATCGCCAGCGCGCCGCGCACCTGCACCAGTTGCGCCGACAACGGCGCCAGACGCTGGCGGTCGAGCTCGCCGTCGATGTAATCGTCGATCACCTCGCGGGCCTGTTGCAGTACGGTGCGGGCTTCCTTGATCACCAGCTGATGGATCTGGCTCAGGTCGGTGGTCGGCAGGCGGCTTTCTTCCGGGCTGCCCTGATCCACCGTGCCGGCCATGCCCGCCAGCGTGGCCTCGACGTACAACAGCGCACCGGCCACATCCATCAGCGCGGCATCGCTGGGCTCGCGCTGCCCCTGGGCCATGCCCTGCACCACAGTCAGTTGATCGATGATGACCTTGCGCGGCTGGCCGAAACCCAGCACCGCGAGAGTGTCGGAGATCTGCCGCAACGGCGGCAACAGGGCATTGAGTTCACTGACATGGGCGCGGTCGCCACGCACGAAGACATCCAGATGCTCCTTGGTGCGGACCAGTTCATCGCACAGGGCGATGATCACCGAGCGCATGGCGTCGCGATCGGGGCCGGCCAGCGCACGTTCCTCATCTACCTGTGCGCTTTCCGGCAACGCGTCGGCCAGGCCGTATTGGTCCCTCAACTCGATCATCCTCTGGGCTTGGCTGTCTGACTTGGCGATGTAAAACAGCAGGCTTTTCAGCAATTCGTCGGGCGCCGGCTGGTTGATGCCGGCGATACCCTGCTCAAGCAGGCGCTTGAGCTCCTTGTCGGCGTCCTTGAACAGACTGCGCAGCGCCGGGCTGTTGGTGAAGTTGCCGGCGATCATGTCTTCCACCAGCGCCGAGGCGATCCGCCACAGCGGCTCCAGCGGCGCGTCCTTGCACAGCGTTTCGAGACGGCAGAACACTTTGTCCATCAGGCCCAACTGGACTTGCACGTCCTGCTCGCGCAGCAGGCCGACCAGCGCGGTCTGCAAGGTCTGACGCAGCTTGCGCAGTTTGCCGGGCAATTCGGCGGTGTCGCGTTCGGCCAGGGTCTGTTCATCCAGCGCGGGCAGCGCCAGCAGTTGCGGGGCAAACAGGCTGGTTTCCGACAGCAGGCTTTCGCCACGGGCACTGCGCAGGTCGTTGAGCAGCGGCAGCACCTCCAGTGGCAGGTCGCGCCGGGCCGAGTGAATGCGCTCCAGATACGATGGCAATTGGCTCAGGGCCAGCCGCAGCAGTTGCACCGCTTCACTGTCCTGCACTACGCGCCCCTGTTGCAGGGCCACCGCCAGTTGTTCGACCTCTTCGGCAAACAGCGCCGCGCCGTAGAACTCGATCATCAGCAGGCTGCCGTGTACCTGATGGATCAGGTCCAGGCAGACCTCCATGCCCGCCGGGTCGTGAGGTCGAGCGACAAACGAATCCAGCGCCTGTCGGGCGTGCTTGAGGGTTTCGGCTATTTCGCCCTTGACCCACTCCAGGGCCACGTAGTCGTGACGGTCAGCCATGTTGACTCCGAATGCCTAAGCCTGTGCTCTGCCGCTTGCCTCCGGCCGCGACGATCAATGCTGTTCCCGCGAGTCCGGCAATTTGAAACCGGACACCGAGCGGCGCATCTCGCTGGCCATCTTGGCCAGGTTGCCCATGCTCTGTGCCGTTGCCGCCGTGCCGGAAGTGGTCTGCGTGGTGGTCTGCTGTATCACCGTCATGGTCGCGGAGATCTGCTGCCCCAACGCCGCCTGCTGCTGCGCCGCCCCGGTAATGCTTTCGATCAGCCCGGCGAGGGTGCGCGAAACACCTTCAATTTCTTCTAGGGCCACCCCGGCATCCTGCGCCAATCGGGCGCCACGCACCACCTCGGCGGTAGTCTGCTCCATGGAGATGACGGCTTCGTTGGTGTCGTTCTGAATCGCCCGCACCAGCGTCTCGATCTGTTTGGTCGCCGACGACGAACGCTCGGCCAGCCGCTGCACTTCATCGGCCACCACGGCAAAGCCGCGCCCGGCATCACCGGCCATGGACGCCTGAATCGCCGCGTTCAGGGCCAGAATATTGGTCTGATCGGCAATGTCGTCGATCAAGCTGACAATGTCGCCAATTTCCTGGGATGACTCGCCCAGGCGCTTGATCCGCTTGGACGTGTCCTGAATCTGCTCACGAATGTTGTCCATGCCGTTGATGGTGTTGTGCACCACTTCGTTGCCCTTGTTGGCGATGGCCACGGAACGCCCGGCCACGGCCACCGATTCCGAGGCATTGGCCGACACTTGCCTGACCGATTTCGACATATCGTTCACCGCATTGGACGCGGCGGCGATCTGCAGGGCCTGGTGCTCGGAGGCCGCGGCCAGTTGGGTCGCGGTGGTCTGGGTGTCCTTCACCGCACCGAACACCTGCTCGGCAGTCAGGTTGATGGTTGCCACCAGCTCGCGCAACTGGTCGATCGAGTAGTTGATCGAGTCGGCAATTGCCCCGGTGAAGTCTTCGGTCACCGAGGCGGCCACGGTCAGGTCGCCGTCGGCCAGGTCTTCGATCTCATCGAGCAGGCGCATGATCGCAGTCTGGTTGCGTTCGTTCTTCTCGGCGGTCTCGCGCAGCTGGCGGTTGGTTTCACGCACCATCACCAGGCCGATCAGGATGATCGACGCCAGCGCCAGCAGGCCGAGGATGTAGCCGCCATAGCTATTGGTGGCGCGGCCACCGGCCATGTGCTCAAAGCTGTTGGCCAGCACCGACGCTTCATCGAGCAGGGTCTGCGAGAGGTTGAAGATATTCCCGGCCGCCTCGCGTACTTCCAGCAATTCCGGCGACGTTTCCAGAATTTCGTCTACCGATCCCGACACGAACTGGAACAGCTCGGCAATCTCGCTGAGACGGGCGCGGGCATCACGGTCGTCGACCTGGGTGATTTTCAGCGTGGCGTTGCCTTCCAGCATGCCGTTGAGCACCCGACCGAACTGGGTGGCATCGCGGCCAAAGGCGTCGGCGGCCTGCACGGCGGTTTCATCGCCGGACAGCACGGTATTGACCGCGCCAAGAATCCGCTCCGCCAGCAACGACTGACGCTGGGCGAGCGCGACCTGACTGGCCGGCGCGTGGTTCTGCAAGAGGATGTCGACGACTTTTTCCGACTCGATCTGCAATTGCGGGATGGTTTCGGCCAGGGTCGCCGCCACCTGGTGCAGCGAGAGCACGGTTTGCTCGCGAGCGAGGATGACATCGGTGCTTTTTCGCAGATTTTCCCAGTCGTTCTGCACCGCTTTCAGTTCGTCGTTGACCGCGTCGGGCGCGGCGGGCAGGCCGGTGTTCTTGTCGCCCTTCTTCAGGTACTGCCAGCGGGTGTCGAAATCGTTGCGCGCATCGGCGAGCAACTTGAAGGCCGCCGCCTTGCCCGCCGCCGCTTCGGTGGCGTTCTTGGCGATACGCTGGGACAGCACGCGCAGCTCGCCGGCGTGACCGATGTATTGCTTGTCGTAGTTGGACTGCGTACTCAGGTACGCGAAGTTGACGAACAGCAGCATGATCAGAACGATCAGGCCGACGAACAGCGAAATGATCTGCGAACGGCTGCGCAGGCCTTCCTGGGACTTGCCGGTATTACTCATTTCTCAGGGCTCCGCCTGAAGATCGGGTTGCGCTGGACAGCCGAATATCCGGGATTCTGAACTGTGGGAGCGAATTCATTCGCGAATCGGTAGTCCGGGCGATACATTTTTGTCGGCTGTACGGACGATTCGCGAATGAATTCGCTCCCACAGGACGGTGCATCACAGAATGGTGAATCACAGCGCCACATCCATGAAACCCGGCGACTGCACCAGCGCCCGCGGGCTGAACACCCGCCAGACCTGCTCGCGCACGAACCGGCCCTGCACGTAGGGCGCGATGTTGGTTTCGCTGTCACCGGACGGCTCGGCCATCAGGCTGCGCTCGCTGAAATGCTGCATGCCGGACACTTCATCGACCAGCAGGCCGACGAACACCTCCTGATCATCGACCACCAGCACCCGACGCTGTTTGCGCAAGGGCGACAGCTCATGGCCGAAGAACGCATACAGATCCATGATCGGCAGCAAGCGACCGCGCAGGTTGGCGATACCCTTGACCCAGGGTTTCACCCCTGGCAGCGGCGTGTAGCGCGGTTCGTGGAGAATTTCGTCGACCTCGCCCATCGGCGCCACGTAAAAGCGCTCGCCCATGCGAAAGCCGATGCCGCTCCAGCCCTGCTGCCGGGTTTCCTGCAGGGGCAGGCCGGCAGCCAGCGAGCGGCAACGCTGGTCGATGTCGAGCAGCAGCTGGAAGGCGGTCTGCGACTGAGCCATGAACGCTGGCGGCCGTCAGCCCGCCAGAACCGCGTTCAGGGTTTTCATGAGGGTTTCTTCATCCACCGGCTTGGTCAGGTAATCCCGCGCGCCCTGGCGTTTGCCCCAGACCTTGTCGGTTTCCTGATCCTTGGTGGTGATCATGATCACCGGGATCATGTTGGTGTCGGCATCCTTGGTCAGCTGGCGGGTCGCCTGAAAGCCGTTGAGGCCCGGCATGACGATGTCCATCAGCACGGCGTCGGGCTTTTCCTGGCGGGCCAGAGCCACGCCGTCCGCACCGTTTTCCGCCTTGAGCACCTGATGGCCGTGTTTTTCCAGCATCCCGGTCAGTTTGTACATTTCGGTCGGCGAATCATCGACGATCAGAATTCGAGCCATGGTGCTTCCCCATACAAACAGCCGCGCCCCGCAGAGGGCGTCGGCATCACGATAGTTGTTGTTCTACTGCAACGAACCCCGGCACATGCGCCTTGATCGCACTGAGCAGTTCTTCCTTGCTGAACGGCTTGGTCAAAAACTGATCGGAACCGACGATACGCCCCTTGGCCTTGTCGAACAGTCCGTCCCGCGAGGACAGCATGATCACCGGGGTGGCCTTGAATGCCCGATTGTTCTTGATCAACGCACAGGTCTGATACCCGTCCAGCCTGGGCATCATGATGTCGACAAAGATGATTCTCGGATGATTGTCGGCAATCTTGGCCAGTGCGTCGAAGCCGTCGATCGCGGTGATCACTTCACAGCCGACGTTTTTCAGCAACGTCTCGGCGGTGCGACGAATCGTGCGGGAATCGTCGATGACCATCACTTTCAATGGGGCTGAATGCTGTTCCATATCGGCTCTACCATCGCCCTGGCGATTCAGACGGGTTTCTTCGCCTGGCGCTGTTGAGACTGCTGACCCTGCATCTGGAGGGGTGTATGACAACTGGCATGTCGCCAGATGCCGAGCCTTTTTAGCACACTCTCCAGACGCAATCCATAAACCAAAAAAGGCAGCGGGCAGCCACCTCTGCCCCTTGACCCGGAGCAAGCGCGGCGCCACCCTGACGCCTATTTCAGGCCGCGAGCGGCCATTACCGACAGAGGATACTGCCCATGAGCGTTCGCCTGGGAATTGTCATGGACCCCATTGAGCGCATCTCCTATAAAAAGGACAGCTCACTGGCCATGCTCCTTGCCGCACAGAAACGCGGATGGTCGCTGTTCTATATGGAACAGCAGGATCTGTACCAGGCCAAGGGTCAGGCCCGCGCCCGCATGAAACCGCTGAAAGTGTTCGCCGACCCGGCGCACTGGTTCGAGTTCCAAGACGAAATCGACAGCGGTCTGGACGACCTCGACGTGATCCTGATGCGCAAGGATCCGCCGTTCGACATGGATTTCATCTACACCACTTATCTGTTGGAGCAGGCCGAACGCGCCGGCACGCTGATCGTCAACAAGCCGCAGAGCCTGCGCGATTGCAACGAGAAGCTGTTCGCCACCCTGTTCCCGCACTGCACCCCGCCGACCCTGGTCAGCCGTCGCTCGGACATTCTGCGCGCTTTCGCCGCCGAACATGGCGATGTGATCTACAAGCCGCTGGACGGCATGGGTGGCACTTCGATCTTCCGTCATCGCGCCGAAGACCCGAACCTGTCGGTGATTCTGGAAACCCTGACCGTCAACGGCGCGCACCAGATCATGGCGCAGGCTTATTTGCCGGCGATCAAGGACGGCGACAAGCGCATCCTGATGATCGATGGCGAACCGGTGCCGTACTGCCTGGCGCGCATCCCTGCTGCCGGTGAAACCCGTGGCAACCTGGCGGCCGGTGGCCGAGGCGAAGCCCGCCCGCTGACCGACCGCGACCGCTGGATCGCCGCCGAAATCGGCCCGACCCTGCGGGAGAAAGGCCTGCTGTTCGTCGGCCTCGACGTGATCGGCGAGCACCTGACCGAAATCAACGTCACCAGCCCGACCTGCATCCGCGAAATCGACAATGCCTTCGGCACCGATATCGGCGGCATGCTGATGGATGCGATCGAGCAGAAGCTGGCTCTGCGCGATTAACAGCTGTAGGAGCTGGCTTGTCCTGCGACCGGCGGGGAACCCGTCGTAAAACCTGACGACGATGCATGTCTGACACATCGCGTCGGCTGATTTTACGACGACTCCGTCGCCGGTCGCAGGACAAGCCAGCTCCTACAGAGACCGCGTGCTGTTTTGCGCCCACTAATCGGCCCATGCACATCAAAGCCCAAGAACCTGCCGACATTGCGTTATCATGCGCGGCCTGAAATTCCCCTGAGGTGGGTTGCGTAATGCTGGCACTTGTTGCGGCGCGGCGTCGATGAACGCTGCGGTCGACCGAGATCTTCCCATGGCCCTGACTCGCACCGTCGTGCGCCCGGCCGATCGCCTGGGTTTTACCCTGCTGATCGCAGCCCTGGTGCACCTGGCGTTGATTCTGGGTGTCGGCTTCACCTACGTGAAACCGGAAAAGATCAGCCAGACGCTGGAAATCACCCTCGCCCCGTTCAAGAGCGACACCCGGCCCAAGGACGCTGACTTCCTCGCCCAGGAAAACCAGCAAGGCAGCGGCACCCTGGACAAGAAGGCCGTGCCGAAGACCACGGAAATCGCGCCCTACCAGGACACCCAGATCAACAAGGTGACGCCACCGCCTGCCGCCAAACCGGTGGTCAAGCAGGAGGCACCGAAGACCGCCGTTGCCACCAAGGCGCCAGCCAAGGAAAAGACCGTCGCCAAACGCGACGAAGTCAAGACCGAAGAGCCGAAGAAAGCCGCGCCGACCTTCGACAGCACCCAGCTCAACAGTGAAATCGCCAGCCTCGAAGCCGAACTTGCCGACGAGCAGCAGGCCTATGCCAAGCGGCCGAAGATCCATCGCCTGAGCGCGGCCTCGACCATGCGCGACAAGGGCGCCTGGTATAAAGAAGACTGGCGCAAGAAGATCGAGCGCATCGGCAACCTCAATTACCCCGAAGAAGCCCGCCGCCAGCAGATTTACGGCAGCCTGCGGATGATGGTGTCGATCAACCGCGACGGCTCTTTATATGAAGTGCTGATTCTGGAGTCGTCCGGCCAGCCGTTGCTGGATCAGGCCGCGCAGAAGATCGTCCGGCTGGCGGCACCGTTCGCGCCGTTCACCGGCGACCTGTCGGACATCGACCGCCTGGAAATCATCCGCACCTGGAAATTCGCCAAGGGCGACAAGCTGTCCAGTAACTGATCGGTACGCCCTCTTGTAGGAGCTGGCTTGTCCTGCGAGCGGCGACGCAGTCGTCGTAAAACCAGCGAGTGCGGTGTGTCAGGAGTACACGGTCGTCAGGTTTTACGACGGGTTCCCCGCCGCTCGCAGGACAAGCCAGCTCCTACAGGACGCGCAGCCCTACGGAATTTGCGTTGAGAGCAAATCCTGCTGTTGTCACAACAGCCCTGCGGCGCCACACTAGGGCTCATGAAAAACGTCACCCCGTCGTACCTCACGAATCAATTTCTGATCGCCATGCCACACATGCATGATCAGAACTTCGCCCAGACCTTGACCTACATCGTCGAGCACAACGCCAATGGTGCGATGGGTCTGGTGATCAACCGCCCCCAAAGCCTGTCGCTGGCCGACATCCTTGAGCAGTTGCGACCGGAAATGGAACCGCCGGCACGCTGCCAGCACATTCCTATCCATGTCGGCGGGCCGGTACAGACCGATCGCGGTTTCGTCCTGCACCCGAGCGGTCCGGTGTTCCAGGCCACGGTCAATCTGGGCGGCATTTCTCTGTCGACGTCCCAGGACGTGCTGTTTTCTATCGCCGACGGCTATGGCCCTGATCAAAATCTGATCACCCTCGGCTATGCCGGTTGGGATGCCGGCCAGTTGGAAGACGAGTTAGCCAACAACGCCTGGCTGACCTGCGCATTCGATCCGGCCATTCTGTTCGAGATCGACAGCGAACTGCGCCTCGACGCCGCCGCCGCCAAGCTCGGCATCAATCTGAATCTGCTGACCAGCCAGGCGGGCCACGCCTGATGGCCGCATTGCGTCTGCTGCTGGGTTTCGATTACGGCACCAAACAGATCGGCGTGGCCGTGGGTCAGGTCATTACCGGCCAGGCCCGCGAGCTGTGTACCTTGAAAGCGCAGAACGGCGTGCCGGACTGGGACAAGGTCCAGGCCCTGATCAACGAGTGGAAGCCCGACGCCATTGTCGTTGGCCTGCCGCTGAACATGGACGGCACTCCCAGCGAAATGAGCGCCCGCGCCGAGAAGTTCTCGCGCAAGCTCAATGGCCGCTTCAACCTGCCGGTCTACACCCATGACGAACGCCTGACCACCTTTGAAGCCAAGGGCGAGCGCCAGTCCCGTGGCGGTCAGCGCGGCAGCTTCCGCGACAACCCGGTGGACGCCATCGCCGCAGCCCTGTTGCTGCAAGGCTGGCTGGAAGCCAACAGCGCACTGTTTGACACCTGAGCGTTTTACACTGCATCGAATCTGAGTTTGGGTCCCGTCGCCGCAGTCAGCACGACGGGGCCTCCAAGGAGCGACCATGAGCCTGCCCAACCCCGCCGAACTGATCAGCCAGATGGCGATCGATCTGCAAGCGCACCTGAATAAACGCGGTATCAGCGAACCCCGCTTCATCGGCATTCGTACCGGCGGCGTGTGGGTGGCCCAGGCGCTGCTCGACGCACTGGGCAGCCAGTCGCCGCTAGGCACCCTGGACGTGTCCTTCTACCGCGACGACTTCAGCCAGAACGGCCTGCACCCGCAAGTGCGCCCGTCCGAGCTGCCGTTCGAAATCGAAGGCCAGCACCTGGTGCTGATCGACGACGTGCTGATGAGCGGCCGGACCATCCGCGCCGCCCTCAACGAACTGTTCGACTACGGCCGTCCGGCCAGCGTGACCCTGGTCTCGCTGCTTGACCTGGACGCCGCCGAACTGCCGATCCGCCCGAACGTGACCGGTGCCACTCTGGCCCTGGCGCCGAACGAACGGGTCAAGCTGTCCGGCCCGACGCCGCTGACGCTTGAACTGCAAGACCTCTCCACCGATTCCGCCGCCCTCTAAGAGTCCTTTGCGATGACGCCTCTCGACGCCAAGCGCCCGCTGCAGCTGAACCATCAGGGTCAGCTGCAACATTTCCTTTCGCTCGACGGTTTGCCCCGCGAACTGCTCACCGAAATCCTCGACACCGCCGACTCCTTCCTTGAAGTCGGCGCCCGGGCGGTGAAGAAAGTCCCGCTGCTGCGCGGCAAGACCGTGTGCAACGTGTTCTTCGAAAACTCGACGCGGACCCGCACCACCTTTGAACTGGCGGCACAACGACTGTCGGCGGACGTGATCACCCTGAACGTGTCGACCTCCTCGACCAGCAAGGGCGAAACCCTGTTCGACACCCTGCGCAACCTGGAAGCCATGGCCGCCGACATGTTCGTCGTGCGCCACGCCGACTCCGGCGCCGCGCATTTCATCGCCGAACATGTCAGCCCGCAGGTGGCGATCATCAACGGCGGCGACGGCCGTCATGCCCACCCGACCCAGGGCATGCTCGACATGCTGACCATCCGCCGCCACAAGGGCAATTTCGAGAACCTCTCGGTGGCCATCGTCGGCGACATCCTGCATTCGCGGGTGGCACGCTCGAACATGATCGCGCTCAAGGCGCTGGGCTGCCCGGACATCCGCGTGGTCGCCCCGAAAACCCTGCTGCCGATTGGCGTCGAGCAGTACGGCGTGAAGGTGTACACCGATCTGGCCGAGGGCCTGAAGGATGTCGACGTAGTGATCATGCTGCGCCTGCAGCGCGAGCGCATGTCCGGCGGCCTGCTGCCGAGCGAGGGCGAGTTCTACCGCCTGTTCGGCCTGACCACCGCGCGCCTGGCCGGCGCCAAGCCTGACGCCATCGTCATGCACCCCGGCCCGATCAACCGGGGCGTGGAAATCGAATCGGCGGTGGCCGACGGCGCCCATTCGGTGATCCTCAATCAAGTGACCTACGGCATCGCCGTGCGCATGGCCGTGCTGTCCATGGCCATGAGTGGCCAGACCGCCCAACGCCAGTTCGAACAGGAGAACGCGCAGTGAAGTTCAGCATCATCGGCGCTCGCGTCATCGACCCGGTCAGCGGCCTGGATCAAGTCATCGACGTACACCTGGAAGCCGGCAAGATTCTCGCCCTGGGCGCCGCCCCGGCCGATTTCAGCCCGTCGCAGACCATCGACGGCAAAGGCCTGGTAGCCGCGCCGGGTCTGGTCGATCTCAATGTGTCCCTGCGCGAGCCGGGTTACAGCCGCAAAGGCAGCATCGCCAGCGAAACCCGCGCGGCGGCGTCCGGCGGCGTCACCAGCCTGTGCTGCCCGCCACGGACCAAGCCGGTGCTGGACACCTCGGCAGTCGCCGAGCTGATCCTCGACCGCGCCCGTGAAGCCGGCCACAGCAAGGTGTTTCCGATCGGCGCACTGAGCAAAGGCCTGGAAGGTGAACAACTGGCCGAACTGATCGCCCTGCGCGATGCCGGTTGCGTGGCGTTCACCAACGGCCTGACCAATTTCGGCAGTAACCGCACCCTGGCGCGGGCGCTGGAATACGCGGCGACCTTCGACCTGACGGTGATCTTCAACTCGCAGGATGCCGATCTGGCGCAAGGCGGCCTGGCCCACGACGGTGCAACTGCAGCATTCCTCGGCCTGCCGGGCATTCCGGAGTCTGCCGAAACCGTGGCCCTGGCCCGCGACCTGCTGCTGGTTGAACAAAGCGGCGTGCGCGCGCACTTCACCCAGCTGACCAGCGCCCGTGGCGTGGCGCTGATCGCCGAGGCACAAGCTCGCGGCCTGCCGGTCACCGCCGACGTGGCGCTGTATCAGTTGATCCTCACCGACGAGGCGCTGGTCGACTTCTCCAGCCTTTATCACGTGCAGCCACCGCTGCGCACCCGCGCCGACCGCGATGCCCTGCGCGAAGCGGTGAAGTCCGGCGTGGTGCAGGCGATCTCCAGCCACCACCAGCCCCACGAACGCGACGCCAAGCTGGCGCCGTTCGGTGCCACCGAGCCCGGTATCAGCAGCGTCGAACTGCTGCTGCCACTGGCGATGACCCTGGTTGAAGACGGCCTGCTGGACCTGCCGACTCTGCTCGCCCGCCTGAGCTCGGGCCCTGCATCGGCCCTGCGCCTGCCGGTCGGCGAACTGGCAGCTGGTGCGGCGGCAGATCTGGTGCTGTTCGACCCGGCCGCCTCGACCGTGGCCGGCGAGCAGTGGCTGTCCAAGGGTGACAACTGCCCGTTCCTCGGCCATTGCCTGCCGGGCGCGGTGAAGTACACCTTCGTGGATGGGCGGATCAGCTATATAAGCTGACCTTTCGGTAATCACTCACAACTCTGTAGCGGCCGGCCGGACTGCTACAGATCAACCATCACTGCCCCTGTAGGAGCCGGCTTGCTGGCGAAAGCGTCAAGTCAGGTACGTCAGCGCTGACTGGCAAATCCCGTTCGCCAGCAAGCCGACTCCTACGAAAAATGCGCGGTCCCTTCCAAAGCGGTATTTCTAACGCCGCTGGGCGTTCTTCACCGAAATCTGGTCGTTAAGCGTCCAGAAGTCATACAGCACACCGATGAACGCCAGGCCGCCGGTCAGCAGATAAAGAATGCCGGTGATCCATTTGCCCTGGTACATCCGGTGCACGCCAAACACCCCCAGAAACGTCAGCAGAATCCACGCCACGCTGTAATCGGTGGAGCCGGCGTTGAACCGAAGGTCGGCCTCGCGGTCCATGGACGGGATCAGAAACAGGTCGATCAGCCAGCCGATACCCAAAAGGCCCAGGGTGAAAAACCAGATCGTGCCGGTCACCGGCTTGCCGTAATAGAAGCGGTGAGAACCGGTAAAACCGACAATCCACAGCAGGTACCCCATGATCTTGCTGTGGGTGTCCGGGCGTCGATCGTCAGGGTAATAGGTGTTCATTGCTTACCTCTTTTGCACCAATAGAAAAAAATATGCGTAACTTTTGTGACTTTCGTGTCTTTGTCCGACGTATGGTTTGAACCTCGAAGCGCTCTCGTAACCCATTGTTCTACAAGGAACCGCCCGCAGCCTGATGACAATATGCGCATCGGAACTGACCTGCGGGGCAGTAAATTGTTCGACAAGTGGCCTCGGAAATCTGGAAAAAGCTGTTATAAAGTTGCGCGCTGACCTACATGAGCCCTGCCTAATGCGTCCATTTTTCAAGACATGGCTGACTATTTGTCTCTTTATGCCACTGGCCGCCCACGCCACCAATCGTGAGCAACACCTACCCGCCAGCTTCACCGGTTTTACTGCGAAAAGTCATTCTTCGACGACCGCTGAAGCAACGGTAGCCAGCAACAACGTCACTCAAGAGGCCATCGACGAAACGGCAACGCCGCTCGCGACCTCGAACAGAAAGACCCGCGCCACCAAGGGCAAGGCCCATGGCTCGCGCAAGATTTCGCAAAACACCGTGGCTCTGGCCGCGCCTGCACAAATGGGCGCCAAGCAGAGCAGCAACGTGGTGAACCGTGCGGTGAAAGTCATCGGTACGCCCTATCGCTGGGGCGGCACCAGCCCGACCAAGGGCTTCGACTGCAGCGGACTGGTCAAGTACGCCTTCAACGACGTAAGCGAAGTCGATCTGCCGCGCACCTCCAATGCCATGTCCGAAGGCCATGGGCAGAAGGTCGACCGCAAGGATCTGAAACCGGGTGATCTGCTGTTCTTCAACATCAAGAGCCGCAAGGTCAACCACGTCGCCATTTACCTGGGCGACGACCGCTTTGTCCACGCACCGCGTCGTGGCAAGTCGGTGACCATCGACACCCTGAAAAAGCCGTACTGGGACAGCCACTACGTGGTCGCCAAGCGCGTCCTGCCGAAGCAGGCGCCTAACCAGAAAGGCAGCGTGCGTATCGCGCAACGTTGATCGGGCGGTTTGCCTCGGAAACGAAAACCCTGTGGGAGCGAATTCATTCGCGATACGGCGGTATGGTCGATAGAGATTTATCGACCATACCGGCCAATCGCGAATGAATTCGCTCCCACAAGGGTAAAGCCCATCAGAAATTATCCGGCGTCTTCGCCTTCTCTCTCGCACTTTCCCGGCTGATCAGCCCCTTGCTGATCAAGTCCTTCAGACACATATCCAGTGTCTGCATCCCCAACGCGCCACCGGTCTGAATCGCCGAATACATCTGCGCCACCTTGTCCTCGCGGATCAGGTTACGGATCGCCGACGTGCCGATCATGATTTCGTGGGCCGCAACCCGGCCACCGCCGATCTTCTTCAACAGCGCCTGGGACACGATCGCGTGCAGCGATTCGGACAGCATCGAACGGATCATCGACTTTTCCTGAGCCGGGAACACGTCAACGATACGGTCGATACTTTTCGCCGCCGAGGTAGTGTGCAAGGTGCCGAACACCAGGTGACCAGTTTCCGCGGCAGTCAGCGCCAGGCGGATGGTTTCCAGGTCACGCAGCTCACCCACCAGAATCACGTCCGGGTCTTCCCGCAGGGCCGAACGCAGCGCTTCGGCGAAGCCGTGGGTGTCGCGGTGGACTTCACGCTGGTTGATCAGGCTCTTCTTCGATTCGTGAACGAATTCGATCGGGTCTTCAATGGTAAGAATGTGGTGGTGCTTGTTGGCGTTCAGGTAATCGACCATCGCCGCCAGCGTTGTCGACTTGCCGGAACCGGTCGGTCCGGTGACCAGCACCAGGCCGCGGGGGACGTCGGTAATTTTCCGAAACACTTCCCCCATGCCGAGCTCTTCCATGCTCAGGACCTTCGACGGAATGGTCCGGAACACGGCGCCCGCGCCACGGTTCTGGTTGAACGCGTTGACCCGGAAACGTGCAACACCCGGCACTTCGAAGGAGAAGTCGGTTTCCAGATCTTCTTCGAAGTCCTTGCGCTGGCGGTCGTTCATGATGTCGTAGATCAGCGCCTGGACTTCTTTCTGATCCAGCGCCGGCAGATTGATCCGTCGCACGTCACCGTCGACGCGAATCATCGGCGGCAGGCCGGCAGAGAGGTGTAAGTCCGACGCGCCTTGCTTGGCACTGAAGGCAAGCAGCTCGGTAATATCCATACAGCTCCTCATCACATAGAATGCCGCAGACTTCAGCCTGCTGGCGCAACCCAATGTCCACGATAGCAGAGAACATTTCAACGCTTGCCGAGCGAATTCGCAGCGCGGCAAACGCAGCAGGACGCGATCCTGCATCCGTCGGCCTGCTGGCCGTGAGCAAGACCAAACCCGCAAGCGACCTGCGAGAAGCGTATGCCGCCGGTCTGCGTGATTTCGGCGAAAACTATCTGCAGGAGGCCCTCGGCAAGCAGACCGAGCTGAGCGACCTGCCCTTGATCTGGCACTTCATCGGCCCCATCCAGTCGAACAAGACTCGCGCCATCGCCGAGCATTTCGACTGGGTACATTCCGTGGACCGCCTGAAAATCGCCCAACGCCTGTCAGAGCAACGCCCCGCCGACCTGCCGCCGCTGAACATCTGCCTGCAGGTCAACGTCAGCGGCGAAGACAGTAAATCCGGCTGCACACCGGAGGAGCTGCCGGCCCTGGCCCAGGCTGTCGCGGCACTGCCCAACCTGAAACTGCGCGGCCTGATGGCGATTCCCGAACCCACCGACGACAGCGCCGAACAGAACGCTGCGTTCGCCACCGTGCGCACCCTGCAAGACCAATTGAACCTGCCGCTGGATACGCTTTCCATGGGCATGAGCCACGACCTGGAGGCCGCCATCGCACAAGGCGCCACCTGGGTGCGGATCGGCACTGCCCTCTTCGGCGCCCGCAATTACGGGCAGCCCTAACCCTTGCTTACAGGAACTCGTTCATGAGCAACACTCGTATCGCGTTTATCGGTGCCGGCAACATGGCGGCCAGTCTGATTGGCGGCCTGCGCGCCCAGGGCGTCGACGCCAGCCTGATCCGCGCCAGCGATCCAGGCGCGGAAACCCGCGAACGCGTCGCCAGAGAGCACGGCATCACCGTCGTCGCCGATAACGCCGACGCCATCGACGGTGCCGACGTGGTGCTGCTGGCGGTCAAGCCACAGATGATGAAAGCCGTCTGCGAAGCGCTCAAGCCAAGCCTCAAGCCGAATCAGCTGGTGGTGTCCATCGCTGCCGGCATTACCTGCGCCAGCATGCAGAACTGGCTGGGCGAGCAGCCGATCGTGCGCTGCATGCCCAACACTCCGGCGCTGCTGCGTCAGGGCGTCAGTGGCCTGTACGCCACCGCCGATGTCAGCCAGACCCAACGCCAGCAGGCCGAAACCCTGCTGTCGGCCGTGGGCATCGCCCTGTGGCTGGACACAGAAGCCCAACTGGACGCCGTCACCGCCGTCTCGGGCAGCGGCCCGGCGTATTTCTTCCTGCTGATCGAAGCCATGACCGCCGCCGGCGTGAAGCTTGGCCTGCCGGCGGACGTCGCCAGCAAGCTGACCCTGCAGACCGCGCTGGGCGCCGCGCAAATGGTGACCACCAGCGATGTCGACGCTGCCGAGCTGCGTCGCCGCGTGACCTCGCCTGCGGGCACCACGGAAGCGGCGATCAAGTCGTTCCAGGCCGACGGTTTCGAAGCCATCGTCGAAAAGGCGCTGGGCGCCGCCGCACACCGCTCGGCAGAACTTGCCGAACTGCTGGGCAAATAAGGAGCACTACATGAATGCACTCACCGGCGCGACGATCTTTGTCATCCAGACGCTGATCAGCCTGTACCTGACCATCGTCCTGCTGCGCTTCGTGCTGCAACTGGTCAAAGCCAACTTCTACAACCCGCTCAGCCAGTTCACCGTGAAGGCCACGCAGCCACTGCTCAAGCCGATCCGCCGGATCATTCCGAGCATCCTCGGGCTGGACACCTCGTCGCTGCTGCTGGCCATCGTCATTCAGGCGCTGCTGATGGGCTTCGTGATGATCATGACCTACGGCACCCTCTTCGATATTCCGCACATTCTGGTGTGGTCGCTGCTGGGCATCCTGTCGCTGCTGCTGAAGATTTTCTGGGTGGCAATGATCGTCATGGTGATCGTCTCCTGGATCGCGCCGGGCACGCACAACCCTGCCGCCGAACTGGCCTGGCAGATCAGCGAGCCGGTGCTGGCGCCGTTCCGTCGCATCATCCCCAACCTCGGCGGCCTGGATATTTCGCCGATCTTCGCCTTCCTGCTGATTCAGGTGCTGCAGTCTTACCTGATGCCGGAACTGGCCAATGCGGTGGGCATGCCTCAGGTGTTGTGGCGGTTGATCTGATCAATCGGACCACTCTGGGACGCACACTTCTGTAGGAGCGTGGCTTGTCCCGCGACCGGCGGGGAACCCGTCGTAAAACCATACGCATTGGTAGTGTCGGGCATACCGCGTGCACAGGGTTTACGACGACTTCGTCGCCGGTCGCAGGACAAGCCAGCTCCTACAGGGGCCGCGAATGAATTCGCCATCGAGCACCCCGCTTTCCCTCCCGCCATTTCCTGTGTTGCCGCTACCCCGCGCGATCTTTAGACTTACGCCTCATTTCAGCGAGGGCAGGGTCGATGTCCACGGTTTTTCCCGCAGATTCTGTCGGTCTGGTCACGCCACAAACGGCACATTTCAGCGAGCCTCTGGCTCTGGCCTGCGGTCGTTCGCTGGCCGCGTATGACCTCGTTTACGAAACCTACGGTCAGCTCAACGCCGCGAAAAGCAACGCGGTGCTGATCTGCCATGCGCTGTCGGGGCACCACCATGCCGCCGGTTATCACAGCAATGAAGATCGCAAGCCGGGCTGGTGGGACAGCTGCATCGGCCCCGGCAAGCCGATCGACACCAACCGGTTCTTCGTCGTCAGCCTCAACAACCTCGGCGGTTGCAACGGTTCCACGGGCCCCAGCAGCATCAACCCGGAAACCGGCAAGCCGTTCGGCGCCGACTTCCCGGTATTGACGGTCGAGGACTGGGTCCACAGCCAGGCGCGTCTGGCCGACAGCCTGGGCATCATGCAGTGGGCCGCCGTGGTCGGTGGCAGCCTGGGCGGCATGCAGGCCCAGCAATGGACCATCACCTACCCGGACCGCGTGCGCCATTGTCTGGCGATTGCTTCGGCGCCCAAATTGTCGGCGCAGAACATCGCCTTCAACGAAGTGGCCCGTCAGGCGATCCTCACCGACCCGGAATTTCATGGCGGTTCGTTCCAGGAGCTGGGCGTGATCCCCAAACGCGGCCTGATGCTGGCGCGCATGGTCGGCCACATCACCTACCTGTCCGATGACTCGATGGGCGAGAAATTCGGCCGTGGCCTGAAAAGCGAGAAGCTCAATTACGACTTCCACAGCGTGGAATTCCAGGTTGAAAGCTACCTGCGCTATCAGGGCGAAGAGTTCTCCGGACGCTTCGACGCCAACACCTATCTGCTGATGACCAAGGCACTGGACTACTTCGACCCGGCCGCTGCGTTCAACGACGATCTGGCGGCAACCTTCGCCAACGCCACCGCGAAATTCTGCGTGATGTCCTTCACCACCGACTGGCGTTTCTCGCCGGCCCGCTCGCGGGAGCTGGTGGACGCCCTGATGGCGGCGAAAAAGGACGTCTGCTACCTGGAGATCGACGCTCCGCAAGGCCACGACGCCTTCCTGATGCCGATCCCGCGCTACCTGCAGGCGTTCTCCAGCTACATGAACCGAATTGCACTCTGAGGACACCATGAGAGCCGACCTGGAAATCATCCAAGACTGGATACCGGCAGGCAGCCGCGTGCTCGACCTCGGTTGCGGCGACGGCGAACTGCTGGCCTGGCTGCAGGAAAACAAGCAAGTCACCGGCTACGGCCTGGAAAACGACGCCGACAACATCGCCCGCTGCGTGGCCCGTGGCGTCAACGTCATCGAGCAGGACCTGGACAAGGGCCTGGGCAACTTCGCCAGCAACAGTTTCGACATCGTGGTCATGACCCAGGCCCTGCAGGCGGTGCATTACCCCGACAAGATCCTCGACGAAATGCTGCGGGTCGGGCGTCAGTGCATCATCACCTTCCCCAACTTCGGCCACTGGCGCTGCCGCTGGTACCTGGCGAGCAAAGGTCGCATGCCGGTTTCCGAGTTCCTGCCGTACACCTGGTACAACACGCCGAACATCCACTTCTGCACCTTCACCGATTTCGAGGAGCTGTGCCGCGAGCGTTCGGCCAAGGTCATTGATCGGCTGGCGGTCGATCACGAACATCGGCATGGCTGGGCCAGCAAGCTTTGGCCTAATCTGTTGGGTGAGATCGGCATCTATCGGGTCAGCAGCCCGGGTCTTTCGGACCATCAGATCGCCGTGTGACCACTATCACCGGGAGAAGGATCATGGCGCGTCTGACGGCAGTGTTTGCGGTACTGCTGGTTCTGGCTCTGGGCAACGCGGCGCAGGCCGCCGACAGCGCCAGTCTCAACCGGCAGCAACAGTTCGGCGACCTGACCATCCACTACAACGCTTTCGCCTCGGGCCTGCTGCAACCGGCCATCGCACAACAGAACGGCCTGACCCGCAGCAAGGGCCAGGCGGTGATCAACATCACCGCGATCAAGGACGGCAAGACCGTCACCGCCAGCGTCGATGGCTCGGTGGCCGACCTGACCGGGCGCAAGAAACCGCTGACCTTCAGACCCGTCAGCGAAAACAGCGCGGTCAATTACATCGCCCAGTTCGCCGTCGAGCCCGACACCTCGGCCACGTACGTCTTCACGGTCAACGTCAAGGCGGCTGACAGCGAAACCCATACGCTCAGCTTCAACCAACAGATTTTTTCGGACGAATGATGAATTTCACCCAGCTCGTACTGGCCAGCCACAACGCCGGCAAACTCAAGGAACTTCAGGCCATGCTCGGCGGCAGCGTACAACTGCGCTCCATCGGCGAGTTCAGCCAGGTGGAGCCTGAAGAAACCGGCCTGTCGTTCGTCGAGAACGCCATCCTCAAGGCACGCAACGCCTCGCGCATTTCCGGCCTGCCGGCATTGGCCGACGATTCGGGTCTGGCCGTGGACTTTCTCGGTGGCGCGCCGGGCATCTATTCCGCCCGCTACGCCGACGGCCAGGGCGATGCCGCCAACAACGCCAAGCTGCTCGACGCCCTGAAAGACGTACCCGAAGCGCAACGCGGCGCCCAGTTCGTCTGCGTGCTGGCCTTGGTGCGTCACGCCGACGATCCGCTGCCGATCCTCTGTGAAGGCCTGTGGCACGGGCGCATGCTCACCGCCGCTCGTGGCGAACACGGCTTTGGCTACGATCCGCTGTTCTGGGTGCCGGAACGCGACTGCTCCAGCGCCGAACTGAGCCCGGCCGACAAGAACCAGATCAGCCATCGCGCCCGCGCCATGGCCATTCTGCGTCAGCGTCTGGGTCTGCAATGACCAACGATACCCAGACCCGGCCGCTGATTCTCGGTGCGGCCGGTTTTTCTTCGGAGCAGCCACGCGCTGCTCTGCCCGAGTTGCCGCCGCTGTCGCTGTACATTCATATCCCGTGGTGCGTGCGCAAATGTCCGTACTGCGATTTCAACTCCCACACCGCAAGCCCGGTGCTGCCGGAGCAGGAATACGTCGACGCGCTGCTGGCCGACCTTGATCAGGACCTGCCCCACGTCTATGGCCGTGAGTTGAGCACGATCTTTTTCGGTGGCGGCACGCCGAGCCTGTTCAGCGCCGATGCGCTGGGCCGGCTGCTCAAGGGTGTCGAACAGCGCATCCGTTTTGCCTCAGACATCGAGATCACCCTGGAAGCCAACCCTGGCACGTTCGAGCAGGCCAAATTCAGCGCCTATCGCGGGCTGGGCATCAATCGCCTGTCCATCGGCATCCAGAGCTTTCAGGAAGCCAAGCTCAAGGCTCTCGGCCGCATCCACAACGGCGATGAAGCCGTGCGCGCAGCCGACATGGCGCGGCAGGCCGGCTTCGACAACTTCAACCTCGACCTGATGCACGGCCTGCCGGATCAGTCCGAGGACGATGCTTTGGGCGATCTCCGTCAGGCCATCGCGCTGGCGCCGACGCACCTGTCCTGGTATCAGCTGACGCTGGAGCCGAACACGGTGTTCTGGAACCAGCCGCCGACGCTGCCCGAAGACGACATCCTCTGGGACATCCAGGAAGCCGGTCAGGCGCTGATGCGCGACAACGGCTACGCGCAGTACGAAGTCTCGGCCTACGCCCAACCCGGACGCGCGGCCCGGCACAACCTCAATTACTGGAGCTTCGGTGACTTCATCGGCATCGGTGCTGGCGCCCACGGCAAGCTCAGCCACCCGGACGGGCGCATCGTGCGCACCTGGAAGACCCGCCTGCCGAAGGACTATCTGAACCCGGCCAAGTCGTTTCAAGCCGGTGAGAAGCTGCTGGCGCTGGACGAAATGCCGTTCGAATTCCTGATGAACGCCCTGCGCCTGACAAAAGGCGTGGACGCTGCATTATTTCAGCAACGCACGGGTCTAAGCCTCGATTCGCTGGCCAGTGCGCGCAGACAGGCCGAAGAACGCGGCCTGCTGGAGGCCGATCCGGCGCGCCTGGTGGCCACTGCCCGCGGTCAATTGTTCCTAAATGACCTGCTGCAGTACTTTCTTCTTTAAGGCTTAACGCTAAGGACACTGAATGGATCTCGTACTTGACCTGCTGGCCACCGTTTCGCGCTGGAGTCGCAGCAATCTGTCTGAAATCGCTCTGGCGCTGGTGGGTTGCCTGCTGATCCTGTTCGGCGCGGACATCAAGGGCTGGATCGAAGGCCGTCTGGGCAGCGTGGCCGGCGCCTTGCGTGTACCGGTCATGGCGCTGTTCTGCACCATCGGCAGCGGCGCCGCGCTGATCTACGCCACCCCGTGGGTGGTGCGCGGGCTCAGCCAGTTCAACAACTACAGCCTGGCGCCGGTATTGTTGGTGGTACTGGTGCTGATCGGCGTGGTTGCGGACCGCAAGTAAGGCAGGCTGCGGGATTTGTGCCTGTAACAGGTCTTATGAACGACATCAGGCCCGTGGGAGGGAGCCCTGCTCGCGAAAGCGTCAATCCAGCCAGCGCTGTATTGGCTGACCTACCGCCATCGCGGGCAAGCGCGCTCCTACGGTTACAGCGGCGAATATTCTGTAGCAGTCCGGCTTGCCGGCGGTGGCTTCTTGAGAGCGCTGCCGCCGGCAAGCCGGACTGCTACGGGGTCGGTGTCAGCCGAGACAGCCGGGACACCTCAGAACCTGTGGGAGGGCGCTCTGCTCGCGATGGCTTCTTGGCTGTCGATGCTGCACTGATCAGACCCACCGCTATCGCGAGCAGAGCTCACTCCTACAGGTTTTGCATGACCCGGCACCGTTAACACCACGCAAAACGGCCCGCCTGCGCTGGCGAATGCTGAGGGCGCCAACGCAAGCAGACCGAATTTTTGGTACAGGCTTTTTGAATCACACCTGCGGGTTGCGCAGGGGTGATTGATCCATCAGCGGATGCTGGAGATGGTGCCTTTGTTGCCGATGACCTTGACGTGCACTTGCTTGAAGATGAAGTAGTCGTTGACGGTCACTTCGTAGCGCGGTGCGACGATCAGTTCGGCACCCGAAGCCTTCACCGCCTTGTAGGCCGCAGCAGCCTTGGCCTTGGAGACTGGATCCGGCAGTGGCAGGGCCAGACCGCCTTCAGCACCACCGTAGGTCACGCCGTCGGCGAACTGGGTATCGCCACCGATGGCCAGCCAGCCGAACAGGACGTTGGTCGACGATTCGCCGGTGATTTTGTCGCCGACTTTCACATCAGCTTTCAGCTCGCTCTTGACTGCACTCGACAATGCCGCAGTCGGCTGGCTCATGTTGTAGCTGACACAGCCGCTGGTGGTTGCGATCAGGGTGGCCATAGCCGCCAATTGCCAGAACTTCTTCATGTAGTAATCCCCGTTAACAGATTCAGATATATGTAGCGGGCGGGACTATAACGAGAGGTTTTAATGGCGGATGTCAGACGTTTCCGAAGGGTGTGTGGTCCTACTCAGCCACTCACCGGAATGTGACCTGTGCGGCATTGGCGAACCGTTTGTAGGCTCTGAAAACGGGATTTCGTAGGAGTCGTAGGCTGCGACAGACCGGAATCGGTCATGGAGGTGTGAGGGTCTGTAACCCTGTCGCAGCCTGCGGAGTTGCCGGGGAAAAGCCGACTTACGCCAGCTTCTCGAATTTCAGATCCCAGACACCATGGCCGAGGCGTTCGCCGCGACGCTCGAACTTGGTGATCGGACGCTCTTCCGGACGCGGGACGTACTTGCCGTCCTCAGCCAGGTTGCGATAGCCCGGCGCCACGTTCATCACTTCAAGCATGTATTCGGCATAGGGCTCCCAGTCGGTGGCCATGTGCAGAATGCCCCCGGGCTTTAGCTTGCTGCGCACCAGCGCGGCGAACTCGGCCTGGACGATACGGCGCTTGTGGTGACGCGACTTGTGCCACGGGTCCGGGAAGAACAGCATCAGGCGGTCGAGGCTGTTGTCAGCCACGCAGCGGTTGAGCACTTCGATCGCATCGCAATCATAGACCCGCACGTTGCTCAGACCCTGAGTCAGCACGCCATTGAGCAGCGCACCCACACCGGGACGGTGGACTTCAACGCCGATGAAATCCTGCTCCGGTGCCGCCGCCGCCATTTCCAGCAGCGAATGACCCATGCCGAAGCCGATTTCCAGAGTGCGCGGCGCAGAACGGCCGAACACCTGGTCGTAGTCCACCGGCGCATCGGCCAGCGACAACACGAACAGCGGACGACCCTGATCGAGGCCGCGCTGCTGGCCTTCGGTCATGCGACCGGCGCGCATCACGAAGCTCTTGATGCGCCGGTGCTGGCGTTCGCCGCCCTGCTCGTTACCGTCTTCGTCGTTCATCACTTCGTCGTCCGGAAGTGGGTCGGGCGTTTGCGAATCAATCATCAACAGGCTCTTACTTGATCAGACCATCCAGCGGCGAGGACGCGCTGGCATAGAGTTTTTTCTGCATACGGCCAGCCAGGTAGGCCATGCGGCCCGCGAGGATGGCGTGTTTCATGGCTTCGGCCATCAGCACCGGCTGTTGCGCGTGGGCAATGGCCGAGTTCATCAGCACGGCTTCACAGCCCAGCTCCATGGCGATGGTGGCGTCGGAAGCGGTGCCGACACCGGCGTCGACCAGAACCGGGACTTTCGATTCTTCGAGGATGATCTGCAGGTTGTACGGGTTGCAGATGCCCAGACCGGTACCGATCAGGCCCGCCAGGGGCATCACCGCACAGCAGCCGATTTCCGCCAGTTGACGGGCGATGATCGGGTCATCGCTGGTGTACACCATCACGTCGAAGCCGTCCTTGACCAGCGTTTCGGCGGCCTTGAGGGTTTCGATGACGTTAGGGAACAGGGTCTTCTGGTCAGCCAGCACTTCCAGCTTGACCAGGTTGTGACCGTCGAGCAGCTCGCGGGCCAGACGGCAGGTGCGCACCGCCTCGATGGCGTCATAGCAACCGGCGGTGTTCGGCAGAATGGTGTAGCGATCCGGCGGCAGCACGTCGAGCAGGTTCGGCTCGCCCGGGTTCTGGCCCAGGTTGGTCCGACGCACCGCCACGGTGACGATCTCGGCGCCCGAAGCCTCGATGGCCAGACGGGTTTCTTCCATGTCCTTGTACTTGCCGGTACCGACCAACAGACGCGACTGGAAAGTACGACCGGCCACGGTGAACGGCTTGTCGCTACGAACATTGCTCATCGAAAATCCTCTTTACGGTTGAGGTTCTTGCAGTTCTTCTGGATCGGGCTGCAGCGCAGGACGTGAAGGCCTAGCCGCCACCGATGGCATGCACCACTTCGACCTGATCGCCTTCGTTCAGCGTCGTGGACACATGCTGGCTGCGCGGGACGATATCCAGATTGAGTTCGACCGCGATTCGACGCCCGGCCAGTTCCAGGCGGTTCAGCAACGCCGCAACGGTTTCACCGTCGGGCAGTTCATAGGATTCACCGTTCAACTGAATGCGCATGCGAAAGGCAGCCATCATTTTAGGGGGCGAGCATTCTAGCCCGATCAGCCCACGGGACCAAGGCAAAGGCATGCCATTCGTCTCAGTTGGCCGGTTGATATCAATCTTCTGTGGGAGGGAGCCCTGCTCGCGAAAACGTCAGCTCAGACGCAACAACATTGACTGACATGACGCCTTCGCGAGCAGGGCTCCCTCCCACGGCCTTCGGCCAGAAGCAAAAGCATGCGTCACATACGCGGCATCAAAGCGTATCCAGCCCCAGTCGCCATGCGGTCCAGCCGAGGATGAACCAGCCGATCAGGAAGCACAGCCCACCAATCGGAGTGATGATCCCCAGCTTGCTGAAGCCGGTCAGCGTCAGCACATACAAGCTGCCGGAAAACAGAATGATGCCCAGAGTGAACGCGATGCCGGCATAGGTCACCAGCCGTCCTTGAATCTGCGTGGCGAGGACGGCGACGCCAAAGATCGCCAGCGCATGAATCAGCTGATACAGCACTCCGGTGTGGAAAATCGCCAGGTATTCCGGGCTCAGCCGGTTTTTCAGGCCGTGGGCGGCAAAGGCGCCGAGCCCGACGCCGGTGAATCCGAAAAAAGCGGCCAACATCAGAAAAGTGCGAAGCATGTGCGACTCCAGGTTCAATGGCGCGTGATCTGTATAATGGCCCGCTCAACCGGTTCGGCCAAGCCATCTCTATGCTGCAATTCCTCCTCCGTCGTGTCGCCAAAGGTGTGCTCTGGTTCGCAGTGGCCAGCGTCGTGCTGGTTCTGGTTTTCCGCTTCGTGCCGCCACCATTCACCGCGTTGATGGTCGAGCGCAAGATCGAATCCTGGTTCGACGGCGAACCCATCGACCTGCAGCGCGACTGGGAGCCATGGGACAAGATCTCCGACGACCTGAAGGTCGCGGTGATCGCTGGCGAAGACCAGAAATTCGCCGAGCACTGGGGCTTCGACCTCGACGCCATTCAAGCGGCCTTCGCCCACAACGAACGCGGCGGCTCGATTCGCGGCGCCAGTACCTTGAGCCAGCAAGTCTCGAAGAATCTGTTCTTGTGGTCCGGCCGCAGCTACCTGCGCAAGGGCCTGGAAGCCTGGTTCACGGCGCTGATCGAGATCTTCTGGTCCAAGGAGCGGATTCTGGAGGTCTACGTCAACAGCGTGGAGTGGGACGAAGGTGTGTTCGGCGCCCAGGCCGCCGCGCAGCATCACTTCCATATCAACGCCAGCCAGCTGTCGATGCAACAGGCCAGCTACCTGGCCGCCGTACTGCCCAACCCGCGCGAATGGAGTGCCAGCCACCCGAGCGCCTACGTCTCGCGCCGTGCCGGCTGGATTCGTCAGCAGATGCGCCAGCTGGGTGGGGATGGGTATCTGGTCGGGATCAATAATCGACGTGAATGGTGATGCGAGGTTGCACTCATCTCCCACACTGTGGCCGGCTTGCTGGCGAAAGCGTCCGGCCAGGTACATCAATCCCGAATGACACACCCCGTTCGCCAGCAAGCCGGCTCCTACAAGATCCCGTCTACGGCACAAACAAAAACACCCCGATCATCTCGGGGCGTTTTGTTTTTACGCGATTCGCTTATGCGGCGATCGACAGCTTGAGCTTGTTCATCGCGCTCTTTTCCAGCTGACGAATCCGCTCGGCGGAAACGTTGTACTTCTCGGCCAGGTCATGCAGCGTGGCCTTCTCTTCTGCCAGCCAGCGCTGGTAGAGGATGTCGCGGCTACGCTCGTCCAGCACGCTCAGGGCTTCGTGCAGGTTGGCCGTGGAGTTGTCGGTCCAGTCGGAATCTTCCAGCTGGCGAGCCGGATCGTAACGATGGTCTTCCAGATAGTTGGCCGGCGACTGGAACGCGCTGTCGTCGTCGGCTTCGGCTGCCGGGTCGAACGCCATGTCCTGACCGGTCAGACGGCTTTCCATTTCACGCACTTCGCGCGGCTCGACGCCAAGGCTTTCCGCCACGCGATGCACTTCTTCGTTGTTCAGCCAGGCCAGACGTTTTTTCTGGCTGCGCAGGTTGAAGAACAGCTTGCGCTGCGCCTTGGTGGTCGCAACCTTGACGATGCGCCAGTTGCGCAGGATGAACTCGTGAATCTCGGCCTTGATCCAGTGCACAGCGAAGGACACCAGACGAACGCCCATTTCAGGGTTGAAGCGTTTCACGGCCTTCATCAGGCCGACGTTACCTTCCTGGATCAGGTCAGCCTGAGCCAGGCCATAGCCGGAGTAGCTACGTGCGATGTGTACGACAAAACGCAGGTGAGCAAGCACCATCTGCCGGGCAGACTCAAGATTTTGCTCATAGTAGAGACTCTCGGCCAGTTCACGCTCCTGCTCCGGCGTCAACAGCGGGATGCTGTTCACCGTGTGCACATAGGCTTCCAGGTTTGCACCCGGAACCAGAGCATAAGCAGGTTGCAAAGAATTGGTCATACGAAAAAACCTCCTACACGTACTCGTGCAGTTCAGCACTGCGAAATTGACCGGGAACCGCGAAACAAGTTCCCTTAAGCTGAAAAGTCAATAGATGAAACAAAATTTACAATGAAAACATTACCTGAACATTAAAACTCAACGGGGTGCCAGCTCTCTCAGGTGACGCGCTACGGCAATCCACGCACCGATATACCCCAACAACACCGCCCCTAGCAAGAGCGACAGACCGTCGGCAGACGGCACGCCGGCCAGGGCGAAGTTGCTGCCATACAGTCCGGAGAGGTGCACGACCGCCTCGTTCAGCCAGTCCAGACCGAACGCGAGCACGCCCCAGGCCAGCACACCGGCGCCCAGACCGTAGATTGCACCCATATAAAGGAAGGGCCTGCGCACGTAGCTGTCGGTGCCGCCGACCAGCTTGATCACTTCGATTTCTGTGCGGCGGTTTTCGATGTGCAGGCGGATGGTGTTGCCGATCACCAGCAACAGCGCGCCCACCAGAATCACCGTCAGACCGAACACAAAGCGGTCACCCAGCTTGAGAATCGCCGCCAGACGCTCGACCCAGACCAGATCGAGCTGCGCCTGCTGCACCTTGGGCAGCTCGGCCAGACGACCGCGCAGGGACTCCAGCGCCGACTTGTCGATTTCCTGCGGCGTCACCACCACCACGCCGGGCAGCGGGTTTTCCGGCAATTCCTTGAGCGCTTCGCCCAGACCGGACTGCTGCTGGAATTCTTTCAGGGCCTGATCGCGGCTGACGTATTCAACATCGGCGACACCGGGCATGGCCTTGATCTGTTCGACCAGACCTTCGCCCTCGCGGGCCGAGGCATCCAGTTGCAGGTACAGCGAAATCTGTGCGGCACGTTGCCACGATCCACCCAGGCGCTCGACGTTGCTCAGCAGCAACGACAGGCCCATAGGCAGGCTCAGTGCAACCGCCATCACCAGACAGGTAAAGAAGCTGCCGATCGGCTGTTTGCCCAGGCGCCGCAGGCTGTCGACCAGGCTGGAGCGGTGGGACTCGATCCAGGCGTGGAACAGCGTCGCGAAGTCCGGGCCGTCGTCGTCATCGTGTTTCTTTTTTTTCTGCGGTGCCGGCTCGCTGGCCTTCGGGGCAACGCGTTCGGATACTTTCGGGCTGCGTGTGGCACTCATTCCGCAGCCTCCCCGTCACCGATCAGACGACCGCGTTGCAGGGTCAGCATGCGATGCCGCATGCGGGCGATCAGGGCCAAATCGTGGCTGGCGATCAGCACGCTGGTGCCCAGCCGGTTGATGTCTTCGAATACACCCATGATTTCCGCCGCCAGTCGGGGGTCGAGGTTACCGGTCGGTTCGTCCGCCAGCAGCAAGGCCGGGCGGTGAACGATGGCGCGGGCGATGCCGACGCGCTGTTGCTGGCCGGTGGACAGGTCGCCGGGGTAAAGATCGGCTTTGTCCGACAGGGCCACACGCTCCAGTGCGGAGTCGACGCGTTTGAGGATTTCGGCCTTGGACAGGCCGAGGATCTGCAGCGGCAGCGCGACGTTGTTGAACACTGTGCGGTCGAACAGCAACTGGTGGTTCTGGAACACCACGCCGATCTGCCGGCGCAAAAACGGGATCTGCGCGGTGCTGATCTGGCCCAGGTCCTGCCCGGCCAGCAGCAGTTTGCCGGAGGTCGGACGCTCCATCGCCAGCAGCAGGCGCAGCAAGGTACTTTTACCGGCCCCGGAGTGGCCGGTGACAAACAGGAACTCCCCACGACGTACTCGAAAGCTCAGCTCATGCAAGCCGACGTGTCCGTTCGGATAGCGTTTACCGACCCCTTCGAAACGAATCATGTGCGCTCCCGCTCGGCGAATAGGGCCTGAACGAAAGGTTCGGCCTCGAAAGTCCGCAGGTCGTCGATGCCTTCACCGACGCCGATGTAACGAATCGGCAGGCCGAACTGCTTGGCCAGTGCGAAGATCACCCCGCCCTTGGCCGTGCCGTCGAGCTTGGTCAGGGCCAGGCCGGTGAGGCTGACGGTCTGGTTGAACTGCTTGGCCTGGTTGATGGCGTTCTGACCTGTACCGGCGTCGAGCACCAGCAGCACTTCATGCGGCGCGTCAGCGTCGAGCTTGCCGATGACCCGGCGGACCTTCTTCAGCTCTTCCATCAGGTTGTCTTTGGTGTGCAGACGACCGGCGGTGTCGGCGATCAGCACGTCGATGCCACGGGCCTTGGCGGCCTGTACGGCGTCGAAGATCACCGAAGCCGAGTCGGCGCCGGTGTGCTGGGCGATCACCGGGATCTTGTTGCGCTCGCCCCAGACTTGCAGTTGCTCAACGGCAGCGGCGCGGAAGGTGTCGCCAGCGGCCAACATGACCTTCTTGCCTTCGGTCTGCAGCTTCTTCGCCAGCTTGCCGATGGTGGTGGTCTTGCCGGCGCCGTTGACGCCGACCACCAGAATCACGAACGGCTTGCTGTCTGACTTGATCACCAGCGGCGCTTCCACCGGCTTGAGCATCTCGGTCAGTTCACCCTGCAGCGAGGCATACAGCGCGTCGCTGTCGGTCAGTTGCTTGCGCGCGACTTTCTGGGTCAGGTTACGCACGATCAGCGAGGTCGCCTCGACGCCCACGTCTGCGGTCAGCAGGCGGGTTTCCAGTTCGTCGAGCATGTCGTCGTCGATGGCTTTCTTGCCCAGGAACAGACTGGCCATGCCTTCGCCGATACTGGCGCTGGTCTTGGACAGGCCCTGTTTCAGACGGGCGAAGAAACCGGGCTGTTTCGGCTCGGGTTTGACCTCAGGCGCTGGAGCCGGCGTTTCCGCGACCGGTGCGGGCGCTACCGGAGCAGGCGCAGAAACAGCTGCTGGAACCGGGATGGGTGCAGGAGCTGGAGCCGGAGCGACAACCGGTGCAATCACAGGCGCAGGCGTAACCGGCGACGGTTGCGCCAGGGAAGGCAGATCGCTGCCGGCGACCGGATCAGGCTGCGCCACCGGGGTCGGCTCGACGACCGGCGGCAGTTCGAACGACGAGGCGGTAACCACGGCCGGTTCGACCGGCGGCGTAGTGACGACTTCCGGCTGCACGTGGGATGCAGTGTGCGCGGGAATCGGTGGCGTGACATGGGGTTCGCTTTCGTCGGTCAGCGCCACCGGCTCTTCGGCGACCGGCAGTTTCAGCCACGGCTCGCCAGCGGGTTCGACAATCGGCGCGACCACCGGTGCTGGCGCGGAAGGCGTCACCGGCTGGGCCGGGATGACGGGCGCGGTCTGTGGCTCGACAGCCAACGGCGTCGGCTCGACGACCGGCTCGGGCGCTGGGGGCGTTACGTCTTTAGGCGGTTCGGCGACGGTTTCCTGCGGCTTTTTGCGCAGCCATCCGAACAGGCCTTTTTTCTCGCCAGCCGGGGCTGGGTTCTTTTTGTCGTCGTTGGAACCAAACATGGAGGACGGCTATCTCAAGGTCGCGACGCGCCAGAGCGGCGCCTCTGATAAAAATTCTCTGAATGCGAAACAGACTGCATTTAAGTCTGCTTGTTCATAGACTGCCTGACCACGATGTTCAAACATCGCAGACATTTTGGTCGTGGTCGTCAGGCAAACTGGCCGCTATCCTAACACCCCCGCGCCCGCCGACGCTAAGTTCACGCAGGCCGCCTCGAAGGTTCGAATTGCCAATGAATGCTCTTGCCCGCTGTGCCGCAGGCCTGCTGCTCGGCACACTGTGTCTGCCCCTGGCAGCCGTCGCTGCCGATCCGCAACCCACTTCCGAATTCATCCTCGACAACGGCCTGAAAGTCGTCGTGCGTGAAGACCACCGGGCGCCCGTGGTGGTGTCTCAGGTCTGGTACAAGGTCGGCTCCAGCTACGAGACCCCGGGTCAGACCGGTCTGTCCCACGCGCTGGAACACATGATGTTCAAAGGCAGCTCCAAGACCGGCCCCGGCGAAGCCTCGCTGATCCTGCGCGATCTGGGTGCCGAAGAAAACGCCTTCACCAGCGATGACTACACCGCTTATTACCAGGTGCTGGCCCGCGACCGTCTGGGCGTGGCGCTGGAGCTGGAAGCCGACCGCATGGCCAGCCTGCGCCTGCCGCCGGAGGAGTTCGCCCGCGAGATCGAGGTGATCAAGGAAGAGCGCCGCCTGCGCACCGACGACAAACCGACCGCCAAGGCCTACGAGCGCTTCAAGGCCCTCGCCTACCCGGCCAGTGGCTATCACACGCCGACCATCGGCTGGATGGCTGATCTCGACCGCATGACCGTCGAAGAGCTGCGCCACTGGTATGAATCCTGGTACGTGCCGAACAACGCCACGCTGGTGGTCGTCGGTGACGTGAAACCCGACGAAGTGAAGGCGCTGGCCGAGCGTTTCTTCGGGCCGATCCCGCGCCGTGACGTGCCGCCGTCGAAAAAACCGCTGGAGCTGGCCGAGCCGGGTCTGCGCCAGATCACCGTGCATGTCGCCACGCAGATGCCGAGCCTGATGTACGGCTTCAACGTGCCGAGCCTGGCCACCGCCACCGACCCGCAGTCGGTCAACGCCCTGCGGCTGATTTCGGCGCTGCTCGACGGTGGCTACAGCGCGCGCATCCCGACGCGTCTGGAGCGCGGCGAAGAGCTGGTGACCGGCGCGTCGTCGGATTACGACGCCTACACCCGCGGCGACAGCCTGTTCACCATCAGCGCCACGCCGAACCAGCAGAAGAAGAAAACCCTGGCCGACACCGAAAAAGGCATCTGGCGTCTGCTCGACGAGCTGAAAAGCAAGCCGCCGACCCAGGAAGAACTGGAGCGTGTCCGCGCCCAGGTCATTGCCGGGCTGGTCTACGAGCGTGACTCGATCACCAGCCAGGCCAGCACCATCGGCGAGCTGGAAACCGTCGGCCTGTCCTGGCGCCTGATCGATCAGGAACTGGCCGCGCTGCAAAGCGTGACACCGGAAGACATCCAGAAAGCCGCGCGCACCTACTTCACCCGCGAACGCCTCGCCGTTGCCCATGTTCTGCCAGAGGAGAAAGCCCAATGACCCAGCGCACCGACACTCGCGTTGCGCGGCCCCGGGCGTCTGCCTTGCTGCTGGCGATCACCGTTGGCCTGTTCGGCAGCGTTCCGGCCATGGCCGAAACCGCCGAGGCGGCGCCCAAAGCCATCGATCAGGCCGCCAGCAAGCTGGAATCCCTGAAGGAACTCGACGGCAAGGCCCCGGCCCGACGCAAGCTGAACATCCAGGCGTGGAACACCACCGAAGGCGCCCGCGTGCTGTTCGTCGAAGCCCATGAGCTGCCGATGTTCGACATGCGCCTGCTGTTCGCCGCCGGCAGCAGCCAGGACGGCGCCACACCGGGCATCGCCCTGGTCACCAACGCCATGCTCAACGAAGGCATCAAGGGCAAGGACGTCAGCGCCATCGCCGCCGGTTTCGAAGGCCTGGGTGCCGACTTCGGCAACGGCTCCTATCGCGACATGGCGATTGCCTCGCTGCGCAGCCTCAGCGCGCCCGACAAGCGCGAGCCGGCGCTCAAGCTGTTTGCCGAAGTGGTCGGCAAACCGACCTTCCCTGCCGACTCGCTGGCGCGGATCAAGAACCAGTTGATGGCCGGCTTCGAATACCAGAAGCAAAACCCCGGCAAGCTGGCCGGCGAAGAGCTGTTCAAGCGTCTGTACGGCGATCACCCTTACGCTCACCCGAGCATGGGCACGGCCAAGACGATTCCGCCGATCACCCTGGCGCAGCTGCGCGCGTTCCACGCCAAGGCTTACGCTGCCGGCAACGCGGTGATCGCGCTGGTGGGCGATCTGTCTCGCGCCGAGGCTGAAGCCATTGCCGCGCAAGTCTCGGCGTCGCTGCCGAAAGGCCCGGCGCTGGCGAAAACCATCGCGCCGAACGAACCGGCGCCAAGCGAAACCCACATCGAGTTTCCGTCCAAGCAGACGCACCTGATGCTTGCTGAGCTGGGCATCGACCGCGCCGACCCGGACTACGCCGCGCTGTCGCTGGGCAACTCGATCCTCGGTGGCGGTGGCTTCGGCAGCCGCCTGATGAGCGAAGTGCGTGAGCGTCGCGGCCTGACCTATGGCGTTTCCTCGGGCTTCACGCCGATGCAGGCGCAGGGTCCGTTCATGATCGGCCTGCAGACCCGCGCCGAGCTGAGCGAAAACACCCTCAAGCTGGTCAAGGACATCACCCGTGATTTCCTGGCCAATGGCCCGACCCAGAAAGAACTCGACGACGCCAAGCGCGAACTGGCCGGCAGCTTCCCGCTGTCGACGGCAAGCAATTCGGCCATCGTCGGCCAACTGGGTGCCATCGGCTTCTATAATCTGCCGCTGACGTACCTCGAAGATTTCATGACCCAATCCCAGGGCGTCACCGTCGAGCAGATCAAGGCGGTGATGAACAAACACCTGAATGCCGACAAGCTGGTGATCGTCACGGCCGGTCCTACCGTGCCGCAGAAACCGCTGCCACCCCCTACCGATAAACCCGCCGAACAACCTCTCGGCGTCCCGGAGCACTGATGACCTCGACTTCCAAACCGCGCATTCACAAAGGCGCGAAAATCCACAGCGGCCTCGGCCACCTGCGGATCATCGGAGGCGAATGGCGCAGCCGGCGCCTTAGTTTCCCCGACGCGCCGGGCCTGCGCCCGACGCCGGACCGTGTGCGCGAAACCCTGTTCAACTGGCTGGCGCCGTACATCGAGGGCGCTCGCGTGCTCGATCCGTTCGCCGGCAGTGGCGCGCTGTATCTGGAGGCGCTGTCCCGTGGCGCCAGCATGGGCCTGGCACTGGACGCCAACTCCGTGGCGATTTCCAGCCTGCGCGAACACCTCGGCACCCTGCGCTGCACGGTCGGCCGAACGGCCGCCACCGATGCGCTGCGCTATCTGGAAACCCAGCCGGCCGAGCAATTCGACGTAGTGTTCCTCGATCCGCCGTTCCACCAGAACCTGCTGGCCCCGGCCTGTGCCCTGCTGGAGTCACGCGGCTGGCTGGCCGATGACACCTGGATCTACACCGAAAGCGAAACCGCGCCGTCGACCCTCGGCATGCCTGGCAACTGGCGCCTGCACCGTGAGAAAAAAGCCGGTCAGGTGTATTACGCGCTGTGGGAGCGCAGCGCCGCCTGAAGCTCACGCTCGCCGCGATTGCACTGCGTGGGAGCGAATTCATTCGCGATGCGGTATTTCAAACGCAACCTGTGCTGCGTCTGGAATGGCCCATCGCGAATGAATTCGCTCCCACAGGTAAAAGTCGTGTGCGCGTTGCAGGAGTCGGCCGCAAAAACCCGCTCACACCCCGCCGTGATTGTGGCAAGTTAGCGACATGTAACTTGCCACCGGATTTCACCGTGTCCACCGCCCGCGTTTCATCGCCTTCTCAACGTTTCGTGCCTGCTTTCGGTCTGGGTAACCCGCATCTGCAAACCCTGTGGGGGCCGCTGTGGCGGCGCACAATCCATCTTGAGCGGCGGCGCGAACGGATCTGGCTGGACGACGGCGATTTCCTCGATATGGACTGGCACGGCCCCCACGACGCACACGTACCGGTGGTGCTGGTGCTGCACGGGCTGACCGGCTCCTCCAACTCGCCCTATGTCGTGGGCCTGCAACAGGCCATGGCGAAATTCGGCTGGACCAGCGTGGCGCTGAACTGGCGCGGCTGCTCCGGCGAACCCAACCTGCTGCCGCGCAGCTATCACTCCGGCGCCAGCGAAGATCTCGCCGCCGTGCTCGCTCACTTGCGCGCGGCTCGACCCTTGGCGCCGCTGTATGCGGTCGGCTATTCGCTGGGTGGCAACATCCTGCTCAAGCACCTCGGCGAATCGGGACTGGACAGCAACCTGCAAGGCGCGGCGGCGGTGTCGGTGCCATTCCGTCTGGATGAGTGCGCCAACCGCATCGGCCAAGGCTTCTCCAAGGTCTATCAGCGCCACTTCATGCGCGAGATGGTCGGCTATATCAAGGACAAACAGCGGCGCTTCCAGCATGAAGGCTTCAGCGAAGGGCTGGCCGAACTGGCGGCCCTGGGCTCGCTGGAGAACCTGAACACGTTCTGGGAGTTCGACGGCAAGGTCACCGCACCGCTGAACGGTTTCGCCGACGCCCACGACTATTACCGCCGTGCGTCCAGTCGCTACTTCCTCGGCGCGATCCGCACACCGACGCTGCTGGTGCAGTCCATCGACGACCCGTTCGTGTTCAAGCACAGCCTGCCGGACGTCAGCGAGCTATCGGCAAGCACCGAGTTCGATTTGCAGAGTCGGGGTGGTCATGTCGGCTTTGTCGATGGCTCGTTGAGAAATCCAACCTATTACCTGGAACGACGGATTCCGGCGTGGCTGGTTGACGTTCACGGCGCGCCGATCAATCTGTAGGAGCTGGCTTGCCCTGCGACCGGCGGGGAACCCGTCGTAAAACCATACGCATTGGCCGTGTCAGGCACATCGCATTCACTGGTTTTACGACGACTTCGTCGCCGGTCGCGGGACAAGCCGCGCTCCTACAAGCCCTCGTCAATGTGCAGGATCGTTCAAGACACTCCGCCGAACACGGGCCTACCATTCGGGGCATAAGGAGAAAGACCATGTCCCGCAATCAACTCTATGTTCGCGGTCTTCGCGACAGCGTGCCCATGCTGGTCGGCATTGCGCCGTTCGGCATCATCTTCGGAACCCTGGCTGGCGTCGGCGGCCTGTCGCTGTGGCAGGCGGTCGGCATGTCGATGTTCGTCTATGCCGGTTCCGCGCAATTCATCGTGATCAGCCTGATGGGCGCCGGGGCCAGCGCCGTGGTGATCCTGCTGACCACGCTGATCGTCAACCTGCGCCACGTGCTGTACAGCGCCACCCTGCAACCGCAGGTGCAGAACCTGCCACAACGCTGGCGTCTGCTGCTGGCGTTCTGGCTGACCGATGAGACCTTCGCCGTGGTGCAGCGTTTCTATCTGGTCCATGGCCGCACGCCGCTGGCGCACTGGTACTGGCTTGGCGTGACCTGCGCGCTGTACGCCTGCTGGGTCGGCAGTTCGCTGGTGGGTGTGTTGTTCGGCCAGGCCGTGCCGGACATGGCCAGCTGGGGTCTGGAGTTCGCCATGCTGGCGACCTTTATCGGCATTGTCGTGCCGATGCTGCGCAACCAGCCACAGATCGCCGCCGCGCTGGCGGCCGGGGCTGTCGCGCTGCTGACTTGGTCGTGGCCATACAAACTGGGCCTGATGGCCGCTGCATTCAGTGGCATTGCCGTCGGCGTGCTGCTGGAGCGTCGCCAGACTGCCGATCACACCACGGGCAACGAGGTGCACTCATGAATTACTGGTGGCTGGTGTTCGGCATGGCCCTGATCACGTTCCTGATGCGCTACAGCCTGTTCGCCTGGCCCAACCTGCGCTTTCCGCCGGTGGTGCGTCAGGGTCTGCATTACGTGCCGACGGCGGTACTCACCGCCATCGTGGTGCCAGGCATGCTCCTGCCGGATGGCCAGCACTGGCAGGTGTCGCTGGACAACGCCTATCTGCTGGCAGGGATAGCTGCCATTGCCATCGCCGCGTTCAGCCGGAACCTGCTGGCGACGATTGGTGGTGGGTTGCTGGTGTTCTTCTTGCTGCGCTGGGCGTTGGGGCAAATCTGAATCGCAATTCCTGTAGGAGTGAGCTTGCTCGCGATTCGTCGGTGCTGACAATCGGTAGTGACCGATCCACCGCCATCGCGAGCAAGCTCACTCCTACAATAGGATCAGCCCCAGGTTCTGCGGCACTCAGCCCCTCCCACAAAGACCGCGTCGTGACGTAAACCATGCCTGACACTATCAATGCGCCTGAATCTACGACTGCTTCGCAGCCGGTCGCAGGACAAGCCAGCTCCTACAAGGGGCGGCGGCGATCAATCCCCCGTCGCCACACCCCGCGCCGGATCGTTGATCCACTCGCTCCACGACCCCGCATACAGCCCGCCCAACGGATAGCCCGCCAGACACAGCGCGAACAGGTTGTGGCAGGCAGTCACGCCCGAGCCGCAATAGGCCACCAGCTTTTCCGCCGCCCGCCCCTGGAGGAAACCGTCAAACCGCTGCTTCAACTGATCGGCCGGCAGAAAGCGCCCGTCTGCGCCGAGGTTGTCGGTGAAGGCCGCGCATTGCGCGCCAGGAATATGCCCGGCGACCGGGTCGATCGGCTCGACCTCACCCCGGAAGCGTGCCCCGGCACGGGCGTCGATCAGGGTCACTTCGGGCCGGTCCAGGCGTTTCTGCACCTGCTCGGCGCTCAGCACCAGCGAGTTGTCAGGGCGACCCTGGAAGTTGCCGACCCGATGCTCCGGCGGGTCCAGGCTCAGCGGCAGACCTGCTGCATGCCAGGCCTTCAGGCCGCCATCGAGCAGATACACGCCACTGCGCTTGCCCAGCCATGCCAGCAGCCACCAGGCACGCGCGGCATAGGCGCCAGGGCCGTCGTCATACAGCACGATGTCGCTGTCGTCATTCACACCCCAGAAGCGCAGACGTTCGATCAGGGTTTGCGGCTCCGGCAGCGGATGGCGCCCGGTGACGCCCTTGGTGATCTTGCCACTCAGGTCATTGAGCAGGTCGGCGTAGGAGGAACCTTCGATATGCCCTTCGGCATAGCTGCGCTGGCCGTAGTCCAGGTCATCGAGGGAGGAACGACAATCGAGAATCACCAGACCCGGCTGGTTCAGCCGTTCGGCCAGTTGTTGCGGGCTGATCAGTTGCGCGATGGACATGCTGGGCTCCTGCAGACAGTGAAAGTGGCAATGATTGTTCGGTGGCGCGAGGCTCAGCCCGCGTCCTCCAGTGCCTTGTTCAACGGCACGTAAAATTCCGCGCACAGCGCATGGACGGCTTCGCGCGCTTGGGGCGTGACGTAGGCCAGTTCCAGCATCAGCACCTGGTACACGCCACGGCGAATGGCGTCTTCGTTGAGGTGCGTGGCATTTTCCCGGGTGGTGCAGAGAAAGCGCACCCAAGAGGTGAGAATGATCCAGGCATTGAGGGTCAGCGACTCGATCTGCACTTTGTCCATGTCCAGAATGCCGGCCTCGACAAAGCCACCGTAAATGGCCATGGCCTTGATCAGACAATGCTGGGAGAAGCGCCGGTACCGCGCCGCCAGCTCAGGGTCGGCGTCGAGCAGATGCTCCAGATCGCGGTGCAGAAATCGGTAGCGCCACATGCCGTCGAGGATCGCGATCAGGTAATGGCGCTTGTCTTCGACGCCGGGCAGACGGCCCTTGGGCGGGTGCAGAAAACTGTCGACCAAGCTTTCGTATTCACTGAACAGCTCGGCGATGATCGCCTGCTTGTTGGGGAAGTGGTAATACAGATTGCCCGGTGAAATCTCCATGTGCGCCGCGATGTGGTTGGTGCTGACGCTACGCTCGCCCTGCTGATTGAACAGTTCCAGGCTGCTCTGCACGATGCGATCACGGGTGTTGATGCGTAGGGCTTTGATGCGAGGCGCCATGTTCAGCTCGAACGTCGATACGTAACAGGAATGTGCTGGATCTTAACGCAAGCATCAGGATCAAGGGCATCCCTTACGACTCGACCGCGCCCGTCTCGCGTTTGCGCACCAATGCCAACACGGCCACGCCGATCAAACCGCTGACCAGCGTCAGCAGCAGAATCACCCCACGTAACCCCATCGGCGCGGCCAGTATCGCCACCAGCAGCCCGGCCAGCGGCTGCGACAGGTTGTTGAGCAGGGTGATCACGCCGACGGTCTTGCCGAAGTCCTGACGGGGGATCACCTGCTGACGGATCGTGCGCATGTAGACGTTGAACATCTTGTCGAAGCCGACGATCAGCAAAAAGCCCAGCAGATACACCTCGGACGCCGCGCCGGTCGCGGTCATCAGCGTGCCGGCGGTCATCGCGCAGTAAGCCAGCCCGCCGAGCAGGCGCAGCGGCAGTTCGACCCGCGCCAGCAGAAACAGGATGGCGATGGTCACCAATGCCCCGGCGGCCTGCAGGCCGGCGTAATAGTCCTTGCTCAGGCCGAATGAGCCGATGACCATCGCCGCCGAACTCGCCAGCGTCACCCCGACCAACAGATTGACGCCCACCGCCAGACTGATGATTTTCTGCAGCTCGGGTTGCTGGCGAATATGACCGAACGCGGTTTTCACCGGCTGCCACCAACGGCCGGTCGGTTGTTCGAACACTTCCAGTTGCACGTCGCTGCCGCGCTGCCATTCGCGCATCGCCAGATCCGCCAGCACGAACAGCACGGCCACGCCCAGCACCACGCCGGGCCACGGGCACAGGTCCAGCGATAGCGCCGCCAGCAGCGGACCGAGCACCAGGCCGGTCTGGTCAGCGATCTGCGAATACGACAGGGTCTTGCCGTAGCGATATTCGGGAAACACATGGGGCATCACCACTTCCCGAGCCATGATGCCCTGGGTGGTCAGCACGCCGCAGATCGCCGAGAGCAGCACCAGCCAGTAAATCCCGCCGAAAACGCCGTACAGGATCATCGCCACGACGCACAGTACCGCGCGAGACATCTGGCTGACGTGCAACAGACGGATCGGCGCAAAACGGTCGCACAACGCACCGCACACTGGAAACGCAAGAAAACGCGGCAGCGCTTCAACGAAAAACGCCAGCCCCGCCCATGACGCGCTATTGGTGGTCTGGAAGACGATCAACGGCACCAGAAACAGCAGAATCTGGTCGGCCAGCCGGGACAGAAACAGCGAGAAGAAGAACGCCAGATAATCCGTGCGCATCGAGACTCCATGTCATTCAAGCGTTGTGGTAGAGCGGTCGCACAGTCTGGACCGAGGCTTTTTGGTACGCAAGTACGCCATGGGGTTATCTCCAATGTGAGGGTGTGATCACTCACCTGTGGGAGCCGGCTTGCTGGCGAATGCGGCAGAACTGGGGCTACTGCTGTGAATGACACGCCGCGTTCGCCAGCAAGGCAGCTCCTACGAATCTTCAGCGGCTGTGACATTTGACTTTCTAGAGCAATGACTCTAGAAACACTGCATAACGTCAAAAAGGAACTGCAGCGATGCCTGTCGAATCCGTGCGCTTGCCTGTGTCAGATCCCGCCCCGGCTTTCGCGGCCGAGCTTGAACAAACGTTCGCTGCGCAAAAACGCGCATTTGCAGCCAATCCGATGCCGGTTGCGGCGCAACGCCGACAGTGGCTCGACAATCTGCGAGCACTGCTCAGCGAGGAACGTCAGGCGATCATCCAGGCCATCAGTGCAGATTTCAGCAATCGCAGCGCCGACGAAACCCTGCTCGCCGAGCTGATGCCCAGCCTGCACAACATCCATTACGCCCGCCGCCACCTGAAACGCTGGATGCGTGCGTCGCGGCGCAGTGTCGGCATGGCCTTTCAGCCGGCTTCGGCAAAAGTGGTGTATCAGCCGCTGGGCGTGGTCGGGGTGATCGTGCCGTGGAATTACCCGCTTTATCTGGCCATCGGCCCGCTGGTCGGCGCCCTCGCTGCTGGCAACCGGGTGATGCTCAAGCTCAGCGAATCGACGCCAGCCACCGGCGAGCTGCTGAAACGACTGTTCGCGCGGATCTTCCCGGAAGACCTGGTGACCGTGGTGCTGGGCGAAGCGGACGTTGGCGTGGCCTTCTCCCGCTTGCCGTTTGATCATTTATTGTTCACCGGCGCCACCAGCGTCGGCCGCCATGTGATGCGCGCGGCGGCGGAAAACCTGACGCCGGTCACCCTTGAACTGGGCGGCAAGTCGCCGGCCATCGTCGCTCACGACGTGCCTATGAAAGACGCCGCCGAGCGCATCGCCTTCGGCAAGACCCTCAACGCCGGGCAGACTTGCGTGGCGCCGGATTACGTCCTGGTGCCGAGAGCGCGGATCGACGAGTTCGTCGACGCCTACAAACAGGCAATCACCGGGTTTTATCCGACATTGGCCGACAACCCGGACTACACCGCGATCATCAATCCGCGCCATGTGGCGCGGCTCAACGATTACCTGGCGGATGCCAGTAGCAAGGGCGCTCGGGTGATATCGCTTTACCCGCAAGCTCAGGGCCGACGCCTGCCGTTCAGCCTGCTGCTGGACGTCAACGACGACATGCGGGTCATGCAGGACGAGATTTTCGGGCCGCTGCTGCCCGTCGTGCCCTATGAACGCATCGAACAGGCTTTCGACTACATCAACCAGCGGCCCCGGCCTCTGGCGCTGTATTACTTCGGCTACGACAAGGCAGAACAGCACCGCGTGCTGGAGCAGACCCACTCCGGCGGCGTGTGCATCAACGACACCCTGCTGCATGTGGCGCAGGACGACCTGCCGTTCGGCGGCATCGGCCCGTCCGGCATGGGCCATTACCACGGCCATGAGGGCTTTCTGACCTTCAGCAAGGCCAAGGGTGTGTTCGTCAAACAGCGCTTCAATGCCGCGCGACTGATTTATCCGCCCTACGGCAAGGCGATCCAGAAGCTGATCCAGCGGCTGTTCGTACGATGAGCGCGGCGCTCGACAGCGGCGGTCTGTCACGCCGGGACACGCTCAAGCTGGGTCTGGGTGCGACGCTGTTTCTATCGACGGCCAGCCTGGTCGGCTGCACCGGCAGCACGGCGGCGAGCGGCTTCGAGGTGTTGCGGGGTGGCGACCTGCCGTTTCTGCGGGCACTGATTCCGGTGGTGCTGGACGGCGCGCTGTCCGACATCACGCCCGCAGCGGCCATCGATGGCACCTTGCGCAGCCTCGATCACAGCCTGGCGCGGCTGTCGCCGGAAATGCTCAAGCTGACCCGGCAGCTTTTCGACGTGCTGACGCTGGCGATCACCCGCGGGCCGCTGACGGGTGTCTGGGGCGCCTGGGAACAGGCGACAACCACGCAGATCGGCGGTTTTCTGCAACGCTGGGAGCACAGCTCGCTGAACCTGCTGCGTCAGGGCCACGCCTCATTACTGCAACTGGTGCTGATGGCGTGGTACGGCCGCGCCGAGGCCTGGGCGCAGTGTGGTTACCCCGGCCCACCGAAAATCTGATCCCTACAAAAACAAGAACAACACCGAGGTTGCATGCCAGTTCCCGACATTTTTCGCGAAGGTCTCGCCCGTGGCTGGAAAACCCGTGACGGCTCATCCCTCGATCAGGACCTGACCCTGGAGGTCGACGTCGCCATCATCGGCAGCGGCGCAGGCGGCGGCACCAGCGCTGAAATCCTCAGCGCCGCCGGGCTCAAGGTGCTGATCATCGAAGAAGGCCCGCTGCAGACCAGCAGCGACTTCAAGATGATGGAAGATCAGGCCTATTCGACGCTTTACCAGGAAGGTATCGGCCGCATGAGCAAGGACGGCGCGATCACCATCCTGCAGGGCCGTGCGGTGGGCGGCACCACGCTGATCAACTGGACGTCGAGCTTTCGCACGCCAGAGCAAACCCTTGAACACTGGGCCCGCGAACACGGGGTCCAAGGCCACAGCCCGGCGGAGATGGCGCCGTGGTTCGAACGCATGGAACAACGCTTGGGCGTCGCACCGTGGATCATGCCGCCCAATGCCAACAACGACGTGATCCGTCAGGGCTGCGAAAAGCTGGGCTACAGCTGGCACGTAATCCCGCGCAATGTGCGCGGCTGCTGGAACCTCGGCTACTGCGGCATGGGCTGCCCGACCAACGCCAAGCAATCGATGCTGGTGACGACGATTCCGGCCACCCTGGAAAACGGCGGCGAGCTGCTGTATCTGGCGCGGGCCGAACGCTTGATCATCCGCGACGGCAAGGTGCTGGGAGTGGAATGCCTGGCCATGGACCCGCACTGCGTGGCACCGACCGGGCGCAAGATCACGGTCAAGGCCCGGCACACGGTGCTGGCGGGTGGCGGCATCAACAGCCCCGGCCTGCTGCTGCGTTCGGACGCGCCGGATCCTCACAAACGCGTGGGCAAACGCACCTTTCTGCACCTGGTGACATTTTCCGCCGGCCTGTTCGAACAGACCGTGAACCCGTTCTATGGCGCACCGCAGTCGATCTATTCCGACCATTTCCAGTGGCGCGACGGTGTCACCGGGCCAATGGGCTACAAACTGGAAGTCCCGCCCCTGCAACCGGCGTTGGCCAGCACGCTGCTCGGTGGGTTTGGACCGGTCAACGCCGAGCGCATGGCGCAACTGCCGCATACCCACATGATGCTGGCGCTGTTGCGTGACGGTTTTCACCCCGACAGCCCTGGTGGCAGCGTGCAATTGCGCGGCGACGGGACGCCAGTGTTGGACTATCAGGTGTCGCCCTATGTCTGGGACGGCGTAAGGCGGGCGCTGCACAGCATGGCCGAGATCCAGTTCGCCGCCGGGGCACGCTCGGTGATGCCGCTGCATGGCGACGCCGGCTACGTCACAACGGCTGCCGAAGCGCGTGCCCTGATCGACGGGCTGAGCCTGGAAATCTTTCGCACCCGGCTGGGCAGCGCCCATGTGATGGGGGGTTGCGCGATGGGCGAAGACCCGCAACAGGCAGTGGTCGACAGCCTCGGACGGCATCATCAGCTGGAAAACCTGTCGATCCATGACGGTTCGCTGTTTCCCACCAGCATCGGCGCCAATCCGCAGCTGTCAGTCTACGGGTTGACCGCGAAGCTGGCGACGGCGCTTGCACAGCGGCTGAATGGCGACATCCGATGAGCCCTGTGGGAGGGAGCCCTGCTCGCGAATACGTCGACACATCCAACACTTGTGCCAGCAGACCTGACGCTTTCGCGAGCAGGGCTCCCTCCCACGGCCTTCGGCCAGAAGCAAGAATCATATTTCGCCCATCATCGCCAATAACCCCAACCGACACAGAGCATCGGGCGTCTGACTTGGCCCACCCGCTCCCGCTGCGCTACCATCGCGATTCCCGACGGATTGCGACCAGGACCACGCGATGAACCGAGTGTTGTACCCAGGCACCTTCGACCCGATTACCAAGGGCCATGGCGATCTGGTCGAGCGCGCTGCGCGCCTGTTCGATCAAGTGGTCATTGCCGTGGCTGCCAGCCCCAAGAAAAACCCGTTGTTCCCGCTGGAACAGCGCGTGGAGCTGGCCCGCGAGGTCACCAAACACCTGCCCAACGTCGAAGTGGTGGGGTTCTCAAGCCTGCTGGCGCACTTTGCCAAGGAACAGAACGCCAATATCCTGCTGCGCGGCCTGCGTGCCGTGTCCGACTTCGAGTACGAATTCCAGCTGGCCAACATGAACCGGCAGCTGGCCCCGGACGTGGAAAGTCTTTTTCTCACGCCGTCCGAACGCTACTCGTTCATTTCATCTACGCTGGTCAGAGAAATCGCGGCGTTAGGTGGTGATATCAGTAAATTCGTACACCCTGCGGTCGCCCAGGCACTGAGCGAAAGGTTCAAGGCCTGACGCGCAGTGTAAAGGTCAGGGTGCATGTCGGGCGCTAATACGGCACAATTCGTCGCATTGAGAGTTTGATATGCCCCGGCGTCGACCGCGGCAGGAGTATCCATGTCCCTGATCATCACCGACGATTGCATCAACTGCGACGTCTGCGAACCCGAGTGCCCGAACGAAGCGATTTCCCAGGGTGAAGAGATCTATGTGATCAATCCGAACCTGTGTACCGAATGTGTGGGTCATTACGACGAGCCGCAGTGCCAGCAGGTCTGCCCCGTGGATTGCATCCCGCTGGATGAAAACCACGTGGAGAGCAAGGACGAGCTGATGGCCAAGTACAAGCTGATTACCAGCAAGGCATAACCGAAGGCATATCCTGTCGGCATACGCGCTTTCGCCGAAGACACTGGCTGTAAATGCCTGTTGACCTGAGCGAGATACGCATGACACCGAAGCTGGAGCGGTATACCTCGTTGTTTGGCGCAGTCTTGATGCTCTGCGCCCTCTCGGCTCACGCCAGGCCCGATCACCCGGATCAGGCCGCCATCGCCAGCCCTCATCCCATCGCCACCGCCGCCGGTCGGGAAATCCTCGTCGACGGCGGCAATGCCTTCGATGCCGCCATCGCCATCAGCGCCACCCTTGCCGTGGTCGAGCCCTATGGCTCCGGACTGGGCGGTGGCGGGTTCTTTCTGCTGCGCCAGGCGGGCGAACCGGTGCAGTACCAGTTTCTCGATGCTCGAGAAAAGGCGCCGCTGAAGTCCAAAGCCAGGATGTTCTACCGGCGCAACGTGATTCAGCCCGATCTTTCCCTGAATGGCCCACTGGCCGCCGCCATTCCCGGTTTGCCCGCCGCACTGGTCGAACTGGCCGAGCGCTATGGCCGCCTGCCGCTGACCATTTCCCTCGCGCCGGCCATTCGCGTGGCCTACCGTGGTTTCCCGGTCGACGCGGTGTACCGCGAGCGCGCCAACTGGCGGCTGTTTGCCCTGCGCGCCAACAAAGAGAGCTCGCGACTGTTCCTGCGCAACAACGAAGTGCCGGAAATGGGCGAGATCATCAAACAGCCGGAACTGGCACAGACGCTAGATCGTCTGGCCGACAAGGGTCGCGCGGGCTTCTACAGCGGCCTGACCGCCCAGGCGATGGTCAGCGGCGTGCGCGGAGCAGGCGGCATCTGGAATTACCACGATTTCGAGGAATACGAAGTCATCACCCGCTCGCCACTGCGCTTTCAACTGGCTGATCAGCAAGAGCTGATCAGCGCCCCACCGCCCTCGGCAGGCGGTGTTGCCCTGGCGCAGAGCCTGTTCATGCTGCAGCAGTTGCCGTGGCGCGAGTCGGACAAGGTCCAGCGCGCCCATTACGTCGTGGAAGTGCTGCGCCGCGCCTATCGCGACCGCGTGCTGTTCGGCGACCCGGATTTCGTGCCCAACCCCATTGCTCAGGTGCTGGCGCCGGATTATCTGCTGCAACTGACCACCAGCATCGACCCGCACCGCGCCACGCCCAACAACATCCTGCCGCCCGCGCCGCGCTGGCGCGAAGGCAACAACACCACGCACTTCACCGTGCTCGACAATGAAGGCAACGCAGTCGCGGCCACTCTGTCACTGAACCTGCCATTCGGCGCGGCGTTCACCGTGCCGGGTACCGGCGTGCTGGTCAACGACGAGATGGACGATTTCGTCGTGGAGGCCAAAGGCAGCAATCCGGCCCCGGTCGCCGTCAGCCAACCGAACATGATCGAACCCGGCAAGCGCCCACTGTCGAGCATGAGCCCGAGTTTCATCGAGGGGCCGGGCACCTTTGCGGCGTTCGGTACGCCCGGCGGCACACGGATTCCGGGCATGGTGCTGCTGTCGATGCTGCAATTTCTCGACGAACAGCCGGTGAGCAACTGGATTTCCGTACCGCGCTATCACCATCAGTACATGCCTGACGTGATGGAGTACGAAGCCGGGACTTTCAGCGAGGATGAATTGAACGACCTGCGCGAGCGCGGCTACCGGATGCGGGAAACCGCCAGTGACTCCGGCAACCAGCAAGTGCTGTTGTGGCGCAAGAACAAGGCCAGCGTCGAAGCCGCCAGCGATCCGCGTGGAATTGGCGTTTCAGCGACGTTCAGGCCGGATGCGCCGCTGAATCTGGTGCGAACCTGCGCCGATCAGTCGTGTTTGCCGTAACCGCTGGTGGTGCAACCCAGGCAGCGAACGAATGCAGCCTTGCCCGGATCGACCACCAGCGCCTTGCCAGTCGCACCCAGGTTGCCACCCGCCGCCGCAAAGGGTGAAGCGATGACAAACAGACCAGCGCCAAGGACGGTCGCAACGATCAACAGCGGACGCGCGATGAGCAGATCGCCGATCATCGCGTACGCCGGCGGGTTCTGGATCTGATAGACCGGATCGCCACTGCCCGTCGCCTCGACCTGCGCCATCGCCGGGGTCATCTGCAAACCGAAGAACAGGGCCAGGGTGGCAGCGAGAATGCGAAACGGGCTCATGGCGTGATCCTTCAGGCTCGGCAAGAAAAAGTGATGACGCTCACTATAAACAGGGATGGGGGTTAAGCAAGCGGCGGGCGGCTATCTGCATATTTCTGTGGGAGCGAATTCATTCGCGATGCTTTGTTCAGACGACGCATTTATATCGGCTGAACTGGCCAATCGCGAATGAATTCGCTCCCACAAAATGCACCAGCGGCGTCCCTTTTACTTCTGACACTTCGGGCAATACACACTCGCCCGCTGCCCCAGCTTGACCTCACGCAGGGTCGTGCCGCAGACCTTGCACGGTTCTTCGCCGCGGCCATAGGCGAACAGTTCCTGCTGGAAATAACCGGGCTGACCATCACCGCCGATAAAGTCCCGCAACGTGGTGCCACCACGCTCGATGGCAGCGGCGAGGATGCGTTTGATCTCGTGGGCCAGCTTGATATAGCGGGCCTTGGAAACGGTCCCGGCCTCGCGGCGCGGGTCGATGCCGGCGGCGAACAGCGCCTCGGTGGCGTAGATGTTGCCCACCCCCACCACCACGGCGTTGTCCATGATGAATGGCTTGACCGCCATCGAACGCCCGCGCGACATCTCGAACAGGCGCAAGCCGTCGAACAGGTCGGTCAACGGCTCCGGCCCCAGCCGCACCAGCAATTCATGATTGTGCGGGTCGAGACTCCAGAGCATGGCGCCGAAACGCCGCGGGTCGGTGTAGCGCAGCGCCAGGCCTGATTCGAGTTCGATATCCACATGCTCATGCTTGAGCGCCGGCGACCCGACTTCCACCAGCCGCAGATTGCCGGACATGCCCAGATGGCTGATCAGCGTGCCGACCTCAGCCTGAATCAGCAGGTATTTGGCGCGTCGCTCGACCACCACGATCTTCTGCCCGGACAGGCGCACGTCGAGATCTTCGGGGATCGGCCAGCGCAGGCGGCGATCACGCACGATCACGCGATTGACGCGCTGACCTTCCAGATGGGGCGCGATGCCCCGACGGGTGGTTTCGACTTCAGGTAATTCAGGCATGGACAGGCTCGAAGGCAGGGATGACGAGGGCGCGCAGGATCAGTGCGCGCTCAGTTCGCGAATACTTTCCTTGAGGTTTTCGAAGTCATAGTCAGACAGGCCGACGTAATCGAGGACCAGATGACCGATGCTGTTCCATTCATGGTCGATGGCCTGATTGCCCAGCACGCGGTGCGACGAACAGATGTGCTCGGCCATCTTGAGGATCGCCAGCAGGTTCTTCAGCGGCGCGTTGCGGCCCGACTCGTCCTGGAAAATCGCCAGGGCGTTGTGGTGATTGGCAATGGCATTGCTGACATGTTCGGGCAAACGCCAGGACTTGGCGGTGAAATAGCCGACAACTGCATGGTTGGTGTTGAGCAGACGGTTTTCCGTGTCGACCACCCGGCACTCGGGGCTCGCCTTGGAATATGCCTCTTCCAGCACGCTCATGTATTCCGGGAAACGCTTGAGCATCAGCGGCACGCCGCAGTCGTGGAACAGGCCCAACGCGTAGGACTCATCGACGGTCTGCGAACCGATGCGCTTGGCCAGCGTCAGACTGGTCATCGCCACGTCTTGCGCGGTGTCCCAGAAACGGTTGAGCACGACGATGGTCTCGTCGCTCATCTCACCCTTGATCGACTGCGCGTTGATCAGGTTGATCACCGAACGGCTGCCCAGCAGGTTCACCGCCCGCTGGATCGACGCAATCTTGTTGGCCAGCCCGTAATGGGCGGAGTTGACGATTTTCAGCAATGCACCGGAGAGCCCCGGATCCTGCGCGATCAACCGGGCGATCACACCCAGATCAGGGTCGGGCATGTACTGCTCCATCTGCAAATCCACCATGATTTGCGGTTGGGGCGGCACGCTGATGCCTTGCAACGCCTGCTGGATCTGCTCGGAAGTTAGCTCTTGGGACATAAGTACACACTCAGGTTCAGGCGGCGATTCTAACCCCTACCGCCCATGATTCGACAACCGTTGGATCCTTCTTGAAGTCCGACCGACCGGCAGCCGGTTAATTCAGCGCGGCGCAGATCACAAAGGTATAATCCCGCTCTTTTTTTCCGGAGCGACGTCATGTCCCTGCCCAGCTTGCGCCTCAAGCCCAACGCCGACCGTCGCCTGCGCGCCGGCCACCTGTGGATCTACAGCAACGAAATCGACGTGGCCGCCACCCCGCTGCACGGCTTTGCCGCCGGGGCCCAGGCCCTGCTGGAGACGTCCAGTGGCAAGCCGCTGGGGATCGTGGCGATGAGCCCGAACAACCTGATCTGCGCACGCCTGCTGTCCCGCGACATCAAGCTGCCGCTGGACAAATCGCTGCTGGTGCATCGTCTCAACGTCTGCCTGTCGCTGCGCGAGCGCCTGTTCGACAAGCCGTTCTACCGCCTGGTCTACGGTGATTCCGACCTGCTGCCGGGCCTGGTGGTCGACCGTTTCGGCGACATTCTGGTGGTGCAACTGGCTTCGGCGACCATGGAAGAACACAAGGACGACGTGCTGGCGGCGCTGATTCAAGTGCTCAAGCCGAGCGGTATCCTGCTCAAGAACGACTCCGCTGCCCGTGACGCAGAAGGCCTCAACCGCTACGTGGAAACCGCGTTCGGCGTGGTGCCGGAATGGGTCGCACTGGAAGAAAACGGCGTGAAGTTCGAAGCGCCGGTGATGGAAGGCCAAAAAACCGGCTGGTTCTACGACCACCGCATGAACCGCGCGCGTCTGGCGCCGTACGTCAAAGGCAAGCGCGTGCTGGACCTGTTCAGCTACATCGGTGGCTGGGGCGTACAGGCCGGTGCGTTCGGTGCCAGCGAAGTGTTCTGCGTCGACGCCTCGGGCTTCGCCCTGGATGGCGTGGAGCGTAACGCCGCGTTGAACGGCTTTGCCGAGAAAGTCACCTGCGTTGAAGGCGACGTGTTCGAAGCCCTGAAAGAGCTGAAAGCCGCCGAAGAGCGTTTCGACGTGATCGTCGCCGACCCGCCAGCGTTCATCAAACGCAAGAAAGACCTGAAAAACGGCGAAGGCGCCTACCGCCGCCTCAACGAACAGGCCATGCGCCTGCTCAGCAAGGACGGCATCCTGGTCAGCGCATCCTGCTCGATGCACCTGCCGGAAGACGACCTGCAAAACATCCTGCTGACCAGCGCCCGCCACCTGGACCGCAACATCCAGCTGCTGGAACGCGGCGGCCAGGGCCCGGACCACCCAGTCCACCCGGCCATCCCGGAAACCCGCTACATCAAGAGCATCACCTGCCGGTTGCTGCCGAATAGCTGAGGGCTGTGGCGTTTGAATTGACGCTATCGCGGGCAAGCGCGCTCCTACAAGTTTTACGCAGGACCTGTAGGAGTGAGCTTGATCTGGGCCGCATCCGGACGATGCTCTTTTCAAAGCCACACCGCATCCCACAACGGATAATCGCCGATCTTGCTCACCAACCCGGCCCGCAATGGATTTGCCACGACGTATCTGGCCATTTTTACAAGGTCCTCCTCTCGCCTTAACGCACGGTCATGAAAACCTCTTTGCCAAAGCTGTCTGTGCTGACTACGCCTGCGGTTGATCGCTCGGGCGCTGCGGGACTTTATGCGCTGGACTAACGGCGCCAATCGACAGCCCTTCAATTCCATTAGCCAATGAAAATGGTCCGGCATGACCACCCACGCCAATGAATCCGCTGCACCTGCGTCTTGAGCCGTGCGGAACTCATCCACGACCAGACGCCCCAACCTCCAGTCGCCGAATATTGGCTCGCGATTCTGGACAACTGAAGTAATGAGATAAATCTGCCCCGTTTGTGAAAAACGCCCGTCACGTAACGATTTGCCGCGTGGAAAATCCAGCATCCTGCTGCCTCTGTTTCTGCACTGTCTGTTCGAGACTAGGGCAGCAGCGAAGCTATCGCGCAAACATGAAATTCCAGATGTGTCGGGGAGTGCCCGTATCAACCTGTAGGAGTGAGCTTGCTCGCGATGGGGCCAAGACAGGCACCACAGAGTTGATAAGTCTGACGCTATCGCGAGCAAGCTCACTCCTACAATGCTTCAAGCCTGCCGATTTCCGGCATTCCCTCACGCCCTCACAGGTGTAGAATCAGCGCTATTCATCGCCAGTCATCCCCCGGCGGGTTTATGAGCTCAGGCCGAACGTTCCGGTGATCCCGTGTCGTTTCGGTTTCTTCGCGGCAATCCGGTCACTGCCTTTTGCACACGACGTCACTAGAAGCTCACTCCCTTATTTGATTAGCCGATTAGCCGGAGTGCTCCAATGCCTGATTACCGTTCGAAAACGTCTACCCACGGCCGCAACATGGCCGGTGCCCGCGCTCTGTGGCGTGCCACGGGCATGAAGGATGAAGACTTCAAGAAGCCGATCATCGCCATCGCCAACTCGTTCACCCAGTTCGTGCCGGGCCACGTGCACCTGAAAGACCTGGGCCAACTGGTCGCTCGCGAGATCGAAAGAGCCGGCGGCGTCGCCAAGGAATTCAACACCATCGCCGTGGATGACGGCATCGCCATGGGCCACGACGGCATGCTGTATTCGCTGCCGAGCCGCGAGATCATCGCCGACTCCGTCGAATACATGGTCAACGCCCACTGCGCCGACGCCATCGTCTGCATCTCCAACTGCGACAAGATCACCCCCGGCATGCTGATGGCCGCCCTGCGCCTGAACATCCCGGTGATCTTCGTCTCCGGCGGCCCGATGGAAGCCGGCAAGACCAAACTGGCCAGCCACGGCCTGGACCTGGTCGACGCGATGGTCATCGCCGCCGACTCGTCGGCTTCCGACGAGAAAGTCGCCGAATACGAGCGCAGCGCCTGCCCGACCTGCGGTTCGTGCTCCGGCATGTTCACCGCCAACTCGATGAACTGCCTGACCGAAGCCCTGGGCCTGGCCCTGCCGGGCAACGGTTCGACCCTGGCGACCCACGCCGACCGCGAGCAGCTGTTCCTGCGTGCTGGCCGTCGCATCGTCGAGCTGTGCCAGACCTACTACCGTGACGGCGACGAGTCGGTGCTGCCGCGCAACATCGCCAACTTCAAGGCCTTTGAAAACGCGATGACCCTGGACATCGCCATGGGCGGTTCGACCAACACCATCCTGCACCTGCTGGCCGCTGCCCAGGAAGCCGAAGTCGCCTTCGACCTGCGCGACATCGACCGTCTGTCGCGCAAAGTGCCGCAACTGTGCAAGGTCGCGCCGAATATCCAGAAGTACCACATGGAAGACGTGCACCGCGCCGGCGGCATCTTCAGCATCCTCGGCTCGCTGGCCCGTGGCGGCCTGCTGCACACCGATCTGCCGACCGTACACTCGCCGTCGATGGAAGAAGCCATCGCCAAGTGGGACATCACCCAGACCGACGACGAAGCGGTGCACACCTTCTTCAAGGCTGGCCCTGCCGGTATCCCGACCCAGGTTGCATTCAGTCAGTCGACCCGTTGGGAAACCCTGGATGACGACCGTGAAAACGGCTGCATCCGCAGTGTCGAGCATGCCTACTCGCAGGAGGGCGGTCTGGCCGTGCTGTACGGCAACATCGCGCTGGACGGCTGCGTGGTGAAAACCGCCGGCGTCGACGAGTCGATCCATGTCTTCGAAGGCAACGCGAAAATCTTTGAAAGCCAGGACAGCGCGGTACGCGGCATCCTCGCCGACGAAGTGAAGGCCGGCGACATCGTGATCATCCGTTACGAAGGCCCGAAAGGCGGCCCGGGCATGCAGGAAATGCTTTACCCGACCTCGTACCTGAAATCCAAGGGTCTGGGCAAAGCCTGTGCGCTGCTGACCGACGGTCGTTTCTCCGGCGGCACTTCCGGCCTGTCCATCGGCCACGCTTCGCCAGAAGCGGCTGCCGGCGGTGCAATCGGTCTGGTGCGCGATGGCGACAAGGTGCTGATCGACATCCCGAACCGTGGCATCAACCTGCTGGTCTCTGACGAAGAGCTGGCGGCGCGCCGTGCCGAGCAGGACAAGAAAGGCTGGAAACCGGTCGAAGCGCGTCCGCGCAAAGTCACCACCGCCCTCAAGGCTTACGCCCTGCTGGCGACCAGCGCCGACAAGGGCGCGGTACGTGACAAGGCACTGCTGGACAAACTGGTGCCATAAGCGGCCCGAGTGCGACAAACAAAAAGCCCGGCAGCGATGCCGGGCTTTTTTGTTGTGGACACACCGCGATCCCCTGTAGGAGCGTGGCTTGTCCCGCGACCGGCTGCGCAGCAGTCGTAAATCCTGTAAATGCGGTGTATCAGAATTGCATAGTCGCCAGATTTTACGACGACTCCGTCGCCGGTCGCAGGACAAGCCAGCTCCTACACGGGTCTGCGCTCAGGGCAACGCCCCATCCACCAGCACCTGAATCGTGCCCTGCGAGCAATATTCCACCCGCCCCTGCACGCCGTACACATTGGCCAGCAAACCGGCATTGAGGATGTTCCCCGCCGGGCCATGGGCGAACAGTTGTCCGTCGCGCAGCACGGCGATCTGGTCGGCATGCCGCGCCGCCAGGCTGATGTCGTGCAGCACCACCACGGCGATCAACTGATGCTCGCGAACCATGTCGCGCACGCAGGCCATGACTTTCAACTGGTAATTGAGGTCCAGCGCGCTGGTCGGCTCGTCCAGCAGCATCACCTTCGGCTTGCGCGCGATCAGTTGCGCCAGGCTGACCAGTTGCCGCTGACCGCCCGACAGGCCGTTCAACAGATGATCGGCCAGATGGCTGATGCCGATGCGCTCCAGTGCGCGATACGCCTCGCGCAGACACGCCTCGCTGGACAACGGCACACCGTCGAAGCTACTGACGCGCAACGCCGCGACCACGCTTTCCAGCACGCTCAACGACAGACCCGGCGGCAGGTTCTGCGGCATGTAGGTGATCAGCCGGGCGCGCTCGGCGATGGACACCGCCTTCAGCGAGCGCCCTTGCAGGCTGATGTCGCCGTGCATCTTTTCCAGCCCGGCGATGGCCCGCAGCAGGGTCGACTTGCCAGCACCGTTGGGACCGATCAATGCGGTCACCGTCCCCGGCTGCAATTCCGGCAACGACAGGCCGCGCACCACTTCCCGGCGTCCATACCCGACCCGCGCCTGGCTGACGATCAGCCCACTCATAGCTGCCTCCCGCGCTTGAACACCAGCACCACGAAAATCGGCACGCCGACCAATGCAGTGACGATGCCCACCGGCACGATGACGCCGGGCATGATCAGCTTGCTGGCAATCGACGACAGCGACAGCAGCAAGGCGCCGACGATGGCACTGGCCGGCAGCAGAAAGCGTTGATCTTCGCCGACCAGAATCCGCGCGATGTGCGGGCCGACCAGACCAATGAAGCCGATGGTGCCGACAAACGCCACGGCGGTGGCCGACAACAGGCTGATGCGCAGCAGGGAAAACAGGCGCAGACGGCGCACGTCTATACCGAAGCTCTGGGCGCGGTCTTCACCCATGCGCAGCAGGGTCATGCGTGACGAAGCCGCAAACGACATCGGCATCACCACGACCAGCACCAGCGCCAGCATGCCGAGTTTTTCCCAGTTGGCCCGCGCCACGCTGCCCAGGCTCCAGAACACCAGTTGTTGCAGCACGTCTTCGGTGGCGACCAGTTGCAGCAGCGCCACCAGCGCGTTGCAACTGAACACCAGGGCAATGCCGAACAGCACCAGACTCTCGACACCCGCGCCGCGCAGCCGCGACATCGCTTGCAGTAAAAACACCGAAGCGCAGGCAAAGACGAACGCCGACAACGACACCAGCGCATTGCCCGACAGCCAGCTGACCGACACCGGAAACACGATCACCAGCGACGCGCCCAGCGCCGCCGACGACGACACGCCGAGGGTAAACGGACTCGCCAGCGGATTATTGAGGATGGCCTGCATCTCGGCCCCGGCCAGCGACAACGCGCAACCCACCAGCACCGCCATCAGCGCGTACGGCAGGCGCACGTTCCAGATGATCACCCGGTCGGTCAGTGGCAGATGCTCAGGGTGCAGCATGCCGTCGAGCAAAGTGCCGAGGCTCATGCCCGACGGGCCGGTGGTCAGGTCGATGAGCACCGCCAGCACCAGCACGACGGTCAGCAGCGACAGCAGACCGAACCGTCGCGCCAGCAAGCGGCGATAGCCACGGGTGGCGGCTTCCAGACCGGCCGGCACGCTGTCCGGCAGGCCCTGCGCTTGAGAAGTCACTTCGCTTGATCGATCCAGTACTGACCGGCCAGCGGCGTGTCGAGGAACTGCTTGTTCAGCTCGGCCATGGTCTGCTGCGGATCGAGGTCCCGGAATTTCGCCGGGTTGATCCACTTGGCCAGCGCTTCGATCGCCAGGATGTTGTAGGGCGAGTTGTAGAAGTCATGCCACAGGCCATGGGCCTGGCCGTCGCGGATCGGCCGCAGGTCCTTGAACTCGGGACGGGCCAGCACTTTCGCGAACGCGGCGTCGGCCGGCGCTTTCTGCACGCCGGCGCCCAGCAGCAGGCCGGGCTCGTGGTTGCCGGTGGCGATGTACACGTCCGGATCGGCCTTGAGCGCGTATTCGACGCTGACGTCGCCCAGCGCGCCCGGCACCACGCCTTCCGCGATATTACGTCCGCCCACCAACTTGATCACTTCGCCCAGACCGCTCTTGCCGGTGGTGTGCCCCGGCGCCTGCCAGGCACCGGCCAGCAGTTCGAGGAACACGCTCGGGCGCTGGCTGTCTTCGACCGTACCCACGGTGTCGATCACGTGCTTGAGGTGCTGATCGTAGAAGTCGATATAGGCCGCGGCCTCCTTGTCGCGCCCCAAGGCACGACCCAGCGCCATCATGCTGGTGCGGGTGCCCTCGACGGGCTTGATGCGAAAGTCGACGAACAGCACCGGAATGCCGGCAGCCGCCAGCGTGTCAGCCACCGGGCTGTGTTCGGTCGGGCCGTGGCCGGAAATGCTGAACACCGCCAGATCCGGTTTGAGGCTGAGGATTTCTTCGGCGCTGACGCTTTGTTCCGAGGCCTGACCGATCAGCGGAATCTTCGCCACGGCAGGGAATTTCGCCGCGTAAGCGTTATAGGTATTGGGGTCGAGCTTTTTCAGGTCAGCCTGCCAGCCGACGATGCGCTTGAACGGCGCGTCGCGGTCCAGCAGGGCGAACACTGAAATCAGCCGGCCTTCGCCCAGCACCACGCGCTGGACGTTGTCCGAAACCGTGACCTTGCGGCCCAGCACGTCGGTGACTTCTTTGGCCGAGGCCGTGGATACCTGGCCCAGACAGGCGCCCAGCAGCAGGGCCAGCGCGGCGGCGGCCCGTATCGAGAGGAAAGGTTTGAACACGCACGTCTCCAGATTACAATGACTCGCATTTACACCGGCCAGTTTAAAGAGCCGCCCTGCCCGGGACGGCGCGACTTTGTATTGGCGGTGCAGGAAAACGCCGCTCACAACATTCCATTACATTTGCTCCGCCCGCCGGTCGGCTTTTCGGATACCAGAGCCTCGGCAGACCGGCGCGAACGATCTTTTGGCAGGGCTGCCACTTCACCGAGCTACAGACACAGCACAGGCACGACGTCCCTCTATGTCCAAGCAAGATCATGTGTTGATCGTCGATGACGATCCGGAAATCCGCCAACTGCTCGCCGATTACCTGCGCGATGCCGGTTACCTGACCTCGACCGCCTGCGACGGCAAGGAAATGCGTCGCCGCCTTGAGTTGAACGTCATCGACCTGATCGTCCTCGACCTGATGCTGCCCGGCGAAGACGGCCTGAGCCTGTGCCGCGAACTGCGCACCACCTCCAACACCCCGGTGATCATGCTGACCGCCCGTGGCAGCCTGATCGACCGTATCGTCGGCCTGGAAATCGGCGCCGACGATTACCTGCCCAAGCCATTCGACCCTCGGGAACTGCTGGTGCGGATCAAGGTGGTGCTGCGTCGGGCGCAGAGCTTCCCGGAGCGGGCGCGGGTCGATGAAACGCCGAGCGTGAGTTTCGACGGCTGGACGCTCGACACCCGCGCGCGTCAGGTGCTGTCGCCGGACGGGCTGGTGATCAGCCTCGGCAACTCCGATTACCGCGTGCTGCGTCTGTTGCTGCAGCACCCGAACCGGCCGCTGAGCCGCGACTTCCTGCTCAACCATGTGTTCGAGAAGAACAGCACGCCGTTCGACCGCTCCATCGATGTCTGCGTCAGCCGTCTGCGCCAGCAACTCGACCCTGCCCTGATCAAGACCGTGCGCAACGAGGGCTACATGCTCACCGCGACTGCCGTCACGAGTGCATCGTGAGACTCTGGCCGCGCACGCTGTACGGCCGACTGGTGATCATTCTGGTCGCCGGCATGATCGCTGCGCAGATCGCCACCAGCAGCATCTGGTACGACGTGCGCCACAGTCAGGTGCTGGAGATTCCGACGCGCCTGATCGCCAGCCGGCTGGCCGATATCGTGCGCGTCATCAGTATCGAGCCGACCCACACCAATGGCTTTATCGGGCATCTGAACACCCCTGATTTCCGCCTGCAATTCATCGACACTCCGACCGCACGCACTGAAAAACTGAGCAGCGCGGACCTCGCCACCGAGCGCCTGCTGCACAACGTGATCGCGCAGCGTACCGGGATCTCCAGCGACCTGCGCCTGCTGCACCTGTCGCTGCTCGATGATCAGGGCAACGCGGCCGGCATGAGCACGCTGTTCGGCGCAAGCCCGGCGGCGGGCATGTTCAATATTGAGCTGAAATTGCCGGATGGCCGCTGGCTGCAGGTCCGCGCCCGCGAAGATCAGGGCTGGACCAGCCTCACGCCGTTGCAGGTGATGTTCGATTACTTCCTGCGCATCTATCTGGTGCGGATCATTCTGCTGACCATCATCGTGCTGCTGGCAGTGCGTCTGGCGATCCGCCCGCTGACCGAACTGACCAACGCCGCCCAGGCCCTGGGCCGCGACATCAAGCGCCCGCCGCTGGCTCTGGACGGCCCGCTGGAAGTGCGCCGTGCCGCCCGCGCCTTCAACAGCATGCAGCAGCGCCTGATCGCCAACCTGCGCGAGCGCACACGCTTCCTCGCAGCGATTTCCCACGACCTGCGCTCGCCGATCACGCGCCTGCGTCTGCGCACGGAAATGCTTCAGGACGAAGCGGCCAAGGAGCGTTTCCGCAGCGATCTGGACGACATGGAAAACATGGTCTCGGCGACCCTGGAGTTCGTCAGCAGCGGCGAGATCAACGAGCCCCGGCAGAACGTCGACATCAACGCCCTGCTGCAAAGCCTGCAAGCCGACTTTCAGGACATGCACGCGCAAGTGACGCTGCACGGCACGGCGCAGCAGCCGCTACCGGCCTATGCGCGCAGCCTGAAACGTTGTGTGCAGAACCTGCTGGAGAACGCCATTCGCTACGGGCATCAGGCCGACATTTTTATCGAGGACCAGCCGGAGCGGCTGCGCATCGTGATTGCCGATCAGGGGCCGGGGATTCCGGAGGATCAGCTGGAACAAGTGGTGGAGCCGTTCTTCCGACTGGAAAGCTCGCGCAACGCCGGCACCGGCGGTTACGGTCTGGGCCTGAGCATCGCCCACACCGTGGCGGCGGCCCACGACGGACGCCTGCAACTGCGCAACAAGGACAGCGGCGGGTTGGAGGCGATTGTGGATTTGCCCCGCTCACCGACATGACACCCCACCCCGTTGTAGGAGTGAGCTTGCTCGCGATTGCGGTCTTTCAGGGATGAATCCGCTGATTGGCACGACGCCATCGCGAGCAAGCTCACTCCTACAGGTCTTGTGTCAGCGGCTTACTGAATCTCATCCGGCTTGACGATCACCCAGTTCTTGTCCGCCGTCACCGGCAAACCTTCCTTGGCCTGGGCTTCGGCGTTGGTCTTCATCATGCCGTTGAGCTGGGTCATGTACTTGTCCTTGCGGTTGACCCACAGGTGGATGCCGCCCTTATTGACGTCGACGCTGTGGAACAGCATATAGCCGTCGCTGCTCGGGGTGTCGCCGCCGACCAGCACCGGTTTTTTCCACTGATCGATGTAGGTCAGGATCGCCGCCTGCTTGCCGGCCATCCAGGTCGCCGGGGTCCACAGGTACGGGGTCAGTTCCAGGCCGAGGTTGGCCTTCTCGTCATACTTGCCGGCGCTGATCTGCTTGCGTGCGGTGGTCAGTTCGCCGGTCTCGCGATTCTTCAGCAGCGTGGTCACGCCGATGACGTTCTGCGGTTTGACGTTGTAGCCGTACTTCGGATCGGAGGCGACCATGCGCACCAGCTCTTCGGAGGCGGCGGTCATCACGTAGACCTCGATGCCGTTCTCCATCAGCTTGTTGTACAGCTCGGTCTGGCCGGTGAAGACCTTCGGCGGCTGCACCTCGATGCTCTTCACCGCATCACCGTCGTAATAGGTACTCTTGACCGGCTTGCCGGACGCCATCAGTTCGTCGACGTAGCCCTTGAGTTCCTTGAGGGTGAAGCCGGAGAACACTTGCGCCACCCATGGGTAGCAGACCATGTCGTCGATTTCGCAGAGACGGTAGTAGTAGCTGAACAGGCTTTCCTTGTGGTCAGCGGTGTCCTTGAACGGGATCAGCTTGAGGGACGGATCGAGCTTGTCGCGGGTGATCAGCCCTTTGTTTTCCATGAACGGCAGCAGCGACTCTTCAAGGTCGAAGCGGTAGCTGGTGTTGTCCATGTCGAAAACGGCGAAATTGCCCTTGTTGGCATTCGCCGCAATCATCGCGTTCAGCTGCTTGGCGGCAGGCTCCGGCCAATGCTTGAGATCGGTGGAAAACGCCTGACCGGCAAGGCCCAGACAGACGGCAGCGGCCAACAGTTTTGGTACGAGCTTCATAACGATGTCCTCCCCCAATTCGAATTCGAGGATGGACCGTAACAAAAAGCCATTACTGTTTTAATGCGTCAGCGACCGTACCCGTTCTGTAGGCGTCATGTCGCGAGCCATTCGCGACAGATGACGTAAAAGCGACATATTTGTTACAGCGAACGTAGATCACCTGTAGGAGCTGGCTTGTCCTGCGACCGGCGGGGAACCCGTCGTAAAACCGGTAAACGCGGTGTGTCAGGACTGCATAGTCGTCAGGGTTTACGACTGCTGCGCAGCCGGTCGCAGGACAAGCCAGCTCCTACAGGGAATTCGCTCAACCCCGCTCCCACACCTCAAAGCTGTACGCCGGCTTGTCATCCACCGCCGGGTTTTCCGTGCTGGACACGCGCTTCCACACGGCCTCATCGAATTCCGGGAACCAGGCATCGCCTTCCGGACTCAATGCCACGCGGGTCAGGTACAAGCGGTCGGCGTCGGCAAGGCCTTGCGCATAGAGCTGCGCACCACCGATCAGCATCACTTCGTCGACGCCCTGCTCGGTCGCCCACTGCTCGGCGCGTTCGACCGCAGCCTCCAGCGAGGTGAAGACTTCGGCGCCTTCCAGCTGTAAATCCGTCTGGCGAGTGACCACCAGATTCAACCGGCCCGGCAATGGCCGACCCAGCGAATCCCAGGTCTTGCGACCCATGATGATCGGCTTACCCAGCGTGGTGGCCTTGAAGTACTTGAAATCCCCCGGCAGGTGCCAGGGCATGGAGTTGTCGACGCCGATGACACGGTTTTCCGCGAGGGCCGCGATCAGGCTGAGGGGGAGATGTTTTTTCATGGCGGCGAGGATAGCAGACCCTTCTTTGCGTGCATGTAAAACGCGTCGCCTGAATTGACGTCATCGCGAGCAAGCTCACTCCTACAGGGGTCACACCGTTCATTGTAGGAGTGAGCTTGCTCGCGATAGCGATTGTCAAAGCGCCACAAGCCACCGACCTGCGCGATTTCAAGCACAGCGGTTATGCTCACCTATGACTTCACCAACGAGACACCGCGTGACTGCACTGACCCCGCTCGACGAATTGTGGCTGACCGAAGCCATCCGCCTGCGCGAAAACCATGCCGGCGCCCTTGAAGACCAGGAAGCCTGCCGCCGCGCCCGCGCTCAGGGTGGCGACCTGCTGACCCGTATCAAAAGCCGCGCCCTGTGGCTGGCTGACCGCGACGGCATGCTTGCCGCTTTGCATCACTGGAAGTCCGGCGCACGCCTGGCCTTGCTGGCGCTGGCGGCATTTGCCGTGCTCAGCGGCGCCGGGCTGGCCTTTGCCGCATTGGGCGACGGACAGACCCCGGTCAATGTGTTCTGGGCGTTGGGCAGCCTGCTGGGCCTGAATCTGATTCTGTTGATCGGCTGGGCGCTGGGCCTGATCTTCGCCGGCGACAGCACTGCCAGCCTCGGCCGCCTCTGGTTGTGGCTGAGCGAAAAGCTCGCCCGCGACGCACAGGCTGCACAACTGGCACCCGCGCTGCTTCTGCTGCTGCAACGCAAACGCCTGAATCGCTGGGTGCTCGGCACCTGCGTCAACGGCCTGTGGTTGCTCGCCCTGCTCAGCGCCCTGACGTTGCTGCTGTTGCTGATGGCAACCCGGCGCTACGGGTTTGTCTGGGAAACCACGATTCTCGGCGGCGACACCTTCGTCGCCCTGACCCGCGGCCTTGGCGCCCTGCCGGGCCTGCTCGGTTTCAGCGTGCCCGACAGCGAAATGATCCGCGCCAGTGGCGACAGCGTGGTGGCCATCGAAAACGCCCGGCAGACCTGGGCGGCCTGGCTGGTCGGCGTGCTGGTGGTCTATGGCATTCTGCCGCGCCTGTTGCTGACGCTGCTCTGCTACAGCCGCTGGCGTGCAGGGCGTAAACGCCTGACGCTGGACCTGAACCAGCCCGGCTTTGCCGAATTGCGTGAGCGGCTGATGCCGAGCAGCGAGCGACTGGGCATCAACGACGCCGCCCCCGCGCAACTGCACCAGGTGGAAACCGGCCCGGCGGCCAGCGCCAGCGAAGGCGCGCTGCTGGTCGCCATCGAACTGGACGATCAGCGCCCGTGGCCGCCTTCGTTGCCCAACGGTGTGGCCGATGCCGGCATTCTCGACAGCCGCGAATCCCGGCGCAGTCTGCTCGACCAACTGACCCGTTATCCCCCGGCACGCCTGGCCATCGCCTGTGACCCGCGCCGCTCGCCGGACCGCGGCAGCCTGGCGCTGATTGCCGAGTTGGCCCGCTGCGCCACGGCGACACGCATCTGGCTGCTGCCCGCGCCCACCGGCCAGGCGCTGGACGCCGACCGCCTCGGCGACTGGCACGCCGCCCTGCAGCAATTGCACCTGGACTGGGCTGACAGCGCACCGCTGAGCTGGCTGGAGACGGGCCATGACTGACACTTCCCGGCGACCACTGACCCTGGCCGTGGTCGGCCACACCAATGTCGGCAAGACATCGCTGCTGCGCACGCTGACCCGTGACGTCGGTTTCGGCGAGGTATCGCACCGGCCCAGCACCACGCGCCACGTCGAAGGCGCACGGCTGTCGGTGGACGGCGAAGCCTTGCTGGAGCTGTACGACACGCCCGGCCTGGAAGACGCCATCGCTCTGCTCGACTATCTGGAGCGGCTGGATCGCCCCGGCGAACGCCTCGACGGCCCGGCGCGGCTGGCGCGTTTTCTCGACGGCAGCGAGGCACGTCAGCGCTTCGAACAGGAAGCCAAGGTGTTGCGCCAGTTGTTGGCGTCGGATGCCGGCCTGTACGTGATCGATGCTCGCGAGCCGGTGCTCGCCAAATACCGCGACGAACTGGCCGTGCTCGCCAGTTGCGGCAAGCCACTGTTGCCGGTGCTGAATTTCGTCAGCAGTGCGCAGCACCGGGAGAACGATTGGCGCGAAGCGCTGGCCCGGCTGGGTCTGCATGCGCTGGTGCGTTTCGACAGTGTGGCGCCGCCAGAAGATGGCGAGCGGCGGCTGTATGAAAGCCTCGCTCTGCTATTGGAGAGCGCGCGCGGACAGTTGGAGCGGCTGGTCGCCGATCAGCAGGCCCAGCGCGAAGTCCGTCGACAGAGCGCGGCGCGGCTGATTGCCGAATTGCTGCTCGATTGCGCAGCGTGCCGACGCAGCGTCGCCACCGAATCGGCTCAGGTGCAGAGCGCTATCGAAGAACTGCGCAAGGCGGTGCGCCAGCGCGAGCAACGCTGCGTCGAGGCGTTGCTCAAGCTGTATGCGTTCCGCCGCGAAGATGCGTCAGCCAGTGATTTGCCGTTGCTGGATGGCCGCTGGGGCGATGATCTGTTCAATCCGGAAACCCTGAAATTGCTGGGTGTGCGGGTCGGAAGCGGCATTGCGGCTGGCGCGGCGGCGGGTGCCGGGGTCGATCTGCTGGTTGGCGGCATTACCCTGGGCGCGGCGGCGCTGGTCGGGGCGATTGCCGGTGGCGCATTGCAGACCGCGCGCAGTTACGGCGGACGCCTGCTTGGCAAGCTCAAGGGCCAGCGCGAATTGACTGTCGACGATGCGGTGCTGCGCCTGCTGGCCTTGCGTCAGCGGCAATTGCTGCAGGCGCTGGAAGCCCGCGGCCATGCGGCGATGGACAGCATCAAACTGGACACCCCGCAGGACAAGACCTGGCGCGAAGGCAAACTGCCCGAACCGTTGCACAAGGCACGGGCGCATCCGCAGTGGTCGTCGCTCAATCCCCATGCGAAGTTGAACCATGCCGAAAGGCAGGAGCAGGTGGAGGTGCTGGCAGCGTCCGTTCTGATTTGAAACGCAGCCCCCTGTAGGAGCTGGCTTGCCCTGCGACCGGCTGCGAAGCAGTCGTAAATTCTGCGCACGCGGTCTAGCTGACACACCGCGTTTGCCGGATTTACGACGGGTTCCCCGCCGGTCGCAGGGCAAGCCAGCTCCTACAGGGGCGGTGTCTGCCGGGGTCAGGCGGCAAGAAGCGCCAACGCCTTGCCCTTCAGCATCTCCATATCCACCACCGGCACGTTCATTTCCTTGGCCATTTCATCCCACTGGCGCATGCGCAGGCTGATGCTGCACAGCGGGTCGCGTTCGAAGGCGTCTGCTTCGGCGTCGGTCATCACGCCGCCCTGATATTCCAGGGTGCGGCGGCTGGCTTCGCTGAGGCGGGCGTAGTAGTCCGGCTGGCGCAGGGTCAGGTAGCGCTTGGCCTGGACGTGGTATTCGACCAGCTTCGCCACCCGCTCGCTGAAACCGCACTTGCGCAGGTAATCGGCGCCGACCCGCTCGTGGCTGGCGACGCCATAACCGCCCATGCTCGCCGCTTCCGGGTCATGCCCGCAGATATGGCCGATGTCGTGGAAGAACGCGGCCAGCACCACCTCGTCGTCATAGCCTTCCAGCAGCGCCAGTTGCGCCGCCTGGGACATGTGCTCGATCTGTGACACCGGCTCGCCGATGTAATCGTCGCTGCCGCGTTGCACGTACAGGTCAAATACCGCGTTGACCATCTGTTCAGCGTGTTGCATGGAAATGTCCTCGATTTTGCCGTCGCGCCACCTTACTCGCCCTGTATTGCGAAGCCGTGGCAGGCCAATAGGGTAGCCGGTAGTCGAATCGTGCATTTTGCGATAGGGGAAATCCGCGCGGCCCGGTATGATCGCGCGCCCGATACACCCCCGGAAGCACATCGCCATGAAACCCACCCTGATCGCCGCCGCAGAAATCGACCGCCTGGAGACCTGGCAGAAATACGCCAGCCACATGTGCGGAGGCTGCATGTCCAGCTGCTGCACGCTGCCGGTGGAAACCAAGATCAAGGACCTGATCCGCATCGGCATCGTCGACGAGTTCGAGCAGGGCGATAACCCGAAGAACATCGCCAAGCGTCTGCAGAAAGAAGGCATCGTCGAGCGCTTCAACCAGAAGACCGGGATCTTCACCCTGCAGCGCATGAGCAACAACGACTGCCTGTATCTGGATCGCAAGAGCCGGCTGTGCACCATCTACGACAAGCGCCCGGACACCTGCCGCAACCACCCGAAAATCGGCCCGCGCCCGGGTTACTGCGCGTACAAGCCCAAGCCGGTCGAGCGCCAGGCCAGCGGCACGCTGAACGACAACTCCGGCCGGGTGCCGCTGAAGTTCTAAGTACTTACTCGCAATGCTTCTGCCAAAGGCGTAGGAGCGTAGCTTGCTCGCGATCTGGCGCGCAGCGGCAGTCAATTCGGAATCCCGGATTTATCAGGCGGACCGCATCGTTCAAATTTACTGCCGGTTCCCGGCAGATCGCGAGCAAGCTGCGCTCCTACGCCCGTCCGGGCCGAATTCAAAGCCTGATCGTCATGTGGAACAGGCACCACCGTCTCGCGAATGAATTCGCTCCCACAGTAAACGCACCCGTCCTTTTTACCCGCCGCACAAACAAAAACGCCCCCGGCCTTTCGACCGGGGGCGTTTTCATTCAGCCGGGGCTAGATCACGCCTTGGCTTTCTTGGCAGCGCGGGTACGCTCGCCTTCGTCGAGGATCTTCTTGCGCAGACGGATCGACTTAGGAGTCACTTCGCACAGCTCGTCGTCCTGGATGAATTCCAGAGCCTGTTCCAGAGTGTGGCGAACTGGCGGAACCAGAGCGATGACCTCGTCCTTGCCCGAAGCGCGCATGTTGTCGAGCTTCTTGCCTTTGGTCGGGTTCACGCCCAGGTCGTTGTCACGGCTGTTCAGACCGATGATCTGACCGTTGTAGATGTCCTGACCGTGCTCGATGAACAGCTTGCCGCGAGCCTGCAGGGTTTCCAGGGAGTAGGTCAGTGCCTTGCCGGTTTCGACCGAAACCAGAACGCCGTTCTGACGGCCCGATACGTCGCCCGACTTCATGGTGTCGTAACGGTCGAAGATCGAGGTCAGGATGCCTGCACCGGAGGTCAGGGTCAGGAACTGGTTACGGAAACCGATCAGACCACGGGCTGGAATGTTGTATTCCAGACGTACACGGCCTTTGCCATCCGGCGCCATGTTGGTCAGGTCGCCCTTACGCAGACCCATTTCTTCCATGACCTTGCCCTGTGCTTCTTCAGGGATGTCGATGGTGACGTTTTCGAACGGTTCCTGCTTCACGCCATCCTTGACGCGGATGATCACTTCAGGACGGCCTACAGCCATCTCGAAGCCTTCACGGCGCATGGTTTCGATCAGAACCGACAGGTGCAGCTCACCACGGCCGGAGACCTTGAACTTGTCGGCCGAGTCGCCTTCTTCAACGCGCAGTGCAACGTTGTACAGCAGCTCTTTGTCCAGACGTTCCTTGATGTTACGGGAAGTCACGAACTTGCCTTCTTTACCGCAGAACGGCGAGTCGTTGACCTGGAAGGTCATCGAAACGGTCGGCTCGTCAACGGTCAGTGGCTTCATCGCTTCGACAGTGTTGATGTCGCACAGAGTGTCGGAGATGAACAGCTCGTCAAAGCCGCTGATGCAAACGATGTCACCGGCCTGGGCTTCTTCGACGTCCACACGGTGCAGACCGTGGTGACCCATCAGCTTCAGGATACGGCCGTTGCGGCGCTTGCCGTCGACGTCGATGGCAACCACTGGTGTGTTCGGCTTGACGCGACCACGGGCGATACGGCCAACACCGATGACGCCCAGGAAGCTGTTGTAGTCCAGAGCGGAGATCTGCATCTGGAACGGACCTTCACGGTCAACGGCCGGCGCGGGTACGTTGTCGACGATCGACTGGTACAGCGGGGTCATGTCTTCGGCCATGTCGGTGTGGTCCAGACCGGCGATGCCGTTCAGGGCCGAGGCGTAGACGACTTTGAAGTCCAGCTGGTCGTCAGTGGCGCCCAGGTTGTCGAACAGGTCGAAGATCTGGTCCAGAACCCAGTCAGGGCGCGCGCCCGGACGGTCGACCTTGTTGATCACGACGATAGGCTTCAGACCGGCTTCGAAGGCCTTCTTGGTCACGAAACGGGTTTGCGGCATCGGGCCGTCTTGAGCGTCGACCAGCAGCAGCACGGAGTCGACCATCGACATCACGCGCTCAACCTCGCCACCGAAGTCGGCGTGGCCGGGGGTGTCGACGATGTTGATGTGGTAGCCATTCCAGTTGATCGCGGTGTTTTTCGCCAGAATGGTAATGCCGCGTTCTTTTTCCTGGTCGTTGGAGTCCATCACGCGCTCGTCGTTGAGCTCGTTGCGCTCCAGGGTGCCGGATTGACGCAGCAGCTTGTCGACGAGGGTAGTTTTACCGTGGTCAACGTGAGCGATGATGGCGATGTTGCGTAGATTTTCGATCACTTGTGTATCTCGATCAGAGGATTCGGTGAGCTGCCTGAATGCAGACAGCTATGAACGGTAGAGCCGGCTAAAGCCGTTACGGCTGACGACTGCTGTCGGGGGGCCGGTGACGCAAGCCACAGGCAAACAGCCCCGGGCACTTAGCTCGGTCGATAAACGCGCACATTGGCATGCCCCTCACTGAGCAGATGATGAGCATGCAGGCGACTCATGACGCCTTTGTCGCAATACAGCAGGTACTGGCGCGTCGGGTCCAGTTCCTTGAAACGGCTGTTCACTGCATAGAACGGCAACGTTTGTACTTCAATGCCGGCCAGTTCCAGCGGGTTGTCTTCGGCTTCATCCGGGTGACGGATGTCGATGACGACCTGCCCGGCAAGGGCCTGGCTGACTTCTTCGACCTGGACGTCCTGGCCCAGCTCTTCGATCACGCGATCGATCGGCACCAGCCGGGCCTTCTCGATGGCACGTTCGAGAATCGCCATGTCGAACTCTTTCTCTTCATGCTCGACGCGGTAGCGCTTGGCGGCAGTCTTCGGGTTGACCGAAATGACGCCGCAGTATTCCGGCATGTGCCGGGCAAAAGCGCCGCTGCCGATACGGTCGGCCTCGTCGATGATGTCCTGTTTGTGACTGACGATCAGCGGGCGCAGGACCAGCTTGTCTGTCACACAGTCGATCACCGACAGGTTCGGCAGGGTCTGGCTCGACACCTGGGAAATCGCCTCGCCGGTCACCAGCGCATCGATTTCCAGACGGTCGGCCATCTGGCTCGCCGCACGCAACATCATACGCTTCAAAACGACACCCATATGACTGTCGTCGACTTTTCCGAGAATTTCTCCGAGAACTTCCTCGAACGGTACGCTGATGAACAGCACTCGCTGGGAGCTGGCGTACTTTTTCCAGAGGAAGTGCGCCACTTCCATCACGCCCAGCTCATGGGCACGGCCGCCCAGATTGAAGAAGCAGAAGTGGCTCATCAGGCCGCGACGGATGACGTGGTACGCGGCCACGGTGGAGTCGAAACCACCGGACATCAGCACCAGGGTCTGCTCCAGCGAGCCCAGCGGGTAGCCGCCGATGCTGTTGTGCTGGCTGTGGATCACGAACAGGCGCTGGTCGCGGATTTCGATCCGCACCTCGATTTCCGGCTCTTTCAGCGAAATGCCGGCGGCACCGCACTCGCGGCGCAGTTTGCTGCCGACATAGCGCTCGACGTCCATGGAACTGAAGTCATGGTGGCCGCCGCGCTTGCAGCGCACCGAAAAGATCTTGCCGGGCAGCTCATGGCCGAAGTGCTGTTTGCACTTCTCATAGATGTCGTCCATGTCGCCCAGCGGGTATTCGTCGACCTGCAGGAAATGCGTGATGCCCGGCATGCAGCTCAGGCGCTCGGTCATTTCATGCAGGGCTTTGGGGTCCTCGACCTTCGTTTCGACCTCAAGGTTGTCCCACACGCCATCCACCACCAGCGCCGGGTCCAGATCACGGAGCACGGTGCGGATGTTCTTGGCCAGCTGCTTGATGAAGCGCTTGCGCACAGGCCGGCTTTTGATGGTGATTTCCGGAAAGACTTTGACGATTAGTTTCATGAAAAACAGCGCGCGAGGTGCCGGTCGAAAAAGGGGGGCGCGGATTATAGCGGAAATTGCTCAAGGTTTAACCAGTTATCGTGCAGCCGATCATCAGCGCACCAATTTGGGACTGTATACAATCCTAGAGCACCACATTGGTGCGTTCATTTTCACAAATGCGACCTTTTACGCCTGAAAAGCCGCTGTTTTCCGCTAAAAACCCAACACGGGGCACTGGCATGCAAATTGCTCCCTTGTGAGGCAGGTTGCCTTGGCAGACTATCGCGCCCGGCATCACCCATATTTAGGGGCCAACCACTATCAGGCCCTAATCCACCCCGGAGGACAGCATGTCGAAGTCGGTTCAACTCATCAAAGATCATGACGTTAAGTGGATTGATCTGCGCTTCACGGACACCAAAGGCAAGCAGCAGCACGTCACCATGCCAGCGCGCGATGCTCTGGACGACGATTTCTTCGAAGTCGGCAAGATGTTCGACGGCTCGTCCATCGAAGGCTGGAAAGGCATCGAAGCCTCCGACATGATCCTGCTGCCGGACGACGAAACCGCCGTTCTGGACCCGTTCACCGAAGAACCGACCCTGATCCTGGTCTGCGACATCATCGAACCTTCGACCATGCAAGGTTACGACCGCGACCCACGCGCCATCGCTCACCGCGCTGAGGAATACCTGAAGTCCACCGGTATCGGTGACACCGTATTCGTCGGTCCAGAGCCAGAATTCTTCATCTTTGACTCGGTCAAGTTCAAGTCCGACATCTCCGGCTCCATGTTCAAGATCTTCTCCGAACAAGGTTCGTGGATGACTGACCAGGACGTCGAAGGCGGCAACAAAGGCCACCGTCCAAGCGTCAAAGGCGGCTACTTCCCGGTTCCACCGGTCGACCACGACCACGAAATCCGTACTGCCATGTGCAACGCACTGGAAGAAATGGGCCAGACCGTCGAAGTTCACCACCACGAAGTGGCGACTGCCGGCCAGAACGAAATCGGCGTGAAATTCAACACGCTGGTCAAGAAGGCTGACGAAGTTCAGACCCTGAAATACGTTGTTCACAACGTTGCCGACGCTTACGGCCGCACTGCGACCTTCATGCCGAAGCCACTGTACGGCGACAACGGTTCGGGCATGCACGTTCACATGTCGATCGCCAAAGACGGCAAGAACACCTTCGCTGGCGAAGGCTATGCCGGTCTGTCCGACACCGCTCTGTACTTCATCGGCGGCATCATCAAGCACGGTAAGGCCCTGAACGGCTTCACCAACCCGGCGACCAACTCGTACAAGCGTCTGGTTCCAGGCTTCGAAGCGCCAGTCATGCTGGCCTACTCGGCGCGTAACCGTTCGGCTTCGATCCGTATTCCTTACGTCTCCAGCCCACGTGGCCGTCGTATCGAAGCTCGCTTCCCGGATCCGGCTGCCAACCCGTACCTGGCTTTCGCAGCACTGCTGATGGCCGGTCTGGACGGTATCCAGAACAAGATCCACCCAGGCGATGCAGCCGACAAGAACCTGTACGACCTGCCGCCAGAAGAAGCAGCAGAAATCCCGCAAGTATGCGGCAGCCTGAAAGAAGCTCTGGAAGAGCTGGACAAAGGCCGTGCATTCCTGACCAAGGGCGGCGTATTCAGCGACGACTTCATCGACGCTTACATCGCTCTGAAATCGGAAGAAGAAATCAAGGTCCGCACTTTCGTGCACCCACTGGAATACGACCTGTACTACAGCGTCTGATCCAGTTGCCCGGCTTCGCCCGGGTGATTTGAAAAGAGGCCACCTTCGGGTGGCCTTTTTTATTGCACGCTTTTTGTGATGCCGACGGTTTTGTGGGAGCCGGCTTGCTGGCGAATGCGTTGTGTCATTCCCCGCTTTGGTGGCAGGCCTGACGGGTTCGCCAGCAAGCCGGCTCCTACAGGACCGTGTACGCAGCGCCCGCACGTGCCGCGCCGAACCCGCCTGCAATGCTCTATGCTTGGCACCCAACTGTCGTCGTTGTCGTTCTGGAGTCTTCATGCGTCAAAGCCTTGCCTTAGCGCTGCTGTTGCTTTCGCTGCCCGCCGCTGCGCAGATCTACAAATACACCGACGCCAATGGCAATACCGCCTACAGCAACCAGCCACCTGACGGCACCAAGGCCCAGGCGGTGGAGTTGCCGCCGCTCAACCGCGTCGAAACGGCGCCTGTGACGTCCGCGCCGACGCCTCCCGTGCAAACCCAGACGCAAGGCCAGCAAAGCGCCGCCTACGACGTGCTGCAACTGACCGACCTGCCCGACGGCGAAGCGCTGCGGGCCAACAACGGTTCGTTCACCGTCGGCGTGGCGATTCAGCCGCGCTTGCAGAGCGGTCATCAGTTGCAGTTGCTGGTCGACGGCAAACCCTATGGGCAGCCGACCAACGTGCCGCGTATCCAGGTCATGGAACTGGACCGGGGCGAGCACAGCCTTTCCGTACAGGTGGTGCAGGGCCAGCAACAAATCCAGCAGAGCCAGACCGTCAACCTGACCGTGCAGCGTGTTCATGTCGGCCGCCCTTAAACCTGTCTGGCTGATCTGCCTGCTGCTGATGCTGACCCAGACCGCGCTGGCCGAGGTCTACACCTACATCGACGCCGAGGGGAATCGGGTGTTCACCGACCAGCCGCGGCGCAACGCGAAGAAGGTCGAGATCGCGCCGAGCAACCGCATGGCCCAACCACCGAAGAAAGCGACGCAAGCGTCCAGCAAACCGGCGCTCGGGCCGCTGTTCCGTTATCAGTTGCTGCGCATCCTGGCGCCAGAGCCGGACGACACCATTCGCGATGTGCAGGGCAATCTGAACGTGACCGTCAGCAGCGATCCCGAGCTGCAGCCGGGCCACCGCTTCCGCCTGCTGCTGGACAGCAAGCCGTGGGGCGAACCCGGTCGCAGCCCTGTGTTCGCGCTGAAGAACATCGACCGTGGCACTCATCAGCTGTCGGTGGAAATCATCGACGAACACGGCCGCGTTCTGGAACGCACGCCCAACCAGCCTTTCCACCTGCAGCGCATCTCGCTGGCGCAGAAACGCCAGGCCCGCCCCTGCCAGACCGATGATTTCGGCGTACGCCCCGAGTGCCCGATCAAGGACAAGCCGCCTGAAGAGAAAAGCAGCATCCTGCCGTTTTTCTGATGGCAGGCTGCCAAGCGACTAAGCTCCACATTGGTGCACAAGCTGAACGAGCGCACCGCCGAAAATCCCATTTTGGTTCACGAATTGGCTGCGATCGCGCCCGAATGGCGCTGAAGGTGCACAAAATGCCCGAAATGCAGGGATCAACGCTTCTTTTCGGAGCCTTGGTTTGGTTCTTGCATTTTGTGACTGACAGGCGAGGTACACGCACCGCATCAGCGCCCCGAAAGCGCCGACACAGACCAATCAGAGCCTGCACGCTGCGGTCCAACCCCGTGCAATGAGCCAAAAGAGGTCAACGAGATACATGACTATCAGCGATACGTTGCACCGTTTGCTGCTCGACAACCTGACCACTGCCACGATTCTGCTCAACGCCGATCTGCGTCTGGAGTACATGAATCCGGCTGCCGAGATGCTGCTGGCGATCAGCGGCCAGCGCAGCCACGGGCAATTCATCAGCGAACTGTTCACCGAATCCGCCGAGGCGCTGAGCTCCCTGCGTCAGGCCGTGGAACAGGCGCATCCGTTCACCAAGCGCGAAGCCATGCTGACCGCGCTGACCGGCCAGACCCTGACTGTCGATTACGCGGTCACGCCGATCCTGTCCCAGGGCGAAACCCTGCTGCTGCTTGAGGTTCACCCTCGTGATCGCCTGTTGCGCATCACCAAGGAAGAGGCCCAGCTGTCCAAGCAGGAAACCACCAAGATGCTGGTGCGTGGCCTGGCCCACGAGATAAAGAACCCGCTGGGCGGTATCCGTGGCGCCGCGCAGTTGCTGTCCCGCGAGCTGCCGGAAGAAAGCCTCAAGGACTACACCAACGTCATCATCGAAGAGGCCGACCGCCTGCGTAACCTGGTCGACCGCATGCTCGGTTCGAACAAGCTGCCGTCGCTGGCGATGACCAACGTCCACGAAGTGCTCGAACGTGTCTGCAGTCTGGTGGAAGCCGAAAGCCAGGGCTGCATCACCCTGGTGCGCGATTACGACCCGAGCATCCCCGACGTGCTGATCGATCGCGAGCAGATGATTCAGGCCGTGCTCAATATCGTGCGCAACGCCATGCAGGCCATCAGCGGCCAGAACGAGTTGCGCCTGGGCCGCATCAGCCTGCGCACCCGCGCCATGCGCCAGTTCACCATCGGCCATGTGCGGCATCGTCTGGTGGCCAAGATCGAAATCATCGACAACGGCCCCGGCATTCCGCCGGAGCTGCAGGAAACCATTTTCTACCCCATGGTCAGCGGCCGTCCGGACGGTACCGGGCTGGGCCTTGCGATCACCCAGAACATCATCAGTCAGCACCAGGGGCTGATCGAGTGTGACAGCCATCCAGGCCATACCACCTTCTCGATCTTCTTGCCGCTGGAACAAGGAGCCGCTTCGACATGAGCCGTAGTGAAACTGTCTGGATCGTCGACGACGACCGTTCCATCCGCTGGGTCCTGGAAAAGGCTTTGCAGCAGGAAGGCATGACCACGCAAAGCTTCGACAGCGCCGATGGCGTGATGAGCCGTCTGGCCCGTCAGCAACCGGACGTGATCATTTCCGACATCCGCATGCCCGGCGCCAGTGGCCTGGACTTGCTGGCACGGATTCGCGAGCAGCATCCGCGGCTGCCGGTCATCATCATGACCGCGCATTCGGATCTGGACAGCGCCGTGGCGTCGTATCAGGGGGGCGCTTTCGAGTACCTGCCCAAGCCGTTCGACGTCGACGAGGCGGTATCACTGGTCAAGCGCGCCAATCAGCACGCCCAGGAACAACAGGGCATGGACGTCGTGCCGGCCCTGACCCGCACCCCGGAAATCATCGGCGAAGCGCCGGCGATGCAGGAAGTGTTTCGCGCCATCGGGCGTCTGAGCCACTCCAACATCACCGTGTTGATCAACGGCGAGTCGGGCACCGGTAAAGAACTGGTGGCCCACGCGCTGCACCGCCACAGCCCGCGCTCGGCTTCGCCGTTCATCGCGCTGAACATGGCGGCGATTCCGAAGGATCTGATGGAGTCCGAGCTGTTCGGCCACGAAAAAGGCGCTTTCACCGGCGCGGCCAACCTGCGGCGCGGGCGCTTCGAACAGGCTGATGGCGGCACGCTGTTCCTCGACGAAATCGGCGACATGCCGGCCGACACCCAAACCCGCCTGCTGCGCGTGCTGGCCGACGGCGAGTTCTACCGCGTCGGCGGCCACGTGCCGGTCAAGGTCGATGTGCGCATCATCGCCGCGACCCACCAGAATCTGGAAACCCTGGTGCAGGCCGGCAAGTTCCGTGAGGACTTGTTCCACCGCCTGAACGTGATTCGCATCCACATTCCGCGCCTGTCCGACCGTCGCGAAGACATTCCGACCCTGGCCAAGCACTTCCTCAGCCGCGCCGCGCAGGAACTGGCGGTGGAGCCGAAGCTGCTCAAGGCCGAGACCGAGGAATACCTCAAGCATCTGCCGTGGCCGGGCAACGTGCGTCAGTTGGAGAACACCTGCCGCTGGATCACCGTCATGGCGTCCGGTCGCGAAGTGCACATCACTGACCTGCCGCCGGAGCTGCTGAGCCTGCCGCAGGACGCGGCGCCTGTGACCAACTGGGAGCAGGCTCTGCGCCAGTGGGCCGATCAGGCGCTGGCCCGTGGTCAGTCCAGCCTGCTGGACAGCGCGGTGCCGACGTTCGAACGGATCATGATCGAAACCGCCCTCAAGCACACCGCCGGCCGCCGTCGCGATGCCGCCGTCCTGCTGGGCTGGGGCCGCAACACCTTGACCCGCAAGATCAAGGAGCTGGGCATGAAGATCGATGGTGGGGACGATGATGAGGGGGATGAGGGCTGAGAAGCCCCGCGCTCCTACGGACGGAATCACGCCCCCTTGTAGGAGTGAGCTTGCTCGCGATGCGTTGGGTCAGACACTACAAATGACACCGTCATACCGCTATCGCGAGCAAGCTCACTCCTACAGGTCCATTGACATAATCCTGTAGCAGTCCGGCTTGCCGGCGGTAGCGATCTTGAAGCCGCCTCCGCCAGCAAGCCGGACTGCCACGGATGAAGCATCACTCCGCCAACGACGGCTTGGCCCACAGGTTGATGCCGCCTTCCACCGCGAACCGGTCGATCTCGGCCAGTTCCGCTGCGCTGAACGCCAGGTTGTCCAGCGCGCCGACGTTCTCGACGATCTGCTCGGGACGGCTGGCACCGATCAGCACCGAACTCACCCGCGGATCACGCAGGGTCCAGGCCAGGGCCATCTGCGCCAGACTCTGACCGCGACTCTGGGCGATTTCGTTGAGGGCACGCACGTGGGCCAGGTTCTGCTCGGACAGGTGCGACGCCTGCAGCGAACCACCGCCCGGACGGTTGACCCGCGCATCCTTGGGAATGCCATTCAGGTATTTGTCCGACAGCAGCCCCTGCGCCAGCGCAGTGAAGGCAATCACCCCGGTACCCAGCTCGTCGGTGGTCTCCAGCAGATCCTTTTCCACCCAGCGGTTGAGCAGGTTGTAGGCCGGCTGGTGAATCAGCAGCGGCACTTTCCACTCTTTCAGCAGCGCAGCGATCTCACGGGTTTTCGCCCCGGAATAGGACGAGATGCCGATGTACAGCGCCTTGCCCTGCTGCACGGCGGTCGCCAGCGCACCGGCGGTTTCTTCCAGCGGGGTGTCCGGGTCGAACCGGTGCGAGTAGAAAATATCGACGTAATCCAGGCCCATGCGTTGCAGGCTCTGATCGAGACTCGCCAGCACGTATTTGCGCGAACCGCCGCCCTGACCGTACGGCCCCGGCCACATGTCCCAGCCAGCCTTGGTCGAGATGATCAGTTCGTCGCGGTACTGTTTGAAGTCTTCCTTGAGCAGGCGACCGAAATTGATCTCGGCGCTGCCGTACGGCGGGCCGTAGTTGTTGGCCAGGTCGAAGTGGTTGATGCCCAGATCGAACGCAGTGCGCAGCATGGCGCGCTGGGTGTCCAGCGGCGTGCTGTCGCCGAAGTTGTGCCACAGGCCCATCGACAGCGCAGGCAGCACCAGGCCACTGCGGCCCACGCGGCGGTACGGCACGCGCTCGTAACGGTTTTCGGCAGCGATGTAGGTCATTCAAGGCCTCTCTTGTTGTTGAATGGCGATGGAGCGATAAGAAGAGCCGATAGATAAGCGGCGGGTTAAGCGATAAAGCGAGTATATTCAGCGCTCGTGACCGCCGAAAAATGCTTATTTCCTCTCGCTGGTATCGGTTTCTGATATGGATATTCGTCAACTCAATGCCTTTGTCGCGGTGTTCGAGGAACGCAACATCACCTCCGCCGCGCAACGCCTGTTCACCAGTCAGCCGACCCTGTCGGTGACCATCCGCCAACTGGAAGACAGCCTCGGCACCACGCTGTTTCAGCGTCTGCCCCGTGGCGTGGAAGTCACCGACGACGCCCGCACGCTGTATCCCCAGGCGCGGCGCCTGCTGGCCGAAGCCCAGGCGTTGGGCAATCAGTTTCGTCAGCGCAACGACCGGCTGGCGCTGGGCCTCGGCGTGGAAAGCGAGATTGCTGCCAGCCATCTGGAAGCGTTTCTGGCGATGGCCTATCGGGTCGTGCCGAATCTGTTGCTGACCCTGCAGGACGGTTGCAGCGGCGATGCGCGGTTGTCGGTGGAAGAGGATTGCTGCGAGGACGAGCTGTTTCTGTCGCTGTGGGAAGAGCCGTTCGTGCTGACGCTGCCGGCCAGTCACCCGTTGGCGGCGCGGCTCCGTCTGGATGAGGCCGACCTGGTCGATGCCCAGTGGATCACCTGCCCGTCCCACGCCTCGCACCAGCGCCTGATGGAGCTGTACAACCGCAGCTCCGGCAGCGTGGCCGCAACGGCCGGAACGCTGACACTGGTGTTGCGGCTGGTCGCGGCCGGCGCGGGATTGGCGATGCTGCCGGAGTCCATGGCGGCGCATCATCCCGGCGTGGTGATCCTGCCAGCCAAGACGCCTGGCCTGATCCGCCGGGTGGGCCTGTGTTATGCGGCGCAGGCGCTGGATACCCCGGCGTTGCGGATCCTGCATGCGCATTTGCAGACTCCGCAGAACCTGTAACGGGCCTATTGGACACCGCAAACCCTGTGGGAGGGAGCCCTGCCCGTTGTGGTGAATGTTTTCGTCCTGGTCGCTACCGAACCAAATGCAAAAACTGCATATGCCGTTCGTACTGATCGAGGATGTCGTTGATCACCTGCTCGCGGGTGTAGCCCACCAGGTCGTAATCCTGACTGCCCTCGCTCAGATGCACCTCGGCACGGTAGTAGCGGCGGTTGTTGAGCTGTTTCGAGCCCATGCCGGCGCGGGCGAAAGACGGGGTGAAATACCCGCGCATCGCCACCTGATAGATGAAAGGCCGCTCTTCGCCGTGACCGATCTCCAGGCTGATGGTGTGGTGGGCCGGGTCCGGCTCGGTGATCACGCTCAGGCCCTTCTCGACGAACACCGCCGTCACCTCATCGATGGCCGGGCGCACCGTCTGTTCGAGGAAGCGATACACCTCGTCGCGGGACGGGAAATGCACCGCCTGGCTCAAACGCTGGCGCCAGCCGCCACGCCGTGAGCCCGAGGCCGGCGCCAGTGAGTACAGCTGGGCGATCTGCCGCTGCGATTCCAGATAAAACGCCTTGTGCAGGCCCCACATCATGGTCAGCAGAATCAGCGAGAACGGCAGCGAGGTCAGCACCACGGCGGACTTCAGCGCATCGATGCTGCCAGAGAACAACAGCCCGCTGGTGATCAGCGCGGTCATCACGCCCCAGAACACCCGCAGCCATTTCGGGCCGTCTTCATCGGCGTTGCCGCCCTTGGCCGACAGGGTCGAGAGCACCACCGTGCCGGAGTCGGCCGAGGTGACGAAAAACACGAAGCTGATGAACACCGTAACCGCAATGACCGTCTTGCTCCACGGGTAGTCCTGCAACATCAGGTACAGGGCCATGGACGGGTCATCGATGGCGGCCTGACCCAGTGCGCTCATGCCATGGTTGAGCACTTGCTCGATGGCGCTGTTGCCGAAGATCGACATCCACGCCAGGGTGAAACCCAGAGGAATCAGCAGCACGCCGAAGACGAATTCGCGGATGGTGCGCCCCCGCGAAATGCGCGCGATGAACAGGCCCACGAACGGCGACCAGGCGATCCACCACGCCCAGTAGAACACCGTCCAGCCGCCCAGCCAGTCGCTTGGGCCGTTGTAGGCGTAGACATCGAAGCTCTTTACCGGCAATGCGCCGAGGTAGTCGCCGATGTTCTGCACCAGGGTATTGAGCAGGTGCTGCGTGGGTCCGGCGAACAGCACGAACAGCAGCAGCGCGCAGGCCAGCAGCATGTTGATGTCGGACATCACGCGCACGCCTTTGTCGACGCCGGCCACCGCCACCAGAATCGCCGCGCCCATCATCAGGGTGATCAGCCCGACCTGCACCCACTGGGTGTGGGCAACGCCGAACAGGTAATCCAGCCCGGAATTGAGGTGCAACACGCCGAAGCCCATGTCGGCCCCCAGACCGAAGACCGTGGCGATGATGCCGAAGCCGTCCACCGCGTAGCCGATAGGCCCGTTGATGCGCTTGCCGATCAGCGGGTACAGCGCCGAGCGCAAGGCCAGTGGCAGGTTGTGCCGATAGGCGAAGTAGGCCAGCGCCATGCCGACGAAGGCGAACACGCCCCAGCCATGCAGCCCCCAGTGCAGAAACAGCAATTGCATGGCCTGACGCGCGGCTTCAGGAGTGCCGCCCTCGCCTTGTGGCGGTTGCTGGAAGTGGGTCAGTGGCTCGGACACGCAGAAGAAAAACAGGGTGATGCTGATACCGGCAGCGAACAGCATGCCGGCCCAGGACAGGTAGCTGAATTCCGGCTCGTCGTGATCGGCGCCGAGCTTGATCTTGCCGTAGCCGGACATCGCGGTGATCACCACGAACAGCAGGTACAGGGTCATCGCCAGCATGTAGTACCAGCCGACGGTGTTGGCCGCCCAGTTCTGCGCGGCAAGCAGCCACTGACCAGCGGCATCGGGGAAGCCGATGACCACCAGCCCGAAGAGCAGGATGAAGCTGGCAGAGAAGTAGAAAACGGGACCGTTCATGCGCACGGTTGCGCTGTTTTGAGCGCCTGACACGCTCATGCGGGAACCGCCATGGGGGTGGGAAAAACGATCATGCAAAGTGGATGCGGCAAGGGCAGGCCTCCTGGTGAGAGCGGGCAGCGAGCTACCGGTTTAACTTGAATGAACGTTCAATTAAAACACGGACGGGGGTCAAAGGACCAATTGGAGGGACCGGGCGGTCGTATGGCGGGAGAGTGTTTGTAGGAGTGAGCTTGCTCGCGATTGCGTTCTGTCAGTGTCATTTCTGCTGTCTGACATAACGCAATCGCGAGCAAGCTCACTCCTACAAAGGGGCGGATCAATCCTTACTTCTGCGTCCCGTCATCATGTTGCAGGTTGGCCTGGTTGACGTTGCTGCCAGGCGGCACGCCGCGGGTCAGCCAGACGTTGCCGCCGATGGTCGAGCCCTGGCCGATGGTGATGCGGCCCAGAATCGTCGCGCCGGCATAGATCACCACGTCGTCCTCGACGATCGGGTGACGTGGATGACCCTTGAGCAACTGACCGTCTTCGTCGGACGGGAAGCGTTTGGCGCCGAGGGTGACCATCTGATAGATGCGCACGCGCTCGCCGATGATCGCGGTTTCGCCGATCACCACACCGGTGCCGTGGTCGATGAAGAAGCTCGGGCCGATCTGCGCCCCAGGGTGGATGTCGATGCCAGTGGCCGAATGCGCCAGCTCCGAGCTGATCCGCGCCAGCAATGGCAGGCCGTTGTGATACAGGTGATGGGCCAGACGGTGATGGATCACCGCGAGAATGCCCGGATAGCACAGCAGCACTTCATCGACACTGCGTGCCGCCGGGTCGCCGTGGTAAGCGGCCAGCACATCGGTGTCGAGCATCCGGCGGATTGTCGGCAGTGCGCTGGCGAAATCCTGAATCAGCCGCTCGGCGTGTACATCGGCGCAACTGGCGTCCTCGCCGCGTTGACGAGCGACATAGCGCAGCTCCAGACGGGCCTGTGCCAGCAGCGAATTCAGCGCCACGTCCAGGGTATGGCCGACGTAGAAATCCTCGCTCTCTTCACGCAGATCCACCGGACCCAGACGCATCGGAAACAGCGCCCCGCACAGGGCTTCGAGAATGTCGCGCATGGCCTCGCGGGAAGGCAGTTCGCGACCGCCCTTTTCGCCACTGACACGACCGTTGAGGGTACGCCAGTCGTCTCGGGCAGCACGCAGTTCGCCCACGATGCGCTGCAATTGCCAGTGACCGGTGACGCTTTCGGCGCAGGGCTCCGAGGGCCGTTCGGGAATAGTGCTCACGCAGATCTCTCCTCAGTTCCATCGGCTCGTCAGGCTGGACATGGCCGAGATGGGGCCACTCTACGGCAAACATTTGTGGCGAAAAAATCATAATTTTAGTGCGGTTTTATCCCAGGCCACGTGATCCGCCGCCGGGTTGCCCTGTGGGAATCGTCTGCCTATAGTCCTGCGACTCACTGTCAGACCTCGCGAACGCCATGATCAAACAACAGCTTGCCCGTTTTAATCGTCTCGAACTGCTCGCCGCTCCAACGCCACTGGAGAAGCTTGAGCGCCTGTCGGCCTGGGCCGGCCGTGACATCTACGTGAAGCGCGACGACATCACCCCGCTGGCGATGGGCGGCAACAAGCTGCGCAAACTGGAATACCTGGCCGCCGACGCACTGGCTCAGGGCGCCGACACGCTGATCACGGCGGGCGCGATCCAGTCCAACCATGTCCGTCAGACCGCTGCGCTTGCAGCCCGCCTCGGCCTCGGCTGCGTCGCCCTGCTGGAAAACCCGATCGCCACCGAAGACCCGAACTACCTGGGCAACGGTAACCGTCTGCTGCTGGACCTGTTCGACGCCCGCGTCGAGCTGGTGGAAAACCTCGACAACGCCGACGAACAGCTGCAAGCCCTCGCCACCCGCCTGGCCGCCGCTGGCAAGAAGCCGTATCTGGTGCCGATCGGCGGCTCCAATGCGCTGGGTGCACTAGGCTATGTACGCGCCGGTTTCGAACTGGCCGAACAGATCAAGGCCAGCGGCGTCGACTTCGCTGCCGTGGTGCTGGCCTCGGGCAGCGCCGGCACCCACAGCGGTCTGGCGCTGGCACTGGCCGAAGAGCTGCCGCAACTGCCGGTGATCGGCGTCACCGTATCGCGTCCTGAAGAGACTCAGGCGCCGAAGGTTCAAGGCCTGGCCGAACGCACCGTGGAGCTGCTCGGAGAATCCTTGCCGACGGCGTTCAAGGTGCGTTTGTGGGACGAGTACTACGGTCCGCGTTACGGCGAGCCGAATGCCGGCACGCTGTCGGCGGTCAAGCTGGTCGCCAGTCAGGAAGGCCTGCTGCTGGACCCGGTCTACACCGGCAAGGCCATGGCCGGCCTGCTCGACGGCATCGGTCGCCAGCGTTTCGACGACGGCCCGGTGATCTTCCTGCACACCGGCGGCGCGCCGGCGCTGTTTGCGTATCCGGGGGTGTTTTCCGGGCAGTAATGGACAGGCGTCTGATGCCGAAATCGATTTGACGCCGAAATCCCCGTGGGAGGGAGCCCTGCTCGCGAATGCTTCAGATCAGGCACCACGATGTTGACTGACAAGACGCCTTCGCGAGCAGGGCTCCCTCCCACAAGATTGTCTGCCTGACGTGCCATCGAGGTCGCCAGGACGGAATCCATTGGATCGCGAGCGACGCATATTCAAAAAACAAATAAGCAATTCGTTTTTTATTATTTTTGATCCTGAAACACTGCTCTTATGATCGCGCCCAGCAACTGCAACAACACCCGGCAGGGCACTGAAAAAGCTGGATAAACGCCCGGTCTCACAGTAGTTTCGTCAGGTCTGACGCTGACCTGACATTCCAATTAAAACAGGGGACTCACATGAACATGTCTGCAATCCGCCGCACCTTCCTGCTGTCGGCCTTCAGCCTGGTGCTCGGCACCGGTCTGGCGACCCAGGCCGTGGCCGGCGAGCAACTGGCAACCATCCAGAAAAACGGCACCCTCAACGTCGGTCTGGAAGGCACTTACCCGCCGTTCAGCTTCGTCGGTGAAGACGGCAAGCTGACCGGTTTCGAAGTCGAGTTCTCTGAAGCCCTGGCCAAAGAGCTGGGCGTCAAGGTCAAGCTGAGCGCCACCCCATGGGCCGGTATCCTCGCCGCGCTGGAGTCCAAGCGTCTGGATGTGGTGATCAACCAGGTGACCATCTCCGACGAGCGCAAGAAGAAGTACGACTTCTCCGAACCGTACACCGTCTCCGGTATCCAGGCGCTGGTGCAGAAGAAAGACGAAAACAAGTTCCCTACTTCCAAGGACCTGGACGGCAAGAAAGTCGGCGTCGGCCTGGGCACCAACTATGAGCAATGGCTGAAGGAAAACGTGCCGGGCGCCGTGGTCAAGACCTATGACGACGATCCGACCAAGTACCAGGACCTGCGTGTCGGCCGCATCGACGCGATTCTGGTCGACCGCCTCGCCGCACTGGACCTGATCACCAAGACCAAGGGCAACCTGGCCGTTTCCGGCCCGGCGTTCTCCCGTCAGGAAGCCGGTATTGCCCTGCGCAAAGGTGAGCCTGAGCTGCTGGCCGCGCTCAACAAGGCCATCGACAAGCTGCGCGCCGACGGCACCCTGGCCAAGCTGTCGCAGAAGTACTTCCAGGCTGACGTGACCAAATGATTCCAGAGAGCCTGCAGCTCGCGCTGGACTCCGCGCCCTTTCTGCTCAAGGGCGCGTATTACACGGTGGGTTTGAGCCTCGGGTCGATGTTCTTCGGATTGGTGCTGGGCTTCGGCCTGGCACTGATGCGTCTGTCGAAGGTCAAGCTCGTCAGCGGCATTGCCAGAGTCTACGTGTCGTTCTTCCGTGGCACGCCCCTGCTGGTGCAGCTGTTCATGATCTACTACGGCCTGCCTGACCTCGGCATCGAGCTCGATGCGATCAGTGCAGCGCTCATCGGTCTTTCGCTGAACATGGCCGCCTACGCCTGTGAAATCCTGCGTGCCGCCATCGGTGCCGTGGACAAGGGCCAGTGGGAAGCCGCCGCCAGTATCGGCATGACCCGCACCCAGGCCATGCGCCGAGCGATCCTGCCGCAAGCCGCGCGTACCGCGTTGCCGCCGTTGGGCAACAGTTTCATTTCGCTGGTCAAGGACACGGCCATGGCCGCCACCATTCAGGTGCCGGAAGTGTTCCGTCAGGCACAGCTGATTTCCTCAAGGACCCTGGAAGTCTTCACCATGTACCTCACCGTCGCGGTGATCTACTGGGTGCTGTGTACCGTCCTGGCGCACTTCCAGAACCGCCTGGAAGCACGGGCCAACCGCCATGACCAGGAGTCCTGAAGCATGATCACGGTTGAAAGACTGACCAAGCAATTCAAGGGCAATCAGGTGCTCAAGGGCATCGACCTGAAAGTCGAGCCCGGTGAAGTGGTCGCCATCATCGGCCCCAGCGGCTCGGGCAAGACCACCCTGCTGCGCTGCCTGAACTTCCTCGAAGAACCCAGCAGCGGCACCATCGTCGTCGGCGACATCAAGATTGACAGCAACCGGCCGCTGAGCCAGCAACAGGGCCTGATCCGCCAGTTGCGCCAGCACGTCGGTTTCGTGTTCCAGAACTTCAACCTGTTCCCCCATCGCACCGCGCTGGAAAACGTCATCGAAGGCCCGACCGTGGTCAAGAAGATGCCCCGTGAGCAGGCCGTCGAACTGGCGCGCAAACTGTTGGCCAAGGTCGGCCTGGCCGGCAAGGAAGACGCCTATCCACGTCGTCTGTCCGGCGGTCAGCAACAGCGCGTGGCGATTGCCCGGGCGCTGGCGATGGAGCCGGAAGTGATTCTGTTCGACGAACCCACCTCGGCGCTCGACCCCGAGCTGGTGGGTGAAGTGCTCAACGCCATTCGCGCGCTGGCCGAAGAAAACCGCACCATGGTCATCGTCACCCACGAGATGAAATTCGCGCGGGACGTCGCCAACCGTGTGGTGTTCATCGACAAGGGCGTGATCGTCGAGCAGGGCGAAGCGAAGGAATTGTTCGCCAACCCGAAAGAGGAGCGGACCCGTCAGTTTCTGGAACGCAGCAGGAACTAGTCCTACCGCACTCGCTCAAGAAACGGCGCTTTATGGCGCCGTTTTCTTTTATGCGCAACTGATAAATACCGCTGATTTTTGATCGAATTGAATCGATTTTGTAGGAAACATCTGTTTCTTCTGCAAAGCCTTCGGTACAGCCGTTTGATCGTTGACAGTCATACGGCAACGCAATTAGCTCGAAGAGGTCACTGGCATTCTCCGCGATGTTCAGGCGCCCTTTACTTGCGAGTATTCGAACATGATTCAGACCCCTGTCAGCTCTACTCCCCTGAAACTTTTCGCCCCGTATCTGCCGCAATCGCACAAGCAAGGCATTGGTGTGCAGGCGGCAGCGAATCTCCAGGTCCATATCGATCCGTACGCCGACATGGACTGTGGCGACCTGATCGAACTGTTCTGGGGTGGCTGCTATGTCGCCTCTTCTCTTCTGTCGAAGGATGACATTGGATACACCCAGTCCTTACATGTACCGGAAAGTTTTCTACAGAGCGGAAAAGTAAAAATCTGGTATCGCGTCACCAAGATCGGTAAAGCGTCGGTGAAGGCTCCGAGCTGCAAACTGTGGGTCAAACTCGATCCGCCAGGAGGCCAACTGGTGTGCAGCGACGATGACGAAAACCAGGGCCTGGCGCCGGTGGTCTTCACCGACCACGTCATGCACCGGGGACTGGACGCCGAACAACTGGCAGGCGGCGTACAGCTGACCATCGACAGCTACCCGAACATGGACGCCTACGACGAAATCACCCTGCGCTGGGGCGACCTGCGCATGGACCTGCCGGCCCTGACCCGCAAGGACGTCGGCAAGGCGATCATGGTCCATGTGCCGGCCGAACTGATTCAGGAAGCCGGCGACGACCTGCATCAGGAGGTGACCTACTGCATCATCGACCGAGTGGGCAACAACTCACTGTGGGCGCCGCCGCGTTCGATTCGGGTGTGTATGGATGATTTGATCGGCGCCAACCCCAGGTGACACTGGAACTGGAACTGGAACTGGAACTGGAACTGGAACACTTTGTGGGAGCGAATTCATTCGCGATAGTCATTCCCGTCGACACCCATCTGCCGTCCGGAACATCGCATCGCGAATGAATTCGCTCCCACAGTTATCTCCAGCACACCGCCCCGTGGGAGGGAGCTCTGCTCGCGATAGCGTCATTTCAGCCAGCATTGAGTTGTATGACCCACCGCCATCGCGAGCAGAGCTCCCTCCCACAGTATTCAAGCCCCTATCGCAGCGCACAGGACGCCGAATCCGCTCTTCTATCCTTATTCCAAAATGTAAGTTTATTTAATTTTTATACACGCTTAGGGTATATGCACCGGACCACCGGACCATCGTCAGTCTTCCTTCCGCCAACGCGGTTTTGATTCGAGGTTCGCATGGTCGCGCATAACCACCCCAGCGCATTGCACGCTCGCAGAGGTCATTACCATGACTGATCTGAGCGCCGTTTCCGTTCAGCACCCCCTGGACGTGGCTCCCCCTCTTTTACCGGCCAAGGTGCTGCGCAACGACGCCGAAGCGCTCGCTGCTGCCCGTGAACTGGCCGCCACCGTACGCCTGCAAGCAGCCCAGCGTGATCGCGAGCGGCAGTTGCCGTGGACGCAGATCGAGCAGTTCAGCGCCAGTGGCCTGGGCAGTATTTCCATCCCCCGTGCCTACGGCGGTCCACAGGTTTCGTTCACCACCGTGGCCGAGGTGTTCGCCATTCTGTCGGCGGCCGACCCTGCGGTCGGGCAGATCCCGCAGAACCATTTCGGCATTCTCAATTCACTGATCGGCAGCGCCAGCGACGCGCAGAAGAACATCCTCTTCGCCAGCGTGCTCAACGGTGCGCGGATCGGCAATGGCGGCCCGGAACGCGGCACGAAAAATACCCTCGACGTGCGCACCCGCATCAGCGCCGACGGCGATCAATTCGTGCTCAATGGCCGCAAGTTCTATTCCACCGGCGCCCTGTTCGCTCATTGGGTCGCGGTCAAGGCGATCAACGATGACGGCAAACAGGTGTTGGTGTTCATCCCGCGCGGTACGCCGGGTCTGCACATCATCGACGACTGGTCGGGCTTCGGTCAGCGCACCACCGCCAGCGGCAGCGTGCTGCTGGACAACGTGCGCGTCGGCCCCGAGCTGATCATCGAAAACTGGAAGCTGGCCCTGGCGCCGAGCATTCAGGGCGCGGTTTCGCAACTGATCCAGGCCGCCATCGACGCCGGCATCGCTCGCGAAGCCATCGACGACAGCATCCGTTTTGTCCGCGAACGCTCGCGTCCGTGGATCGAGGCCAATGTCGAGCGCGCCAGCGATGACCCTTATGTCATCGCCGACATCGGCAAGCTGAAACTGGAGCTGCACGCCGCCGAAGCCCTGTTGCGCCGGGCCGGTCTGGTGCTGGATGAAATCGCTGCCGCGCCCATCGATGAGCAGTCCGCCGCCCGCGCGTCGATTGCCGTCGCCGAAGCCAAGGTGCTGACCACCGAGATCGCCCTGCAGGCCAGCGAAAAGCTGTTCGAACTGTCCGGCAGCCGCGCCACCCTCGCCGAATTCAACCTCGACCGCCACTGGCGCAACGCGCGGGTCCACACCCTGCACGACCCGGTGCGCTGGAAGGTACATGCCGTCGGTGCCTGGCACCTCAACGGCAAGCTGCCTGCCCGCCACTCCTGGATCTGACCCGACAACGGAAGTACCTGTCATGAGCATCAACACCTTGCCGCGTGCCACCCAGGCGGCCAGCTCCACCGTGATCATCGAAAACGACGCCCAGGCCCTGCGCGTTGCCCACGAACTGGCCGAAATCTTGCGCCAGCACAGCGCCGTGCGCGACCGCGAACGCCGACTGCCCCACGCCGAACTGGAGCCATTCACCCAATCCGGGTTGTGGGGTATCAGCGTGCCGAAAGCCCTCGGCGGCGCGGGCGTGTCCAGCGTCACCCTGACCGAAGTGGTGCGCATCATTTCCGCCGCCGACGCCTCGCTGGGACAGATCCCACAGAATCATTTCTACGCTCTCGAAGTGCTGCGGGTGACCGGCAGCCCCGAACAGCAACAGCGCCTGTACGCCGAAGTCCTCGCTGGGCGGCGTTTCGGCAACGCCCTGGCGGAACTGGGCACCAAGACCGCCCATGACCGCACGACTCGCCTCACGCGTCACGGCAGCGGTTGGCGCATCAACGGTCGCAAGTTCTATTCCACCGGGGCGATCTACGCCCAACGCATCCCGACGTCGGTGCTCGACGACAATGGCATTCAGCAACTGGCGTTCGTCCCTGCCGATGCTGCCGGTTTGCAGGTGATCGACGACTGGAGTGGCTTCGGCCAGCGCACTACCGGCAGCGGTTCGGTGGTGTTCGATAACGTCTACGTCGACGACGCGGACGTGGTGCCATTCCAGAGCGCCTTCGAGCGCCCGACCACGGTCGGCCCGCTGGCGCAGATTCTCCACGCCGCCATCGACACCGGCATCGCTCGCGCTGCCTTTGAAGATGCCCTGCATTTCGTACGCACGCGCACCCGGCCATGGATCGACTCCGGTATCGAAAAGGCCGTGGACGATCCGTTGACCCTGCACAGCTTCGGCAAGCTGGGCATCCGCCTGCACGCCGCCGAAGCCCTGCTGGAGCGCGCCGGCGAATACCTCGATCAGGCCCAGGCCGACACCACGGCGGACAACCTCGCCCAAGCGTCGATTGCTGTGGCCGAAGCCCGTGCCATCAGCACTGAAGTTTCGCTGGCCGCCGGCAGCACCCTGTTCGAGCTGGCCGGCAGTCAGGCCACGCTGGCCGAGCATGGCCTCGACCGCCACTGGCGCAACGCGCGGGTCCACACCCTGCATGACCCGGTGCGCTGGAAGTACCACGCGGTGGGCAATTTCTACCTCAACGACGTCAATCCGCCACGCCGGGGGACGATCTGATGAGCAAGAAAAAGATCCTGCTCAATGCGTTCAACATGAACTGCATCGGGCATATCAACCACGGCTTCTGGACCCACCCACGGGACACCTCCACCCAGTACAAGACCCTCGATTACTGGACCGATCTGGCCAAGTTGTTGGAGCGCGGGCTGTTCGACGGGCTGTTCATCGCCGACATCGTCGGCGTCTACGACATCTACCAGAACGCGGTGGACGTCACGCTCAAAGAGTCGATCCAGCTGCCGGTCAACGACCCGCTGCTGCTGGTGTCGGCCATGGCCGCAGTGACGCAGAACCTCGGCTTCGGCCTGACCGCCAACCTCACCTACGAGGCGCCGTACCTGTTCGCCCGGCGCATGTCGACGCTGGATCACCTGACCCGTGGCCGGGTGGGCTGGAACATCGTCACCGGTTATCTGGACAGCGCAGCCAAGGCCATGGGCCTCAGCGAGCAGATCGAACACGACCGCCGCTATGACCAGGCGGATGAATACCTGGAGGTGCTGTACAAGCTCTGGGAAGGCAGCTGGGAAGACGGCGCCGTGGTCGATGACCGCCAGGCGCGGGTCTATGCGCAGCCGGACAAGGTGCACAAGGTTCGCCATCAGGGCGAGTTCTATCAGGTCGAGGGTTACCACCTCTGCGAGCCGTCGCCTCAGCGCACGCCGGTGCTGTTCCAGGCCGGCAGTTCCGAACGCGGCCTGCGCTTTGCCGGCAACAACGCCGAGTGTGTGTTCATCAGCGGCCAGAACAAACCGGCGACCCGCGAGCAGGTCGACAAGGTTCGCGCCAGCGCCGTGGCAGCCGGGCGCAACCCGGACGACATCAAGGTGTTCATGGGCCTCAACGTTATCGTCGGTGCCACCGAAGAGGCCGCGCAGGCCAAGTACGTCGAGTACCTGCAATACGCCAGCGCCGAAGCCGGCCTGGCGCATTTTTCGGCCTCGACCGGCATCGACTTTGCCGACTACGAGTTGAACGAGCCGATCCAGCACGTCAAAAGCAACGCCATTCAGTCGGCGACGAAGATCCTCAAGAACAACGACTGGACCCGGCAGAAGCTGCTCGACCAGCACGCCCTCGGCGGTCGTTACATCACCGTGATCGGCTCGCCTGAGCATGTCGCCGACGAACTGGAATCGTGGATCGCCGAAACCGGCCTGGACGGCTTCAACCTGACCCGCATCGTCACCCCGGAAAGCTACGAGGACTTCATCGATCTGGTGATCCCGGAGCTGCAACGGCGCGGCTCTTACAAGACCGCCTACGAGCACGGCACCTTGCGCGAGAAGTTGTTCGCCGACGGCGATGCACGCCTCCCCGAACGGCATGCGGGTGCGGGATTCAGAGTTCTCAACCCATGAACTGCGGCGGCTGACCCAAGGTGATCGCGAGCAAGCTCACTCCTACAAAGTCTGGGCTGCTCACAAGAAAAGTGGCAGGCCGCAATCCTTGTAGGAGTGAGCTTGCTCGCGATGGCGGTGTACCGGTGCCACAGGTGTTGCCTGACACATCGCAATCACCCGGATGCGACCCAGACCAAGCGCGCTCCTACACAACAAGATCTTTTTCAGACTGAACAATCGGACGACAACATGACCAAAACCCTCCTCACCCTGGCCCTCTCCCTCGGGCTGTTTACCGGCTTCACCCAGGCCGCCGAGCAACCGCTAAAAGTCGGCACCACCGCCGCCTTCGCCATTCCGCTGGAAGCCGCCGTCGCCGAAGCCGACAAGCAAGGCCTGAAAGTCGAGCTGGTGGAATTCACCGACTGGATCGCGCCGAACGTCAGCCTCAATGCCGGCGACATCGATGTGAACTACTTCCAGCACATCCCGTTCCTGGAAAACGCCAAGGCGGCGTCCGGCTTCGATCTGGTGCCGTTCGCACCGGGCATCATCAACAACGTCGGCCTGTACTCGAAGAAATACAAAAGCTTCGACGAGCTGCCGACCGGCGCCAGCGTGGCCATCGCCAACGACCCGATCAACAGCGGTCGCGGCCTGCAACTGTTGGCCAAGGCCGGTCTGATCACCCTCAAGCCGGGCGTCGGCTACAAGGCCACCGAAGACGACATCACCAGCAACCCGAAGAAGCTCAAATTGATCCAGGTCGAAGCCGTGCAACTGGTGCGCGCCTATGACGACGCCGATCTGGTGCAGGGTTACCCGGCCTACATCCGTCTGGCGAAGACCTTCGATGCAGGCTCGGCGATCCTCTTCGACGGCCTCGACCACCCCGAGTACGTGATCCAGTTCGTGATCAAGCCGGACCACAAGAACGACCCGCGTCTGGCCAAGTTCATCGACATCTACCAACACTCCCCTGTCGTACGCGCCTCGCTGGATAAAGTGAACGGCTCGCTGTACCAGGTCGGCTGGAAGAACTGACCATGACCGCCACCGCGCAACGCACTCTGCCCCTCGATGCGCCCTCGGCACACAGCGCCGAGACGCCCCGTCTGCACCCGGAAAAGCATCACGCCCATGTGCGTTTCAGCCAGCTGGGCAAGGTCTACGAAGGCGCACAGGGCCCGGTCGCCGCGCTGCAAGGCATCGACCTGGATATCCAGCGCGGTGAAGTGTTCGGCATCATCGGCCGCAGCGGCGCCGGCAAGTCGTCGCTGATCCGCACCATCAACCGCCTGGAACAGCCGAGCAGTGGCCGGGTGCTGATCGATCAGGTCGACATCGCCGGCTACAACGAAGACAAGCTGGTGGAGTTGCGTCGGCGGGTCGGCATGATCTTCCAGCACTTCAACCTGATGTCGGCCAAGACCGTGTGGCAGAACGTCGAGCTGCCGCTGAAGGTGGCCGGCGTGCCCAAGGAGCAGCGCCAGCGCAAGGTCGCCGAGCTGCTGGAACTGGTCGGCCTGCGCGACAAGCACAAGGCCTATCCGGCGCAGTTGTCCGGCGGGCAAAAACAGCGCGTCGGCATCGCCCGCGCGCTGGTCCACGACCCGGCGATTCTGCTGTGCGACGAAGCCACCTCGGCGCTGGACCCGGAAACCACGCAATCGATCCTCGGCCTGCTGCGCGAGATCAACCGGCGCCTGGGTCTGACCATCGTGCTGATCACCCACGAAATGGCGGTGATCCGCGAAATCTGCGACCGCGTGGTGGTGCTCGAACGCGGGCAGATCGTCGAGCAAGGTCCGGTCTGGCAAGTGTTCGGCAACCCGCAGCACGAGGTCAGCAAAACCCTGCTGGCGCCGCTGCAACAGGCACTGCCCGAAGACCTGCAGGCGCGCTTGCAGGCGCAGCCGCCGCACAAGGGCGCCAGTGTCGTGCTCGACCTGCAATTCACCGGCGGGCGTGGCGAAGAGCCGGATCTGTCGGCGCTGTTCACGGCCTTTGGCGGGCGCGTCAGCCTGCTCCACGGCGGCGTCGAACGCATCCAGGGGCGTGCGCTCGGCCATCTGTTGCTGGCGATCAGCAACTCGCCGCTGTCCCACGAAGAACTGCTCAACCGCGCCCGCAAACAGGCGCAGCACGCGAAGGTAATCGGCTATGTGGCTTGATCGTTTGTGGCAGGGCGTCATCGACACCTTTCTGATGGTCGGCGTGTCGTCGCTGATCGCGCTGATTCTGGGTATTCCGCTGGCGGTGATTCTGGTCACCAGCGGCAAGGGCGGCATCTTCGAAGCGCCCAACGTCAACCGCGTGCTCGGTGCCTTCGTCAATATTTTCCGCTCGGTGCCGTTCCTGATTCTGATGGTCGCGCTGATCCCCTTCACCCGCCTGATCGTCGGTACCACTTACGGCGTCTGGGCTGCCGTGGTGCCGCTGACCATCGCCGCCACGCCGTTCTTCGCGCGCATCGCCGAAGTCAGCCTGCGCGAAGTCGACCATGGCCTGATCGAGGCAGCTCAGGCGATGGGCTGCCGCCGTTGGCACATCGTCTGGCATGTGCTGCTGCCGGAGGCGCTGCCGGGCATCGTCGGTGGTTTCACTATCACTCTGGTCACCATGATCAACTCTTCGGCCATGGCCGGCGCCATCGGAGCGGGTGGTCTGGGTGACATTGCCTACCGCTACGGTTATCAACGCTTCGACACCCAGGTGATGCTGACCGTGATCGTGTTGCTGGTGGTGCTGGTGGCCGTGATTCAACTGGGCGGCGACCGGCTGGCGGTGCGGTTGAACAAGCGCTAGCCCGGAGCCCTGCATAACACCGCTGGCTTGCCGAACACATCACCTGTGGGAGGGAGCTCTGCTCGCGAAGGCGTCAGGTCAGACGCCACGATGCTGCCTGGTTCATGGCAATCGCGAGCAGAGCTCCCTCCCACAGGTTTTGAGTTGATTGAACAACATCATTCTGTAGCAGAGGTATATTGTCGGCTTCCCCCGCACAGACAGCCGCCATGACGCTCGACCCAGAAGACCTCGCCCAGATCACCGCCACCACCCTGGGCAATTACAACGCCGTCGCCGAGGATTTTCGCGAGGGCACCCGTGATCACGATGTTAGCCAGAACATCGATGCGCTGCTGCGCAATATCCACGGCCAGGCGCCGTTGCAGATTCTCGATTTCGGCTGCGGGCCGGGGCGAGACCTGCGCACCTTCACCGCCATGGGCCATGCCGCGACCGGGCTGGACGGCTCCGAACGCTTTGCCGAGATGGCCCGCGCCGACAGCGGTTGCGAGGTGTTCTGCCAGAATTTCCTTGAGCTGGATCTGCCGGCCGAACGCTTCGACGGCATCTTCGCCAACGCCTCGCTGTTTCATGTGCCGCGTCAGGAATTGCCACGGGTGCTGCGCGAGTTACGCGCGGCGCTGAAGCCCGGCGGCGTGCTGTTCAGCTCCAACCCGCGCGGGCACAACCAGGAAGGCTGGAAAGGCGAGCGCTACGGCTCGTTTCATGATCTGGAGTCGTGGAGCGCGCTGCTGACCGACGCCGGGTTTGTCGAGGTGGAACACTACTACCGCCCCGCCGGATTGCCGCGCGAACAACAGCCGTGGCTCGCGAGCGTGTGGCGCAAGGTCTGAAGTTCATGCCTTCCGTAGCAGTCCGGCTTGCCGGCGGTGACGTCCTCACCATCGCCACCGCCGGCAAGCCGGACTGCTACAGGTTCGGCGTTTGTTTACTGATCATGCGGCAAACACAAATCCTGTAGGAGCCGGCTTGCTGGCGAAAGCGTAGGGTCAGTCACCAACAAGGGGGCAGACAAATTGCGTTCGCCAGCAAGCCGGCTCCTACAGCTTTTCACGCTGTTCGCGGGTCGGTTCCTTGATCTTGTACCAGGCCACGTACAGCGCCGGCAGGAACAGCAGTGTCAGCAAGGTGGCGATGATGATGCCGCCGATCATCGCGTAGGCCATCGGACCCCAGAACACTTCGCGGGCGATCGGGATCATGCCCAGGCTGGCCGCCGCTGCAGTCAGCAGGATCGGCCGGCGGCGGTGTTCGGTGGCCTCGGCGACGGCATCCCATGGTAAATAACCGGCCCGCTCGAACTCCTCGATCTGCGTCACCAGAATCACCGAGTTGCGGATGATGATGCCGATCAGCGCGAGGATCCCGAGAATCGCCACGAAGCCCATCGGCGTGCCGGTCGGCACCAGCGCCAGCACCACGCCGATCAGGCCCAGCGGCGCGACGCTGGCGACCAGAAACATCTTCTGCACGCTGTGCAGCTGGATCATCAAAAAGGTCGCCATGAGGAACACCATCAGCGGCACCACCTTGGCAATCGGCCCCTGGGCCTTGCCGCTTTCCTCGACGGTGCCGCCGGTGGCGACCTTGTAGCCGGTGGGCAGGCCCACCGCGAACTTGTCGATCACCGGCTTCAGTTCCTTGACCAGATCGGTCGGCTGCATCTGATCGCGCACCGCCGCCTTGAGGGTGATGGTCGGCTTGCGGTCGCGGCGCCATACCAGCGGCTGCTCCAGCTCGTAACGCACATTGGCAAACGCCAGCAGCGGGATCGAGGTGCCGTTGGGCGTGACGATCTGCAGGTTCTGCAGGGTTTCCGGCGAGCCGCGCTCGGCGTCCACCGCGCGCCCGACCACGTTGATCAGGTAGATGTCGTCGCGCACCTGGGTCACTGCCGAACCGGTGACGATGGTGTTCATCAGCTGCGCCACGTCTTCGGCCGACAGTCCCAGTTGCCGCGCCTTGTCCTGATTGATGTCGATGCGCAGCACTTTGCCCGGCTCGTTCCAGTCGTAAATCATCTCGCCGATGTGCTGATTCTGATCCAGCAAGGTCGCCAGCTCGATGGCGTGCTGGCGCACCTTGTCGATGTCCTCGCCGCTGACCCGGTACTGGATCGGGCGCCCCACCGGCGGTCCCATTTCCAGCGGCTGCACGTAGGTGCCGATGCCGACGAATTCCTCGCGCAGGCGTTTTTTCAGGCGCTCGGCGAGGGCGCCGCGCTGCTCCAGGCCTTTGCTGACGATCACCAGCTGCGCGTAGTACGGGTTCTCCAGTTGCTGGTCCAGCGGCAGATAGAAACGCACCGCGCCCTGGCCGATGTAGGTGCTCCAGCGCTCGATGTCGGGGTCGTCCTTGAGCGTGGCTTCCAGCTTGTCGACCGCCTTGCGTGTCTCGTTGATCGAGGCGTTCTGCGGCAGGTTGAGGTCGACCAGGATTTCCGGCCGGTCGGACGACGGGAAGAACTGGTTCTGCACGAAACGCATGCAGAACAGCGCCGTGGCGAACAGGGCAATGGTGATGCCGATGGCCAGCCAGCGATTGCGCATGGCCCACAGCATCGACGCATTGAAACTGCGGGCGATGCGCCCCGGCGGCTTCTCGTCGTGCTTCTTGATCTTGTCACTGAGGATGTGCACGCCGATCACCGGCGCGAACAGCACCGCGACCACCCACGACACCAGCATCGCCACGGCGATCACTGCAAACAGGGTGAAGGTGTATTCACCCGCTGAACTGGCGTTGAGACCAATGGGCACGAAACCGGCCACGGTCACCAGCGTGCCGGTCAGCATCGGAAAGGCCGTGGAGGTGTAGGCGTAGGTCGCCGCCTGCTCTTTGGAGTCGCCCATTTCCAGGCGCGACACCATCATCTCGACGGTGATCATGGCGTCGTCCACCAGCAGGCCGAGGGCGATGATCAGCGCGCCAAGGGAGATACGCTGCATGGTGATGCCGCTGTATTCCATGAACACGAAGACCATCGCCAGCACCAGCGGGATCGAACAGGCCACCACCAGCCCGGCACGCATGCCGAGGCTGATGAAGCTGACGATCAGCACGATCACCACCGCCTCAAACAGCGCACTGGTGAAGCCGCCAACGGCCTTTTCCACCACCTGGGCCTGATCGGACACGTTGTGTACGCCGACGCCAATGGGCAGGTCGGCGGTGGCCGCGTCCATGCGCGCATGCAAATCCTTGCCGAACGACTGAATGTTGCCGCCCTTCTGCATGGCAATCGCCAGACCGATGGCCGGCTTGCCGTTGAAACGGAACAGCGGTTTCGGCGGGTCGACGTAACCCCGACTGATGTCGGCCACGTCGCTGAGCCGGTAGAAGCGGTCATTCAGGCGCAGGTTGACGTTTTCCAGGTCCCTTTCCGAGGCGAACTGCCCGGACGTGCGCACGGAAATCCGCTCGGGCCCGGCCTCGATCACCCCGGCCGGGGTCACCGCGTTCTGCGATTGCAGGCTCTGCACCACCTGCCGTTGATCCAGCCCCAGCGCCGCCAGCTTGCGGGTGGAGAAGTTCAGGTACAGCACTTCGTCCTGCTGGCCGATCATCTCGATCTTGCCCAGCCCCGGCACGTCACGAATCTGCACCCGCACCTGTTCGACGTAATCGCGCAACTGGCGCAGGGTCAGGCCGTCGGCGGTAAAGGCGTAGATCGAGCCGTAGACGTCACCGAACTCATCGTTGAACGCCGGGCCCTGCAAGCCCTGGGGAAAGGTGCCGCGAATGTCGTCGATCTTCTTGCGCACCTGGTACCAGATCTGCGGGATGTCCTTGGCGCTGGTGGTGTCGCGCAGGTAGACGAACACCGTCGATTCGCCGGGCCGGGTGTAGCTTTTCACATAGTCGAGAGCATCCAGTTCTTCGAGCTTTTTCTCGATGCGGTCAGTGACCTGCTCCAGAGTTTCGTCCACTGTGGCGCCGGGCCAGCGGGTCTGGATGACCATGGTCTTGATGGTGAACGAGGGGTCTTCTTCGCGCCCCAGATTCATGTAGGAAAACACGCCCATCAGCAGGCCGACGAACATCAGATACCAGACGAAGGACTGATGTTTGAGCGCCCAGTCGGAGAGGTTGAACGTCCCTTTCATCGTGGGCTTTCCTTGTCGACTTTGACTTTCTGCCCCGGCTTGAGGCTGTTCACACCTGCTGTCACCACCCGTTCACCGGCCTTGACCCCGCCGGCCAGCACCACGCTGTCGGTATCGCGGTCGAGCACCCGGACCGGACGCGGCGAAACCGTCTGACTCTGCATGTCGACGACCCAGATCTGCGTCTTGCCATCGACCTCCTGCAACACGTTGACCGGCAACTGGATACGCGGCTCGATGGCCGAACTGAGGGTGACGCTGATCGCCGTGCCAAGACGGAACGACGGCGGTGTATCGGCCAGGGTCAGCCGGGCGCGGCGGGTGCGCGTGGTGCTCTCGGCCTGGGGTTCCAGCTCGCGCAGGGTCGCGGTGGTGTTGATATCCGGTTCCAGCTGGCTGGCGACCTTGAATACCACGTCCCTGGGCAGTTGCTCGGCCAGCGGCGCGGGCAGATCGATCACCGCTTCCTTGATGTCCGGCCGCGCCAGCGTGACCACCTGCTCGCCGGCGCTGACCACCTGCCCGGCTTCGGCCTTCCACTCGGTGACCACCGCATCGTGATCGGTGCGCAGCTCGCTGTAGCTCAACTGGTCCTTGGCCTGTTGCGCGGCGGCCTTGGCCTGATCGAAGGACGAGCGTGTGGTTTTCAGGTCGGTCACCGCCACGTCCAGCGCCGCCTGGGCGCCGACGCCACGGTCGAACAGTTCCTGCTGCCGTCGGGCATTGGCCTGGGCATTGATGTACTGCGCCTCGACCCGGGCCAGATCGCCCTGAGTGGCGCGCACCTGGTTCTGCTGATCGGTGGGGTCGAGGGTCGCCAGCAACTGGCCCTTTTCCACTTCGCTGCCGACATCGACGCTACGCTGGGCAATCCGGCCGGAGACGCGGAACCCCAGGGTGCTTTCATAACGCGCGGCGATGTTGCCGGCAAAGCGCCCGAGGTTTTCCTCGGCCTCGGGTTTCACCTCGACCGACAGCACCGGTCGCACCGGCTCGGGCGGCGGTTCTTCCTTGCTGCAGGCGCTGAGCAACAGGCTGATCAGGAGCGTCCACGACAGGCGTTTCATCGCGCGGCTCCTGTCTCGGGCTTGTACACGTCGGCGAGTTCTACTTGCATGTCGGGGTGTAGCAACTGATTGCCGGCGACCACCACTTTTTCGCCGTTTTTCAGGCCGTCGACGATGATCACCTTGCCGGTCAGGTAGCGCCCGACGGTGACGCCGCGCAGGCTGACCCTGTTGTTGCCGTCGACCACCCACACCGCCGGCTGGCCGAGCTGCTCGCCGAGGCCCTTGGTCAGCGCCGACCATGGCAGCTCGACGCTTTGCCGCGCCGGCACGCTCAACGCGGCGCTGACCACCGAGCCCAGCTCCATGCCCTGAGGCAGCGAGGTCAGGGCGATTTTTACCTGCAAGGTGCCGGTCTGCGCCGACACCGCCGGGGTGACTTCGCGCACTTTGCCCGTGGTTTTCACCTGGGGATTGTCCAGCAGCGTGACTTGCACCGGCTGGTCGGTCGGCGGATTGACGAACAGCGACTCGTAGACGTTGAACACCGCGTCCCGCTCGCCATCGCGAGCCTGACTGAAGATCGGCATGGTTGCCTGCACCACTTGCCCGACCTCGGCCTGACGCGCAGTGATAATGCCCGGCGCGTCGGCAATCAGCTCGGTGTAACCCAGTTGCTCGCGGGCGTTGGCCAGTTGCGCCTGCGCCGCCTTGAGCGCGCTCTGGCTGCCGCGCAATGCGGCCTGGGCGGAGTCATATTCGCTGCGGCTGGTGTAGCCCTTGGGCAGCAGTTTTTCCTGGCGTACGAAGGCGGCGGCAGTCTGTTTCACCCGCGCCTGCTCGGCGGCTTCGGCGGCGATGGCCGAGTCGACGTTGGTCTGCAAATCCTTGGGATCGAGGCGCGCGAGCACCTGCTTTGCCGTAATGCGGTCGCCGACATCGACCATGCGCTGGATGATCTTGCCACCGACGCGGAACGACAACTGCGTCTGCACCCGCGCCTGAATATCGCCGGTCAGCGCCACGGCAGCAGCGAACTCGACGGTCTTCACCTCTTGCACCTGCACCCGTGGGCGCACCGGCTCGCTGGGCTTTTCCTTGCCGCATCCGGCCACAAGCGCCAGGCACAGGCAAAGCCCCAAACGTGTCAGAGCGGTAGGTGATGGTGCGGGCATGCAGACTCCTTCCAATGCTCGGTTCCTGCTGGAACAAATGTCCTGATAAACATCTACCCCCGTGGGACCATCTGTCCTGAGCAACATCTACCTCTGTGGGAGCGGGCTTGCCCGCGAATGCAATGACAGGCAGTGCTGCAATGTCAGGATTGACGCCTTCGCGGGCAAGCCCACTTCCACAGGTTATGCAGTACTGCTACAAACAGTGAGTTGCTACAACAAATGGTGCTTGCTGCCACAGGTGGTGCATTACGGCGCGCCGTGATCATGCGACTGTGAGCGTAGATCAGGGTTCCAGCGGTCGCTAAACTGCGGCCAACCGATGTTCCGCATGCAGCCAAGGATCGCTCGATGCTCACCACCCTCGCCGTCGCCAATTACCGCTCGATCAACACGCTGGTGGTGCCGCTGGGGCGGCTGAACCTGATCACCGGGGCCAACGGCAGCGGCAAGTCCAACCTGTATCGCGCCCTGCGGCTGCTGGCGGAAACCGCGCAAGGCGGGGTGATCAATGCGCTGGCCCGTGAAGGTGGCTTGAAGTCGACGGTCTGGGCCGGTCCGGAAAGCCTCAGCCGGCGCATGCGCAACGGTGAAGTGGAGATTCAAGGCGGGCCGCGCAAAGACGTGGTGCGCCTGCGTCTTGGCTTTGCCGGCGAGGATTTCAGCTACGCGATTTCATTGGGCCTGCCCTCACCGCCGCTGGGCGAAAGCGCCTTTGGCCTGGACCCGGAAATCAAGCGCGAATGCATCTGGGCCGGCCCCGTGTATCGCCCGGCGAGCCTGCTGGTGGACCGCGCCGGGCCGATGGTGCGGGCCCGTGACGGACGCAACTGGGACGTGCTGGCGCAGCACACGCCGACCTTCGACAGCCTGTTCGATCAGGTCGGCAGCCTGCGTTCGTCGCCCGAGGTTCTGCACCTGCGCGAAAGCATTCGTGGCTGGCGTTTCTACGATCACTTCCGCAGCGACGCCGACGCTCCAGCGCGCAAGGCGCAACTGGGCACGCGCACGCCGGTGCTGCATCACGACGGTCGTGATCTGGCGGCGGCGTTGCAGACGATTCGCGAAATTGGCGAGCCCGAGGCGCTGGATGCAGCGATCAGCGATGCCTTCCCCGGCGCGCGGGTGAGCATCAATGCGCAAAGCGGCGGACTGTTTGCCCTGGAGTTTCATCAGCACGGCCTGTTGCGACCGTTGTCGGCAGCAGAGTTGTCGGACGGCACCTTGCGCTACCTGCTACTGATCGCCGCCCTGCTCACCCCACGCCCGCCGACGCTGATGGTGCTCAACGAACCGGAAACCAGCCTGCACCCCGACCTGCTGTCGGCGTTGGCACGCTTGATCGTGCGAGCGTCGGAGCGTTGCCAGGTGTGGGTGGTGTCCCACGCCAGCCGTTTGATCGCAGCGCTGGAACAGGCACCGGAGTGCAACGCCATCGTGCTGGAAAAGGAACTGGGCCAGACCGAAATCGCCGGGCAAGGGATGCTGGATGAACCAGCGTGGAAATGGCCGGATTGATAGCGACAAATATGATCTCGACCGTAGGAGCCGGCTTGCTGGCGAACCCAGAATGTCAGACACCCATGAAGTGACTGATCCACCGCATTCGCCAGCAAGCCGGCTCCCACAATTGCAACCGCGTCGGGGCAGCAGTATCAGCTACCCGCCCCGCCATGGGCTTCTTCGAAGAAGTAATCCTTCCAGCTCGCGGCCTTGTTCTTCAGCACGCCCAGTTCCTGCAGTTTCTCGGCGTAGATGAAGGTGCGTTGCGGCACGACGGTGAAGTCGATTTCCGGGTCGTTGACGATTTTCTCTACCAGCGGCAACGGCAGTTTCGATTTCTCGACGGCGATGTAGGTCTTCGCCGCCGCAGCCTTGTCAGCCTTGATGATCTTCTCGGCTTCCACCAGCGCGTCGTAGAACGCTTTGTAGGTCTTCGGGTTTTCGTCGTGGAATTTCTGCGTGGTGTACAGCACGTTGAACGTGGCCTGGCCACCGAGCACGTCATAGGAGCTGAGCACTTTGTGCACGTTCGGGTTTTCCAGTGCCTGGTACTGGAACGGCGGGCTGGAGAAGTGCGCGCTGATTTCCGAACCGCCGGCGATCAGTGCCGAGGTCGCGTCCGGGTGCGGCAGGCTCACCGAGATGTTGTCGAATTTCTTGAAGTTGTCGTTACCGAATTCCTTGGCGGTTTCGATCTGCAAGGTGCGCGACTGGAAGCCCACGCCTGCCGCTGGCACTGCGATGCGATCCTTGTCGGTGAAGTCCTTGAGGGTCTTCACGTTGGGGTTGTTGCTCAGCAGGTAGTTGGGCATCGAGCCCAGCGAGGCAATGGCCTTGACGTTCTGTTTGCCCTTGGTGCGGTCCCAGATGGTCAGCATCGGCGGCACGCCTGCCGAGACCACGTCCAGTGCACCGGCCAGCAGTGCTTCGTTCATCGCCGTGGCGCCGGAAATGCTGTTCCAGTCGACCTTGATGTCCAGGCCCTGCTCCTTGCCGTGCTTCTCGATCAGTTTCTGTTCCTGCACCACGTCCAGGATCAGGTAACCGATGCCGAACTGCTGGGCGATGCTGATCTTGCCTTCGGCGTGAGCGTTGACGCTCGACAACGCGCCGAACAGGCCCAGAGCGGCTGTCAGAGCGGTCAGTACCGGGCGTTTGATTGAAGTCCCCATGATGTCCTCACAAAAAGCGAAAAAGAGTGGAAGGCTTCATGTCCGGTGGTCCGGTCCAGTCAGCGTGATCGTTGTTATCGCGGGGTCAGCGTTGCAGGCCCCATTTCTTGACCGTCAGGCGCTCGACGTTGCTGAACAGCAGGTTTTCCACCAGCAGGCCGATGATGATCACGGCGGCCAGGCCAGCGAACACCTTGTCGGTGTACAGCTCGTTGCGGTTCTGGAAGATGTACCAGCCCAGACCGCCCTTGCCCGAGGACGCGCCGAACACCAGCTCGGCGGCGATCAGGGTGCGCCAGGCGAACGCCCAGCCGATCTTCAGGCCGGCCAGAATCGACGGCAGCGCCGCCGGAATCAGGATGTGCCAGACAAAGCGCAGCCCCTTCAGGCCGTAGTTGCGACCGGCCATGCGCTGGGTTTCCGAAACGCCGAGGAAACCGGCGTAAGTGTTCAGCGCCAGCGCCCACAGCACCGAGTGCACCAGCACGAAAATCAGGCTGTTTTCCCCCAGACCGAACCACAGCAGCGACAGCGGCAGCAGGGCAATCGCCGGCAACGGGTTGAACATGGCCGTCAGCGTGCCGAGCAGGTCGCGGCCCAGTTGGGTCGAGACCGCCAGCGTGGTCAGGCCGAAAGCCAGGACGATGCCGATCAGGTAGCCCTTGACCAGCACGGTCAGGGAAATCCACACCTTGCCCAGCAATTCGCCAGTGGCAATGCCGTCAAAAAAAGCCAGTGCGGTTTGCGAAAAACTCGGCAGCAGCAGGTCGTTGCCCTGCACGCGGGCGGCGATTTCCCAGATCAGCGCCAGGGCGATCAGGATCACGCTCTTGCGCACCCAGCCGAGTTGCCAGATGCGTTGGGCGAGCGGAATCTCGCGGGCCAGATCCTCCTGGGTGAAGGGCTCCAGCGCGATTTCGTATTCCTCGCGGATTGGGGGGGACAGGCTCATGGTGTTGTCTCTCTATGTCGACGCATCCACCTGTGGGAGCCGGCTTGCTGGCGAAAGCGGTGTGTCATTCACCGCCGCCGCGTCAGACCTGACGCATTCGCCAGCAAGCCGGCTCCTACAAAGAGAATCGAGGGTGCTAGTAAGCGATCCGAATATCCTGAAAACGCAGGTCCGGCTCGATCACCGGTGCGTCCCCCTCATCGAACAGCAGGTTGTGGATGCGCTGGGCCGAACGCTGGAACTCCGCGCCGCCAAGGCTCTTGAGGTCGTACTGATGGCTGTTGACCTCGGCCCGCACCCGCCCCGGATGCGGCGACAGCAGCAGGATGCGGTTGCCGACCACCAGAGCTTCTTCGATGGAGTGGGTGACGAACAGCAGCGTGAAGCGCACCTCCTCCCACAGCTCCAGCAACTCTTCCTGCATCTTGCGCCGGGTCAGCGCATCGAGCGCGGCGAACGGCTCGTCCATCAGCAAGATCTTCGGCTGCATCGCCAGCGCACGGGCAATCGCCACACGCGCCTTCATGCCGCCGGACAAGGTGTGCGGGTAGGCGTTGGCGAACGCGCTCAGGCCGACCTTTTCCAGGTAATGCCGGGCGCGCTCTTCGGCTTCGCGACGTTTGAGCGTGCGCGACGCCAGCAGCGGGAACATGACGTTCTCGATCACCGTCTTCCAGGGAGGCAACTGATCGAATTCCTGAAACACCACGATGCGGTCCGGCCCCGGCTCCCTGACCTGTTGGCCGGCCAGACGGATCTGCCCTTCGCTGGGCTGAATGAAGCCGGCCACGGCCTTGAGCAGGGTCGACTTGCCGCAACCGGACGGGCCGAGCAGGACGAAGCGGTCGGACGGATCGACTTCGAAACTGACGCGATGGGTCGCCCGCACCACGCGTTCCGGGGTGCGGTATTCCAGGCTCACGTCCTGGACTTGCAACAGCGCTTCAGCGGTAGGCTGATTGGCCTGTTGCGCGTTCAAGCGGTCGCTAGCCGTGTGGCTTTGCAGAACAGCGTTCATGGAGCGGGTCTCCGGGTTGAATCAGAACGGCGCATCGCCCTGGATGGTGGTGCGATGCAGGCGACGGCGCAGGTGGTCGGGGGTGCCGCCGGCCAGGTGGATCAGGGAACGGTTGTCCCAGAAGACCATGTCGTTGTCCTGCCACTTGTGCCGGTAGACGTTCTCCGGGCGCACGCTGTGGGCGTAGATTTCGTCGAGGATCTGACGGCTTTCGTCTTCCGGTAGACCGACGATGTGGGTGGTGAACCCTTCACTGACGAACAGTGCCTTGCGGCCGTTTTCCGGGTGCGTGCGCACGACCGGATGGCTGACCACGGCGACCTGCGCCAGCTGCTCGGCGCTGAGGGTCGGACGCCAGTTTTCGGCGTTGCGGCCATCACGGTAGCGCGAGGTGTAGCTGTGTACCGCGTTGCGGCCTTCGACGGCCTTGCGCAGGTGCTCAGGCAGGGTTTCCCACGCCTGGTGCATGTCGGCGAACAGGGTATCGCCGCCTTCGCTTGGCAGCTCCTGGGCGTAGAGCATCGAACCGAGGCTCGGCAGTTCCTTGTAGGACAGGTCAGAGTGCCAGTACTTGCCGGCGTCGCCCAGACCGACCGGCTGGCCGTTCTCGACGATGTTGGAGACGATCAGGATCTCCGGGTGGTTGGCCAGCAGGAACTGCTTGAGCACGTGGATCTGCAGAACGCCGAAACGGCGGCTAAAGTCGATCTGCTGCTGCGGGGTGATCTGCTGGTCGCGGAACACCACCAGGTGATGATCCAGGTGCGCTTTGTGAACGCGGGCAAAATCGGCGTCGTTCAACGGTCGGGACAAGTCCAGTCCAACGATTTCCGCGCCCACCTTTTCGGCGAATGGACGCACATCGAACTGTTGATCCGGCACGGACACGGACGCGGTGGCTGGGGAGACTGCTGGCATGAGAACTCCGACTCAAAGGTGGGCTATCTGATGAGTCGAACTTTATAGATATAAGAAACGAAATTTAAATATCGTTAGAGCATATGCATAGCGCTGAATGAACTAGGCACAGCGTATTGCCAGCATGCGTAACCGGACAGATACCAAAATACTGTATTGCGCAGCGAACCTCGGGTGCATGATTGCGGTCTATCTCGCACATTGCAGACAGGTATCGCCTGCAACCGCATCGATGTCAGGGATAACAAGAAGAGGACCGAACATGCCGGAACGCGCCATTCACGCCGATCAGTCGCACGACAAATCGCACGCCGACAACGTCAAGTTGTTGATCGCCCTGCGCCGCGCGCTGGGCACGCACGCAAAAACGCCGACGCATGTACAGCACGTCGGCGTCAGGTACGGGCAGCATTGAGCTCGCCACGGCACCGATAAACGACTGTGGGAGCGAATTCATTCGCGATTGGCCAGGCCAGGCGACACAACTACGTCGCCTGGACCACCTCTCGCGAATGAATTCGCTCCCACAATGTCAGTGACGATGCCCGGATCAGGCCTTCATCAGAACGCCGGAATCACCGCGCCGTCGTACTTCTTGTTGATGAAGTCTTTGACTTGCTGGCTGGTCAGCGCCTTCGACAGCTTCTCGATCGCGTCAGCATGGGCGTTGTCGGTACGGGTCACCAGGTAGTTCACGTATGGCGAGTCCGAGCCTTCCAGCACCAGAGCGTCCTTTTTCGGGCTCAGCTTGGCTTCCAGCGCGTAGTTGGTGTTGATCATGTCCAGATCGACCTGATCCAGCACGCGCGGCAATACGGCCGATTCCAGCTCGCGGAACTTGAATTTCTTCGGGTTGGTGGCGATGTCTTTCGGGGTCGCCAGCGCGTCGGTCGGGTTCTTCAGGGTAATCAGACCGGCTTTCTGCAGCAGCAGCAGAGCGCGGCCAGCGTTGCTGCCCTCGTTCGGAATGGCGATGGTGGCGCCTTCCGGCAGTTCAGCCAGCGACTTGTACTTCTTCGAGTAGCCACCAAACGGTTCGACGTGTACGCCAACGCCGGTCACCAGGTTCGCGCCCTTGCCCTTGTTGAAGCCGTCCAGGTAAGGCTTGGTCTGGAAGTAGTTGGCGTCCAGACGTTTTTCGTTCAGCTGCACGTTCGGCTGCACGTAGTCGGTGAAGACCTTGATTTCCAGGTCCACGCCTTCTTTGGCCAGCTCAGGCTTGATCAGCTCGAGGATTTCGGCGTGCGGCACCGGCGTCGCGCCGACCACCAGTTTTTCACCGGCGTTGGCTGCACCAATGGAGAAGGCAGCCGCCAGTGCGGCGAACAACAACGTCTTTTTCATGCGATGTCCTTAGATATATCCGGCCGCCTTATGGGCAACCCTGTCTTCGTTTGGGCCGCGGGTACGACCCTGAGCAGGGTGGCGGCTGGAGCGGACATTACCGAGATTTTTTATACCGAGACAATACTTTTTAATCGCGGCTATATGCTTTTTGGTTCTCAGAGGGTATCAGGCCATCACTCACTGGCATGCAAGGCGTCTACGTCGCGGTTTTCAACGAAAAAGTGCAATCCCGTAGGAGCCGGCTTGCTGGCGAACCGCGGTGTGCCAGCACACATCCATGCCAATGACACACCGCATTCGCCAGCAAGCCGGCTCCTACAAAATATGTATTGGACGCCGGCTCCTACAAAGTTCGTGCGTGAGGGAGGTTCAAATGCTCCGGCAGGATCTCGTCACCGCTGCTCACCAACAGCGCAAAGTGAATGACGTTCTCCAACTCCCGCGTGTTACCCGGCCAGTAATGGCTTTCCAGCACTTGCTGGGCTTCTGCGCTGATCAGCGGCATCGTGAAGTCCAGGCGCTGGCTGTAGATGCCGAGAAAGTACTCGGCCAACGGCAGGATATTGCCCGGTTGTTCACGCAATGGCGGCAGGTCGAGGCGACCTTCGCTGAGGTAGTGGTAGAGACGTTCATGGAATTTGCCCGCCGCCACGGCCAGGCGCAGGTCGATGCTGGTCGCCGCCACCAGGCGCACATCCACCGGGCTCGACTGCTGAGCACCAACGCGGGTGACTTCACGGTTTTCCAGGGCGCTGAGCAGTTTGATCTGGATCGCCAGCGGCAGGTCAGCGATCTCGTCCAGATACAACGTGCCACCGGTAGCCGAACCGAACCAGCCGGCGCGGCTGCTGGCCGAACCGACATGCGCCCCCGCCGCATAACCGAACAATTCGGCATCGGCATGATTGGGGCTGATCGCACCGCAGTTCACCGAAACGAACAGCCCGCCACGGTCGCTGCCCCGGTGAATGTGCCGCGCCAGCAATTCCTTGCCGGTACCGGACTCGCCCCGGATCAACACCGGCAGCTCCTGCGGAGCCAGACGCTCCATTTCTTCGCGCAGTTGCCGCGAACGCGGGTCGATGAACACCAGCGCCTTGGCGCGAATGCTCAGGGGGCTTTTTTCCGCATCGGGAAAGGTCAACGGCGGCAGGCCGGGGATTTCGGATGGGCTCATGGCAGGCTCCCGCCCGAGCGTCACTGCCGGGGCGTTAAAAAAAAGGCCGCAGCGCCTGTCGGTTCACTGCGGCGAAAAAGATCGTGGCTCGCACGTCGGGGTTCATGCGCGGCGACGGGCTGATTGTTCGATCCGGCCTTGTAGGCGGTAGAGATAGGCAAAGCCCTGCTCCCAACGCTGATGGCCGGATTTGACGTTGATATGGCCGGCACCGCTGAGAATGCCGATCTCGGCGCCCCAGTTACGGGCCATTTCCATCGCCCGCAAGGCGCTGACGGCGGCATCGTTGTCGGAACTGACCACCTGGGTCGGAAACGGCAGCAGGTGCTCGGGGATCGGCGCGAAGTTGCGGATGGCCGGCGGGCAGTTCGGTCGTTCGACGTCGGCCGGGGCCACCAGCAAGGCACCGCGCACCTGGCGCAGGGTTTCCAGCGGCGCCAGCTGCGCCCAATGGGCAACCGTGACGCAACCCAGGCTATGGGCAATCAGAATCACCGGCGTACTGTCGGCAGCGATGGTGCGCTGCAACTCGCCAACCCAGTCTTCGCGGCGCGGCTTGAGCCAGTCGGCCTGTTCCACGCGCACGCTGTTGGGCAGGCTGTTCTGCCAGTGGGTCTGCCAATGGTCATCGGCGGATCCTTGCCAGCCTGGCACGATCAAGTAGCGGATCGATTCGTGATGCATGGCTTTCGCCTCCTGCATGTTGCGTTCATGGCGCGAGTATAGGGACAGGACATATATCCGTTAAGGAATAAGAAGCTATTTATTAATAGCCAAAATCCATAAGCCGTAAAACCGGGACAGGTACCGGCAAAAAAAGAGGGCCACCCCCTGCCTTAAGGAGCGGCCCCGATAATCACGCTGTCTGCCCCCAGCGCTCGCCGGGGATGGGGTGGAGAATACGGAGGGGTTGTTACAGAAATTTTTATCTGCCGGACTATTCGCAAATCTCTGTAGGAGCTGGCTTGCCCTGCGACCGACGACGCAGTCGTCGTAAAACCGGCGCATGCGGTGTACCTGACACGGCCAATGCGGATGATTTTACGACGGGTTCCCCGCCGGTCGCGGGACAAGCCGCGCTCCTACAGGTCAGCCGCGTTCCGCCTGAATGCCGCCCACGGCCTCCACCCGCTCGAACCGATTGGCCCGCGCGAATGTGCCGAAATCATTGAAGCGCACACCCATCTCGGCCATCACCTTGTGCGCCACCGGTGCAGTCATCTGGCGGATGTAGAACGGCTCCTTGACCACGAAATGGTGAATGCCGTGGGTGCTGCCGAAGTTGAAGCAGAACGCTTGCAGCGGCCACAGCCACCAGGGATTGAGCACCTGGGTCTGCTGCAGGACGTTGCCGGACTCGACGTCGCCGTAGTAGTGCATGTTCGAACTGACGAAATGCAGGCAGAAGGTGCGCAGCACGTTGGGGCCGACCAGCACCACCACGGCGACGTCGATGACCTGCATGACCGCCTGCGTATTGGCCGACCAATCAATGCTGCTGCCGCTCAGCGCCGCCAGACCATTGGCCGCGTGAAAACCGAGAAACACGTACCACGCGCCCCAGTTGAGCAGCGCCAGTGGCGCGTAGACCCGCAGGGTGCGCTTGAGAATGCTGAATTTGTGCGCCCGGGTTTTCGCGCGCAGCATGCGGATCAGCGACGACATGACGTTGTCGCCGACCATCAACAGCCGCGCCAGACCCCACGGCTCGCCATTGGTGATGGCGCGTTCTTCCATGTCGGCCTCGGTGCCGGAGACCTTGTGGTGATTGAGGTGCAGATGGCGACGAATCCACGGGTTGATGGTGCTCGGCCGCGCCAGCCAGACCAGCGCCAGCATCAGGTTGTGCGGCACCCGCTGCTTGCGGAAATACAGGCTGTGGATCAGGTCGTGTTCCAGCTCATGGGTCAGCGAAGCGAAAAAAGCGTTCAGCAGCAGGCACACCCACCAGGCCATGTATCCATTGAGATAGAGCGCCGTGCTGCCAATCATGCCGGTCAGGGCAAAGGCCAGAATCGCCACGCCCAGCGCGTCCTGATGGCGCAGGATCGGGTAGCGCTCACGCAGGGTTTCGCCATGAGCCAGAACCACCGCGCGAATATGCGCTGATCGCTGTTGTGCATTCAGTCCGGCCGCACTTGCAGAAGAGTCGTGCATGCTTCCATTCTCCGGTTCATCATTGAAATAAACGACGGCCCACTGTGCCGCAGCCCTGCCGCACACCGCCCGACCGCGAACGCCAACCTGTTGACCGGAAGCGCCAATCTGTATGTCCGAGCCCAGCATCCTCGCCAGTTGGACCCGTGCCCTGCGCAAGCAACTCGACGCCCTGGGGCTGGACAGCCTTGCCCTGAGTCGGGAGGCGGGCCTGGACCCGCAGTTGATGGACGACCCCAACGCGCGCTACCCGGTCACCGTGACCACGCGCCTGTGGCAACTGGCGGTGCAGGCCAGCGGCGATCCGGCACTGGGTTTGCGGGTGTCACGCTTCGTCAGCCCGACCACGTTTCACGCGCTGGGTTATGCGCTGGTGGCCAGTGGTTCGTTGCGGGAAGTGTTCGAACGCATCGTGCGTTATCACCCGGTGGTCAGCGATGCGCTGGATCTGAGTTTCGTGCGCGCGGGCGATCGCTATCAGTTCCGCTTCCGCGTGCCGGAAGGCGGCCCGATGCCCGCCAACGAAGCCATGGATGCCTTTGCCGCGATCTACGTGCGCACCTGCCGCAACCGTCTGGGGCGCCAATACGCGCCGCTGGCGGTGCATCTGATGCGGCCGCAGCCGGCAGACCCGAAACCCTGGCATGACGTGTTCCGCGCGCCGCTGTTTTTCGGCGCCCGGGAGAACCTGCTGGAGTTCGCCTGCACCGATTTCGACAGCCATCTGGACGACGCCAACCCGGAGCTGGCCGAACACAACGAAACCGTGCTCAACCGTGCCCTCGAACAGCTCAGCCCGCTGACTTGGGAGCGCAAGGTGCGTGGCGCCATCGAATCGCAATTACCGGAAGGCGAGCCCTCTGCCGAACGCATCGCGCAGAACCTGCACCTGAGCCTGCGCAGCCTGCAACGGCATCTGGCCGATGAAGGCTGCAGCTACGACCTGCTGCTCAATCAGTGTCGACAGAATCTGGCCCTGCAACACATGCGCGACCCGGCCTGTTCGCTCAGCGAGATTTCCTACCTGCTGGGGTTTGCAGACACCAGCAGTTTCAGCCGCGCCTTCAAGCGCTGGACCGGAATGACGCCGAGCCAGTATCGGGATGGCCTGGGCCGCTGATTACCAGGGGAAATCCGGCGTCAACCGATGCCGGGCGGCACGGCGCAGGCGTTCGGTTTCATGCACGCTGATCAGTTCGCCGTCCCACTCGATGACATCCTGCGCCTCCAGCCGGTCCAGCTCACGCGCCACCACATCCGGCGTCAGGCCCAGGCATATCGGCGAGGCCATGTCGGCGAATTCGACGACCCGCAGCGAACGGTCGATTTCGCCGTAGCATTCGCTGAGCATCAGCAAGCGGAACGCCACGCGCTGTTCGGTGGGCAACTGGGTGATCTGCTCGGGCAACGGCATTTGCAGGCCGAGCTTGCGCCCGAACACTTCGCCCATATGGCGCCACAGGTGTTTGTGCTCGTGCAGCAGTTGCCGCAGCGGCGCGTGGGGCATGTGCAGCAGGATGATCTGGTCTTCGGCGTAGACATCGTGTCGGCGGGGACCGTCGTCATACAGCGGCAGTTCGCCAAACCAGAACGGCCGCTTTGGGGATTCGGCGAGTTCGGGGTCCTGCTGCTCGACGCCATCGATGCGGATCGAACCGGCGATCAATGCGTACATGCCACAGGACGGCTGACCACGGCCGTAGATCAGCTTGCCGGGCGTCACCCGCCGCTGCCGCATGCCGTGCAGCAGACTATCCTGCAAGAGCGCAGGGCTTTCGTTGAACCAGACATCGCTGGCCAGCAATGAGTGCCATTGGACTCCATTCGTCATGTGAATCTCCTTTTTTCAGCCGACGTTTTATAGCAGGCTGGGTCATCTGTCCGACCCGGCCGAAACGGTCAGCGGCATGATCCACGCATCCACGGAGGAATAACAATGAAAAACCTCGTCGATCACCTGAGTCAGTACGCGTCTTACCACCGCGACACCCGCAATATCGCCAGCCACTTCATCGGCGTGCCGCTGATCGTGCTGGCCGTTTCCGTGCTGCTGTCCCGTCCGGGCTGGAGCAGTTGGGCGCTGGCCGATCTGTGGCTGTCCCCGGCCCTGTTGGCGACCGTGGCCGCGACGCTGTTCTACCTGCGTCTGGACAAGCAGCTGGGTATCGCCCTGGGCATCGTGCTTGCCCTGTTTCTATGGATCGGTGCACACCTGGCACAACAGAGCACGCTGGTCTGGCTCGGCAGCGGCGTCGGGCTGTTCGTGGTGGGCTGGGCGATCCAGTTTGTCGGCCATTATTACGAAGGTCGCAAACCGGCGTTTGTCGACGACGTCACAGGCCTGATCATCGGCCCGCTGTTCGTGACGGCTGAAGCGGCATTTCTGATGGGCATGCGCAAGAAATTGCAGAACAACATCGAAGGCAAAGTCGGCCGCACGCACAAGCGGGATTTGAAGAAGGCGGCAGTTTGAAGCAAGGCCCGACTCCCCGGAAGCCCTGCCGCGGATGAATCCGCTCCCACAGAAAGGTCGCGATTCCCTGTAGGAGCTGGCTTGTCCTGCGACCGGCTGCGCAGCAGTCGTAAAATCTGTGAATTCGGTCAGTCTGATACACCGCGTTTACGGGATTTACGACGACTTCGTCGCCGGTCGCGGGACAAGCCACGCTCCTACAACGGATCGCGGTCAACCTGTGGGAGCGGATTCATCCGCGATGGCGTCCGGGCAGACGCCATCGCCAACCTCAGATGTTCGCCACTTTCTGCCAGACCTTCGGCTTGAAGAACAGCCGTTCGCCGCGCGCCAGGCCGGTCAGGCTGTCGTGGTCCTTCACCACTTCGGCTTCGATCAGCTCGCTCTGCCCTTCCACTTTCAGCGTCACCCGCGTGGTCGCGCCCAGTGGGCGGATGTCGCGGACTTCGGCGGCGTGGTGGCCTTCGATCTCATGGCGCGACAACGACACTTCGTGCGGACGGAACAGCACATGGTTGTCTTCGCCCAGATGCAGGCGGTTGGAGTCGCCGAGGAAGTGGTAGACGAAATCGCTGGCCGGGTTTTCGTAAACGTCACCCGGTGAGCCGATCTGCTCGATCACGCCCTTGTTCATCACCACGATGCGGTCGGCGACTTCCATGGCCTCTTCCTGGTCGTGGGTCACGAACACCGAAGTCAGGTTGATGTCTTCGTGCAGACGCGCCAGCCAGCGGCGCAGCTCCTTGCGCACCTTGGCGTCGAGGGCACCGAACGGTTCATCGAGCAGCAGCACCTTGGGTTCCACCGCCAGCGCACGGGCCAGCGCAATACGCTGACGCTGGCCACCGGACAGTTGCTCCGGGTAGCGATCCGACAGCCAGTCCAGTTGCACCATGTTCAACAGCTCATGGACCTTGGCGGCGATCTGGCTTTCGTTCGGGCGTTGGTTCTTCGGCTTCATGCGCAGACCGAAGGCAACGTTGTCGAACACCGTCATGTGGCGAAACAGCGCGTAGTGCTGGAACACAAAACCGACGTTGCGATCACGCACGTCGTGTTCGGAGACGTCTTCGCCGTGGAACACGATGCTGCCATGATCCGGCGTTTCCAGGCCGGCAATGATGCGCAGCAGCGTGGTCTTGCCACAGCCGGACGGGCCCAGCAAAGCCACCAGCTCGCCACTCTGGATGTCCAGATTGATGCCGTTGAGGGCCTTGAAGGCGTTGAAATTCTTGCTGACGTTACGGACTTCGATCGACATGAATTATTCCTCCGCCGCGTTCTGACGCAGACGGCTAATGCGCGCTTCGCTCCACTGCTTGAGCAGCAGGATGAACAGCGCAAGGATCAATAACAGGCTCGCCACGGCAAATGCTGCCACGTGGTTGTACTCGTTGTAGAGAATCTCGACATGCAGCGGCAGGGTGTTGGTCACGCCGCGAATGTGGCCGGACACCACCGACACCGCGCCGAACTCACCCATGGCCCGCGCGGTACACAGCACCACGCCGTAGATCAGGCCCCATTTGATGTTCGGCACGGTGACGTGCCAGAACATCTGCCAGCCGTTGGCGCCGAGCAGTCGCGCGGCCTCCTCTTCCTGCGTGCCCTGCTCCTGCATCAACGGGATCAGTTCACGGGCCACGAACGGCACGGTGACGAAGATGGTCGCCAGCACGATGCCCGGCAGGGCGAACACGATCTGGATGTCGTGATCCTGCAACCACGGGCCGAACACGCCACGGGCGCCGAACATCAGCACGTAGACCAGACCGGCGATCACCGGCGACACCGAGAACGGCAGGTCGATCAGGGTCACCAGAATGGCCTTGCCGCGGAACGAGTATTTGCTCACGCACCAGGCAGCCGCGACACCGAACACCACGTTCAACGGCACCGAAATGATCACCGCCAGCACCGTCAGCTTGAGCGCCGACAGGGCATCCGGTTCAAGGATCGCGGTGAAGAAACCGCCCAGGCCGTTTTTCAGGCCCTGGCTGACCACCACCAGCAGGGGCAACAACAGGAATACAGCAAAGACCAGCCAGCCGAGGCCGATCAGGATGCGCCGCGACAACGCGCTGCCACGACGGGCAGCGTTGGCCGAGGAAGCGGCGATAAGCGATGGACCGGACATAGTGCGCCTCCTCAGTTCGGGGTTTCGATGCGACGTTGCAGCAGGTTGATCAGCAGCAACAGGATGAACGACACCACCAGCATCATCACACCGATGGCCGTGGCGCCGGCGTAGTCATACTGGTCGAGCTTGACCATGATCAGCAGCGGCAGGATTTCCGTCTTCATCGGCATGTTGCCGGCAATGAAGATCACCGACCCGTACTCACCGACACCCCGGGCGAAAGCCAGGGCAAAACCGGTCAGCCAGGCCGGCAGCAGCGCTGGCACCAGGATGTAGCGGAACACCTGCAGCGGCCGGGCACCGAGGCAGGCCGCCGCCTCTTCGACTTCACGGGGAATGTCCGCCAGCACCGGCTGCACCGTGCGCACCACGAACGGCATGGTGACGAAGGTCAGCGCCAGGGTGATGCCCAGCGGGGTGTAAGCGATCTTGAAACCGAGGTCGGTGGCGATCTGCCCGACCAGACCGGTCGGCGTGTAGATCGCCGTCAGGGCGATACCGGCCACGGCGGTGGGCAAGGCGAATGGCAGGTCGATCATCGCGTCGATGATCTTGCGGCCCGGGAAGGTGTAGCGCACCAGCACCCAGGCCAGCAGCGTACCGATGATGCCGTTGATGATGGCGGCGTAGAACGCGGTGCCGAAGCTCAGCTTCAGCGCGGCCAGCACGCGCGGGGCGGTGACGATGTTCCAGAACTGCGCGGCGCTCAGTTGGGAAGCGTGGATGAACATCGCTGCAAGGGGTATCAGCACAATCAAGCTGAGGTACACCAAGGTGTAACCCAGCGTCAGCCCGAAGCCGGGTATGACGGGGGATATGCGTCGAGACATAAGTGTCCTTGGTTTATGCACGTTACCCGGAACGGGTCCGGGTCGGTTGTTTCGCGATTTGCATTGTGGGAGTGACCGGGATGGCGCCCCATCTTGCTCGCGATCAGCGGTATGTCAGTCGCCATCGTGGTGTCTGGCCGACCGGATCGCGAGCAAGCTCACTCCTACAAGGTGTATTACTGCGGCACGTAGATCTGGTCGAACACGCCACCGTCATCGAAGAACTTAGGTTGTGCCGATTTCCAGCCACCGAAATCCTTGTCGATGGTCACCAGGTCCAGTTTCGGAAATTGCTTCTCGTACTTGGCGGCCACTTCCTTGTCACGCGGACGATAGAAGTTTTTCGCGGCGATTTCCTGGCCTTCCTTGCTGTACAGGTGCTTCAGGTATTCGGTAGCGATTTCGGTGTTGCCCTTCTTCTCGGCGTTCTTGTCGACCACGGCCACCGGAGGCTCGGCCAGAATCGACAGCGAAGGCACGACGATGTCGAACTTGTCGGCGCCGCCGTCTTCTTTCAGCGACAGGAAGGCTTCGTTTTCCCAGGCCAGCAGCACGTCGCCCAGGTTGTTCTGCACGAAGCTGATGGTTGCACCGCGAGCGCCGGTGTCCAGCACCGGTACGTGCTTGAACAGCTCGGTGATGTAGGCCTTGGCCTTGGTTTCGTCACCGTTGTTGGCCTTCAGGCCATAGGCGTAGGCGGCGAGGAAGTTCCAGCGCGCACCACCGGAGGTTTTCGGGTTCGGCGTGATCACCGACACGTCTTTCTTGATCAGGTCGCCCCAGTCCTTGATGCCTTTCGGGTTGCCCTTGCGCACCAGGAACACGATGGTCGAGGTGTACGGCGTGCTGGCGTCCGGCAGGCGTTTCTGCCAGTCGGCCGGCAGGGATTTGCCTAGCTTGGCGATTTCGTCGATGTCACCGGCCAGCGCCAGGGTCACCACGTCGGCAGGCGAGCCGTCGATCACCGAGCGGCCCTGCTTGCCCGAACCACCGTGGGACTGGTTGATCTTCACGGTGTCGCCAGGGTGAGCTTTGGCCCAATAGCTGGCGAACTCGGCGTTGTAGTCCTGATACAGCTCACGGGTCGGATCGTACGACACGTTCAACAGCGTGTAGTCCTTGGCAACGGCGGAACCGGCAAACACGGCACTGGCGAGAGCGGCCAGCGCGTAACGACGAATGGACATGAATCAAGCTCCTGGAAATCGGTGTTGTTGGCGTTTTTCTAGTTTTATTTGTAGGCGCTGGCTTGTCCTGCGACCGGCTGCACAGCAGTCGTAAAACCTGACGACTGTGCATCCCTGACACACCGCATCTAACGGTTTTACGACGACTTCGTCGCCGCTCGCAGGGCAAGCCAGCTCCTACAGAAATTGCGGGGCAAGCCACGCTCCTACAGGGGATACCGGTGTTGTTCAGCCCTGCTGTTTGCCAGGGTTCTGCAGGCGGAATTTTTCCTTGCGCTCGATCTGCACCACCTGCGCGTTGTGCACGGTGATTTCGACTGCGCCGAACCGCAGGTCCCGCAGCGCGCTCTGAATTTCCCGCAGAATGCTTGCTTCGTCCTGGCCGTCAACGCTACGTAGAGATGCGCTCATGATGGTGCTCCTTGAAAGGGTTGCCCGCAGCGGCGTGGCGGAAGGCGGCTGCTTGTGGCGTAGGAGTCATCTTAGAGAGGCGCATTTATTCTTAAAAATACTATTTAAGAATGCAGATATAGCTAAAAGGAATTTAAAGACCTGGGGCCTGCCAGATTCCTGTAGGAGTGAGCTTGCTCGCGATCAGCGGTGTGTCAGGCGCCAATGCGGTACATGACAAAGCGAATCGCGAGCAAGCTCACTCCTACCGGTAAATCGGCGGTAATCAGAGAGAACAATTCTCTCAAACCGACACAAACACCGGCGCATGCTCCCAGTTGATCTGCGCCGCCGGCATCGGCCGGGCGAACCAGTAGCCCTGCCCCAGCTCGCACTGGTTGTTCAGCAGGAAACTCGCCTGATCGGCCTGCTCGATGCCTTCGGCCAGCACACGCATGCCCATCGCCTGAGCCAGAGCGATGATCGCGCGGACGATAGCGATGTCATCATCGTCCTCCGGCAGACCGGCCACGAAGCCCTGATCGATTTTCAGCTTTTGCACCGGCATGCGCTTGAGCCGCAGCAGCGAGGAATAGCCGGTGCCGAAATCGTCGATGGACAGCTTCAGGCCCAGTTCGCGCAGGCGGTGCAGCTGCTCGATGGCCTGTTCCGGGTCGTCCATGATCGCGCTTTCGGTGACTTCCAGTTCCAGGTACTGCGGCGCCAGACCGGTGTCGGCCAACACCCGCGCCACGCGCTGGTCGAGATCACCGCGACTGAACAGACGACTGGAGACGTTGACCGCGACAAACGCGATCTGCACGCCGTCGGCGAGCCAGCGGCCCATCTGCTGGCAGGCCTGGGTCAGTACCCAGTGGTCGATGTCGCCGATCAGCCCGCTCTGCTCGGCAATCGGGATGAATTCCCCCGGAGAAATCATGCCGTGCTGGGGATGTTCCCAACGCACCAGCGCTTCAACGCCCTCGATGCGACGGCTGCTCAGGCTGTGGATCGGCTGATAAAACACGCGCAGCTCGTTCTGCCCGATGGCCCGGCGCAACTCGGCGGTCAGCTCGACCCTCCGCTGGGCGTGGGCGGTCAACTCTTCGGTGTACAGCGCGTAGCTTTCCCGACCCTGCCGCTTGGCCTGAAACAGCGCAGCGTCGGCGTTGCGCAGCAATTGTTCGGCGCTCAAGGCGTCGTTGGGGAACACGCTGATGCCGATGCTTGCGGTGAGAAACAGCGACTGACCGTCGAGCACGAACGGCTCGCGCAGGCCATCGAGAATGCTCTGCGCCAGCTCCGCCGCCTGGCTGGCCTGCTGTGGTTTCTCCAGCAGCACGGCGAATTCGTCGCCACCCAGGCGCGACAGGGTGACGCTTTTGCCCAGCAGCTCGACCAGACGCACGCTGACCGCCTTGAGCACTTCGTCGCCGACGTTATGGCCGAGGCTGTCGTTGATGTGCTTGAAGTGGTCCAGATCGATCAGCAGCAGCGCCAGGTTCTTCTTGTTGCGCCGCGCATAGGTCTGCGCCTGTTCGGCGCGATCGTTGAACAGCAGGCGGTTGGGCAGCCCGGTCAGCGCGTCGTAATGGGCCAGATGGGCCAGCTCGCGTTCGGAATGCTTGACCGAAGTGATGTCGGAAAACACCGCCACAAAATGAGTGATTTCGCCCTGATCGTTGCGGATCGAGCGAATGCTCTGCCACTGCGGGTAGATTTCGCCGTCCTTGCGCCGATTCCAGATCTCGCCACTCCACTGCCCGGCGGAGAGGATGGTCTTGTACATGCGCTCGTAGAATTCCGGACCGTGACGCCCGGACTTGAAGGTGTTGGGGCGCAAGCCAAGCACTTCTTCCTGTTGATAGCCGGTGATCTCCATGAATGCGCGGTTGGCGTGCACGATCACGCCATCGGCGTCAGTCACCAGCACGCCTTCCAGGGTGCTGTCGAACACCGCTGCGGCCAGCCGCAGGCTCTGCATGTCTTCTGCATGCCGGGCGCGGGCCTTGCGCCCCATGAAACGCGCCAGCCGCGAGCGGGCAAGGAAGATCGCCAGCGCGCTGAGCACGAGCCAGGCATAACCGCTCATCAGTTGGGCATCGGCCAGACGCACCGGATCTTCGATCAGCCGAGGGAGCAGGCCATCGCTGAATGCCAGCCAGAAAATCGACAGCAGCCCATACAACAGTGCGGTTCGGAGCGCATCTCGGGTGATAGCTGACATAGAAAAGTAAAAAGCCTTACGAAAGCTCAGGATTATAGAGCAAGAAACATCTTGCCACGCTTGTCCACGACGGCCACTGGTTTTATCAGATGGCTAAGTGATAATGCGCGCTGCCGCACTACAACAACGAGGGCACCAAAGCCTATGTGGAACAATGGTCTGCTCGACCTTTCGGTCTGGCAACTGGTCGCCGTGGTTCTGGCGATGACGCACATCACCATCGTCAGCGTCACGATCTATCTGCACCGCTATTCGGCTCATCGCTCGCTGGAGCTGAATGCCGGTCTCAAACACTTTTTCCGCTTCTGGCTGTGGCTGACCACGGCGCAGAACACCCGCGAGTGGACGGCCGTTCACCGCAAGCACCACGCCAAATGCGAAACCGAGGATGACCCGCACAGCCCGGTGATCAAGGGCCTGTCGACCGTGCTGCGCAAGGGCGCCGAGCTGTACCGCGCCGAAGCGGAGAACCCGGAAACCCTGCGCATCTACGGCAAGAACTGCCCGGAAGACTGGATCGAACGCAATCTGTACTCGCGCTATCCGCTCCTGGGGGTCGCGATCATGGCGGTGCTCGATCTGGCGCTGTTCGGCGTGATCGGCATCACCGTCTGGGCCATCCAGATGATGTGGATTCCGCTGTGGGCCGCCGGCGTGGTCAACGGCCTGGGTCATGCGGTCGGCTATCGCAACTTCGAATGCCGCGACGCCGCCACCAATCTTGTGCCGTGGGGCATCCTGATCGGCGGCGAAGAGCTGCACAACAACCATCACACCTACCCGAACTCGGCCAAGCTGTCGGTCAAGCGCTGGGAGTTCGACATGGGCTGGGCGTGGATCAAGCTGTTCTGCTGGCTGCGTCTGGCCAAGGTGCAACGGGTCGCGCCGATTGCCCACCGTGTCGCCGGCAAGGGTAACGTCGACATGGACACCGCCATGGCGATCCTCAACAACCGTTTTCAGATCATGGCGCAGTACCGCAAGCTGGTGATCGCACCGCTGGTCAAACAGGAACTGGCCAAGGCCGACGCCTCGGTGCGTCATCAGTTCCGCCGCGCCAAGCGTCTGCTGTCGCGGGAAACCAGCCTGCTGGACGATAAACATCAGTTGCGCATCCAGACCATGCTGGAGCACAGCCAGGCGCTGAAAGTGATCTACGAAAAACGTCTGGCGCTGCAACAAATCTGGGCCAGAACCAGCAGCAACGGCCACGACATGCTCGCGGCGATCAAGGAATGGATGCACGAAGCTGAAGCCAGCGGCATTCAGTCCCTGCGCGAATTCGCCGATCAGCTGAAAACCTACTCGCTGCGCCCCCACCACGGCTGATGCCGTTGATCGGCGCACACCCGTTCGGGTGTGCGCCCGTCGGAACTAAGTGCCACTACACCGATCTCATTAGCACCTTCGCACTATCCTGTGTGACATGTTGTGGCTGTGCGCCGCACCTTATTCCGAGATGCAGTGCTCATGGACATCACGACCTCTCCGATCGAAACCCCTGCTGCAGCCGAAACCTTGCTGGCGCTGATGCACGCCCAGGCCGAAGTCGCGCGCCTGAGCGAACGCGAGCAGCTGTTCAGTTCGCTGCTGGTCAGCGTCAACGCCGTGCTTTGGGCGTTCGACTGGCAGACCCAGCGGATGATTTACGTCAGCCCCGCCTACGAGCGCATTTTCGGTCGCTCGGCCGGCCTGCTGCTGGCCGACTTCGGCGAATGGCGCGACAGCATCTATCCGGATGACCTGGACTACGCCGAGCGCAGCCTCAGCGAAGTGCTGGAAAAAGGCTCCATCGAAGACCGCGAGTACCGCATCATCCGCGCCGACGGCCAGGTGCGCTGGCTCAGCGACAAATGTTTCGTCAGCCATCAGGCCGGCCAGCGTTTGACGGTGGTCGGCATCGCCGAAGACATCACCGAAAAGAAACAGCTCGAAGACGAACTGCAACGCCTGGCCACCACCGACGTGCTGACCCAGAGCAGCAACCGCCGGCATTTCTTCGAATGCGCCCAGCGCGAGTTCGAACAGGCCCGCCTGCAAGGCACGCCGATGGCGTTTCTGCTGCTGGACGTGGATGACTTCAAGCTGGTCAACGACACCTACGGTCACCAGGAAGGCGACGTGGTGCTGCAACGCATTGCCGAATGCGGGCGCAAGACCCTGCGCCGTGGCGACCTGTTCGGGCGCATCGGTGGCGAAGAGTTCGCGGCGGTGTTCCCCGGTTGCGCCCCGGAAATGGCCCGGCAGATCGCCGAGCGCCTGCAACGGGAGATTCAGCGTCTGTCGTTCCAGTGCAACGACAAGACCTTCGGCATCACCGCCAGCCAGGGCCTGACCAACCTCGGCAAGCCGGACCAGAGCCTGGAAGCCCTCTACGCCCGCGCCGACGCGGCGATGTACCAGGCCAAGCGGCAGGGCAAGAATCAGATTGTGTTGGTTTGAACAGTAGGCGCTGGCAGTCGCTGACAAAGCTCTTGTGGGAGGGATCGGAGGTTACGACGGTCGCGAAGACGGTGTGTCTGACACGACGCCTTCGCGAGCAGGGCTCCCTCCCACGGGGATCGCATTCACCTCGGTATCCATCACGCCACCAACTTGTTGCGCACCCGCTCCAGATCCGTGGCATTGACCTTGAGCAACCGCGCCGATTTGCTCTTGGCCAGCGCTTCCAGCGGGTCTTCCTCGCCCAGCCGGCCCATCTGCCCGGCGAGGTTCATCGCCAACACCTCGCGGGTATACACGCCGGTGTTGTACTGATACACCGCCGCGATCAGCTCGCGTAGCTCCAGCGGCAGGCGCCAGCGGGTGCGCAGGGCCGAGCCGAACGACGCCGCGTATTTTTCCAGCGCACTGGCGATGCTCGCTTCATCCAGCGTGCCGCCAGCCAGCAGCCATTCCTGCAGACAGCGAATCACCGTGAGATCGCCCAGACTTCTGAGCAGCCCGGCGCAGTAGCAGCGCTCATGGTTCAGATCCAGCGTACGGGCCAGAATCCGCGCATAGCCGGCGGTGCGACGGGACACCTCCCAGATCTGGTTGGCCTGTTGAATCAGCAGTTCGTTGGTCAGCACTGCGCTGCGTTTGAGTGCCAGCCCCTGCACCAGCGTGGCGCTCTGGGCGGCGCCCAGCACCGTCAGCGCCTGCCCCAAAGTCTGCAAGGATTTGCCCTGATGCTGCGAGGCGTGGCTGGCAGCCGCGATCAACACCGCCGTGACATGGGGGTCTTCGCCGAGCTCGCGCTCCAGCCGTTTGAGATCGACGCCGGCAGCGCCCTGGGATTTTTTCACCGCCTCGCGCACGTCGACGTAGAGCGGCCCGCCATCGGCCACCTCGCGGCGTTTCTCCATGAAGGCATCAAGACCAGTGCCGGGTGCCAGCGTCGGGACCGGACAGGTCAGTTGCGCGCCTTCCGGCGACAGCAGCGTCATCAGGCGCTGGCGCAGGCCATCCATGTTCAGGGGTTTGGTCAGGTAGGCGGTCGGGGCGAGTTGCACAGCCTCACGCACGCTGGCGCTGTCGCTGCGGCTGCTGAGCAGGATGAAGCGCACCGGCGTCGGTCGGCGCAACAGGCGCACGCCGCGCAACAGGCTCAGGCCATCCACCCCCGGCAGCTCGCGGGAAGCGATCACCAGATCGGGAATGAACCCGCGCATCAGTTCCACGGCCTGGCTGCCATCCACGCACACATCCAGCTGAGCGTCGCAGCGCACATCCAGAACGAGTTCGCCGAGCATTTCCCGCGTCCACGGGTCGGCTTCGGCAATCAGTACACGGGGTACGGCAGGTGCCTCTACAGCGGTCATCATGACTCTCCGGCATCAGTCTTCGTACATTAGTCAAAGAGCGGCGGATGAGACAGGTGAAAAGAGAAAATTCTGACGTCAGAAAACGAAAAAACCTGCCGAAGCAGGTCTTTTCTGACGATTCGGTCACATTTTCACAAATGCGACCGATCAGCCTCAGGCGATTTCAGCGAAGCACTCTTCGATGATCTTCAGGCCCTTGTCCAGTTGCTCGTCCGGCGAAGTCAGCGGTACCAGGACGCGCAGAACGTTGCCGTAGGTGCCGCAGGACAGCAGGATCAGGCCTTTGTCGCGAGCCTTGGCGACCACTTGGGCAACGGCAGCAGCGTTTGGTTTGTGGGTGTCGCCGTTTTCGAAGCATTCGATGGCGATCATCGCGCCCAGGGCACGGACTTCGCCGATCACGCCAGGATGCTTGGCCTGAATGGCTTTCAGACCGGTGACCAGACGCTCGCCGACCGCTTTGCTGCGGTCCAGCAGGTGCTCTTCTTCGAACACTTCCATGACCGCCAGCGCTGCGGCGCAAGCAATCGGGCTACCGGCGTAAGTGCCGCCCAGACCGCCCGGAGCGATGGCGTCCATGTATTCGGCCTTGCCGCAGACACCGGCCAGCGGGAAGCCGCCAGCGATGGATTTGGCGAAGGTGGTCAGGTCAGGAGCGACGCCCATCTGTTCCATGGCGAAGAAGGTGCCGGTACGGCCAGCGCCAGTCTGCACTTCGTCAGCGATCAGCAGAATGCCGTGCTTGTCGCACAGTTCGCGCAGACGCAGCATGAAAGCTTTCGGCGCGACGTAGAAACCGCCTTCGCCCTGTACTGGCTCAAGGATGATCGCCGCGATGTCTTTCGGCTCGGCGTCGTTCTTGAAGATGCGCTCGATGCTGGCGATGGAGTCGTCGACGCTCACGCCGTGCAGCTCGTTCGGGTACAGCGCGCGGAAGATGCCGCCTGGCATCAGGCCCATGCCGGCCGAGTAAGGGACGACTTTACCGGTCAGACCCAGGGTCATCATGGTGCGGCCGTGGTAGGCGCCGGTGAAAGCGATCACGCCAGCACGGCCAGTGGCAGCGCGAGCGATCTTGATCGAGTTCTCGACGGCTTCGGAACCGGTGGTGACCAGCAGGGTTTTCTTGGCGAAGTCGCCTGGTACGCGGGCGTTGATTTTTTCGCACAGCTCGACGTACGGCTCGTAAGCCAGCACCTGGAAGCAGGTGTGAGTCAGCTTGGTCAGTTGCTCTTGCACGGCCGCAACGATTTTCGGGTGCAGGTGACCGGTGTTCAGTACTGCGATGCCGCCGGCGAAGTCGATGAACTCACGACCTTCAACGTCGGTAACGGTGGCGTTCTTCGCGGACTCGGCGAAGATCGGGTGAATCTGACCAACGCCGCGTGGTACAGCGGCTTCGCGGCGTTTCATCAAGGATGCGTTGGTTTTGCTCATGATTTCCTCATTCACCGCTCATCGGGCGGCGTGGTTCAAGGATCAAGCGGCGGGGGTCAACCGCGACAGCATACGATGATCGACTGTCACGGCCTCCCGGCCACCAAATAGGGTTTTGGTGCTACAAAAACCTGTGGAACGTCGCTCTCGCGCCCCGCAGGTTGAAAACCCGTGCCTTAGACAGAGAGGCAGAGGTATTTGATTTCCAGATAATCTTCGATGCCGTATTTCGAGCCTTCACGACCCAGGCCCGACGCCTTCACACCGCCGAACGGCGCGACTTCGTTGGAGATCAGACCGGTGTTGATACCCACCATGCCGTATTCCAGCGCTTCGGCGACGCGGAACACGCGGCTCATGTTCTGCGCGTAGAAGTACGAAGCCAGACCGAATTCGGTGTCGTTGGACATCGCGATCACTTCGGCTTCGTCCTTGAAGCGGAACAGCGGCGCCAGCGGGCCGAAGGTTTCTTCCTTGGCGACGGCGGCGTCTTTCGGCACGTTGACCAGAATAGTCGGTTCGAAGAAGTTGCCTTCGATCAGCTTGCCGCCGGACAGCACCTTGGCGCCTTTGCTCAGCGCGTCGTCGATGTGTTCCTGGACTTTCGCCACGGCCTTGCCGTCGATCAGCGGGCCGGTGGTGGTGCCTTCGGTCATGCCGTCGCCGACTTTCAGCTTGGCAACGGCCGCTTTCAGCTTCTCGGCGAAAGCATCGTAGACCGCGTCCTGCACGTAGATGCGGTTGGCGCAGACGCAGGTCTGGCCGTTGTTGCGGTACTTGGAGATGATCGCGCCTTCGACGGCCTTATCCAGGTCCGCGTCGTCGAACACGATGAACGGCGCGTTGCCGCCCAGTTCCAGCGAGACTTTCTTGATGTCGTGGGCGCATTCGGCCATCAGCTGGCGACCGATTTCGGTCGAGCCGGTGAACGACAGCTTGCGCACGATCGGGTTGCTGGTCAGCTCGGTGCCGATGTCGCCGGCGCTGCCGGTGACGACGCTGAACACACCGGCAGGAATGCCAGCGCGCTCGGCCAGTTCGGCCAGCGCCAGCGCGGAATACGGGGTCTGCGAAGCAGGCTTGAGCACCATGGTGCAACCGGCAGCCAGTGCAGGGCCGGCTTTACGGGTGATCATTGCTGCCGGGAAGTTCCACGGGGTGATCGCTGCAGTCACGCCGATTGGCTGTTTCAGCACGATCAGGCGCTTGTCCGGCTGGTGGCCCGGAATCACGTCACCGTAAACGCGCTTGGCTTCTTCGGAGAACCACTCGATGAACGAGGCGGCGTAGGCGATTTCGCCCTTGGCCTCGGCCAGCGGCTTGCCTTGTTCCAGGGTCATCAGGCGACCGAGGTCGTCTTGGTTTTCGATCATCAGCTCGAACCAGCGACGCAGCTTGGCGCCACGCTCTTTGGCGGTCAGCGCACGCCAGGCCGGCAGCGCCTTGTCGGCGGCTTCGATGGCACGGCGGGTTTCAGCGGCGCCCATTTTCGGGACGGTGCCCAGAATCTCGTTGTTCGCCGGGTTGTTGACCTTGATGGTCTGACCGCTGTCGGCATCGGCCCAGGCGCCGTTGATGTATGCCTGTTGGCGGAACAACTTCGAATCTTTGAGCTGCATGTCGGCCTCCTAAACAGCACCGCGCAAGGCGGAGCGAATTATTGATTGTTTAAAGGCGCCTCAGACGAGGCTGCCGTCCGGAAAACTTTCGCCGGGCCCCGCAGGCACGACTCGCAAAAAAACGCGGAGAGTCGAGCAGGGGCGTTTGAAATCTCAAACGAATCCTAGGGACAACAGGGTTAAAGGACAATAGCCCGTTCGAAAAAAAGAACGCAGCCGGTCGCCTGAAGCAAAAATACTCAACACCTCTGCCGTACATGACGAGCCAGCGTGCGAAATCAACAACACTTACTCGCCAGCATGGACGCACGCAGGCCAGATGAGTATCATGGCGCCCGCTTGCACTTGTAGCTCAGCTGGATAGAGTACTGCCCTCCGAAGGCAGGGGTCGTGGGTTCGAATCCCGCCAAGTGCGCCATTTTTGATTTCAGCCCGTGCGATACGTTCTGAAAATCTGCATAAAGAAGAAGCCCGCCAATGTGCGGGCTTTTTTGTGGGCCACTGTACAGATCACCCAAGCACCTGCCAGCTCCCTCCCTTGGTAGGGCCTACATGGCGAATCGTGCCGCTTCTTTTCAAAACATCCAGATGGTATTTGACGCCATCTGCGCTGATCTTCAGATGCTTCGCCAGCTGACGTCGAGTCAGCCCTGGGTGTTGACGCAGTAGTGTCAGAATTTTTTCTCGTGTCGAATCGGGTGCAATTTCCTGGGTAGCTTCTTGGGTAGCTTCTTGGGTAGCTTCCTGGGTAGCGGCTCTCGTTTGAAACGTCACCATCACCCCAGACAGACTGGTATCGAATAGTGGCGGTGGAATATCGTTGCTGCGGCACTCACTGAAAATCTTCTCAATACCTCTGCCCCATGACTCGACGTAACCAGCCCGAAAAAACACGGATGCCAACAACGGGTTGAACGGCAGCGACGGATGCTTGCTCAACAAATGCTCATGAACCCAACGATCCGGTAGCTGACCGGGATTCCAGATGACGACATGATCCTCGTAAACGCTGATCTGGATAGCGATGCCGCTTGCATAGTCTTTATGGATGACCGCATTAAGCAGAGCTTCACGGAGCGCGGGTAACGGGAAAGGAAAACGCTCGACCCGCTGCAGGCCTTCGTAGCGGATGTCGGCCTTGAGGTACTTGCTGGTCAGTAGATCCAGCGTTTTCTCGACCTGAGAAAAAAGATCACCTCCCACCTCATCCTGATAACGAAGGTCGTGATTGGAGACAAAGAAGCCGATTTTGATCAGCGCACCCGGTACAAAACGCTCCGGCTGAGCACTGAACAACAGTGCAGCTGCGCGTTTCAAAAATGCACCTTCCTCCAGTTGAAGGCTGGTGATGAGCGCTTGATCGCTGTCCTCAAGTACGGCTTCATGAACACGTCCACTTCTAACCGCTCGCTGCCGAAAACGTTGCAGGGCTGCAGGCAGGCAGTCGCTCAATTGCAGACCGGGAACAGGGAGCCCGTCCCAGTGCAAACCCTGTTTGCGCAAGAGAAATCGTGACAGCGCGGCCCCTTTCAACTCTTGCTTGGTGCTACCGCTACGGTAGTGATACTCGCCCTTATAGCTGACAGGGGCGGGATAGGCAGGTACGACGATTTCCAGGAGCCGCTTGCCGGCTATATCCAGAAGGTTGACGTCCACCATGATGCCGAGAATGTCTCGAACCTTATTGGGTATTTCCTCCAGTAGCCGCCCAGAATCAGCGATGCCTATCGGCTCACCGGCGTCGCTGCGCCCAATTTCCAGAGTCCCGCCTTCTGCATTGGCAAAACCGCATATCCATTTCAAATAGTCGTCACGCCAGGTGGCCTTCCATTCCCGCGATTGATGCTCGCTCATCTCGACCTGATTCGTGAGGGCTGAAGGCTCACATGGTAGCCCCCGAAAAACGTCGAATTGCCGACCACCGAAATTCTCGGAATTGGCTTACAACTTATAGCCCAAACGACCTACCTGAACGTCACTCCTCCCCCGCCCCCAACAACACCTGCGCCTGATCCAGCCAGACCGAGCGTGCCTTGCCATCGTTGCCGAGAAATTGCGCGCGGACCCAGCCGCCGTTGGCGATGGAGCTGACGGTGACAGGGGTGCCGGAGCCGAGGCGTTCGCGCTTGTTGCTGCAGGTGGGGTTGGGCGCCTGGTAGATCCAGGCATTGCCGCCGATGATCTTGCCTTGCAGCGCCGGGCTGTAGGTGTCTTCGTGCATGCCGACTTTCTGGTTGAGCAGTTCGCAGTCGACCGGCGCCCCGGCCATGCCGCTCATGAGTTGCACCTGCTGCATCAGCACCGGGGTGTGGTGGAAGCCGTTGACGGCGCCGAACAGGGTGCCCTTGAGCACGACGGGCTGGTCCAGGTACGGACGCAGGTTGTCGTAGTCGGTCGCTTGCAGCACCAGTTGCACCAGGGTGTCGTTGTCTTCGACGCCGATGTCCGCCTCGTTCTGGTTGCCCTGCATGCACAACGGCTCGGCCAGCGACAGGTAAAAGCCCACCTGCGGTTCGTCGCCGCTGACCACGTCCTCGAAACCTGGCGGGCCAGGGAAGACCTGACGGGTCAGGGTGCCGCTGAGCGTGGCGTCGGCAGGTTCGTACTGATTGCACTCGCTCGCCTGTACCGTGGCGAAGGACGACAGGCAGCAGCCCAGAATCATCAGACATTGAAGGCGGGAAGTGACAGTCATGGAGGCGATATCCGGCAGGACGCAGGGAAGCATGATGAGAGGTTAGAGAAATCTCCGACACCTGCCAGCTTTCCTGATCAAGATTGCCATCATTCATCGACCCACTTGAGAAATGGCCGTTTGCTGGCATAGCATGGCCCGCTCAGGAGATGGCATTCCTCCTTATCAACCGCCTCCGTGCTGATGATGCCTACGCAATCCCTCTGGAAGGGTGCGTAGGCTGTCGCCTTGCGTTTTTCCAGTGGGCCTTTGAATCCCTTGGAAAGAACGACATGTACAAATCCCTTCTCGCCGTTGTAGTCGGCGGCAGCCTCGGTTGCGTCCTGCGCTGGGCCATCGGCCTGAAATTCAATGCTGTGTTTCCCAATCTGCCTTTGGGCACCTTGCTGGTGAACCTGATCGGCGGCTTCGTGATCGGCGCGGCCATGGCCTTTTTCCTCAAGACGCCAAGCCTGGACCCCGCCTGGCGCCTGTTCATCACCACCGGTTTCTGCGGCGGCCTGACCACCTTTTCCACCTTCTCCGCAGAGGTGGTGTACATGCTGCAGGATGGCCGCCCGGGCTGGGCAGCCGCGACCATCACGACCCACGTGGTGGGCTCGCTGCTGATGACCTTTGCCGGTTATGCGCTGATCAGCACGTTTGATTGAGTACATACAGGCTGGCCGAATCCTCGCTCGGCCGGACTGTGTTGCCGGGGTATGCTGAGTCACCTCGATTGTCATCGGAGCGCAGCATGCTGACCGGCCTCAACCACATCACCCTGGCCACCCGGAATTTATCGCCCAGTGTCGAGTTCTATCGCGACGTGCTCGGCTTCAAACTGCACGCCCGCTGGCTGCGCGGCGCCTATCTGTCGCTCGGTGATTTGTGGCTGTGTCTGTCGCTGGACGCACTGAAAGCCGATGGTCCGGCGGCGGATTACACCCACTACGCCTTCTCCATCACCCAGGCCGACTTTGCCGGGTTCAGCCAGCGCCTGCGGCAGCAGACGGTGAACGTGTGGAAGGACAACAAAAGCGAGGGCGACTCCTTCTACTTCCTCGACCCCGACGGCCACAAACTGGAAGTCCATGTTGGTGATCTGCAGTCGCGGCTGCAGGAGTGTCGGCTCAAGCCCTATGAGGGCATGGTGTTTTTCGACGAGTAACGGCTATGTGCCACTGATTGCCGCAGGCTGATCTGTCACTCTATATTTCCGTGTGCCCGGAGAAATAACCCATGGATTCTCGCCGGTGCAGACACTGCACAGATGCGCATCCGCGCGTCATGGATCATCAAGGAAGACATACCCCATGAGCACCGCATCGCCCCCTCGCGCCTCTCTCCTGCAAGGTTTGATCATCGCTTTCATCGGCCTTGTGCTGCTGGCCATCAGCGGCGATCTGGTCAGCGAACGCTACGGCTTTCTGTCTCAGGCACTGAGCGCGCCGGGCGTGGTCACCTCGCTGAATGCCGGCGGCTCGCACCCGCAAATCGAATTCTCCAGCGCCAGCGGCGAACAGGTCACCTACCCCCAGGGCGGCATGATCTACGGCTATAAAAACGGCCAGCCGGTGCAGGTGTTCTACCGCCCCGAAAAACCGGCAACCACCGCCGTGATCGACGACCTCGGCGCGCTGTGGGGCACCCCGGTGCTGGTCGGGCTTATCGGCCTGATCTTCATCCTTGCCGGACTGTTGAAGTTTGGCCGCGGCAAGAAATTCCCCGCCGGGCCTGCCGTCAGCGCGCTGTAAGACGTCGACGGCGCCTGGTCAGACCGGCGCCGCCACCGACATCCAGACCGCCTCGGCCAGCTCCTCCCGATACTCGCCCGGCGGTGTACTGACCCGCCCTGCCAGCCAGGCGCGGCAGTAGCTCTCCGCAGGGCCGACGATCAGCGACAGAAACAACTCCGGCGGCCATGGCCGAAATGCCTTGCGCCGTTCAGGATCGGCCAGCCAGCCTTTCAGATGCCCGTTGCGCTGACGATTACGCTCCGTCAGCGCCTCGGCCTGCGGCCCGGTGGCGACCACCGAGCGCGCCTGATACTGAAATCGCGCCAGATCCGGCTGCCGGGTCACCCAGTCAACATAACTCTGCACCAGCGCCGCGATGCCTTCACGGGCGCTGCCCGCCGTCGCCAGATACGCCTCACGCAGCCGCGCCAGATCGTCCAGTGCACAGAAAAACAACGCCGCCACCACCCCCTCCTTGTTGCCGAAGTGGTGGTAGATATTGCCGACGCTGGTGCCACAGCGCGCCCTGATCATGTCGATGGTGGTCGGTTCCAGACCGTGCTCGTTAAAGCACGCCAGCGCACTGAGCAGAATGTCGCGCTTGAGCGCCGCACGCGCGCCGGGATAACTGCGCTCCAGCACCTCGGCGGCAACCTGCACGGTCGGCGCAACGGCAATCGGATCAGTAGCGGTCAAAATGAGTCCTCATGAGGGCAAATCGGCCAAAGGCTGGCAAACGGGATTTACAGAATATTATTCGGTATCTAGGCTCTCGTCACACCGAATAATATTCTGTTTACCACGCCCGAGGTTCCCATGAACAACACGCTCGCCATGTTCAACAGCGCCGGTCCCGAGAAATTCAGCGCCATGGTCTGCCAGATGGCGCCCTACTTCAGCACCATCCACCCGACGCTGCAGCAGTTGCGCCCCGGCTATGCCGAAGTCGTCGTCGGCTTTCGCCGTGAAATCACCAACCACCTGGGCACCGTACACGCCATCGCCCTGTGCAACGCCGCCGAACTGGTCGCCGGAACCATGACCGACGTGTCCATCCCCGAAGGCGCGCGCTGGATTCCCAAAGGCATGAGCGTCGAATATCTGGCCAAGGCCAAGACCGACATTCGCGCAGTGGCGGACGGCAGCGACATCGACTGGTCCACGCCCGGCGACAAAGTGGTGCCGGTGGACGCGTTCGATACCGACGGGCAGAAGGTGTTTACCGCGCGGATCACGATGAATGTGAAGGGGTGAAAGGGTGAAGGGCGGCGTTTGACTGGCCGATCTCGTCAGGCTTTTCCGAAGGGCTGGACGGTGTGACCCCAGCCAGCCCCTATGGTTACTCCCCAGCGCAGGCTACAGACGAAATGTGCCTCAATGCCTCAGCCCGATGACGTAACTCTGCAACTGGTCATGCAGTACCAGAGCGATTAACACCAATCCGATCATCGACACCATGTCCAAGACTCGGCTACCACCCAGTTGCCGGGTGCGCGCGCGCAGCCTGAAATACCAAGGGCCCGTGCATGAAACTATCCCGAACCCCAGCATGAAAAATGCGCCCAAAAAGTCCAGCGGCCTTTCAATTGTTACGCCATGACCCGCCCAGGCGCTGCGCAGGGGATGAATCACCAGATAATAGAGCCAAGCCAGCGCAGTCACGACCAACAACAAGCCAATCGGCCACAGCGGAAATCCTTTGGGCTCAATCGGGCCGTGGTAATCCGGGTCACTTCCTTCGAGTAAACAAAGGATGCGTGGCCAGCCCGCATGACTGGCCAGTGACAGCGCCGTCTCCCCTTCGCTGTTTAGCGTCAATGGATCCGCCCCATGGCGCAAAAGCGCATGAACCACCGTATAGTTACCCGCCAGCACCTCCCTGTGCAGAAGCAACCATCCTTCGGTATCGAAATCCCGAACAGCTTCGGGATGCTGCCGCAATCCGTCCTCGACTTTATCGCGCATGTTCAACGCCATTGGGTGCTCCGTGTGCTCCAGAGCCGTCAGCCCTTGCTGGTCGGCCTCACCGCTCAACGTGCGTGAAAACAACCAAGGCTTCTGTCCCTCTCCAGCAGGAACCAGCTCTACCGTACCTGGCTCTCCAAAGCTCAAGCCCCAAGCGCAATCGTGCTCATCTCGATCCGAGGCCGACATGCCACTGCGCAGCGCATCAACGGTGAAGCCGCCGTACACATGACCTTCGCGGACATACATCCAGTCATTGAGGGCAGTAAATGGCAGCCTCACCGGATCCGAAGCCTTCAGCGACGTAATCCAGCGAGGCTCGTTCATGAGTATGCCGCTGATGAATTGCCCGTCGAACTCGACATCACTGACCCACATGTTTTCAATGGCAGGCACCTGAGGATCATCAGAATCAAGAGCAAACGACATTTTTACAGCCGCCACGTCGAGGCTCTTGATGATTCTGCGTGCCTCCCAGGACTGCTCCCGCCAGAAAAACTTGAAGGTTGCCTGAGCACTCGCGACCGCGGACTTCAAGTCATCGCTTTCGCCTTCGACGTTGTAGATGATTTGCTGGTTCATGATTGAGCGATTCCCTTGCTCGAATTGAATAAACGCTCAGGGCAGGACTGATTCAGTGTCCGCGCTACAGACACATAGAAATCGTCTCAAAGGTTCATTGCGTCCCTGTCAGGCAAAGTTCCAAAAACAGCATCAGTTGCTGCGTTCGTCACAGTTCGATAAATACCTGAAAACAAAATCAGCTATTCTCTTCCTGCTGATCAAGCAGATAAGAAAAGAAGCTGGAATAGGTGCCCCATTCGTCCGGTGCATTAGCAAATTTTTTAGAATTTAAATTCTCAGCATCCACGGCATCGCACCAAATAACTGAGGGATTGCCTAGAACGTTCAACACAATGATGCTGCCAGCCGGCTCAGCCAAAATTACAAAATTCCTCTCAAGACCTATTGCAGCTCGCACCTTCAACGTTTGTTGCACGATATTTTTTGCCTCTCCAGCAACAGCGATTTCATAGTGACTTATGCCACCTAGAAACCCACCACTATAAAACTTTGCAATTTCCTTTAGATCAGAAGGCAATGTTATATCAAGAGCGGCCTCAACACGCGCGACTTCACCATCGCCACACGACTCAGCACCGAATATAGATACGTACTTCACTTCCATATCTTTGATATCTATCATGTTCTGCTCCACGCTGCTCTTCGTGGTCTGGTTCAGGGCATCGGTGACGGCGATCAGGTGGGCGCGGTCCGCCACTCAAACTCTGTTAGCCATTAAATCAACCATGTATTCAAAAAGGCTTAAAAAATCATGAAATTCTTCATACACATTATCAAAAGCCTGTTTGTCTCTAACCTCATACGTACCCTTGGGAATATTCAGGACATATACGTCCTGATCACTATCGCCGAAAAAAAAGAAATTCTCCATCCCTGCCACTTCTCGAGACAGCAAGTTCATTTCTACAGCACCCGGCGAGTACCCTTCCCCTCCCAAGAGCGGAATCGGGTTCGTCGAATAGAGAAAAACCCCTTCTACCACCACACCATCGAACCACTTTAGAATTTCCAAATAGTCTGGCGGAGGTACCAGTCCGAATTCAATCTCACACTGCTTCAGAAAAAAATCTGCGTCAGATTCACTAGCCCCCTTATTGAAATAAAAACCATCCGCAGCATATTTGCTCATAACCCACAAAAGCTTGGAATTCAAATTACTCATGATCTCTCCGGCTTTTTCAGCCTAGGGCGTTAGGACTTTCGCGGAATGCCTTCCCGTCTGCCCAGTTACTCTCGACATATCCCCCATCAGGGCAGACATCACCACGACAGGGCCCGCAAGCACAACGTGCTGGCAAGGCCGATACAGATCAGCCCGAACAATAGCTTAAATAGCTATCCACGAGAGAAGAACTCGAAAACATTATTGGGTTTATTAAATTTCTTCACACTAACTATCTAGCTGCTGTTCAACTTCCTTATCCGCTGCAGCCAATATGCCTTCCACCACCCCTCCATCAATCTTCCAGACATCAAGACTCGGATTATCAACATATCGCTCACCATAGGGAATTTCGTAAAAATCAGCCGCCAAGTTTTCCTCACTGATGACCTTCAAGACAGATCTTATCTTCGCCGCATGTATTTGATAATCACCCGAAAAAATTTCCATCTCAACTATAGGCAGCCCACCGGAGCATGCACCTTTGAGATCTTGAAGGGGGCGTCCCAAAATTTGTTGAAATTTAAGCAAAACGCTTGCATCCACTTTACTCTTAGCTAGTACAATTGTGATAACGGACACTAGAATTCCTCGGGATAACTAAGATTTACTGGCTCACCAAACAAATCGTTTCCCCAACGCCCTCCCATGCCACTTTTCACAGTGTTCGGCGCGAGTACCAAGATAAATATTTTTTGATCAGCAGTTGGCCATTGGTTTCGTATTTGTATCTGATTTCGCCGCGCAGTTTGTCGAGGGTGCGGGTCAGTTCGCCCGCCGGGTCGTATTCGTAGCGGCGGTGGATCGGGTTGTGAGCGTGTTCGACCAGCAGGCTGTTATTGCCGGGGTTGTGGATCTGCGAGAGTTTTTCCGCCGGCAATGTCGATGCGAACTGCCAGCTTTGCCGGCCCATGACGTCGTCATAGGCGAAGCTAGCGAAGCAACTGAGCCAAGGCTATTAAGTTATCTGTAAATACATTATTAAAGAGCGAAATATCAAACCAAGAAATTAGCAGCCTACTCTTCAGCCTTTATTAGTCTTGAGATTTAAAAATCCAAATCTGACTCATCTTTCAACCCTTCCACAAAATGGGTAAATGACGCTGCAAGCCAGCGATATGCTCTAGCATGATTAACGGAGGCGTCAACATCACTATCAAATGAGTCCGTTGCAAAAAAGCACACTTCACCATCAACCAAACCCAAACAAAAAAAGTTTCCACCATCATCAGTTGCAAAAGGCAGCAGAGTGCTGGGAATTACATTCTTTTCGATCATCAACTCATAGCACCCACCCACAAACTTGGTATCACGTGCATCCTCAGCGCTTGACGGTGCTATAGATTTAAATTTTTTTACTCTAACTGGCTCATACTCATCGCTACTATCCCACCAATCTCTATTCGGCACTCCGCCATTACCAGCCAAATAAAAATCCTTAAACTCTTTTGGCAAAGAATATCCTATCGCCCTCTCCAGCTCGCTAATATCCGACTCACCTATATTCTGCTCGGACTTTATCAACTGCAACGTCATTTAATACTCCTTATTTTTAACAGGTGGAGGACATAGCGCGGGGCGCCCGACCTTTCAGCCATCCTTTGGATTGAGATATCCCTACTGCGTCCGCGTTGCCATATGAGCCAGATGGCAATCCGAAGTGCTTCTCGAATTGTGAAACTGATCCTCCGTGAGGGAAAGTTGCCTCATGAGCAGATGTTTTTACCAATTGCATTGTGGTTTTGCCCGTTTTTGGATCAAAATCATCTAAATGGTGCCAAGTATAGTCGTCGGCTGCAGATGCCTTAATCCCTGCCTCTTTGTACGCCTGCGTAAAGTCTCTGCTTCTTGAGCCCTGCATGGTAATTGTGACGATGTTTTTCTGGACACCACTTACTGGGAACAAGTCTGGAGATCCAGTAAAATCTACGCCCTTAAAGGCCCAGCCCCAAGGATCAATCCATATGTTGGGATTTGGTGTATACCTGTAGAGGTTTGTTCCGCCATCCAACCCAATCGGATCCTGCGTTATAAATCGCCCCACCTCCGGATCGTAGTACCGAAAGGTGTTGTAGTGCAGCCCCGTTTCCTCGTCGAAATACTGCCCTTGAAACCGCAGATTCTGCTCTATATCGCTGACATTCAGCGTTTCCACCTCACCCCAGGCCTTATACGTCGCCTGCCAGACGATCTGGCCGTCGACATCGGTCATTTCCAGTGGAGTGCCGATCTGGTCGGTGTGGAAGTAGTAGAGCTTTTGCTGTTTTTCGCCCTTTTGCTGGTCGATTCTGGCCAGTGGTGCATAGCTGCCGGGTTCGTAGATGTAGAGGCTGCTTTGGCTCGGCGTTTCCTCGCGCAGCATGCGCAGGCCTTGCCAGAGGAAGTGTTTGTGTTCGGTCTGGCCGTCGATTTCGGCGGTTTTGCCGACGCGGCGGCCCAGGCTGTCGTAGCGGTAAGTCCCGGTGCTGTGCAGTTTGCCATTGAGCAACGTTTCGGCTTTGACCAAACGGTTTTCGCAGTCGTAGCTGAAGGTCTGCAGTTTGCTCATGCCGCTGCGTTTTTCAACCAGATTGCCCCACGCATCGTAGGCATATGCCTGGTCGCGCCATTGTTTGATGCGGTTGTCTTTGACCTGGTCGAACTGGCGGTTGTTGAAGTTCAGGCGGTTGGCCGCGGCGTCGTAGCGAAATTCTTCGCTGTCGACGAGTCGACCGGTGTCGCGGCTGTGCAACTGGCCGTTGGCTTCGTATTCGTATTTGATTTCGCCACGCAGTTTGTCGAGGGTGCGGGTCAGTTCGCCCGCTGGGTCGTATTCATAGCGGCGGTGGATCGGGTTGTGAGCGTGTTCGACCAGCAGGCTGTTATTGCCGGGGTTGTGGATCTGCGAGAGTTTTTCCGCCGGCAGTGTCGATGCGAATTGCCAGCTTTTGCGCCCCATGGCGTCGTAGCCGAAGCAGCTGGTGAGCTTGCCCTGGCTGCGGTGGATTTCGCGGTGCAGGTCGTCGCGTTCGATGTCGCTGATCAGCAGGCCATCAAGGTTGAGCTGGTGCAGGTGACCGCTGCCGTAATACAGGTGATTCAGGTGCTGGCCTGTGGGCAAAATCAGCGTGGTCAGGTTGCTCAGCGGATCGTATTCGTAGGCCAGGGCACCTTGTGGCGTGGTTTCCTGGATCAGTCGGCCCAGCAGGTCGTAGGCAAATTCCAGTTTCTCTTCGCTAATGCCGAGTTTTTTACCGGTCGCTGTCGGAAGACGCGTAATGGACAGCAGGCGGTCGCCTTCGTCGTAGACGTAGTCCTGACGGGCATCGTCGTTGAGCTTGGCCAGCAGGCGGCCGATGACGTCGCGTTCAAATGCGGTGCTGCGCTGTGGGCGCTCGGCCCGTTCACCGTAGCCGGTTTCGTCGACACGCGTCAGGTGCCCGCCGAGGTTGTAGCTGAAACGGCGGGTCAGGTTGTCGATGCGCTTTTCTTCGGTCAGGCGGTCGCTGGCGTCGTAGGCAAACTGGTAGGCAGCATTGTTTTCATTGACCAGCGCGGTAAGGCGAATGGCCTGGTCGTATTCGTAACGGATGCGCTGGCCTTTGGCGTCCTGCCGGCTGGACGGCAGCCCGCGTGCAGTGCGTAGCAGGCGCGTGGTCTGGCCTTTGCCGTCGGTGTGCGTCAGTACCTGGCCGAGGGCGTTGTAGGTAAAGGACTCGGCAGTGCCGTCCGGGTGTTCGATGCGCAGGACTTCGCCGTCGGGTTTGCGCTCAAGCTTCGTGGTCTGATTCAGGGCATCGGTGACGGCGATCAGGTGAGCACGGTCATCGTAGCGGTAGAAGGTACTTTTGCCCGAACAATCCTGAAAGCGCTCGACCTGAGCGAGGCTGTTCCACCACAGGTATTTGGATTTGTGGGTGGCGTCGATGATGGTGTGCGGCAGGCCGTCGTCGCTGTTGAGGTACTCGGTTTTGTGGCCGAGGGCGTCAGTTTCGGCGATCAGGTTGCCTTTGTCGTCGTAGCGGGATTTCCAGGTGCTGCCGTCCGGGTAGGTCACCGAGGTCACCAGCCGGGTCAGGTGGTGATAGGTGTACTTCACGGAGCGACCCAGCGGATCGATTTCTTCCAACAAGCGCGAGTATTCGTCGTACTTGAGCTGTAACCGATTGCCGTCAGGCAATTCGATTCCGGTCATGTTGCCGGTGTCATCAAGATCAATTGCATAACGCTCACCGCCAAAGTCACGGCTCGCGATCACTCGATGGTCTTCGTTGTAGTGAACTTCCAGCTCGCGCCCCAGTGCATCGGTTACTCGGGAAGCACGTTGCGCGAAGTCATATTGAAAGCAGAAGTGCTCACCGTCGCTGGTCCAGTGTTCGACCACGCGAAGCTGACCGTCGAGAGCTTCCCAGCGATAGCTACAGGTCAGGCCCAGCGCGTTGCTGTGGCTGGCCATAACGCCGTCGGTATAACTGAAACGACGCATCGAGTCGCCGTTTCGGTTGATGACCTCGATAAGCTGGCCGTTGTCGTCGTAGCGGTACTGCACCAGCGTTTCGACGGCCTCGTTGTCCACCACGCGCTTGACGTCGGTCAGACGCCCCAACGGATGGTCGTAATGTAAGTGCACACGCACACCGCCCGTAGCGCTGATGTCAGTGAGCACACCTTCGACCGTACGTGTGAAATGCAGGAAATGGCCAAGGCCGTTTTCGATGCGTTGCAACGGTACCGGCGTGTTGTCGTCCGCCACTTCGCCGAAGTAGAAAAAGATGTTGTCGAGCGTCTGCAGCAGATAGTGGCCACCCTCGGTACACACCAGATAAACCTGCTCATGCGGGTTGTAGATGCGCTCGCCAGGCTGCATGTCGACAAAAGGCACGCTGCGTCCCTGGTTGTCGGTGAGGTAAACGAAGCCTGCCCGGCGACGCAGACTTTGCTCCCATGGCAACACCCAGCCTCGGCCAAGCACGCTATCGACGGTCAGATCACTGGCATAAAAGCGTGACCATTCGATTGGCATAAGTCCCGGCAGGCTGAAGTCGGTTTCGTCAGGAATGACCTTGCGCCCGGTGGTCATATCCACCGGGTTGCCGACCAGACCACCTACGGCGCGTTCGATAGCCGGACCGATCACATATCGACTGGCCACTTCGCCCGCAACGAAGCCTGCCGTGAATTTCATGACGCACGGCATGATCGCTTTCATGCCGGCCTGACTGCCCGCCTTGATCAGTTGGGCGATACCACCGGCAGCGCCGGCAATCGCCATGAGGATGTCGACCGTGGTACGCAGCCAGCCGGGGATCTCATCGTCGACCGGCAGGTAACGTTGGGTGCCGCCGCCAATCAGGACATTGCCCGAGCCGCTGGAGATGGTGGCGCCGCAGGTGATTTTGTCGCCTTTACGAGCTGCCGCCGTGCTGTTGATGAATACGTTGGTCGAGCCTTCAGCGACCTGTACCGGACCGGGATGCTTGTTGCATGCCCCCAGACTTTGCGCGACGTGCGCCGCCTGGCGACTGTTGACGAACACGTTGGATGAGGCCGTTACGATGGTCCCCGTGGGCGATGAGAACATGCTGCCTATCGCCTCTCCCGCCGCAACGAGCAGGCTACCTCCGACGCCTGCTGCGAGTCCCGCCAGGAGTGCCACACCAAATCCACAGGTGAACGTCGCAATGGCTACCGCAGCAACCAGGGCAATGCCCAGCGCAGCGCCGATGAGGAACCCCCCTAGCGCGCTGGTGTGTGAAATCTCGTCACCGAACCGTGCGGCTTCGAACATGAGCGTTACTCCTGTTCGTTGGAGCCGGTAGTGATGCTGCCAGATTGGCGAGGCTGAAAACTGGCAAGCAAGTCAGCCCAGTTCTGGTTCTGCTCCGCGCTGAAGTCGGCCTGCGCCGTGGTAGAGAAAATCAGGGCTCGGCCAGGCTCGGTCAGAAATGCCGCCTGGCGCTGATAGAAGGGCCGCCCCTCGTTCATGTAATAAGCGTCGATCTGAATGCCATCAATTGGCGCGGCAGTGGACAGCGAAGCAGCGCTTTTACCCAGCAACGTGTAACCGCGCAGCTTGGAGGCCATCATCTTCACCTGCCGATCCACGTAGGCCTTGAGCGCCTCCGACGGCAACAGGTTGTCTCGCGAAATGGTAATGCTCAAGGGCGCCGGGATGCTTGCACCCAGCACGAACATGTTGACCGTGCGGTCCTGAAAGCCTGCCGGCAGCGCGATGCTGCCTTCCTGCAACTCATAATCCATGTGAGATGTCTTCCTGAAATTCCAAAAAAGCGTTGTTCAGCGGACTGCCATGCCTGAAAGCATGTTGTCGAAATCGATCAGCCAGAGGCTGAGGCTCGGTTTGGTGGGATCGATCACGCACGAGAGGCTGATCCACTGCGGCTCAAGCCTTCCGGCGACCGGCACGATGCTGCCGACCAAACGTCCGTGCCGCTCGGCATGGCCCATCGAAAAATGAAAATCCACGACCCGCGCCAGGCTTCCCGCCATCAGGCAGTCGCGCTCACGAATCACCCGCAGCTCTGGATACAGCTTGCGAAAGGTCTGCATGGATTCGCTGAGCAGACCTTCAAGTGTCGCGCCCTCACGGACATCCCGGCGCTTGATTGTCAGAACGACAGGCTCGCCTTCATGCTCGAGCGTGGTCTGGATATCGCGGAAATTGAAACCATCAGGCAGCACCAGATTGAAGCCGCCAAAACTGAAGCTGCTGGGCACGTTGCGCAGCGGCACTACCGGTTCAGGCTCGGGTTCCGGTTCTGCCACGGGCACAACGACCTGCTGCTCCGCACGTGCTGCGGCCTCAAGCGCCAGACGCCGCTCTGAAATGCGGTCATACATGCTGGTTCTGGTCATGACCTGATCACCTTAATCATTGATCCGCACCTGTGCTCCGGTCATCTGGGTTGTGCCGGTACTGACGGTAGAAATGGTGTTGCCTTTGATCTCAATACCATCCGGCGTAAGGGTGATGCTGCTGTCCCCCACCTGAAGAATGATGTGTTGCTTGGCGTTGACCTGGATGAACTGGTTGTCGACCTGGATCGTCAACGAGCCTTCCTGGACGTTCATCACCGTGTCTTTCTTGATGGTTTCGGTGTGAGTACCGCCGACGGTGATGGTCCGGTTGGCGCCGACGTGGTGGCTTTCGTCGACTTCGATCTCGGTGTCCATGTTGCGCTCGGCGTGCATGATGATCTGCTCGGCGCCGGACTTGTCTTCGAAGCGGAAGAAGTTGGCGGTGCCGCCGTCCCCCTTCATCGACCGCGTCAGAAAACCGCTCTGGGTCTTGTTCGCCGGCAGTGACCACGGCGGGGTGTTCTGGCTGTTGTACAGGCTGCCCATGATCAGCGGGCGGTCGGGGTTGCCGTCGAGAAAGACCACGACGACTTCGTCTCCGACGCGGGGGATCTGGATGCTGCCGAAGCCGCCGCTGGCGCCGGACTGGGCGACGCGGACCCAGCAGGAGCTGTGGTCGTTGTATTGGCCGTTGCGGTCCCAGTGGAACTGGATTTTCACGCGGCCCAGTTCGTCGGTGAAGATTTCTTCGCCCGGTGGGCCGACGATGATGGCGGTCTGCGGGCCGGAGATGGTCGGGCGTGGCGTGGACAGTTGCGGGCGGAAGACGATCTTTTTGCGCACGCAGGAGAAGGTGTTGTAGTAGCTGGCCTGGTGGCCGTTGAGGTAGTTGTTGTGACCTTCGCTTTCGACGCTCATCAACAGGAACTGCCGGTCTTCGGCGGCGCCTTGGTCGTGGTCGTAGTGCTGCTGCAATTCGAAGGTGAAGCCGGGGCGCATGGCCCGGCAGTTACTGGCGCCTTCGAATTTTTTGCCACGCAGTTCCAGGGCTTCCATGCGCAGGCGCAGCAGGGTTTCGCCTTCGTCGTAGGTGCCGTGGGTGTACTGGCCGGGGAAGTCGTAGATTTCGAAGTTCTCGACGTCGCCCTGTTTGTTCAGGCTGTTCATCGCCACCGGCAGCCGGTTGTTGGGCTGGCGGTAGTCGAAGGTCTGCACGGCGATCTTGCCGGACTGCAACTGGCGATTGCCGTTCCACTGGGTGATGGAGTCGGCGGTTTCCGTCACCGATGCGGTGTGGAAGCGGATCTGCGGTTGTTCCGGCAAGGCCACCAGCGTGCTGGAGTCATCGCAGATGATCATCGTGTGACCTTCGGCGGTGTGCTCGAAGTAGTAAAACATGCCTTCTTCTTCGAGCAGGCGCTGGACGAAGTTGAAGTCGGTTTCGCGGTACTGGGTGATGTAGGTGTAGCGCTTCTGCGGCTTGCTCAGGCGAAATTCGTGACGGGAGAATGCCGGGCACAGGGCGAACACCTGGGTGACCACTTCCTCGACCGTATTGCCCTGGAAAATCCGTGTGTCGAAGCGGTTTTTCAGCATCGAAAACCACGGGTTCAGGGTCGCGGTGTAACGGGCCATGCCGCCGTCGCTGCCAATGCTGGCGAACCGGGTGAGGTAGCCGGCCAGATAGCGTGGCGAGCCGGTGGCCAGTTCGATTTCGATGGTGACCAACTGCCCCATCATCGACTTGAGTTCGACGCCGGAATCTTCGCAGACCAGCATCAGTTCAAAGCTGTACGCCTGCGACAAACCCTCGCGCCCCTTGAAGGACTCGATCAGCAGTTGCTGTTCCGGGTTGGCGAGGTTGTTGAACTTGAACAGGCGCCGGTTCTGGGGCGAGAGCAACGCGGCAAGGTCCATCGTCATGTGTATCTCCTTGAAGGCAAACGGCACGCTACCGCCCGCTCGGCGACATTGGGTCACAAGCTGAGAAGATGGGGATCGAAGCCCCGGCGCATCCTCGCTGACCCGGCAAATCTCCCCTGTCTGCCAACTGCGCGACAGGGGCTAAAAAAAACTGAAAAACTCGTAAGACGTTTACTACAGATGCGTCTGATTGAATTATTCAGGCCGAAGCTGTTGGCTGGACTGTCGGACCGCAGTGCAATTCGAAAGTGCCACTAGCTATCGAAAATCGCGAACACAGTCACAGTCTCAAAAATGTTACAGAGGATTGAGAGCCGCAAAGGAGACACCCGCACGCTGCATTGTGTCAACCCGGCAAAGTGTCCCTGCGGGGTAAATCGCTGTGCAGTGGTTCACTGTTTGAACACTTCACTTAAAAATTATCCGGCGATATTCCGGGGCTTTCAGACCATATATTTCCTGTTGTGACAGCGAGTTAAGCGGGCTCAACTAGGCATTACTATCCAATTGCCATCATTGCCGATGTGTAACGTGAATGAGAAAAATGCAGGCCTTCCTGAAATTAATCGTGTCGAGAACTGTCTGAACGCCAACAGTGGCACTTAGCTATCGGATATTGATGGCAAACATGTGCTGTTTGTCTGCGCGTAGTTGGATGCGCGCGCTCACCAAGGACTGTGATGTGTAAATGGATCTTCTAGCCCACGTCCCCAGCTGGGATGACATCGAACGCAACCTGGACCACAAATTCAGCGAGCTGAACCAGAGCGTCAACCACGGGCTGCAGAGCGCTCACGACAGTTGGGACGGTTTCACCCGTCGCGTCAGCAATGGCGCCAGCCAGGCTTACGGCTACATGGGCGGGCACCGGATCGACAACGTGCGCAACGCCATGGCGCTGTCTTACCCGATCATCCAGACCGACTTGCGCCGCAAGTGGGCCTCCATCGAAATCGAACAGATCCTGCCGGTGCTGCTGCAACTGGTGAAGGAGGTGTCGATGATTCTGGGGGGGAGCGTGGCGGTGGGTACCATTGCCGGCGGCGCGGCAGGGGCGTTTGCCTTTGGGGTTGGGGCTGCGCCGGGTGCCGTGGCGGGCGCAGGTATCGGCCTGCAGATCGGCAATCTGATTCTCATGGCGCTGGGTCTGTCGGCGATTGCCGAGTATTTCTACAAGGGCCTGCCGGCCTGCCTGTCGAGCTTGCAGGAAGGGCTGGCCACCGCCTGGTATGCCGAAGACGGTTTGAAACCACCAGGGCTCGACCCCAGCGGCGGCTCGGCGGCGCAGATCCAGGAGCGCACCGAACGTGCCGCACGCCAGTTGGCTCGCGGGCAGGAACAACTGGTGCTGCTGTTGCTGACCGCCATCGTGACCTACCTGACACGCGGCCAGATGAAGGCCGGCGTGATGAACAGCATGGAAAGCATCGCGACTCGCAGCGCCAGGCTTCAGGCGGAGATTTCCAACAAGCAGTTTGCGAACTGGCTGGCGAAGAATGAGCAGAAGATTCTGGCGCAGCCGGAGTTGCAGGTAAAAGAACCGACACCGCTGAAAAAGGTGGAGCCAGACCCCATTAGGGAATTGCCGCCGAGCAAACCTACCACCACGCCTATTGAGGAAAATGTCGCTCAGCCATTGTCAAGGCGTGATTATTTAAACCAGAAATTTGGCCGAACAGGTGATCTTGTTCAGGACATCAACATTCGGGGAAATCGAGAGACCGCAGCCCGTTTCTTCGAGTCTCAAGGTTACAAACCTGCCGACTACGAAGGCTACATGAACGGACTCGACTTCTCGAAGCCCGTCAGCGTGGAAACGATCAACAGCGGCAAGAAGCTATGGCAATTCCAGGTACCCGGCGGAAGACAAGGCATGTGGTACTCTCCCACCCCTGATGTTGTCCCCGGACAATTGGGCATAAATCCTCTGGGCCAGATTTACAAGACTGAAACTGTTGTGCCCAAAATCATAAACGTCTACGAGACCACCGATAAGGTCACTCTGTTGCGCAGCACATCGGCGCCGGTGATGGACACCTGGTCGGTCCCCTCGCAGCCATTCGATGCAATCGGCGGTGCTCGGCAGATGACATCCGGGCAGAGGGATCTATTTAAATTGATAGGCACAGGTACCCCATGAAACCATCAACACCACTGGGCTACGTTGAAAAAGCGATCGCGGTGACCCTTGACCGCCAAAACAGATGCCCTCAATTCCCCGTATACGATCTGCTCCTTCAACAACTGCAGTACGTGAAGGCCGTATTCGAAGGTGTGGACAAAGACAAATCCCGGCTGCACCAACTCACCATCGGCGCCATTGCGTCGAAAGAGTTTGAGGAAAACGATCCGGAGCTGGCAAGAGCGCTCAAGGACGCCTTTTATGTCGCTATACAGTCCGGGCGAGGCCTGAAGATAAAACTCCCGGACTGACAGAGGCAATCGCTAAAGAGAGTAAGACCTATGACAGCAAAGTAAGAGGCTTTTGATGGGAGTCAGTAAAGGTGAGCGTTTTGCAACCGAGGACATCTTTGTAGACTACCCATTTGAGGAGGTCACCTATCGATGGGACCACATGTCGCAGCAAGTATTTGTTCGGTTTTATGGAGAACAGGAAAGCCGTGATCCGATTTCGCATGAAAACAACCTTTTCAATGAGTCGCTTCGTCACGGCGAGGAAATTACCAGAGAGGAATATGAGAGGGGTCGAGTATCTGGTCACATTTATGTCAATGGAAACCGCGTCCTGATTCCGCATCCTGTGAGTGAAGCACTAGAATACAAAAACTTGATTGTGGTTCGGATTGATCCACCTGCAGGGGTAATCTTCAACAGAAATATTTATGGGATAACGAATGTTGGAGAAATACTTTGGCAAATTCAAGAAAGCCCCCACGGAACGCAAGAAGACAAGCCGTACACCAATATTTTTCTAGATCCAAACGGAGTTCTCATTGCTGAAAACTGGAATGGCGTAGGCTATTCTGTAAATCCAGAGAGTGGTGAAATTTCAGTTGCCACCTTCAATAAATGACCCATAACCCTATCTTGCTACTCCACAGCAGGGTCGAGCTTCTGCAAACAGTCAGTTTTAAAGGATCCGTTTTTATCAGGACAACTCCATGAGCCGCCTGAACGCAGCTGAAAAAGTAGAAGCAGCCATTATCGTCATTAATGATACTATCGCCCAACGCGCGCAAGAGACTTTTGAGTTTACTAACCCAAGCCAACTGACACAATTCAGAGCACGTCTAATACAAGCACTGGAGCGGATTCTGAAAAATGAGATTCCAGAGCGAAAATATCGCGAGCTCGGCATAGCTAAAATAATTACCGGCCAATGGCCGTACGATCTTGACCTTGGCTTAAAAATTATCGCGGCAGAGCAAGCCTACAAAGCCATATGAAAATATCAAATACCTTTAAATCAGTGTATTCGGGCAGGCCAGAAGCATTTTTCACTCGCCCGCTCCGGATGTCAGAATGCAAAAACACTTCTACCACCAGGCTTGGCTATTCGCCTGCAATGCTCATATTTCACAGAAGATGGCTGACTCTGAACTACCTTACTCTATCGTTCTGCATTCTGACCGTTCTCCAACAGCTTAGAGTATCATTATGAATTTTGTAGATATGTACGTTAATCGCGAGGAACGCTTTTCAATAGGCATAGAGAAAGTGTCCGGAAAATTCTATGTTTCATTCCCTGTCAGGAATGACATGATTGACTATGAGGAATATTACGAGATTGACCGTGCGCAGTATGATCTGTATCAAAAGGATCCCAATGCTGCACTGGTATTCGTCACCCGATGCCGCCATAGAGAGTTAGACGAATTGCTGATCCAGAAGCCCGGTAGCAAGAGGGGGACGGCTATTTAATTTACGGATTTTGTCCACCAATATGGCAACAAGTGCTAGGCGGTGAAGCGTCACCGCTGACATTTTTTTGCGAGTTAAACAATAACAAAACGGTAGAATTATCAAAATTCATAGCTAAGTTTTCCAGAGGAACTTACAAACGAATGTCCGCCCCCTCAGCCACCCCACTCGTCTATGTGCTCAAAGCGATTGATCTCACCCAGGAGCGCCATCACCGATGCCCGCAACTCCCCGTATACGATCTGCTCCTTCAGCAACTGCAGTACGTGAAGGCCGTATTCGAAGGTGTGGACAAAGACAAATCCCGGCTGCACCAACTCACCATCGGCGCCATTGCGTCGAAAGAGTTTGAGGAAAACGATCCAGAGCTGGCAAGAGCGCTCAAGGACGTCTTTTATGTCGCTATACAGGCCGGGCGTGGCTTGAAGATAAAGCTCCCGGACTGACGAGGACCAGAAGAACGTGGATATCTCAGCATTGCGCATCGCGGCTCAACGCTTCAGGGAGCAGCTTGACTGTCACAGGCTTTGTCATCCCGCCGTCGCAACGCTGGGCACGGAGCTTGAGCCACTGATGGCGAAGGCCGGACGCGGCCAGATCCAGACCCCCATGGAGTGGCGAGATATTCCGGGGGCCTACCTTTTCACCGAGGAAGGACTGCAGCAATACCCGGCTCTGGAACACGCCTTCGCCGAGTTCCGCATCGAGTTGACTGGCGGGGAGTCACCGACTCTGCGTCGACTCAAGGAAAAGATGGGCGAACCCCCGAAGAGCGGCACAGAACCGGTTTGACCCGCCCCTGGATTGGGGTCATTACCCGATTGCGCAGACAAAACGCGAACTGAAGATCAAGCTTCCGGAATGAACTCAATCGACGAAATAGCCAGCCACCTGCAACGTATTGCGCAGTTATTGCGGGATTTTGAGGAGCACTCGTGGGCGCAATCCTTCGAGGCCTTGAAACATGAACTGGCCACAGACCCATCACACACCGCCTGGAAAATCACTCGTCTGTACGGCGGTGCAGGGTCGTTCAGTGATCTGGTTCTCCATCAGAATCGAGTGGCGCCTCGACTCGAAAATGATGAACTGGCTCAGCTACGCTCCGCCCTTTACGGATTGTGCCGCCAGCAAAACAGCTCAAAAAACGATCAATTCTGACCACCATCTACGCCTGCCTCCCCCTCCGTTGCCATCATTTTTCCTCCCAAAAAATCATCCACTCGCGTGGAAATGTATTTTTTTTGATTCAGTGAGCCTCTTCCCAAGGTGAACCGGTTCACCCTTTTCGCCTTTATTTTGGCCACGAAATGGGATCCAAAAAACGGCTGAACCCCCCGATTTCTCTGGGCGAAAGGGCATAAACACGATTGGATACTTGTAACTAGTGGCATCAAGACATCATTGCGATGTGTATCAAAAACGAGAAAAAATCCTTGGCCTGTGGGAACTTTCCTACACAGAAAATTGCCTGATCTGTCACTGCTGGCCAGTCAATAGCGATTTGCTAGCACCAAACTTCCGCTTACTTTCCGTGGTGAGATTTCGCGATGACAACCTATGCGAAATCAAACTTCCGGACAGGTGTGCCAGTCGAGAAATTTGTAGCCCGTCGCATTTCCCCGTAATTGTTCGGGATGTTGTAACGATGGGTTCAAGGACGATGTACCGATGACTCAGACGTTCGATGTAGAAGCATTGATCAAGCTGCGAAGCCAGACACGAGCCATTTCGGATGTGCTGAAGGCACAAGCATCGGATTATTTGGCGACACTGGCATTGTTAATACGCCCGCAAACTTTCTTTGGCGAATATCTGCAAGGCGCACAGCGCAGCAGCGGGCGGGAAACCCAGCATCATTTCAAAGAGTTGAAAGCACTGTATGACCGGATTGGTTCGGCGTCTCCGTTCCAGTTGGTCAATGAAATGGAAGTTCCGCTGAATCTGATCAGCACCACGCCCGAACTGTTCCCGCTGGAATACGACAAGGTGTTGGCGCAGAGCGGCCAGAGCATCCGTATCACCAGCCCGACGCGCTGGGTGGTGGGGTTCAACTCGTTCGATCTGTCGCGCTTTCGCAAGGTGGTCAACGACCCCAACCGCAGCAGCGCCGAGCTGTATCGCTTCGTCGTGCATTACCTGGTGCTGTTCTACTGCGTGAGCAAATCACCGGGGTTGGGCCGGCTGTTCGACGGGCTGCGTTTTCCGGTGAGTTTCGAGCGCTTGAAGGATTTCGGTGACCTGCCTTTCTGCGTGATCAGCTCGCCGGTGCGCTCGACCTTGCCCGATGACTCGGTCATTCGCAGCAGCACGCAGATTGCCGGTAACGCCAGCTTTGAAGAGCTGGTGGGCCACGACAGCGTCATGGACATGAACGATGAGATTCGTCAGCGCCTGTTGCTGACGATCGAAGGACTGTAACGCGCCCGGCTCACCGTTGGGCCGGGATGCAAACGACTTGCAGCGAGTTGCTCGCACAGGAGAACACGATGGCGAAGAAGGAAAGTACCCAGCACAAGCTCGACCGCGTTCGCGCCCCTCGGGTTCATATCACCTACGACGTGGATATCGGCGACGCTCAGGAAAAGAAAGAGCTGCCGTTTGTCGTCGGCGTGCTGGGTGATTTTTCCGGCAACCCGCTGGAGCCATTGCCGAAGCTGAAGGACCGCAAGTTCATTTTCATCGATCGCGACAACTTCAACGGCGTGCTCAAGGGCATCAAACCGCGCCTGACTTACCGCGTCGACAACACCCTGGCCAAGAACGGTACGCAGCTGGGCGTGGAGCTGAATTTCAACACCCTCGAAGACTTTGAGCCGCAGAACGTGGTCAAGCAGGTCGAGCCGCTACGCAAGCTGCTGGAGGTGCGCAACAAGCTGGCGGACCTGCGCAACAAGATGGGCGGCAACGACAAGCTCGAAGAGTTGTTGATGGACGTGTTGCAGAACACCGAGAAGCTGAAAACGCTGGGCAAGGAATTCGGTCGTGAAGCCGCCGTTCCAGCCACCGACGCCAACGAGTAAGCAGGAGCACGACGATGAACGACAAACAAGCCGTGGCCCGGCAGGACAGCGATCTGGTCGAAGTGGAAAACTTTGCTCCGCAATCGTCGCTGCTCGACAGCATCATTTCCGAAAGCCGCGTGGCCCGTTCGGAAACCGAGCGTACCCGCACCCGTGATCTGATCGGCGAGCTGGTCGGCCAGGTGCTGGAAGGCGAAATGACGCCGAGCAAAGACCTGATCGCAGTGCTGGATGCGCGTATCGCCGAGATCGATGCAATGCTCTCCGAGCAGATGAACGAGATCATGCATGCTCGCGAATTCCAGCAACTGGAGGCGTCGTGGCGCGGCCTGAAGTATCAGGTCGACCAGACCGAAACCAGCACCACGCTGAAGATTCATCTGCTCAACGCTTCAAAAAAGGATCTGGTTCGCGACCTCAAGGCCTCGTCGGAATTCGACCAGAGCGCGCTGTTCAAGAAGATCTACGAAGAAGAGTACGGCACCTTCGGCGGCGCGCCGTTCGGCATGCTGCTGGGCGACTACGAGTTCAACCGCAACCCGGAAGACATGTACCTGCTCGAAGAGATTTCCCATGTCGCCGCAGCGGCCCATGCGCCGTTCATTTCGGCGGCGTCGCCCGAGCTGTTCGGCTGGGACTCGTTCACCGACATGTCCGGCCCGCGCGACCTGGCGAAGATCTTCGACACGGTCGAGTACGCCAAGTGGAAGTCCTTCCGCAATTCCGAAGACTCGCGCTACGTCGGCCTGACCCTGCCCCACGTGCTGGGCCGGCTGCCTTACGGCCCGGATACCACGCCGGTGGAAGAATTCAATTTCGTCGAAAGCGTCGACGGTCGCGACCACAACAAGTACCTGTGGATGAACGCGGCCTATGCGCTGGGCACCCGGGTCACGGACGCGTTTTCCCGCTACGGCTGGTGCGTGGCGATTCGTGGCGTTGAAGGCGGCGGTCTGGTGGAAGGCCTGCCGACCCACACCTTCAAGACCGATGACGGCGAAATCGCCCTCAAATGCCCGACCGAAATCGCCATCACCGACCGCCGCGAAAAAGAGCTGTCGGACCTGGGGTTCATTCCGCTGGTGCACTGCAAAGGCACCGACTACGCAGCGTTTTTCGGCACCCAGTCGACGCAGAAGCAGAAGCAGTACAACACCGACATCGCCAATGCCAACGCCAGGCTGTCGGCGCAGTTGCAGTACATCTTCGCCACCTCGCGCATCGCTCACTACATGAAGGCAATCATGCGCGACAAGGTCGGCAGCTTCGCTTCGCGCAAGGACGTCGAACTGTTCCTGAACAAGTGGCTGTCCAGCTATGTGCTGCTTGACGACACCGCCAGCCAGGAAGCCAAGGCCAAGTTCCCGCTGCGTGAAGCCCGCGCCGAGGTGTTCGAAGTGCCCGGCAAGCCAGGTGTGTACAAGGCCGTGACGTACCTGCGTCCGCACTACCAGCTGGACGAGCTGACCGCTTCCCTGCGCCTGGTGGCCGAGTTGCCGCAATCCACGCGCGGCTGATCGAGACGATTGCCAGGGAGGCAGACATGAGTAGCCAACACAAGCTGTTGCCGTCGTTGCTGGACCGTCTGCTGGACGACCGTCCGCACCAGTCCATCGAAGCATCGTCGCAACGCTTGTGTTCGCTGGCCGATTACAAGGCCAGCATCGTTCGCGATCTGGAGATTCTGGTGAACACCCGCCAGTCGCTGGTCGCCGACGAGTTGACCGGCTTCGCGCAACTGAGCGGCACGATCCTCGATTACGGGATGCCGGATTTCACCAGCAAGAGCGTGCTCGATCCGCAGGACCGCCTGTTGATCCAGCGCCAGCTGGAGAAAGCGATTTCGGTCGGCGACCGCCGCTTTCGCAGTGTCAAGGTGCAACTGCTCGCCCAACAAACCGGCCAACGCATGCTGACCTTTCGCGTGGATGCGGTACTGCGCCTGCAAGACATTTCGCGTCAGGTTTCCTTTGATGCGGTGCTGCAGGTCAACACCCAGGAATACAAAGTACAGAACCTCAACTGATGCTCGACGACCTGCTGCCCTATTACGAAAAGGAACTGTCGCACCTGCGCTTCTTGGGCCAGGAGTTTGCGAGCCAGTATCCGAAAATCGCTTCGCGGTTGCTCATTGAGGGCGATAACTGCGAAGACCCGCATACCGAGCGGTTGATCGAGGCGTTTTCGTTTCTGGCGGCACGCGTTCACAAAAAACTCGATGACGAGTTTCCGGAAATCGTCGAAGCGTTTCTTGAGGTGCTGTACCCGCACTACCTTCGGCCGACGCCATCGATGTCCATCGTCGAGTTCAGCATGGGCAATAACGAGAAGGTCACCGAGGCTTATCACATTGCCCGTCACACCGAGATGCACGCCAACCCGGTAGAGGGCGTGGTGTGCAAGTTCCGTACGTGCTACCCGGTCGAGCTGTGGCCGATTGCCGTGCAGCAGGCCTCGTTCATCGAGATGGAACGTTCGGCGTTCAACGGCCACAGCGCCGATCTGGTGGCACGGCTGCGCATCGCTCTGGGCACCACCACCGACGCGCTGTTCGGCCAGATGGAGCTGGACAGCCTGCGCTTTTTCCTCGACGGCGAAAGCACGCTGATGCTGCAACTCTACGAGTTGCTGTTCAACAACCTGGCCAAGGCCACGCTGAGCTTTGAAGACCAGGGCCGCAGCCGTGAAGTCGCCCTGCCCGCCCATGCGCTGAAGGCGGTGGGTTATGGGCTGGACGAGGGGCTGGTGGATTATTCGGAGCGCTCTTTCCTCGGCTACCGCCTGCTGCACGAGTACTTCACCTTTCCGGACAAGTTCATGTTTTTCGACCTGTCCGGCTTCGCTCGCATCCTCGCCGGCAAGGCGCTGGAGAAGGTCGAGATCAATTTCTACTTCTCCGACTACGACCTTCACGACCGACTGGCCCGGCTGACCCAGAACATCGGGCGCGGCAATTTCAAGCTCAACTGCACGCCGATCATCAACCTGTTCCGCCAGCAGGCCGACCCGGTCCGGCTGACCCACGCCCAGCACGAATACCCGGTCATTCCTGACGTGCGCCTGCAAAGTTCGGCAGAAGTGGTGTCGATCGACCGCGTACGCAGAGTCAAGAAAATCGGTGGCATCGATCAGGTCGCTACCTGCCATCCGTTTTTCGAGCCGCGCGCAGATCAAGGCTCGGGCAAGAGCTTCTGGATCGCCAGACGGCGCCCGGTGCAGACCCGGCAAAGCGATGGCACTGACATGTTCATTCGCGTGGTGGACCGCGACCTGGAGCTGATCGATGCAACCAACGACACCCTGAGCATCCAGCTGACCTGCAGCAATCGCGACCTGCCGCTGATACTGCCGTTTGGCGGCGAACGCGGCGACTTCAACATCCCCGCCCACGCGGTAATCAAGGATATCCGCTGCCTGCGCAAACCCACTGCGTCGGTGCGGGTGCCGCTGGGCAACGGCGTGATCTGGAGGCTGATTTCACACCTGTCGCTGAACCACATGTCGCTGGTGTCGAACGGGCGCGAAGTGCTGCTGGAGTTGTTGTCGCTGTACAACTACCGCAACACCTCGGCCATCCGCAAACAGATCAACGGCATCGTTTCGATCGCCAGCGAACCTGTCGTGGCGCGTATCGGTCACCCGCGACCGAACTTCGTGCGCGGCGTAGGCATCACCCTGAAATTCGATGAAAGCCAGTACACCGGCAGCGGCGTGTTCCTGTTCGGCATGGTGCTGGATCATTTCTTCGGCCAGTACTGCACCGTCAACAGCTTTACCCAATTAACCCTTCGCAGCTTGCAGCGCGAAAAGAGAGTCGTCCAATGGCCACCGCGAACCGGCGATCAACCCCTGGTCTGATCGACCAGGCCAGGGCTGAGCCGCACCGCTTCGAGTTTTTCCAGTTGGTGCGCTTGCTTCGCCTGCATTACAGCAGAAACGGGCGCATGGACCTGCAGACGCGGCCCCATGAAGACCCGCTGCGCTTCCGCTCGCAACTGTCGCTGGCCTTTCCGGCCAGCGAAGTCAGCGACCTGAAGTTCGAGCGCGAAGGCAAGGTGTCGGCGGCCGGGCTGCCGGTGTCGGAGGTGCAAGTCACGTTCATGGGCCTGGTCGGCCCGTCCGGCGTGTTGCCGCGCCCGTACACCGAGCTGCTGATGGAGCGCCACATTCAGCACCGCGATGACGCCGCCCATGCGTTTCTCGACCTGTTTTCGCACCGCATGACCACGCTGTTCTACGAGGCGTGGCAGAAATACAAGTTCTACATCGAGTACGAGCGCAACGGCAGCTCGAACTTCGACCGTTACCTGCTCAATCTGGTGGGGCTGGGGCCACAGGCGCAGAAGCAGAAGTTCGCCCGCGACGGCTCGCCCTTGCGCCGCGAGCTGTTCAGCTACTTCTCCGGGATGTTTGCGCAGAAGCCACGCAACGCGCTGAACCTGCAGGTGATGCTGGGCTTCTATTTTTCCCTGCCGTTCAAGGTCAAGTCGTTCGCCGGGCGCTGGCTCAAGCTGGACGCCGGCCAGTGCACGCAACTGGGCCGCAAGAACGCCGTGCTCGGGCAAAGCGCCGTCGCCGGCAACCGGGTCTGGGATTACCAATCGTGCATCCGCATCGAAATCGGCCCGCTGGGGCTGGCCGATTACCAACGCTTCCAGCCCGGCACCGTTGACTACCGAAAGCTGGTCGAGCTGGTGCGCTTTTACCTCGGCGCCCATCTGGACTTCCAGGTCGCTCCGACCCTGCGCCGCGAAGCCGTGCCGGTCGCGCGGCTGGGGCGTCAGGGCAATGTCGCGCTGGGTTGGCTGGGCTGGCTGAAACGGCCGGGGGCCGATGTCGAGCCGTCCCGCTGTGCTCTCTTCCACATTCCTTTTGATGGGGTTTCCCTGTGAATCTCAAGTCGCTGTTCGCCAAGCTCAATGACACCAGTCGCACAGCCACGGAAGCCGCCGCCGCGCTGTGCCTGTCCGAGCATCATTACGATGTCGAAGTGGAGCACCTGCTGCTGCAACTGCTGGAACACAGCGACAACGACTTGCCGGCGATCCTGCGTCACTACGATGTGGTCGCCGAGCGGCTGCAGGCGCAGTTGGTGACCGCGCTGGGCACCTTCAAAAAGGGCAACACCCGCACGCCGGCGCTGTCGCCGCACATCACCCGGATGATCGAGCAGGCCTGGGTGCTGGCGTCCATCGAGTTCGGCCAGAGCCAGATCCGCAGCGGTTATCTGTTGCAGGCGTTGCTTGATGACGACGAACTGCGCCGCGTGGTGATCGCTTCGGCGCCGGAACTGGAAAAAATCAATGCCGACGACCTGCGGGTCAATCTGACGGCGCTGGTGGAAGGCAGCGCGGAATCGCGCCTGGCCCGTCCGCTGGAGAGTCAGGACAGCACGACTGCGAACACGCGCAAGAGCGGCGGCAAGACCCCGGCGCTGGATCAGTACACCATCAACCTGACCCAGAGCGCCCGCGAAGGGCGGATCGACCCGGTGCTGGGCCGCGAGTTCGAAGTGCGTCAGATGGTCGACATTCTCACCCGTCGCCGGCAGAACAACCCGATCCTGACCGGTGAAGCCGGTGTGGGCAAAACCGCCGTAGTCGAAGGCCTGGCGCTGCGCATCATTCAGGGCGACGTGCCATCGGTGCTCAAGGACGTGGCGATTCACACCCTCGACCTGGGCCTGCTGCAAGCCGGCGCAGGCGTGAAAGGCGAGTTCGAGAACCGCCTGAAATCGGTGATCGAAGAAACCAAACGCAGCCTGCACCCGATCATTCTGTTCATCGATGAAGCGCATACCTTGATCGGCTCCGGCGGACAGGCCGGGCAGAACGACGCTGCCAACCTGCTCAAGCCGGCACTGGCCCGTGGCGAGCTGCGTACCATCGCCGCCACGACCTGGGCCGAGTACAAGAAATACTTCGAGAAAGACGCTGCCCTCGCCCGGCGCTTTCAGGTGGTCAAGGTCGAAGAGCCTGACGAAGACAAGGCCATCCACATGCTGCGCGGCCTGCTCGGCAAGATGCAGGAACACCATAAAGTCACGGTGATGGACGAGGCGCTGGTGCAGGCCGTGCGGTTGTCCCACCGTTACATCACCGGCCGCCAGTTGCCGGACAAGGCAGTCAGCGTGCTCGACACCGCCTGCGCCCGCGTGGCACTGGCACAGTCGGCGCAGCCCGGCCCGCTGGAAGACTGCAAACGGCGAATCGACAACCTGCAGGCAGAAATCGTTGTACTGGAGCAGGAGGTTGCCAAGGGCAGCGACCATGCCCGTCGCCTCGGCGCACTCAACGACGAATTGCACAGCGCGCAGTTAAGCCGCGAGGCGCTGGAACAGCAATGGCAGCGCGAGCTGGACCTGGTCGCACGGCTGGCCGAACTGGGCGCCAGCGCCAGCCCTGACGCCAAGGAAATCGCCGCCGTGCGCGCCGAGCTGTCCGGCGTACAGGGCGAGCAGCCGCTGGTGCATGCACTGGTCGACGGGGGCACCATTGGCGAAGTGATTTCCGGCTGGACCGGCATCCCGCTTGGCAAGATGCTGCGCGACGAGATCGACACCGTACAACGCCTGCCCGCGCTGCTTGGCGAACGGGTGCTGGGACAGGACCACGCGCTGGCCGAGATCGGCAAACGCATCAAGATTTCCCGCGCACGCATGGAGGACCCGAACAAGCCGATCGGCGTCTTTCTGCTGCTGGGCCCAAGCGGCGTCGGAAAGACCGAAACCGCGCTGGCGCTGGCCGACACCCTGTACGGCGGTGAACGCAACGTCATCACCATCAACATGTCCGAGTACCAGGAAGCCCACACCGTTTCCAGCCTCAAGGGTTCGCCGCCGGGTTACGTCGGTTATGGCGAGGGCGGCGTGCTGACCGAAGCCGTGCGCCGCAAGCCTTACAGCGTGGTGCTGCTCGATGAAGTCGAGAAGGCGCATCCGGACGTGCTGGAGCTGTTTTTCCAGGTGTTCGACAAGGGCGTGCTGGACGACGGCGAAGGCCGCGAGATCAATTTCCGCAACACGGTGATCATCCTCACGTCCAACACCGGCACCGACCGCATCATGCAGTGGTGCCTGAATGCCACCGAGCAGCCGACCCCGGACGAGATCGTCGAGGGTCTGCGTGACGAGCTGAACCGGGTGTTCAAACCGGCCTTCCTTGGTCGCCTGAGCATCGTGCCGTACTACCCGGTCAAAGACGCGATTCTGGAGCGCATCGTCGCGCTCAAGCTGGCGCGCATTCGCCAGCGTTTCGAGCGCAATCACCAGGCCGAGCTGAGCTACGGCGAGGAGTTGGTGCAGGCCATTGCCGCCCGTTGCACTGAAGTCGACAGCGGCGCCCGCAACATCGACAACATTTTGTCCAAGACCCTCATGCCGCAGCTTGCTCAGCATGTGCTGGAGCGCATGGCGCAGGACAAACCGATTCAGCGTCTGGATATCGCGTTGGGCAGCGACGGCGATTTTGCCTACCACCTGAGTTGATCGAGCATTCATAGGTAGCAGTCATGACTATGCACAACAACGAAACGCTTTGCCCACGCTGGGCACGGTGTGCGGCCCTCGTGACGCTGGCCGTCGCTCTGACGGCCTGCGGCATCACCGACCGGGCCAGCAAGCGCGTCGACGACACCTGGGCCGGCGACATGCTGTTTGGCGACAAGGAGAAAGTGATCCTGACCTCCGACGGCGGCAACCAGCTGAACCCCGATGAAACCGGCAAGCCGCTCTCGGTGGTGCTGCGCGTGTATCAACTGACCGCGCTGGAGCGCTTCGCCTCTATCGATGCCGATTCACTGTGGGAAGACCCGCAGAAAGCGCTGGGCAACACCCTGATCGACAGCCAGGAAATCACCCTGCTGCCGGGCATCGGGCAGGTCGATCAGTGGCCGCTGAACAAGGCCGCCAGTTACGTCGGCGTAGCAGCGTTCTTTCGCTCCGAAGACAAAAGCCGCTGGAAAGTCGCCTTCGATGCCAACTCCCTGCGCAAGGATGGCATCTGGTTTTCCTCCGACGGCCTGCGCGTGCTGGTCGACAACAATCAGGTGCAGGCCTTGCGCGGCGCCGACGTGTTGAACAAGCCGCCGACTGAAGCGCAACTGGCGAAGCAAAACGGTGTGCCGGCGACCCCGGCGCCACTGCAAAAAGTGCAGGAAGCCGTGGCGCAGAAAGCCCAGGACACCGCCACCGACTCGGTACAGAAGGGCATGCAGTCAAAATTCGATTCATTGCTGGAAGGCGTTCATGAGTAAGCAAAGCCGCGTGATGTGGTCCGAAGGCATGTTCCTTTTGCCGCAGCATTTCCAATATCAGGATGAATTTCACCAGCACCAGCTGGCCGAGTCGACCTTGCGCAGCACCCCGTTCCACTGGGGCATACAAACGCTACAGATCGACGAAGAAGCGCTGGCCAACGGTTCGCTGCAGCTCAAACGCCTGAAACTGGTGTTCCCCGACGGCACGCTGTTCGATGCTCCGCAGCATGACCCGTTGCCCGCGGCGCGAGACCTGCGTGACCTGCTCAAGGGTGATGATTTCAAGGTGTACGCCGCCCTGAAGCTGGCCGAGCCGTTCGGCATGAATTACGTCGAAGACGGTCAGGAACAGAAAAGCGCGCGGCGCTTTCGCAAACAGTTCGACACCCTGCCGGACCTCAACGAAGGCGATCTGGAAAACGAGATCACCAGCCTGCGCCTGAACGTGGTGATGCTGATCGATGGCGACAACCTGGACGGCTATACCTATTGCCCGGTGGCACGGCTGTCGCGCAACAACATTGGCGGCTTCAATCTGGACACGCATTTTGTCCACCCGAGCCTGCACTTGGGTACTCACGAAACCCTCATCGGCCTGGGCAAGCGCCTTCTTGGTGCGTTGCAGGCGAAAAGCAAGGCACTGTCGGGGCGTCGCCGCGAGCGGGCCGACCAGATCGCCGAATTCGGCTCCAGCGACGTGACGCTGTTCTGGCTGCTCAACACGGTCAACCGCGCCTACCCGAACCTGGCGCATCTGCTGTCCCATCCGCGCCTGCACCCCGAGCGGCTGTACCTGTTTCTGGCGGAGCTGGCCGCCGGGCTGCTGACGTTCTCGCTGAAGAACGAACTCAACGAAATCCCCGAATACGATCACCACGATCCGGCGGCGTCGCTGATGAAACTCGACGAGACGATTCGCGTGCTGCTGGACAACGTGATCCCCAACCAGTGCGTGGTCATCCACCTGACCCAGACCAAGCCGTCGTACTGGCAGGGCAAGCTGAACGATCCGCGGCTGGCCGAGGCCGATTTCTACTTTTCCGTGCATGCCGACATGCCCGGCGCCAGCCTGCTGGAACTGGTGCCACGTGCCTTCAAGGTCGGCTCGCCCGAAGACATCGAAACGGTGGTCAACAGCGCCATGCCAGGCGCACCGCTGAACCACGCCAACCGGCTGCCCAATGCCATTCCGGTGCGTCTGGACAACCACTATTTCTCCATCGAACCCCATGGCCAGGTCTACGAACGGATGATGAACGCCCAGGCGATCTCGTTCTACGCACCGAGTGCCTTCACCAACCTCAAGCTGGAACTGATGGCGGTACTCAAATGAGCGAAGCCGTAATGCAAGGCGCCATGGCCGCCGCCCCCACTAAATCCACTCTCAAAGACCTGGTGCAGGACTTCATCAGCATGGCGCTGATCGTGCGTCGTGGCCGTCAAGTGACCTCGGTCAGCGCCTTCGAGGCCAGCGTCGACAGCTTCTTCGCCACCCTTGAGCGAGACGCCCGCGCCGCCAATTACAGCGTCGATCAGGTCAAGGACACGCAATACGCCTTGTGTGCCTTTCTTGACGAGAGTGTGCTGCGCTCCGGCGAGAACGAACTGCGCCGACACTTCGAACTGTCTCCGTTGCAATTCCGCTATTTCGGCGTGCACCTGGCCGGTCAGGGCTTCTTTGAAAAAATCGATGCACTGCGCGTCGACGTCAAACACAACCTGGACGTGCTTGAGGTGTACCACCTGTGCCTGGCACTGGGCTTCGAGGGCAAGTTCGGCATCGGTGAAAAGGATCAGTTGCGCTATCTGGCCAACACCCTGGGCCAGGACATTGCCCGCTATCGCAAAACGCCGAAAACGCTGGCGCCTGACTGGGCGCTGCCGGATCAGGTGTCGCAGATGCTGCGCCACGAAGTACCCGCCTGGCTCTATCTGGTGCTGATCGCACTGGTCTGCGTGGGGGTTTACCTGACGCTGGACTGGCTGCTGGGCAAGGATGTGGCCGCATTGTCCGAACAAATCAGCCAGCTGTTCAGTGCCTGAGCAATGGTCAGGTAACCGAGTCAGGAAGACATGAAAACACTATTGCGCTCACTCAAGAGTTTCTGGTTTCTCGTTCCCGCGCTGTGGCTACTCAGCCTGATTGTCTGCTGGTTCGTTGCGCCGCGCCTGCAAGGGTCCCGTGATCACATGCTGGAATCGATGGTCATCGTCAGTGCGTTTTACCTGCTGATCATCATCCTGCGCCAATACCGACGCATCCGCATCGAACGCAACCTGGAAAATCTGGTCCAGATCGAGGTCGATCGCTCGCTGAAATCCACCGGCGAATTCCGCGATCAGCAAGTGCTGCGCGAGCGCCTGAAGCACGCCATCGCCATGCTGCGCGCCGACCGCTCTGCCGGTGGCGGAGGCTCGTCGGCGCTGTTCGATCTACCGTGGTACCTGGTGATCGGCATGTCGGCAGCCGGCAAGACTTCGCTGCTGACCCGCTCCGGGCTGTCGGCCAGCATTGCCGGCAGCCAGAACGACAACGACAGCGGCACCCAGCATTGCGACTGGTATTTCAGCCCCGATGCGGTGTTGATCGACACTGCCGGTCGGTATCTGCATGACGATCAGTCGGCCAGTGAATTCTCCGCCTTCCTGCAATTGCTGAAAAAGCAGCGCAAGAAATCTGCGGTCAACGGCCTGGTGCTGGTCGTGAGCTTGCCGGAACTGCTGGCGGCCACTGTGGCCGAGCGCGCGAAGATGGCTGCGCAACTGGTTGCGCGAATCGAGGAATACACCCGCTGCCTGGATGCCAATCCGCCGATCTATCTGATGCTGAGCAAGACCGACCAGTTGCCCGGTTTCAACCAGGCTTTCGACGGTCTGGATCTCAACGAGCGCCTGCAACCGCTGGGCATGACGTTCGCGTTGTCGGAGATCAAGACCCGGGGCCTGCGTACGGTACTGGACAGCAAATTGCGGAACCTGCACAACGGCATCAAGCGCCACGTCGATGCACAATTGATCGCCCTGGGCTCGGATGCCAACAGCGCGCTGCTCAATTTCCCGAACTATTTCTCCGAGCTGCCTCGCGTGCTGGAGCAGTTCCTTGAGCATTTCACCCAGCCAGGCAGCAGTGGCAACCCGTTGCTGCTGCGCGGCGTGTATTTCACTAGTGCATTGCAGACCGACCAGCAACTGAGTCAGGTCTACGAAGACGATCTGGCCGAGACCTTCGCCCTGAGTACGGCACACGACGCTGGCACCGCTGCTGAAGCGTCCGGGAGAAAGGTCGGCGACCGCAGTTACTTCATCACCGACACCTTTCGCCGGGTGATTTTCCCGGATCGCGACCTGACGCTGTACCAGTCGCGCTCGGGAAGCAGCCACTCTTTCAGCCCGGCATTGATCGCCCTGGCGCTGTTCGTCGGCCTCGCATTCATTGGCTGGCAGGCACTGGCCTACCAGAACAACCGGGACTGGATTGCCTCGCTGCAACACAAGCTAAGCGATCTCAACGCCTCGCCTGAGCGCAGCCAGCGGCTGGCATCGGGCCAAGGTCTTGAACTGCTGCGCGACGAGCTGGCGCTGATCGAAAAGCACCGTGCCAAAGGTGTGCCGCTGCAACTGAGCGCCGGTCTGTACCGTGGCGATGAAATTTTCAGCGCCGCGCAGACTGCTTACCTGCAACAACTGCGCAGCCAGGCGCTGGAGCCGGTCGCCTTGAAGCTGCAATTGCAGATGCGCGCCTTCAATGAATTTGCCAAGGCGATGGATCCGCAGAACAACTTCGGCGCTACGCCGGACAGGGCGAACAACAAGAACGGCAAAACCGAGAAAGTGACCGGCCGCACGCTACAAGGCCTGACCAGCACCAACGGCAAACCGAGCCTTGGCAGCATTCCGCGCAGCGCCAGCGATGCCGGCAGCCGCCTGAAAACCGGCATGAAAGGCGCCGCGAACAAAGCCCGCGACACGCTACTGGCCGATGTGCGCAACCCGGCTACGGCCAGCGATGCCGCCGACCTGTCGGCCACCACGGGCGGGTTGTCATTGTCCGAGGAAATGCTCGGCCGGCTGGATGAGCAGCAAGTCGCTTCGATCATCGAGTCCTATAACGCGTTGAAGCTGTACCTGATGCTGACCCAGCCCGATGCCCACCCGGACCCTGAGTTCATCAGCGCAGCCTTGCCAGTCGCCTGGGCGAGCACCGCCACGCAGGACAACCCGGTCAGTGACGAGGTGATTCAAGACAACGCGCCGATGTACGTGCAGTTGCTCAAGAACGGGCAGGCCCCGGCCTTGCCGCGTAACGAGCAACTGGTCGAGAGCACCCGCAAGAGCCTCAAGTCCTTCATGATCTCCAGCTCGCTGGTCGACCGTGAATACCTGCGCCTGCAACTGGAATCGAGCCGTCAGTTTCCGTCCGTCAGCCTCAACGAACTGGTGCCGCTGCCCGGTCGCCAACTGCTTTACGGCAGCGAAGCGGTGCCGGCCATCTTTACTCGTCAGGGCTGGCAGGAGTTCGTCAAGCCGGAGCTGATCAAACTGGTGTCCGGCAACCTGCGCAACGAATCCGACTGGGTGCTGGATGGCGAAGGCGGCGACAGCATTGTGCAGAAAGCCAACTTCATCCGTGAGTTCATGGCGCGCTACAAGCGGGACTATGCGCAAGCCTGGTACACCCTGCTCAACGGCGTCGGCGTGCGGCACTTCACCGACATGGCCAACGCCACGCAGCAACTGTCCCTGCTCAGCGACGTGCAGAACTCGCCGGTGAAAATCCTGCTGTCCGGGGTCAACGACAACACCCAGTGGGACCTGCCGGCGCCGCACGAAACCCAGCAGCCGGGCAAGAAGCCCGAAGACACGTTCTGGGGCAAAGTCACCGGGCTGTTCGACGGTCCCGAGACGTCGGCTACCGCGCTTCTCTCACCACTGCCGCCTGTAGACGACGGCAGTCTGGCCAAGCGCTTCGAACCCGTATCGCGCGTGTTCGCCGCGCAGAACGCCGAAGGCGCCGACAGCACGATCATGGACCGTTACCTCGCAGCGCTGCGCAAGCTCAAGGTGCGCATGAACAACATCCAGCGCTCGCAGGACGTCGGCAAGAGCAGCAAGCTGTTGATCAGCGAAACCCTGGAAGGCCAGCCGAGCGAAGTGACCAACGTGCGCAACTACGTTGAAACCACGGTCGACACCAGCCAGGGCGGTTTGTCGGCGTCGCTGCAGGGGCTGTTCAGCCTGCCGATCCAGTTCGCCTGGGAAACCTTGCGCGATCCGGCTGGCGAGCAGATCGCCAAAGCCTGGGCACAGCAGATCGCCAAACCGTGGGAGCAGGTCATGGCTCACCGTTACCCGATTGCCGCCGGCAGCCGCAACGAAGCTTCGGTCAAGGATCTGCAGCGCTTTGTCGACCCCGAATCCGGCCTGTTGCCCAATTTCAAACGCAACGAAATCGGCAATCTCTCCGGCGGTGAGGGCCTGGGCATGAGCAGCAGCACCAAAGCGGCACCGCTGGTCAGCCCCAACATGGTCAACAGCATCGACAAGGCCAGTTCGCTGGGCCAGGTCATCGCCAGCCTGTCGGACAAGGACAACGGCTTCGAGATCATGCTGGAACCGTCGGCGTACTTCACCGACATCATCTTCACCCTCGACGGGCAGGTGCAGCATTACCGCAACGGCAAGACCAGCTGGAGCCGCTTCTCCTGGCCCGGCACCACCACCGCGCCCGGCGCGCGGCTGGACGTGGTCACGCTGACGGGCGAGCGCATCACCGTGTTCGACTATCCCGGACGCTGGGGCCTGCTGCGGATGAACGACAGCGCACACGTCGACGATCTGGACGGCATTCAGCAGCGCTTCAGCTGGAGCACTGACAGCGGCCAGGTGAGCCTTGCCGTGCGCAACTACGGCGGGGTCAAGCTGACCGATCTGGCCAACGTCAAATCGCTGAGCGCACTCAACACGCCGGTCAGCGTTGCGGATGGGCGTACCAAGTGAGCGAACTGATCCTGTGCACGGGGGGCGGTCAATGATTGGCTGCTTCGGGAAAATCCCGGCGAGCGCCGACTTCGTCAGCCTGCACGGCGCAGCTGACGAGGTGTGCGAGTTCGATGGCTGGCTGCAGGCGTCGCTCGCGGCGCTGCATCACCACGACGACTGGCGCGCGCGGTTCGACCGTTTGCCGGTTTGCTTCTTCGCCTACCGCGCGCGTTCGGGAAACTGGCTGCTGGGCGGGCTGATCAGTTCTCGAGACGCCAGCGAGCGACGTTATCCGTTCTTCGTCTTCCAGACGGTCAAGGCTGGCGACGGCGAGCCACTGGTCAACCCGTTCACCCTCGGCGAGTTGTTCAGCGCGCAGATCAAGCCGTTGCTGCATCTGGCCATTCAGGGCGAAGCCCCGGCGGCGTTGTTCGACAGGATCAAGGCACTGCGGCCATTACAGGGCCAGGACTTCGCACTGTTTCGCCAGGTGCACGAAAAATTCTTGCTGAATTTCACCCTGCGCGACATCGCCACGGCACTTGAAAATTCATATCCCGAGTTTGTCACCCATGCCGTGCTGACGCGCCTGTATGCACTGCGTCAGCCGTTGCATCACGCCGACGCGTTGGGTATCTGCCTGCCGCTGCCACCAGAACGCGGTCTGAAAAATCCGACGGCCGATCTGTGGGTCGACTGGCTGACGCGCATGAAGCCTGGACGGACCAGCCCGGAGGTCAGCGTGCTGGCCGACGACTTCATGCGCCCGCGGCTGTTCTGCTTCCCGTCGCGGGGTACTGCCGGGGTGTACACGGCGCTGACCGGCTCAAGCGAGCTCACGGAAAATTACGATGTGCTGGCGGACTTTGCGACATTCGACGAGCACCACCAGCCTCCTGCATTCCCCAACATTGACCGGCCCCTTTTTGACGTCATCGACCATGTTGTCGGGGCGCTGGATGTGAAATCCGTATGAACAAGATCAAGTACTACTTCCTGCGCTATCAGCCCTACATTCTGGGTGTGTGCTTCTTCCTCAGCACATTCGTCGTCTGGGGCATCGGACGTGCCCTGGACTTCAGCTCGCTGAACAGCCTGCTGGCCGGTATCGGTGTGTTTCTGCTGCTGTCGGCCGCTTACGTGCTGCTGCTCTATCGCGGCGTGTCCACCCATCACAACCTCGAAGGCCTGTTGCGTGACGACGCCGACCAGGCCGTGCTCAATGCCAGCCCCGCCGACCGGGAAGAAGTAAGCCTGCTGCGTGAGCGCCTGTTGCAAAGCATCGAGCGTCTGCACAGCAACAAGCCCCGTGGCACGGCGGCCAAAGATGCGCTCTACGCACTGCCGTGGTATCTGGTGGTCGGCCAGCCAGCGGCGGGCAAAAGCACCATGCTCTATCAGTCGGGCCTGAGTTTCCCCTACGCCGAACGCGAAGGTGTACGGGTTGCCGGACTGGGCGGGACGCGTAACTGCGACTGGTTCTTCAGCTCCGAAGCCGTGTTGCTCGACACCGCCGGACGCTACATGAACAACCAGGAAGAAGCCGGCAAATGGCGGGCATTTCTCCAGTTACTGCGCCAGCACCGGCAACGGCGCCCGCTCAACGGCCTGATCGTCACGGTGAGCATCCACGACATTCTGCAGACCTCGCTGGAGGAACAGGAACGCCTCGCCAAACGCCTGCGCGAACGGATTCAGGAAACCCATTCGCTGCTGGAAGTGCGTCTGCCGGTCTATCTGGTGTTCACCAAGTGCGATCTGGTGCCCGGCTTTGCACCGTTTTACCGACAACTCGATGAAGTCGCCCGCGGCGAGGTGATGGGCAAGACCTTTGCCCACAAAGACTATGAAAGCGCTGACTGGGGCCAGCGTTTCGGCGTGGCCATGGATGAGCTGGTCAGCTACTGGCAGGAGATCGCCCGTCAGCAACTGGTGTCACAAGACATTCAGATCACCCGCGAAGATTCGGCGGTGTATCGCTTCCCGCTGGAGCTGGCCGCGCTCAAACCCCGGCTGCAACTATTCGTCGACGCCTTGCTGCGCGCCAACCCTTATCAGAATGCCGAGCTGCTGCGCGGCTTTTACTTCACCAGTGCGCTGGACGCCAATGCGCCGGAGCTTGGCGGCCATGCCCGCCAGGTCGGTGAGCGTTTTTCTCTGGAAGCCGAGCAGGAAGCGGTGGGCGGCAATGCGCAGCCGCAACCGCTGTTCATCAACAGCCTGTTCCGCAAAGTGATCATCCCGGATCAACACCTGGTCGCACTCTACACCAGCAACTTCCGTGAACGTCGACGCAAGGCTGCGTGGGTCGGTGGCGCCAGTCTGGCGGCGTTGCTGCTGTGCGGACTGTGGGGCTGGTCGTACTGGAACAACCAATCGGCGATTGAAAACATCTCCAGCGAGCTGGCCGCCGCGACGACACAGGACAAATCGGTCAGAAGCCAATACACCGCCTGGCAGACGCTGGATCATCTGCGCTTCTGGACTGCCGACTATTACACCCGCCACCACGACCAAGGCGTACCGCTGCGTCTGCGCATGGGCCTGTATCAGGGCTACAAGGTCGAGCCACTGTTGCGCGCCCGCTATTTCAGCCGGCTGGAGACGGTGATGCTCAAACCGACCGCCGACAACCTGACCCGCTCGCTTTACCTGCTGACCACGCTCAAGGTCTACCAGCGTAACGCCAGGGACCTGATGCCGGTCACCGGCGTGGACAGCGTAGAGCCACGCGCCCTGCCCGGTGACAACCGCGCGCAATCCATTGCCGATTTTGGCAAGGCCACCCTGGAAACCTACGTCATGTTGTCCCGCGCACAACGCGAAAAAGCCGACCCAGCGTTTCTCAAGGCGAAAATCCCGGATTACTGGTACCCGGCGATTGCCCGGCAGACGGGTCGGAACATGACCGCTGCCGACGCGGCGACCAACTCGGGCAGCGACTATGAGTTGGCCAGCCGGCAGGTCAACTTCTACAGCGACCAGATTCACGAGCCGGACGTGCCGAGAATTCTCGACAACGCCTTCCTGACCTCCAGCTCGCGCAATTACATCAACAGCCTGCTGTCGCAGTCGTTGCGCTCGATCGAAACCATCACGCTGGAGTCGGACACCCTGTTCGCTTTCGCCCGCGCCGATTTCCAGAGCCTGAAAACCGAAGGGCAAAGCCAGTTGAGCGCCATCGCCGGCAAGCTTTTGAGCACTCCCAACATCGGCAAGATCATCATCGCCGGGCATGCCGATCAGTTGGGAGACCCGCAAGGCAACCTCCAGGTATCCCGACAACGCGCGCAGACCATCAAGACCTATCTGGTCGGCAAGGGCGTGCCCGCCGACCTGGTCGAAGCCGTTGGCGAAGGCAGCGAGAAGCCGCTGGTCAAATGCGACATGCAGTTGCCCCGTACACAACTCATTCAATGCCTGGAGCCCAATCGGCGGGTAGAGATCGAAGTGCGCGCGCTGAACTGAACCGGCGCCGCCATAAAGAAACCGGCGTCCGGGCCTCTGTCAGCAAAGGCCCGGGCAGCGGCAACAGACCTCTCTTGAACGCTTCAAAGAGGTCGACTCAAGGGGGCTGTGATCTGGCCGCAGGTAAGGCTGGCCCTTAAATGTAAGAAATGGAGAAGTAAGAAATGGCATTTGACGCATATATTCAGATCGACGGCATTCCAGGTGAAGTACTGGACGACAAACACAAGGACTGGATCGAAGTGCTCGGTTACGAGTACGGCGCCACTCAGGCGACCTCTGCTACTGCCAGCTCCTCGGGCGGTGCGTCGTCCGAGCGCGTCGCACTGAGCGACTTCAGCATCCGCAAAGCTGTCGACAAGGCTTCTGCCAAGCTGTTCGAAGCCTGCTGCAAGGGCACCCACATCGCCAAGATCCAGCTGAACGTCAACCGCGCTGGCGGCGACAAGCTGACCTATCTGACCATCAACCTGGAAGAGGTTGTCGTGTCGTCGGTCAAGGCTGTCGCCGGTGGCAATCAGGGCGGTGAAGACAAGCCTGTCAGCGATCTGCCGATCGAAGAAATCAGCTTCAACTTCGCACGCATCAAAACCACCTACACCCAACAGAGCCGCTCCGACGGCCAGGGCGGCGGCAACGTCACCGGTGGTTGGGACCGCACCGCGAACAAGGTTTTCGCGTGATCGGCTAAGTACAGTGGACCGCCGCCCAAGGTGGCGGCCCACGTTCGGCACCGTGTCGCGCTGTGCGGCGCGGTGCTCTTTTATTTTTTTGCGGATGTCCCATGTCTGAATTTCTCAACGACCTTTCGCTGGCCAAGCTGACAGCACCTATTGATGGGGGGAGCGGCGAAGACCTGAGCTTTTCCACGCTGTTCGATAACGTCAAGGAAGCTCGTCGGGCAGACCCCGATTACCTGACCCAGGGCGACTGGCAGACCGATCTGAAACTGTCCGATTGGGACAAGACCATCACGCTGGCCGCACAAGGTCTGGCTCAACAGAGCAAAGACTTGATGCTGGTGGCCTGGCTCAGCGAGGGCCTGGCGCACAAATACCATTTCATCGGCATCACCTTCGGCCTGACCCTGGCCGAGCGAATTCTGCAGACGTTCTGGGACAGCCTGTTCCCGGCCCTGGATGAAGGCCTTGAAGAACGCGCTGCTCGGCTGGCCTGGCTGAAGACCACGCTGGCCGACATCGTCGGCGGCCTGCCAATCACGCAGGGGCAGAACTTCGGCCTGCTGCGCTATGACGAGTCGCGCCACGTCGAAAACCTTGCGCTGCAAAATCAGCAGGCGATGCGCACCGCGCTCGATGAGGGCAAGATCAACGCGGAAATCTTCCAGCGCTCTGTGGTGCTCACCGAAACCGAGCATCTGTTACGCAAAGCCGCGGAAATCAACGACAGCCTGCACGCCTGCCACCAGCTTCAGGAAACCGTCGACCGCCTGTTTGGCACTGAGGCGCCCAGCTTCGCCGGCCTGAACGAGATTCTTTTTCGAGCCGGGCAACTGGCGGAAAAACTGCTCAAGGATCGCGGCGTGGAACTTGACCCGGCGGTGCCAGAGCCCGCCCCCGAAGCCATGGCCGAAACGTCCCAATCAAGTACCGCAGGTGCCGCAATGACCATGCCCGTCAAAGACCCCGCGCCCACCGCGCTGCGAACCACGCCACTGACCCGCGACGAAGCGTTCACCATGCTCGCCGGCGTGGCCCAGTTCTTCAAACAGAGCGAGCCGCAAAGCCCGGTGCCCTACCTGATCGAACGCGCAATCAAGTGGGGCAACATGCCGTTGGAAGGCTGGCTCAATGACGTGATCAAGGACAGCAACGTGGTCGACAGTATCCGCGATGTGCTGGGGACCAAGCAGGCGAAGTCTTGACCCACCACCGCCAGTCACAACGCTTTAAGCCGCAATAAAGGAGGGCCGCAGCACCGCAAGAGATGAATGGATATTCCTGGAAGAACAATCACATCGACGGAACACAAGGAGCGACATCATGAGCACCACTGAACAGTTGCAGGACACCCGCAAATACAGCGCCAAATGGCAGGAGCGATTCGACTTCTTCGACACCTTCGGCGCTCCGAACGACCCACGCTACAAGGCCGAACTGAAGACTCTGCCATTTCGCAGAAAACTCTTGGTCAACGCCAATTTCATCGCGTTTTTCTTCGGCCCGATCTACCTCTTCGTCCTGGGCCTGTGGAAGAAGAATCTGGCGTTGCTGGGCTGCATGTTTTTGCTCTACACGGCCTTGATCGTGATCTTTGCCATCGTCGGTATGGAATTTCCCAAGGCCCTGGATAACGGCCTGGGCTTCGGCTTTTCGATCCTGTACGCCATCGCAACCAACTACGCCTACTACCTCAAGGAAGTGAAGGGTGAACAAGGTTGGAACCCGTTCAAGGGCATGCGCTTCTGAACAGAGCGACCGCCGATGCAGGCGGCCTTTGTCGCGCTGCATCGGCTTTACGGTGAATCGACCATGACTGAAGAGCTCAAAGCCTATGTGCAAAGTGCGGCGGTTCAGACCGTTACCGTCAAAGTGATGGATGAGACGCTGACGCCTGCGCTGAAGTCTCTCGGCTTTTCAATGCAAGCGCGGGCCGGGATCGTCGCGCTCAACGTGATCGACGACTCGCAGAAAGCCCGGGTCTTTGATGCGTTGCGCCAATTGGGCGTGGCCTTTTCCGATGGCAGGGAATGGTGCCCCGCCGAGGTGTTCGAATACCTGCGGGACAAGGGCTTGCTGAGCGGGACATTCGTCAAGGTGTCGTGGACTGCACCGGGGCAGATCAGGCGGTCGCTGGTTTGAGCCCGCCAGCAATAAATATGGCCTGATCAGATATTCACCGGTACGAAGTCGGGCCCTCCCAGCGTGTCCCGAACATTCAACGCTGTACGCATCAGCGGCTCCCACAATCCACTCTGGCTGTTCCACGGACTTCCGGCCCAGCGCGTATCGGCGATCAACAGCGCCTTGTTGGCTTGCAGTTGCTGCTTGAGCATCGCGCCGACGGGTTCGAGGTCCAGTTCAAACAGGTCAGTGTATTCACTGCCCGGTTGCGCATGTTGCTTGCTTCGGCAATAGCCGTAATACCAGACCCAATCGGACACAACGTAAATGGCTTTCGAACGATCCGCACAATCGGTCAGCACATCGCACAAGGCCTTGACCAGCTGTCCGGGAAACCTGGCATCACGGTGCTCCCGCCAGTAATGCAGAACCTGTTGGTCAAAGGCGGCCATCACATTTTGTGGCTCGTCGTTATCGCTTCTGGCGACCTGAAACCAGGGTGCCTCCCCCAGCAGAAACCTGTCCAGTTCGTCACAGGCCAAGGCGTGCTCAAGAAAAGTTTCGGGATGCATGAATACCTCATATCCTGTTTTCGCTATTTCTCTAAACGATAGCCCATTTAAATAGTCTGTATCCAGCCGCACACAAACTCTCTACAAACCGCCCACAACTTATTACATTAATCCGCTCAGCGTAAAGTATTTGCAAAGTCGCTCCCTTTCCTTATAACTGCCTGTACTCTGAACGTCGCTTCATACCTCGTTACAGGTCATCCCCTTATGAATCACTTGCTATGGAAGTTACTTCCCAAGAGCCAGCGTGAGTTTTTGCTTGAGCGACTTTCCGTCGTCGATCGTCAGGCCGTGAACAAGACACTGTCGCGCAGAGCCCGGTTTCCCGAGGCTTTCGACCATTTTGAGTGCATCTTCATTCACGTTCCCAAATGCGCCGGCAGCAGCGTGGCGATGTCGATATTTGGCGATACGCCCACCGGTCATTTGCCACTCTATTGGTACGAGAAGCAATTCAAAGATCGGTATGAGCAGTACTTCAAGTTTGGCTTTGTACGTGATCCACTACATCGAGCATTGTCGGCTTATCGTTATCTACTGCAAAACCCGCAGCCCCGGGATAGAGCCGCTTTTGAACTGGTCAGCCGTTATTCGCGTTTCGATACATTCATCGATGGCTGGTTGCATCCGGAGAATGTGTCGAAACAAATACATTTCGCCCCGCAGTATCAGTTTCTGCAAAACAGCATGGGCCAGATTGCGGTGGATTTCATCGGCCGCCAGGAACATCTGGAAGCGGATTTCTCAGCGCTATGTGAGCACCTGGATATCAACGCTCAGTTGCGCCATCTCAACCGCTCCCCAGGCGCCAACTATCGCACCACCGCGCTGTGCTCCGAGGCTTCGCGACGACGCATCCGCGAGGTCTATGCCCGAGACTACGAGCTGTTTTCCTATGACTGACGCCCGCCCAGAACCTCGCCCGCTGATCATCGCCGGACCGCTGTCCGTGGCGCAGGATCAGCGCGAGGCATTGAAGCAGCAGCACGCCTGCTGCATCTGGCTGACCGGGTTGTCCGGCGCCGGCAAGACCACGCTGGGCAACCGGCTGGATCAGACCCTGACCAGCCACGGCCTGCACAGTTATCTGCTGGACGGTGACCGTCTGCGCCGCGGGCTGTGTCAGGACCTGGGGATGAGCGAAGCCTGCCGTCGCGAGAATGTGCGGCGCATCGGTGAAGTGGCGCGACTGATGGTGGATGCCGGGCTGATCGTGATTGTTTCGGCGATTTCGCCGTACCGGGAAGACCGCGATGCCTGCCGACAGCAGCTTGCCGACGGGCAGTTCATCGAGGTGCATGTCAGCACGCCGCTGAGTGAGTGCATGCGGCGCGATGCCAAGGGTTTGTACAAGGCGGTGCGCGAAGGTCGCATCCGCAACTTCACCGGGATCGACAGCCCCTACGAGGCGCCGCTGGAGCCGGAGTTCGTGGTCGATACCAGCATCGACAGCGGCGATCTGTTTATCGATCAGTTGCTGACGCAGTTGCTGGATACCAGTCCGCGGCGCGGGTTTTATCCGGCGTTTGCCGGGGTGCAGGTGAGGGCGCGGTGACGTCATCGCGGGCAAGCCCGCTCCCACAGAGAGTGTGTTGTTTGATGGATGAGCGCATGCCCCTGTAACAGTCCGGCTTGCCGGCGGGGGCGATATTGATGACGCCTCAACAGCCAGGCCTTACAAATGACGAGGTGGGAGGGAGCCCTGCTCGCGAAAGCAGTGGCTCAGACACCGCTGCTTCATCTGACAGACCGCTTTCGCGACCGTCGTAACCTCCGATCCCTCCCACGGCCTGCGGCCAGAAGCAGGCCGTGCAAGGGCGTCGATGCAGGCCAGTCAGGCAGATGACTCCCTCCCACCAGGGCAGAGCCCGCAGCCCCGAAATCACTGCCCGCCGTTGAGCATCACGAATTTGCCCATCATGGCCGCCGCGAATTGCTGGGCGCTCATCTTCTGGCCGTTGAAGTCCACCACGTCGTCGGCGTAGTGCAGGGTGGAGACGATGTTGTCGCCCTCGACCTTGCCCATCTGCAACATGATCGCCATGCCACCCACGGACTCGGCGGCACCACGGGCCTGTTCGGCGACGGCAGCAGGGTCGGTCAGGCCGGCAGAGCTGGCCTGCAAGGCGGCGAGGTCGCGGATCATCGGTTTGGACAGCAGCAGTTTGGCGTCCAGTTGCGTCAGCAGTTGCTTGAGCAGCGCGGCGCCGGGCTGGTCCAGTGAAGTCGGGTTGGCCAGGTCCATCGACAGGCTGAAATGGCTCTCGCCGTTGGCGGTTTTCAGCGACAGCTTTTCCAGTTCGACGTGTGGCTTGGCCGCCAGCAGCTTGCCTACTTCGGCCTGCACCAGCGCCTGATCCGCCGCGCTCAGGTGCGGCGTGTAGGATTCGCCCATGGCCGCTGCGGCCTGGGCCTGCGGCTGGACTTTTTCCTGATAGATCTTCAGCAGTGACTTGGTCGAGGCGATGTCGAAGTTGGCGAACTTCCACAGCATCTGCGCCGCACCGATGTCCTTGCCGTCGAAGCGGATCTTGTCGATGTCGTAGGTGACCTGGGCATTGAGATTGCCCTCGACCTCCTGCAACAGGCTGGTGTTGACGAAGTTGTTCAGCTCGACAGGCGGACGCCCTGCGGCCTGGAAGATGACCGAGGCGACCTTGGCATCGCTGTGGCCCAGATAGAAACCGGACTTGCCCTTGGTGCCGCCGGTGTTGAAGGTCACGTCTTTGAGCGACAGGTGAACCGGGCCCTCTTCAGAGCTCGCGGTCACGTCGAAGCTGCCCAACAGGCCGTTGGCCTCCAGCTTCTGGCCGTCGCCACTGCCCGAGGCATTGAGGGTGAAACCGGAGAATTTGAAGGCGCCGTTCTGGTCGCTGAACTCGAACGGCAGAAACTCGACCCGACCCTGTGCGGCGCGGTCGTAGCCCATGCTGAAATGCCCGGTCAGCGGCGCCTGGCCGTTGGTCATGGCAAACCACTTTTCCGAGAACAGGTTCTTTTCCAGCTGCAGGTTGCTGGCGGCCATGACCGGCACCAGTTGCAACGACTTGACCCGGCTCCACGGCAGCGGACCGTGCTCGATTTCATCGGTGAAGAGCAATTCGACCGGATGACCGTCATTGAGCTTCGGACTCTGGAACACGAAGCGGTAATGGGCGGTGCTGGAGAAGAAATGCCGATCCAGCGACAGCAACGAAACGCTGGCATTGCCTTCGTGGCCGACGAGCGCCGCCTGGATCTGCTGATTGGCCTGCACCACGGCATCGCCGAGCACGCCTTCCAGACGCTTGCCGGTGTACCAGGCGCCGGCTGTGGCGATCACGCCGGCCACGATGATGACGCCAGCGGCGACCTTGACTGATTTATTCATGTGTCGACTCGAAGATGTCCGTTCTTGAAGAGGGGGTCATGTCTTCCCTGACCCCTGAAGGTTCCGGCGCCGGGATGCAGGCACCGAACAGCCCGCAGGCGGCCGAGAACCCGGCGAGAGTAGCATCCGCAGGCGCCACTTTGCAGCCGCTGCGCCTAGCCACGGCCTTTGCCTGCGCGTTAGGCTGGTCGTCCACTTGCAAACGGGATCGATGAGATGAGCGATGCGCAAAAGCCGAAGGGCCCGATCAAGGCGGTGATCTTCGACATGGACGGACTGCTGCTGGACACGGAAGGCATTTACACCGAAGTCACCAACACGATTGCCAACTGGCACGGCAAAACCTTCGACTGGTCCGTAAAGCAGCATTCCATTGGCCGTGGTTCGCGGGACTTCGCCGAGTACGTGATCAGCGCGCTGGAACTGCCGATGTCTGCCGACGAGTTCCTCACCGTACGCCAGCCGATGCTCGACGAGCGTTTCCCCCACGCCCAGCCGATGCGCGGCGCCGAGGCACTGGTGCGCCATCTGGCCAAACACGACATCCCGATTGCCGTCGGCACCAGTTCGTCGATTCATTACTTCCACGTGAAAACCAGCAATCACCGGCCATGGTTCGAGCTGTTCGAGCATGTGGTCACCGCTGATGACCCGGAAGTGACGGCCGCCAAACCGGCGCCGGACATTTTCCTGGTCGCGGCCAAACGCCTCGGCGTCGAGCCGAAAGACTGCCTGGTGTTCGAGGATTCTCCGTTCGGCGTGACCGCCGCAAAAACCGCCGGAATGTATGCCGTGGCCGTACCGGATTCACACATGCCGGTGGAGCAATACGCCCATGCGGACCTGATGCTGGGATCGCTGACGGAGTTTCCGCTGGAAGACTGGGGGTTGCCGGGGTATCGCTCTGCCTGAGGCGACATGGGGCTTGTGGGAGCCGGCTTGCTGGCGAATACCGTAGAATCATTCAACCCATCCGCGACTGATCCAACGCATTCGCCAGCAAGCCGGCTCCCACGGGTTTCGTCAAAGGACGCGGTAACGGCCAACAACCACTCATCCCCCACCCTGTGCAATGAAATTGCCAGCGCTCTGCGGGCGAATATAGAATGAGATCAATTCTTAATAACATCCGGCACGGACGCCCGGAATGTTTTCAGTGGTCTCTATGTCGTCAGTCGATCGCTCGCTCAACCTTCACGTACACAATCTGTATTGCGAACATCACGGCTGGCTGCATGGCTGGTTGAACCGCAAGCTGGGCAATACCTGCGATGCGGCGGACCTGGCCCATGACACCTTCGTGCGCCTGTTGACCCGTCAGAACGTTGCCGGTTTCGGTGCCGAGCCCCGGGCTCTGCTGACGCATATCGCCAAGGGTCTGGTGATCGACCGCTGGCGGCGGCAGGACGTCGAGCGCGCGTATCTGGAAACCATCGCCCACTTGCCGGAACCGGAAGTGCCGTCGCCAGAAACCCGCTGGCTGATCCTTGAAGCCCTGTACCGCATCGACGCCATGCTTCAGGCCATGCCGGAAAAAGTCCGCCAGGCCTTCCTGATGTCGCAGATCGACGGCATGACCTATCCGCAGATCGCCGCCGAGCTGGACGTGTCGCTGATCACGGTCAAACGCTATATGCGCGATGCCTTCCTTGCCTGTTTGAGCGTCGCCTGATGAATCAGCCTATTGATCCGGAGATCCTCGGCGAAGCCGCCGACTGGCTGGTGCAATTGCAATCCGGCGCGGCCACCGATGAAGACCATCGCGCCATCCAGCTCTGGCGCGGGCGCAGCGCCCAGCACGCACAGGCCTGGCAGCGCGCCGAGGCGATTCTCGGTGATTTCCGCGCCGTGCCCGGCTCGATTGCCAGCGATACGATCAAGCGCATTGGCCGCAGCAAGCACATCGGCCGGCGTCAGGCGCTCAACCGCATCGGTTTGTTCCTGCTGGCTGGGCCTGCGATCTGGCTGGCCCAGCGTCAGTTGCCCTGGGACGAATGGCTGGCCGATCAGCACACCGCCATCGGCGAACAGAAAAACCTCACGCTGCCGGACGGTACACGCTTGCTGATCAACACCCACAGCTCGCTGAACATCGCCTTCAGCGCCAGCGAACGGCGGATCAGGCTGTTCACCGGCGAGGTGCTGATTACCACGGCCAAGGACCCGGCGCCGACTTATCGCCCGTTAATCGTGCAGACCCGCGACGGTACTGCGCGAGCCTTGGGTACGCGTTTCAGTGTGCGTGTCGACGAGCAGCGCAGCCGGCTGGCCGTGACGGAGGGTGCGGTGGAAATCCGCCCCCTCCACGGAAACCAGAGCTTGATCGTCAAGGCCGGTGAGCAGAGCGCATTCAGCATCGATAGGGCGGATGCCGTCGCGGCGCTAGACCCGGCCAGCATGACCTGGGAGAACGGCATGATGGTCGCCACCAACATGCGCCTGGCGGACCTGCTCGGCGAGTTGGGACGCTACCGGCCAGGCGTGCTCCGTTGCCACGATGCGGTCGCCGATCTGACAGTGTCCGGGGCATTTTCCCTGCGCGACACCGACGCCAGCCTGCGTCTGTTGCAGGACACCCTGCCGATCACTGTCAGTAGCCTCACTCGTTACTGGGTCGCCGTGGAGCCGCGTTGACTGGATGAGCACGGAGCCTTCAGTGGGAGGGAGCCCTGCTCGCGAAAGCAATCTGTCAGCCACTGAAGCAGTGTCTGCGCTGACGCCTTCGCGAGCAGGGCTCTCTCCCACGGGGAACGCAAAACAGCGCCTGATCAGTCCATCCAATTTTTTTTGATACCTTTTTCCGGGTCGTGCGGTGTGGAAGAGAACCCACTCACTTTTCCATGCGCCGACAGGATTGCCGAATGACTTTCACGCCGCACCCGCGCTCTCTCAAATCGAGTTCTTCCCGCTTTCCGGTCAAAGCGTTGAGTCTGGCCATTGCCTTGGGCGGGCTGGCGCCGATGCAGGCGGCACTGGCGGCCGATCCTGTCGAAAGCAGCGTGGCGCGCAGCTACTCGATTGCACCGGGGCCACTGGGCAATGTGCTGGCGCAGTTCGCGGCGATGTCCGGCGTGCCGCTGTCGTTCGATTCGAAGATGCTCAACAACCACCACAGCGACGGCCTGCAGGGCAGCTACACGGTGCAATCGGGTTTTGCCAAACTGCTGCAGGGCAGCGGTTTTTCGCTGCTGAGCACCGGCGGCAATGGCTATACCGTCGCGCCCGAGGTCAAGACCGGCGACGCCATGGAACTGGGTGCGACCACCGTCAACGGCGAACTGAACACTGAACTGGCCGACACGTATGCTGGCGGTCAGGTCGCCAAGTCGGCGCGGCTGGGTGTGTTGGGCAATCGTGACATCAAGGACGTGCCGTTCAGCGTCACCAGCTACACCGCGAAAACCATCGCCGACCAGCAGGCCCGCACCCTCGGCGACGTGCTGCTCAACGATGCCTCGGTGCGCCAGTCCGCCGGCTTCGGCAACTTCTCTCAGGTGTTCACCATTCGCGGCCTGCCCCTGCAAACCGACGACATCGCCTTCAACGGCCTGTACGGCATCCTGCCACGGCAGATCATCACCACCGAAGCGGTCGAGCGGGTCGAACTGTTCAAAGGCCCGAACGCTTTCGTCAACGGGGTCGCACCACAGGGCAGCGGCATCGGCGGCAGCGTCAACATCGTGCCCAAGCGCGCGCAGGACACCCCGACCCGCAGCGTGACACTGGACTACGCCAGCGACAGCCAGGTCGGCGGCCATCTGGATCTGGGTCAGCGTTTCGGCGAGGACAACCGTTTCGGCGCGCGGATCAACCTCGCCCAGCACGGCGGTGAAACCGCCATTGATGATGAAACCAAGCGTTCGCAGTTGATTGCCGTGGGCCTGGATTACCGGGGCGAACGCCTGCGCGTGTCGACCGACCTGGGTTATCAGAAGGAACGCATCAACCAGGGCCGCGCCGTGGTCTATCCCAACGGCAGCGTGGTGCCGCATCCGCCGTCGGCCAAGGACAACTACGCCCAGGACTGGAGCTGGTCGCAGCTGGAAGACACCTACGGCATGGTCAACGCCGAGTACGACCTGAACGACAACTGGACGGTCTACGCCGGTGCCGGTGCCAAGCACACCCGGGAGAACGGCGAGTATTCGTCGCTGTACGTCAGCGACAACAACGGCACGGCGCGCACCGGTTTTCTGTACTCGCCCCACGACGAGGACAACAAGAGCGCCATCGCCGGTCTGAACGGCCACTTCAACACCGGCCCGATCAGCCATCAGATGAACTTCGGCCTGTCCGGCCTGTGGGGCGAGCAGCGCTCGTCCTTTGAAGCGATCCTGGTCGCCAACCGTCAGCCGAACAACCTGTATCACCCGGTGCAGATTCCGCGACCGACCAACACCTACTTCGGCAGCGATATCCATGACCCGCGCATCGTCGGCAAGAACCGCATCAAGAGTGCCGCCGTGTCCGACACCCTGGGCTTTGTCGATGACCGCGTGCTGCTGACCGTCGGTGTGCGCCGCCAGACGCTGGAAGTCGATGCGTGGAACACCACGACCGGCGCCCGCAACGCCAACTACGACGAGTCCATCACCACGCCGGTGTACGGTCTGGTGGTCAAGCCGTGGGATCACGTGTCGTTCTATGCCAACCGCATCGAGGGTCTGGCCCAGGGCCCGACTGCGCCCGCCACCAACGTGACCAACCCCAACGAGGTCTTCCCGCCCCGGCGCAGCAAGCAGATCGAAGGCGGCGTGAAGCTGGACTGGGACAGCTACGGCGCCACGTTCGGGGTTTACCGCATCGAACAGCCGAACAGCGCGACCACCACCATGCCGGGCAACCGCCTGCCGACCTTCAACGTCGACGGCGAGCAGGTCAACAAAGGCGTGGAAATGAACGTCTTCGGCGAACCCATCGACGGTCTGCGCCTGCTGGCCGGTGCGACGTGGATGCACACCGAGTTGAACAAGACCTCCAACGGCCTGACCGATGGCAACCGCGCCGCCGGCGTGCCGCGCTTCCAGTACAACCTGGGCGCTGAATGGGACGTGCCGGGCATCGAAGGCGCCGCCTTGAGCGGACGGATGCTGCGCACCGGCGGTGAGTACGTCAACGCCGACAACACCCTGAGCATCCCGGCCTGGACCCGCGTCGACCTCGGCGCCCGCTACGGCTTCAAGGCTGACGACAAATACATCACCCTGCGCGCCAACGTCGAAAACGTCGCCAACAAGGCCTACTGGGCTTCGGCATCGACGGCGAACAACTACCTGACCCAAGGCGAGCCGCGCACGCTGAAGGTGTCGGCGACGGTGGATTTCTAAACCCGTGGGAGGGAGCCCTGCTCGCGATAGCGGTGGGTCAGGCAACACTGCATTGGCTGGGCTGACGCTTTCGCGAGCAGGGCTCCCTCCCACAGGGTTTATGTGTTTGGGTCTACCTGCGGTGATGTCTTTGAGATCGCTACCGCTGGCAAGCCGGACTGGTTCCGGGCGTTCATGCACCGGCAGCTTCTGGCCGCAGGCCGTGGGAGGGATCGGAGGTTACGACGGTCGCGAATGCGGTTTGTCAGTTGATGCTTTATTGCCTGACCCACCGCCTTCGCGAGCAGAGCTCCCTCCCACAAAAGCTGATGCGCCGTGCCGAAATTCATCAGACACCACAGACCCCGTGGGAGGGAGCTCTGCTCGCGATAGCGGTGGGTCAGTCAGCGCGGGATTGGCTGGGCGGACGCTTTCGCGGGCAAGCGCGCTCCTGCAGGTTTTGGGGTGTTTGATGGCGCCGAGATCTGGCCTAAACCACCTGTTTCAAATCCACCCCCATCGCATGGGCGAACGCCTTGACCAGCGGGCTGCGTGGGGCGTTGTGGCGCAGGATGAGGTTGAACGGGGTGTTGAGGTGTATGAGGTCGGGGCGCAGGGCGCGCAGTTGGCCGTCGCGCATCAGATGGCGGGCGTAGTGTTCGGGCAAAAAGCCGATGAAGCGCCCGGTGAGGATCAGGATCGCCACCGCTTCGACCTGCGAGGCCGACGCCGACTGGCTGTCGTAATTGACGAAACTGGCCTTGTCCCGGTGGATCGCGTAGCGATGATTGATCACCTGCCAATGACGCAGGCTGTCGATGTCGAGCGTGCTGTCGTCCACGTCGAACAGTGGATGACCTGCAGCGCAGTAAGCATGGGACGGCTCCTGGTAAAGCTCGAAGTAATCGAATTCCTCACGGCGCTGGTACACCGGCACGATGCCCACGCTCAAGCGCCCCTCGACCACCCCCCGCTCGATTTCATCTAATTGCGACGCTTGCAGGCGCAATCTTACTTTGGGCGCCTCGTCATGCATTGTTCTGAGCGCGGTAATTAACGGCGAACTTTTATCGGACATCGTGTTATCGATAACGCCAATACTCAGGTCGCCGATCAGTTCGTTCTGTGCCGAACTTATGCGGTCACGAAAACTGTCCACCGAGGCAAATAATTCGATGGAGGCCTGATAGACCAGTTTGCCTTCTTCGGTCAGATGAAAACCTTCCCGACCTCGGGTACACAAGCGCATGCCGATACGGATTTCAAGGTCGGAAATCTGCTTGCTGATGGCCGCCAGGCCCACGTTCAGCTCGTTCTGCGCGGCGCTGAAACCTCCCGCCTCGACCACCGCCTGAAAAACCCGCAGCAGCTTGAAATCCATTCCGCTGAGCGTCAGCGGCGGACGGATTCCCGGTTTTTGCGGCACGTTTCCAGAAGTGGAAAGTGGAGTTTCCATAATGCTTATTTACCTCGCCCGTTATATTCAACAGGCTTTGACCCACAACAAAAACATGCCCGCCCTTCATGATGAACACAGACAATGGCGATTGGCAACCATCGACTCGACGCTCTGATCAATGACCGTTTTATCGATGTAACGATAATAAACCTGACACTTTGATCAGGACTTGCAACGCGTGACTGCCCACCACTCCCAGCGAACTGCCCCGGCCCCAAGGACGAGCCCACACCGCCATCGGCCGTGGCTTCGCTGTGATCGATACGCGGCCTGAACACAGCTTCGGAGACACACCATGAACCACAACCAGGCAGAGCGTTTGCAAGCCGAACGCAAGCAGGCCGAGAACGAATTCGACATCACCCGCTACGAGCACGTCCCGCGTCGTTACTACGGGCGGATCTTCTTTGCCACGCTGATCGTCGTCGCCTTGGCGGGTATGGTCCGCGCCTTCGCCAACGGCCAGATCGAGTGGAGCTACATCGGCCAGTTCCTGACCTCCGAGGCGATTCTCTGGGGTCTGGTCAACACCATCGTCATGTCGGTGCTGGCGATGATTCTCGGCGTGGTGATCGGGGTGATCACGGCGATCATGCGCATGTCGGCCAACCCGATCTTGCGCTATGTAGCCATCACCTACACCTGGCTGTTCCGCGGCACACCGCTGATCCTGCAACTGCTGCTGTGGTTCAACCTTGCGCTGATCTTCCCGGTGATCGGTATTCCCGGCCTGTTCCAGCTCGACACCGTGAGCCTGATGACGCCCTTCGTCGCTGCCCTGCTGGGCCTGAGCATCAACCAGGGCGCCTACACCGCCGAAGTGGTGCGCGCCGGCCTGTTGTCGGTGGACACCGGCCAGTACGAAGCGGCCAAGTCGATCGGCATGCCGCGCCTGCAAGCGCTGCGCCGGGTGATCCTGCCCCAGGCGATGCGCGTGATCATTCCGCCGGTGGGCAACGAATTCATCAGCATGGTCAAGATGACCAGCCTGGCCAGCGTGATCCAGTACTCCGAGTTGCTGCACAACGCGCAGAACATCTACTACGCCAACGCCCGGGTCATGGAGCTGCTGATCGTCGCCGGCATCTGGTACCTGGCGGTGGTCACCGTGCTGTCGTTCGGTCAGAGCCGTCTGGAGCTGCGCTTCGCTCGCGGCGCCGGCAAGCGTTCGTAAGTCAGGCTTGGAGAGTCCCTATGAGAAGCATCGTCAAAGCCGTCGGCCTGCATAAGTACTACGACAAATTCCACGCCCTCAAGGACGTCAGCATCGAGGTCGAACAGGGTGAGGTGCTGTGCATCATCGGCCCGTCGGGCTCGGGCAAGAGCACCTTGCTGCGCTGCGTCAACCAGCTGGAAAAGATCGACAAGGGCGGCCTCTGGGTCGATGGCGAACTGGTCGGCTATCGCGTGGCCGGCAACAAGCTGCATGAGTTGACCGACACCCAGATCGCCCGCCAGCGCCTGAGCACCGGCATGGTGTTCCAGCGCTTCAACCTGTTCCCGCACATGACCGCGCTGCAGAACGTCATCGAGGGGCCGATTCAGGTGCTCAAGCGCTCGCCCAAGGAAGCCAACGAAGAGGCCGTCGAATTGCTGGCCCGCGTCGGCCTGGCGGACAAGCGCCATTCCTATCCCGTCGAACTGTCCGGCGGTCAGCAGCAGCGCGTGGCGATTGCCCGCGCGCTGGCCATGCGGCCCAAGCTGATGCTGTTCGACGAACCCACTTCCGCCCTCGACCCGGAGCTGGTCGGCGAAGTGTTGTCGGTGATGCGCGACCTCGCCCACACCGGCATGACCATGATCGTCGTGACCCACGAATTGGGCTTCGCTCGCGAAGTGTCCAACCGCATGGTGTTCATGGACGGCGGCCAGATTGTGGAGGCCGGCAGCCCCGAAGACATTCTAATAAGCCCACAAAACCCACGAACCCAAAGCTTCATTTCTGCCGTTCGCACCTAAACCAGAACAAACGAGAACGACCATGAAAAAACTGATCCTCCCGACCCTGCTCGCCGGCCTGATGGTATCTGCATCGGCATTCGCCGCCCTGCCGGCCAGTATCAAAGACAAGGGCGAAATCACCGCCGCCATCGTCCCGAACTATCCGCCGATGGACTTCAAGGACACCGCCAGCAACACCCTGACCGGTCTGGACGTCGATCTGGGCAACGCCCTGGCCGAGCGCCTCGGGGTGAAGATCAAGTGGCAGGAAACCGCCTTCGAGCAGATGGTCAGCGGCCTGGTGACCAAGCGCTTCGACATCATCCTGTCGGGCATGACCGACACCGCCGAGCGGCAGAAGTCGGTGACCTTCGTCGACTACTTCAGTAGCGGCCCGCAGTTGTACACGCTGACCAAGAACACCGAGCTGAACCAGCTCACCGACCTGTGCGGCAAGAAAGTCGGCACCAGCCGCCGCACGACCTGGCCGGCGGAAATCGCCGAGTGGAGCAAGCAGAACTGTGAAGCGGCGGGCAAACCGGCCATCGTCGTCAGCGGTTCCGAAGGCTCCGCCGACGCCCGCGCGCAACTGCGCCAGGGTCGCCTGGATGCGGCCATGCAAGGCAGCGAAACCATTCCGTACCTGATGTCGCAGGAGAAGGACACCTACAAGCCGATCGGCCTGGCGATCTCCAAGCAGTTCACCGGCCTGGGCGTGAACAAGTCCAACCCGGAACTGGCCACCGCCATCGCCGAGGCGCTGCAATCGATGATCGATGACGGCACCTACGGCAAGATCCTCAAGAAGTGGGAGCTGGATCAAGGCGCGGTGAGCAAGATCGAGATGAACAAGGGGCAGTGATCCCTGAATCTGTAGGAGCCGGCTTGCTGGCGAATACGGCGGGTCAGTGACAACGAGGCCGACTGATACACCGCATTCGCCAGCAAGCCGGCTCCCACAATGGATTGCGTTATCCCATGGGACCGGCGCGAATGCCTGGATTTAGGACGATAAGAAAACCTGTGGCCACCTACTCCCTCGTCATCCGCCGCCTGATGGTCTGCTCGCTGACCATCGTCATGAGCCGGGCGATGACCAGCCCGCTGCTGACGCTGTTTCTGAGCACCCGGCTGGGCCTCGATCAACAGGACGTCGGCCTGCTGATGGGCATCGCGGTGTTCATCGCAACGCTGCTGGGGCTGTACGGCGGCTACATCATCGACCGCCTGGAAAAGCGCAAGCTGCTGATTCTGGCGATGCTCTCCAGCGCCATCGGCTTCACCCTGCTGACCTTCGCCCACAACGTGTACCTGACCACCCTGACGCTGGTGATCACGGAAACCGCGTCGGCGCTGTTTCTGATCGGCTCCAAGGCGATCATCAGCGAGAACCTGCCCATCGGCCAGCGCGCCAAGGTGTTCTCCCTGCGCTACACCCTGACCAACATCGGCTACGCCACCGGCCCCATGCTCGGCGTGCTGATCGCCGGGCACCTGCCGCTGGCACCATTCCTGATCGCCAGCGCCATCGCTTTCGGCAGCATGTTCCTGATGATCGGCATCCCGCCGACCGTGGCCGACGGCGACAACCAGCCACGCAGTTTTCTCGACACCCTGGTCACGCTGAAGAACGACCGCACGCTGATCCTGTTCACCGGCGGCAGCCTGCTCAGCACCATCGTCCATGGCCGCTACACCCTGTACCTGTCGCAGTTCCTGCTGGTGACCCACACCCCGGAACAGGCGCTGAAAATCCTCTCGGCCGTGCTCGCCTGCAACGCGATCACGGTGATCCTCATGCAGTACCAGATCGGCCGCTTCCTCAAGCGCGAACAACTGCCGTACTGGATCTGCCTGGGCACCGCGCTGTTCGCCGTCGGCCTGTTCGGCTTCAGCTTTGCCCAGAGCCTGCTGGCCTGGTGCGCGGCGATGTTCGTCTTCACCCTGGGCGAGATGATCATCTACCCGGCCGAATACCTGTTCGTCGACACCATCGCCCCGGAACACCTGCGTGGCAGCTATCTGGGCGCGCAGAACCTAGCGGCGTTCGGCGGTGCGATGAGCCCGGTAATTTGTGGTTACTTGCTGATCAACTCACCGGCGCCGACGATGTTTTACGTGCTGGCGGGGCTCACGGCGGTGGGCGGTACGTTGTGTTTTCTCAGTGGCCGGCGGGCGAAGCTCACGAGTGCAGACCTGACCCTGTAGGAGTGAGCTTGCTCGCGATAGCGTTTTATCAGACAACACAGTGGTGATTAACCTGACGCAATCGCGAGCAAGCTCACTCCTACAAAGAACGTCACTGTTCAAATTTGTCACTGTTCAAATCCGTCGAAAACAGGCGAGTATGTCCGGCTTAGAGCTGTCCTGATTTCCACTTCCCTGACGAAAAGGATATCGAGCAATGAACTACCGCACGCTTGGCCAATCCGGCCTCAAGGTTTCGACACTGACACTGGGTTCGATGATGTTCGGTGTACAGACCAGCACCGAAGAATCCCTGCGCATCATCGACAAGGCCTGGGATGAAGGCGTGAATTTCATCGACACCGCCAACGTCTACAACGCCGGTCGCTCCGAGGAAATCGTCGGTGAAGCCATCGCCTCGCGGCGCAGCGAATGGGTGCTGGCGACCAAGGTCGGCAGCAGCTCCGGCAATACCGCGCCGAACACCAGCGGCCTGAGCCGCAAGCACATCTTCAACGAAATCGAATCCAGCCTGCGCCGTCTGGACACCGAATACATCGACATCCACTACCTGCACAAGGAAGACCACAGCACGCCGCTGGAAGTGACCGTGTCGGCCATCGGCGACCTGATTCGCGAGGGCAAGATCCGTTACTGGGGCGTGTCCAACTTCCGTGGCTGGCGTATCGCCGAAGTGGTCAACGTGGCCCAGCGTCTGGGCGTCGACAAGCCGGTGATCAGCCAGCCGCTATACAACATCGTCAACCGCCAGGCGGAGCTGGAGCAGATCACCGCTGCGAAGTTCTACGGCCTCGGCGTGGTGCCTTACAGCCCCCTGGCCCGTGGCGTGCTCAGCGGCAAATACGCCCCGGATGTCACCCCGGACTCCAGCACCCGCGCCGGCCGCCAGGACAAGCGGATTCTGGAAACCGAATGGCGCACCGAGTCGCTGCACATCGCGCAGAAGCTGCAGCAATACACCAAGGACAAGGGCGTGGGGCTGGTGGAATTCGCGATTGCCTGGGTGCTGAACAACCAGGCGGTGACTTCGGCCATCGTCGGCCCACGCACCGAAGAGCAGTGGGACAGCTACACCAAGGCGCTGAGCGTGAAGATCACCGCTGAAGACGAGGCGTTCATCGACTCGCTGGTGACCCCGGGCCATGCCTCGACGCCGGGGTTCAATGACGTGCAGCACTTTGTGACCGGGCGTTATCTCTAACCTTTCCTTGTAGGAGTGAGCTTGCTCGCGATTGCATTCTTTCAGACATCACCATGGGTCTGATCCACCGCCATCGCGAGCAAGCTCACTCCTACAGGTCCGGTGTAATGCCGTCATCGCTCACTCCCACGGCGCAGGATCCCCAAACAACTGCCCCTGCACACCCTGAATCCCCATCTCGCGCAACACCACGAACTCGCCCTCGGTCTCCACACGTTCGGCAATCAACGGCAAATCGATGCTGTTGGCCGCGCGCTGAATGGCTTCGATGAACAGCCGTTTGTGGCCCTCCCGGTCAATCGCGCGGATGTAGCTGCCTTCGATCTTCAGATACGCCAGCCCCAGGCTCGACAGGTTGCCGATCATGCTGAAGCGCCCGCCAAAGTGCTGCAGCGCCAGCGAGAAACCGAGGTCCTTGAGCCGCCGCGTCAGCTCTTCCAGGCCTTGCTGATCCGGCACCTGCTCTTCAGTGATTTCCAGAATCAGCCGCGACGCCAGATGCCCGTGACGACGCAGCAACTCCATCACCTCATTGAGTGCGCCCGGGTCGGCCACGGTGGCTGCCGACAGGTTCAGCGCCAGCTTCTGGTCGTGCCGGGGCAACTGTTCGAACACGGTTTGCAGCATCAGCAGGTCATGTCGGCTCGACCAGCCGAAACGCTCCAGCCACGGCAGAAACTGCCCGGCCGGCAGCGCTTGGGATTCGTCGTCGATCACCCGCGACAGCACCTTGAAATGCAGCACGCGGCTGCGGTCGCCGGCATCCATCACCGGTTGGAAAAACAGCTGAAAGCGCCGCTCGTTGAGGGCCTGATCGAGCAACTCGTACCAGGCATGATGATCGTCTTCCAGGCTGCTGACCGCGCTGTGCTCGATGCAGTACCAGATCTGCCCGGTCTGGGTTTCTGCCTGAGACAACGCCTGATCGGCCAGCCCCATCAGGGTCTGCAGCGAATCCCCCGGTCGATAGGGGGCAAGGCCTATGAAGGCCGTGGGCGTGACATCGGAAGCGGAAGTCGCGCGTAGGCTGCCAAGCGCGGTTTCCAGTTCATGGGCCAGTTGCAGCGCTTCCTCCTTCACCAGCCCCGGCGCCAGCACGGCAAACTCGCCGCCGCGAATCCGGCTGATCAGATGGCGAGCCTCGGCGTGGTTGAAACACTGCCGCACCAGCACATCGCTGACCGCCATCAGCAGCGCATCGACCTTCTTGCCACCCAGCCGCTCGTTGAGACCGACCAGATCGTTGACCCGCAACAGCAGCAGATAACCCGCGCGGGCATCTTCAACCCGGCTGATGTGTTCGTTCAGGCGCATGTCGAAATAGCGCCGGTTGGCGAGCCCCGTCAGGCTGTCCTCGTAGGATTCCATGCGCAGTTTTTCGGTGCGCTCGGCATGCTCCTGAAACAGCGCCTTGAGCTTGTCGACCATCTGATTCATGGCCTGTACCACCCGCCGCAACTCGGGCGTCGCGGGCAATTCCGGCAGGCTGAGAAACTCCCGCCGGCCAATGGCCCGTGACTGCTCGACCATGTAATCCAGCGGCCTGAGCTGCCGGCGCAGCAGCCAGACGCCAAGCAGGAAACTGATCGCGCCACACAACAGCAGCCAGCCCAGATTACCCAACGCCGCCTGCCAGAGCTTGCCGATGGCGAACATCGGGTGGCTGACCACCTCGACCTTCGCCGCCGGACGCCAGCCACGGCTGACAATCGCGCTGGCGCCTGCTGGCTCCAGCGCAATCAGGCGGACGAACCAGTCCGGCGCAGTGGCGGCCGGGGTCGCGCTACGCTCGACGATGACCTTGCCGGTGCTCGGGTTGATCACCCGGATGCGGGCGTAATAACCGCTGTCGAAGATCGAACTGACCATCAGGTCCATCATGGTCGGATCGTCCACTGCGGGCGTCAGCGACAAGGCCAGCGCGGTGGCAGCGTCCTGGGCATGGGAACGCAGCTGGTTGACGTACTGATTTCGCGAACTTTCCAGGCTGACCATGAAGCCACCACTGAACGCGACGATCATGAACAGACAAATGGCGATCAACAGCTGTTTGAACAGGGTCATGGCAATTCCTTGTCCTGCGGGAACGGGTCAAGGCGTATTGCCCTCGACCGGAAAACCTTCGGCTTTCATCTTGTCCAACACGTCCTGCCAGCGGGACAGCTGCTTGATGTCACCCGCGATAGTGTTGCTCCCTATGCTGCTGTCACCCACATCCGGCAACCACACGCCCTCGCCATTGAATGCGTACACCGGCAACAGGTCCTTGCGCGCATCGGCCGGTTCGATGGCGTCGGTCAGGCTGTCGAGCACCAGCGGCTCGCCGTCTGCGTCGGGGTAATACGTCAGCACCATGTGCGCCCGCTCCGGGTTGAGCACCTTGACGTAGGTGATCAGCAACTTCTCGGCCGGCATGCCCCAGCGCCGCAAACTGAAATACTTGGCGATGGCGAAATCCTCACAGTCGCCCGCACCTTTCCACAACGACTGAACGGGCGTCGCCCAGTAGTCATCCTGACCCCACAAATCGATGTCCTCGACGTAACGCAATTGCCGGTTGAAAAACCGGTTGATCATTTGCAGTTGCTCCAGCTCGCTGGCCGGCTTGCGACTCGCCAGCAAAGCTTTCCAGGCTTCGACCCTGTGCCGTCCGTCCGCTGACGGCCCATACAGCGCCTGAGCCCGCCGACTGATCAGGGAAAAATCCCAGTCGGCGTACGCCATGCCCGCCAACACCACAACCGCCAGCAATACCCGGCATAGCGTGCGCGCGATGGGGCGGAACGCGAAACAGGTCACCAATGCCGTCAGTCCATGAGGGTCGACCGGAGGTACTCGCTGGCGAGGCTCCAACCGAGGAAAATAATGGCATCTGGCGATCATTGGCTTGCAATTCAACGACTTCGATTGTCTGCCCGTTTGAGCGTTGACATGCCGCGTCCAGGCGGCCGTTTTGGCGGCGCCCTGTCTATCTCGAAGGATAGAACACCGCTCGCACATGAACGCCAAAAAGCCTTGTAGAATGCCGCCGCCCCGACGCCGGGCAAACTCATCAGCGAGTTTGACAAGGCAGGTTGTGGCCTCTAGTGTTCTATTGGATCCAATTTCTGATCAATGGAAGAAGAAGTACACGATGCGCAGGACTGAGAAAGAACAATTTCTGCGGGAAATCCTCGGAGACGAGCAGCCACCTGCCCATCTGGCACGCTCGGTCATCGAAGGAAAACTGCGCAGCGCCATCCTCGACGGCCGTCTGCCGGCGGGTATCGCCCTGCGCCAGCAGGAATTGGCGACCCTGTTCGGCGTCAGCCGCATGCCGGTCCGCGAAGCCCTGCGCCAGCTCGAAGCCCAATCGCTGCTGCGCGTCGAAACCCACAAGGGTGCCGTTGTCGCGCCGCTGATCAACGAAGATGCCACCGACGCCTATGCCTTGCGCATCCTGCTGGAGTCCGAGGCGCTGCGCCAGTCGATTCCGCTGCTGACCGCCGAGGACATCGAAGGCGCGCGCGAGCTGATCGAACAGCTGGAAGTCGAAACCGACTACGACAAGATGGGCACGCTCAACCGTCAGTTCCACATGGCGCTGTATTCCCGTGCGCAGAACAAGCGGCTGCTCAAGCTGGTCGAGGAAGGTCTCAACGAGGAAGAACGTTTTCTGCGCTTCAATCTCAAGCACATGGGCCTGGGCAAGCTGTCCCAGCATGACCACCGCGAACTGCTTGAGCTGGCAGCCGCTGGTGCCATCGAGTCCACGGTCAGTTCGCTGACCCACCACTTGAGTCGTGGTGTCGAAGCCATCAACAAATACCTGAGAGAACGTCCGACGGACGTCGCAAAAACCACCAGGACATCAAGAAAGCGTGCCCTCGCCCAGTGAGGTCGCAATGATCGTGAGCGATGACAGCTCACGATCCAGCCATACGTTCCCCTGCTTGCGGTCGTTGCAACCGGACGCATGAGGCATGGGGTAGACCGAGCGCCGGAGGTTACGGCGCCACGCCGAAGGACCCGGCCCCACGGTGATGAACGCCCGCAGTTACGGGTTTGGGGAATCCTGAGTGTACGCCGAGAAAAACAAATGGCTGATGGTCGTCAATTCCGGACAACCCATCAGAACGCGCCTGATCTGCTTTCCGCACGCCGGTGGCGATCCCGAACAATTCCGCGAATGGTCCCTTGGTCTGGCCGACCACATCGAGTTGGTGACCCTGCGCCTGCCCGGCCACGGCAGTCGACTCAAGGAGTCGCCCTACGATCAGTGGGCGCCGCTGCTGACCGATACGTTCAGAGCGGTAAAACCTTACCTGAGCGAACCGCACGCCTTTTACGGCCATGGCTTCGGTGGACGACTGGCCTTTGAACTGGCCCACCTGGCACAGGCACATTACCCGCACCAGACGCGGCATCTGTTCATCTCCGGCTGCCGCAGCCCCGACAGTCGCCAACCCGAGCCATACCTGCACACACTGCCAGCCGATGACTTCATCCAGGCGCTGATCCGGCTGGGCGTCGCGCCGGAATCGATGCTTCACGACAAAAAGCTGATGCGCCTGTTTGAACCGGTGATGCGCAGCGACGTGAAACTCTCCGAACTGTGGTCGCACTGCCCGGATGCCGGCTTGGATATCCCGTTGACCGCGCTGTATGGCAGCGATGACCCGCTCGACACCGCCGCCAGCATGATGAACTGGCGCGAATTTACCCGCCGCGAGTTCGAACTGATCGAAGTGCGCGGCAATCACGATTTCCTTGTCTCCCAGCGTCACCGTCTGCTGCACATCATCAACACCCACCTGGGCCTGCTCGGCGACTGATCGCTGCAGTGGGCCCACCGCGTCACCCTCCTCTCCCCCAACACGCACGGCAATAGAACCCGCCTGCGCGCCTCTCGCGCCGCTTCCCGCCGCCACCCCGTTGGACCTATCGTCAATCAGGGGCGCTGAAACAGTCTGCCCCCGAGTTTCAGGCAAACTCGCGCGACGAAACCGCCTGCAGCCGGTTTCGCAATCGTGATTCCCCATGGCGCAACACAAGGAGCAGTGCACAGGGCGCAGACGCAATGATGGAGTAGTCAACGTCGCCCACATAAAACTTCAAATCCGATTACTCAGTTAACGCGTAACGCTGAACGAGGCATTCGTTCATTTATCTCAATTCTGACCTTAACCAGTTAGAAGGGTTACGCTCGTCCAAATAAAACTTATCCTTAATGTTTTATCGCAGCACTTCGCGCCCGGTTTTTATACACTAATTAAAATATAAAATTTTGTTTGCGCAACTATTTAAAAGTGATTTACCGTTTTCCCGTCGACATCCGCACGCCGCCACCCCGCTGCATCTTGGCGCCACAAGGACTGCACGACACCTGCTGCCTGGCGCAGCAGGTTCAATACATAAACGACCATTAAACGAAGTATCCGTTTGCGGCCTGCGTTCGCCCGTCCAATTAACGACGGCGTGTTTGTCGATACTTACGGCAGGGCGAAACTTGCCTCAAAAACGGACTTTCATTACAGCAAGGACGTCACCATGAATAGCCATAAACACGTATTGAATCGCAAAAAATCCGAACTTAGTGCCCACCCGATCTTTGCCGAAATCGATTCACTGGACGTCCTCAGACGCTTCATGGAAGCCCACGTCTTTGCCGTCTGGGACTTCATGTCGCTGACCAAACGCCTGCAACAGGAGCTCAGTTGCACGCGTCTGCCTTGGCTACCGCCCAAGGATCCGCAGGCGGCACGGCTGATCAACGAGATCGTCCTCGGCGAGGAATCGGACGATCGCCTGGATTACGGCCACTACAGCCATTTTGAACTGTATCTGGATGCGATGCGCGAGGTGGGCGCCAGCACTGAACAGGTCGAGGCATTCGTGGCGCTGCAGCAGGAGGGCGTGCATTACGAAACCGCGCTGGACAGCGTCAATGCCGGCAAGGCGGCGGCGCGGTTTGTCCGCGACACCCTCGATACCGCCCTGCATGCGCCGGCCCACAGTGTGGCGGCGGCGTTTCTGCACGGCCGCGAGAGCGTCATCCCGCAGATGTTCCAGCGCATCCTCGATGACTGGGGCATCACCGCCCACCAGGCGCCGACCTTCCGTTACTACCTGGAACGCCACATCGAGGTCGACTCCGAAGACCACGGCCCCGCCGCCGAGTCGTTGCTGGCGCGTCTGGTGGACGGTGACGAGCAGCGTGAACGGGAAGTGTACGAAGCCGCCATCGCCGCCGTGGACAGCCGCATCGCCCTGTGGGACGCGCTGCGCGTGAGCATGCGTGAGCCGGCGCTGGAGGTCAGTGCATGAGCCGTCTGCCCGTCCCCGAGTCCTCCGCCGCCCATACAAGGAAGCCATCATGAAAGCCGAAGACTATCTGTCCTTCGCCGATGCCTGGGAAGGCCGCGCCAGCATCCGCACCCGCCCGCGCCGCATTGTCGAGAACGACGAAAAGCTCATTTACCCATTGAGCCGCCAGCCTCTGGTGCTGTGCGACACCTTTCTGCGTGAATGCCCGCACCTGCGCGACTTCGCCCTGATCCAGAGCCTGTACAAGTTCATCAACGACGTGGTGATTTTCGAGACCGAGATCGTCGACAAGACCGCCCGCAGCATCGCCAAGGACAACTTCGCGATCCGCTTCCCGTTCGCCTGCCGCTATGACGCGATGACCGTGGTGGTCGACGAGGATTACCACGCGCTGGTGGCCATGGACTTCATGCAGCAGACCATCGCCCTGACCGGCATTCAGCCGATTGCCCTGCCGCTGGAAATCGAACTGAGCCGGGCCATTCCTGCTGCCCTGGCGCTGGCACCGGATCACCTGCGCAGCGCCGTCGAGCTGATCTGCGTGGCGATTGCCGAGAACACCGTGACCAACGACGTCGCCGCGTTCGCCAAGGACGATACGGTCAAGCAGTCGATCAAGGGCTTGATGGCCGATCACCTGCTCGACGAAGGCCGTCACTCGGGGTTCTGGGCGCGACTGGTGCGGATTTACTGGCATGCGGCACCGGAACAGGATCGTCAGACCATCGCCCGGATCATGCCAGTGTTCATCGCCCAGTACCTGACCAACGACATCCAGAAGTCCTTTGACTTCGTGCTGATCGACAACCTGCCGGTCAGCGAGACCGTCAAACAGGCGCTCAAGGACGAAACCCAGGCGATGTGCTTCCCGATCAATCGCCATCACCCGCTGGTGGGCAACATCGTGCGCTTTTTCAAAGCCAGTTCGATGCTCGATGCTCCCTGCGTTCAGGACGCACTCGCCGACTACCTGCCGGCAGGAGGCGTGCAATGAAGCGCCTGGAGATTGTCCTGATCGGCCACAGCCGGGCCTTGGGCGAATTGAGCAGCGAGCTGGAATCCCACGGGCATCAGGTCCACTCGCTCGTCAGCGCGGAGGCGCTGCAAGCATGCGATGTGCGTTGCCCGTCGTTGCTGGTGGAAGACGGCACCCTGGATTTGCCCGGCGAGCGCCTCAAGGCGTTTACAGCCGGCGTCCATCTGGGGCTGCGGGCCGGCGTGACGCCGGTCATCGGCCAAGGTCTGCCACAAGTGGAGTTGCTCTGCTGGTACGGCTCGGCGACTGCGCAACGGCTGATTCTGCGTCAGCCGGTAGATGCCGAGCCGTCCGGCAACGGGCGCATGCTGCACGATTCTGCAGTGGCTGCGCTGGTCGACAGCATCGCCCTGCTGGTCAGCCGCTTCTCCCGGGACGCCGAGTACTTCAATCGGGTCGAACCGGCCCAGCCGCCGCAAAGCGAATGGCAGGAAGGTCTGCACAAGCTGGATCGCCTGGCGTTCGAGCACCGCTTCAACCGCACCGCTCAGCCGCACTTGCTGGATATCGCACAAACGCCATTGGTGGCTCGGCTTGATCGCAGCTTCAGCGACTATGCCGAACGCATCGCCCTGAGCATCGACGGTCAACGCATTCGCTACGACGCGCTGCGGGCGCAAAGCGTGGCGATTCAGCGACGGATGGACGAACTGCTCACGGCATCGCCTGACGAACCGCTGGTGATCGGCATCTGCCTGCCGAAATCGGCGGCGCTGTTTGCCGGCATTCTGGCGATTCTGGGGTACGGCGCGGTGTACCTGCCACTTGACCCCAGCCAGCCGCTGCAACGCCAGCAATACATCCTGCAGAACGCCAAGGCCGCACTGTTGCTCCACGACGGTCTGCATCCCCTGGCCGGGCAATGCGTACCGGGGCTGGATATCAGTGCCATCGACGGGCTGCCCGTCCGACAGCCACTGATGCGCCACCTGCCGGACAGCGACGCGCCGTGCATGGCGCTGTACACCTCGGGTACCACCGGGCATCCCAAAGGCGTGATGCTCAGCCAGCGCAATCTCAGCCACTTCACCGCGTGGTACGCGGAGTATGTCGGTCTGAGCGAGCACAGCCGGGTGCTGCAGTTCTCCACCCTGAGTTTCGACTCATCAGTGATCGACATCTTCCCGACCCTGCTCAGCGGCGCGGAACTGGTGGTGGCCAACGACGACCAGCGCCGCGATCCATTGCTACTGGTCGACCTGCTCGATCAACACCTCAGCCACGCGTTCCTGCCGCCGGCGCTGCTCAGCATCCTGCCGGAGCGACCGCTGCCCCTTGAACATCTGATGACTGGCGGAGACGTCTGCGAGCCTTTCGTCATCGAGCGTCTGGCCGGGCAGTGCCAGTTCCATAACCTGTACGGGCCAACCGAAGCCACCGTGCTGATCACTGCCGGGCAATTCCGGCCGAGCAGCAGCAACCGCAACCTCGGACGGCCGATTGCCAACAGCCAGGTGCTGATCCTCGACGAGCAGATGCAGCCGGTGGCGCAACACACTGCCGGAGAGTTGTACATCGCAGGTCCGGGCGTGTGTCTGGGCTATATCCACAACCCGAAACTGACCGAGCAGCGCTACGTGCAGATTGCCCTGGGTGACGGCGAGAGCCTGCGCGCCTATCGCACCGGCGATATCGGCAAGTGGACCGACGACGGCATCGAACTGTCCGGGCGCCGCGACAATCAGGTGAAGATCCGTGGTTTCCGCGTCGAACCCGAAGAGATCGAACACTGTCTGCGTGACAGTCAGGTCTACCGTCAGGTCGCGGTGGTGATCGACGAGCAGCGACGAATTCTGGCGTTCCTCGCACAACCCCACGGTGTCGAGCCGGATGCCGCCAGGCATTTGCTCAAGGGCCATGTGGAACGATTGCTGCCGGATTACATGCGCCCTGCTGCGTATACCGAGCTGGCGAAGATGCCGTTCGCCAGCAACGGCAAGATCGATCGCAAGGCGTTGCTGCAATTGCCGGTCAACATGCTTGAACAGGCACCGCGACGCCAGCCGCAGAACGACCATGAACGCGAATTGCTGGAGCTGTGGGCCGAGCTACTGGAGCTGCCCTCTGGGGATATTTCCACGGACGAAAGCTTCTTCAACCTTGGCGGCCATTCGATTCTGCTGTCGCAAATGCTGCTGGGGATTCGCGAGCGCTTCGGCCGCAGCATTCCGATCAACCGCTTCATCGAAGACCCGACGCTCATCACTCTTGCTTCGCTGCTCGACAGCGATGGCCCGTCCACTTGGACCATCAGCCCACAAGCCATCAAGGACGCCAACGCGCCGCTCGATCTGCAGGTGCTGCCGGTGGGCAAACTGGGGGATGTACACAAGGTCATCGTCACGGGCGCCAATGGCTTTCTCGGCGTGCATATCGTCGAGGCATTGCTCGCCTGGGGCGCTACCGAGGTGGCTTGTGTGGTCCGCGAAGGTGCCGGGCTGACGGCCCATGACCGCTTCATCGAATCGCTGCGCGAGAACCGCCTGGAGCACCTGGACCTGAGCCGGGTGCGCGTCTATGCCGGCGACGTCACTCGACCGCAGTTGGGGTTGAGCGATGACGTGTACGAGCGACTGGATCGTGAATTCGGCGCGCTGGTCCACAACGCGGCCAACGTCAATCACGTTCAGGATTATCAGACGCTGGCGCGGGACAACGTCGAACCGATTCTGGAGTGCCTGAAACTGTGCGAGGGGCGCAGCAAGAAGGTCTTCAATTTCGTCTCGACTCTGTCCGCATCCAGTGCCGTCGGTGCCGATGGCAGTGTGTTGGAGGCCCCTGCCGCCGAGACCCCGCCGATCTACATCAAGAACGGTTACAACCTGTCCAAGTGGGTCGCCGAGCGCCTTCTGGAACAGGCTCGCTCACGGGGTGCGTGGGTGAATATCTACCGTCCCGGCAACATCGCCTTCAACAGCGTCACCGGCGTCTGCCAGCCGCACAAGAACCGCTTGATGCTCATGCTCAAGGGCTCGATGCAGCTGGGCCAGGTACCCGACTTCTCAATGACCTTCGACCTCATGCCGGTGGACTTCCTCGCCCGCTTCATCGGCTTCCACAGCAGCCGTTATCAGCCGGCCCGCTCGGTGTTCAACCTGCACAACCCGGAACCGCTCAGCTGGAGCAATTACGTCAGCGCGTTTCGTGAGGCCGGCAGCCAATTCGAGATGGTCAGCGTCGCCCACTGGCAGACCCAGCTGAACAGGGTCGACAGCCAGAACGCGCTGTTCGGCGTGCTCGGCTTCTACATCGACGGCTTTGAAGAAGACATCGGCGACATCTCGATGATCGCCTATCAGAACGCCCTGGCCGGCGTGCAACGCATGGGCGAGCGCTATCCGCAAAAGACCCCGGCATTGTTGCGAAAGGGCTGCGACTACCTGAAAGAAATCGCTTTTATCTGAATAACCCCGAACGCAATACCACTTACGTAATGGAGAACGACATGAACGCAATCAACACCATTGAAACCCTGACACCCGACACTCTGATCAGCAACCCGGCGGGCGCGCCCGTGGTGTCTTCGGTGACAGTCGCTGCCGAGGCGAGCCAGGTATGGAAGGTCGTCGGGGACTTCGGCGGATTCACCCGGTTCATCCCTGCACTGGCCAGTATCGAAGTGATCGGCGAAGGAGTCGGGGCGGTACGTCACAAGAAATTCAAGGAAGGTGGCCTTGTCGTGGTCGAGCAACTGAACTCGCGGGACGACAGCGCAATGTCCATGACCTGGACGACCATCTACAACAATCTGGGGGTTGGCAATCTGTGGGCGGCGATGACCGTTGTACCGTCAGGCAGTCACAGCAGTGTCGCGACCTGGACGATCATCGCTGAGCCAGGACGAGATAACCCGGTCAGCGCGGGCGACTTCCAGGCATTCCTGCAGGGCTTTGCCGATGACGCCATGAACAACGTGCGTAATCTGTTTGCCTGATAGCCCGCCTCGATAAAAAAGCCGCCCGGATGCAGATCCGGGCGGCTTTTTCATGCGCAAAAACAAAGCCCCTGTCTGCGTTAGCAGACAGGGGCTTCGGAATTTAATCTTGACGATGACCTACTCTCACATGGGGAAACCCCACACTACCATCGGCGATGCACCGTTTCACTTCTGAGTTCGGGATGGGATCAGGTGGTTCCAGCACTCTATGGTCGTCAAGAAATTCTGTATGCCGACTCGTCACAGGGTGACGCTTCAGCGAAATTTCGTGGCTTTCACTAAAAGACAAAACCCCGTCTGCTTACGCAAACGGGGTTCTGCAATTTAATCTTGACGATGACCTACTCTCACATGGGGAAACCCCACACTACCATCG
>NZ_JBIVCU010000015.1:0-90405 GCF_044746785.1 Pseudomonas sp. NPDC090208
GATGGTAGTGTGGGGTTTCCCCATGTGAGAGTAGGTCATCGTCAAGATTAAATTGCAGAACCCCGTTTGCGTAAGCAGACGGGGTTTTGTCTTTTCTGCGTCGAAAAAGGCCAGAACGCTCTTTCTCTGGCGTTCACAGACGGTGATGTTCCAGCAAGAAGTCCACGAATACCCTCACACGGGCCGGCATTGCAGGGCCACCCACGAACAGGGCGTGAATCGGCTCCCTGTCTCCCGGATTGTAAGCCTCTAACAGCGGTACCAGATGGCCGCGTTCGATGTCGTCGGCCACCGTGAACGCGCCGATACGGGCGATGCCTGCACCCAGTTGGGCCAGTTGCGCCAGCGCTTCACCGCTGCTGCATTCGAGCGTGCCGGTGACTTTCAATGAAAAATCCTGGCCGTCACGGCAAAACAGCCAGTCGGGCGCGGCCCGGCGGAAGTTGAAGCGCAGGCAGTTGTGCCGGACAAGGTCTTCTGGTGTCTGTGGCGTGCCGTAACGCTCCAGGTATTCAGGTGACGCCACGATCACTTGGCCGGTTTCGCCAATGCAGCGAGCGTTCAAAGGGCTGTCCTGCAGGTGGCCGAAGCGCAACGCCACATCGGCCTGGCCACCGAGCACGTCGACCACTTCATCACCCAGTGTGAGGTCGACCAGCACTTGCGGATAGCGAGCGCTGAACGCGGCCACCAACGGCACGATGGTCAGTCGACCATGGGCAACGGCTGCGCTGACCCTCAGGCGGCCACGCGGCACGCCCTGATCCGTGATCGCCTCTTCGACTTCAGCCATGTCAGCCAGGATGCGCCGTGCGCCGCGCAAATAGGCCTCGCCCTCTGAGGTGAGAGTGATCGCTCGCGTGGTGCGCAGCAGCAGACGAGTGCCGATGCGCTGCTCGGTGCGGGCGATGATCCGGCTCACCGCCGAAGGTGTCAGGCCCAGCGCCCGGGCTGCAGCCGACAGGCTGCCCTCATGCGCCACTCTGGCGAATACCTCCATTTCTCCGGACCGGCCGGTGAAATCCATTTGTGACTCCGAAGCAAAGGTGATTGAACTTAAAGCGGTCTACCGCCGTGAAAGTAACGATCGTAGCATTTGCGGCACAGATAAGGAGTCTTTCATGCGTATCAATCCACCCCTTGTAGCGCTCTCGATCGGTGCCTTTGGCATCGGTGTCACCGAGTTCGCCCCCATGGGCATGTTGCCCGGCATCGCCGCTGACCTCGGTGTTTCGATTCCCGCTGCCGGCCTGTTGGTCAGCGCCTATGCGCTGGGCGTACTGATCGGCGCCCCGTTGATGACCCTGGCCACGGGCAGAATTCCACGGCGTTACCTGTTGATCGGCTTGATGGCGATTTTCGCGCTGGGCAACCTGATGTCAGCGCTTGCCACCGATTATCAGAGCCTGCTCATCGCGCGCGTAGTGACGTCGCTCAACCACGGCGCGTTCTTCGGTATTGGTTCTATCGTGGCAGCCAGCGTGGTGCCGCCCGAGAAGCGCGCCGGCGCCGTGGCCGCGATGTTCATGGGCCTCACGGTGGCGACCATCGGCGGCGTACCGCTGGCCACCTGGTTTGGCGAAGTGCTGGGCTGGCGCAGTGCATTCTGGGGTATCGCCGGTCTCGGTTTTGTGGCGATGGCGGTGCTCTGGTATGCACTACCCAATGTACCGCTGCCGAAGAGTGACGGCGTGCTGGCGGAAATCCGCGTGTTGGCCCGTGGTCCCGTGCTCGCTGTGCTGGCTCTGACCGTCGTGGGCTCGGGGGCGATGTTCACTGTTTTCACCTACATCGCGCCGATCCTGCAGAACGAAACCCACGCTTCGACGACGTTCGTCACTACCATGCTGGTGCTGTTCGGCGTAGGCCTGACGTTGGGCAACGTATGGGGCGGCAAGGCGGCGGACCGTTCCGTCGATCGCACACTCATCGTGTCGCTGGTTGTGTTGATTGCGGTACTGCTGGCGTTCTCGGTGCTGATGCGTTGGCCGCTCCCGGCTGCTGTAGCCATTCTGGTATGGGGGACTGCGAGTTTTGCCCTGGTGCCGCCATTGCAGATGCGTGTGATGGAAGCCGCCAAGGACGCACCGAATCTGGCGTCTGCAGTAAACATCGGCGCGTTCAATTTCGGTAATGCCATCGGCGCCGCACTCGGCGGGGCCGTGATCGATGCCGGGCTGGGATACCCGGCGATTTCACTGGCCGGTGCGCTGATGGCGGCGTTGGGGCTGCTGATGGTGTTGGTATTTGCCTGGCGTTCCAGAGCCGCAGCAGAAGGTGATGCACGCAGAACGGACGCGATGGCGCAGGCGCAGGCGCTGGATTGAACGGCAGCGGACTGTTATCGGCGTAACCCGTCCACAGGCTTCGATTTAGTGGCGGTTCATGCCGATGTTCTCCTACGACCGACGCTGCGCCCCGAGCAGCTCAGGGGCGAACTCGGGCGCCAGGCATTCCTCGACAAAAGTGGCGAAGTGGCGTGCCTTGCTGCTCGCCATTCGCCCCGTCGGGTAAAGCGCCGAGAGCGCGATGGTGGGCAGATACCAATCGTCCATGACCGACACGACTGTTCCCGAGCGGAGTTCCGGGGAAAACGCCCACTCTGATGCGACCGCGATGCCGAGGCTGGAAAAAACTGCGGCGCGCAGCCCCTCCGTGGCTGAGATAGTTACCCGGCCCTCCAGTTTTACCGACTGTTCGACCGTCTCTTTTTTGAAGGTCCAGTGTTCTCCACCTCCCAGATCACGGGAGTAAATCACCGCGCGGTGGGACAGCAGATCCGAAGGGGTTGTCGGCGTGCCGTAGCGGGCGAGGTATCTCGGCGTTGCCAATACCCGACGTCTTGCCTCGCCTATGCGCCGGGCAGTCATGCTGGAGTCCGGCAGCTCGCCCATTCGCAACGCCAGATCAATGCCTTCAGCCACCAGATCGATATTGCGGTCGTCCAGAATCAGCTCAAGATCAAGTTCGGGATGCTTGTCCAGAAACTCTGGCAAGCGGGGCACGATGTGCAGCCTGGCGAAGCACACCGCCGCCGACACCCGCAGCTTTCCGGTAAGGCCGGCAGCGCTGCCGCGAGCGGCAAGGACCGCTTCGTCGGTCTCTTCCACCGCGCGCTTTGCTCGCAGGTAAAAGCTCTGGCCCGCCTGTGTGGGTGTCAGCGAACGTGTGGAGCGAAGCAGCAGTTTGACCCCGAGCCATTCTTCCAGCTGCGCGACCGATTTGGAGACGGCCGGCTGGCCGACGTTGAAGTGTCTGGCGGCCGCCGAGAACGACCCTGTATCGACCACTCGAATGAAGATTTCCATCGCAGCGAGGCGATCCATCAAAGTTCTCCAGGGCGCGACGCAGCGTTCGAGACGTCGGACGGCGGCGATGGGCAGAGCATGTATCAATGAAGATGAGACGGGCAGGCACTGTTGCACATGAACCCGTGCCTGAGCGTTAGCCGGTACAACTCTAGTTTGAGTTACTTGAGCCGCCAGTAGCTTTTCGCTTTTACCGCCTGTTCGCGGCTCCGCGTCCGGCTTCGCATGCCTCGTAGTGCGCCGAGCAACGCCTCGTTGTCCAGAGGGCGGCGATAATCGGCATCGACATGCGCAAGCACAATCACACCGTGCTGATCGATCAGGTAGGTCGCCTGGATCGGGGCCAGGAAGCTGTCGGGTTTGCGGGATTTCGGTGGCGTGTATCCGAGCGCGATATAGCGCGATCTCAGTGCTTCGGGGAGCTCGAACGCCAGACCGAATGCGCGGGCGACCTTCATTTGCGCGTCTATCAACTCCGGAATGGGCAGCGGCAAACGCACGGCAGGCGCCTGACTGGGTGGCGCCACTGCAAAAGCCGTCGCACCGGCGTCGAGAATCCTTTCGTACGAGTTGGCAAGCTGCGCCAGGCTGGACTCGCCAAAGCCACACCAGGCACCCCGCAGAAAATTCAGGACGACTGGCCCGGTTTGCAGTGCTGTTTCAAGCGAGATGACCTTGCCTTGCAGGTCCGGCAGTTTGAAGCCGGGCGCGCGATCCCCTGCCCGCAGGGCCTTGGGCAGTACCGCCACCGCTGCTGCCGTGGCGATCTCTGCGGCGTGTTCTGAGGTGTCGCTGCACTCTGGAAAGATCCGGCTCATGGCGATGTGTCCAAGGTGGCGCAGTTTGCAGTGGGTGTCAGGCGAGAGCCGCGCCTCGTCTGTACGAGGCGCGGCATCCGGTCAGACGGCTTCGGTGGCAGCCTCACGCTCGGCGTAGGTTGGAAAGTCCGAATAGTGGGTCTCGTCGCCACCCCAGAAAGCCGCACGCACGTACGGCGTCAGGGGCAGGTTGTGTGCCAGGCGGTAGGGCAGATCCGGGTTGGAGGAGAAGTGACGACCGAACGCGACCAGGTCGGCATCGCCGCGCTCGACAATGGCGATAGCGCCTTGCCGGTCGAAACCGCCGGCGGCAATGATCGGACCGGAGAAGTGCGGACGCAGCCAGGACGTCACCACCACGCCTTGCCCCGCGTGCAAGGTGTCGTCACCTTTCACCCGTGGTTCGATCACGTGCAGATAGGCGATCTTGTAGCTGTCCAGCACTTTCGCCACGTGGGTGAAGGTGGCCTGGGTATCGCTGTCGGTCACGCCGCCCCATTCGCCCGACGGAGAAATCCGCACACCCACACGGTCGGCACCGAAAACCGAGATCAGAGCTTCCAGCGCTTCGCGCAGGAAACGCACACGGTTTTCCACCGGGCCGCCGTATTCATCGGTGCGGCGGTTGGTGCCGTCCTGAATGAACTGGTCAACCAGATAACCGTTTGCGCCATGCAGTTCGACGCCGTCGAAGCCCGCCTTTTTGGCCCGTACAGCGGCCTGACGGAAATCCTCGATCAGGCCTGGAATCTCGTCGATGCCGACGGCGCGATGAGGGGAGGCCGGGACGAAGCCGTCTTTTGTCAGTGCGACACCTTCGAACGGCACTACGGACGGGGCGATGGGTTGAGCGCCGTCGGCAACATCTTCATGGCTCTGACGCCCGCCGTGGATGAGTTGCAGGAAGGCACGTCCGCCCTTGGCGTGAACGGCGTCGGCAATAGCTTTCCAGCCGGCGTCCTGACCGTCGTGGTAGATGCTCGCGGCACCCAGATAAGAGCGGGCCTGAGCGGAAACGCTGGCGGCTTCGATCACCACCAGGCCGCCTTGCGAGGCACGCTGACCGTAGAAGTCGGCCATCATCGGGCTGGGAATGTCGCCTGGCTGCAGGGTGCGCAGGCGGGTCATGGGGGCGAGCACGACACCGTGGTCAAGTTCATACGCGCCGACTTTTACGGATTTGAATAACTGGGTCATTTTGGGCCTCTGGAACACTGGGTTTGGCCGGTTGGCTCCGGCTGGCGTGTTGCGTTGAGAGGAATCTAGAGGCTCACGGCCTCGCCAAATAGCCAGCAGGCGGGATAGGGGCTATTCCAGAAAGGGATGAATCGGGGTGAGGCCCGGCGGCCACGGGGCAGGTTTTTGCAGCTTGTTGTGGCCGTGATCAGGAGCGGGCGCCGACAGCTTGGCGCCCGTGAGTAACCCGTCTATTTGCAACGGGTACGACTCATTCCTGAGCCTGAATTTCAGGCACTGGCGAACGCTTGAAGCGCGCCACCGCGCCCATGACCAACACGAAAAACACCGGGACGAACATCACCGCGAGGGTCGCCGTGAGCATGCCGCCGATCACCCCGGTGCCAATGGCTTGCTGGCTGGCAGAACTGGCGCCGGTGGCGATGGCCAGTGGCACCACGCCGAGAATGAACGCCAGCGAGGTCATCACGATGGGCCGCAGCCGCAGGCGCGCTGCCCGGATACTGGCGTCGATCCGGCTCATGCCCTGATCGTGTAGTGCCTTGGCGAACTCGATGATCAGGATCGCGTTCTTCGCCGACAGGCCGATGATGGTGATCAGGCCGACCTTGAAAAACACGTCGTTGGGCATGCCGCGCAGGGTCACCGCCAGCACCGCGCCGATGATCCCCAGCGGCACCACCAGCAGCACCGCCGCCGGAATCGCCCAGCTTTCGTAAAGCGCCGCCAGGCACAGGAACACCACCAGCATCGACAGCCCCAGCAGCAGCGGTGCCTGGCCGCCGGAAATCCGTTCCTGCAACGACAGGCCGGTCCACTCCAACCCGAAGCCCTTCGGCAGGTTGGCCGCCAGGCGCTGCATATCGTCCATGGCCTGACCGGTGCTGTATCCCGGTGCAGGCTCACCGGAAAGGCTCACCGCCGGATAGCCGTTGTAGCGGTTGAGCTGCGCCGGACCACGGGACCACACGGCCTTGGCGAACGCCGACACCGGCACCATGCGGCCCTGACTGTTTTTCACCTCCAGCCGCAGCAGATCGTCGACCTGCTGGCGGCGGTCACCTTCGCTTTGCACGATGACCTGCTGCATGCGCCCCTGATTGGGGAAGTCATTGACGTAGGCCGAGCCCAGTGCGCTGGACAGCAGATTGCTGACATCGGCGAACGAAATGCCCATGGCGCTGGCCTGCTGGCGGTCGATCTCGATGTTGATCTGCGGTGTTTCGGCCAGCGATGCCTCCCGCACGTTCTGCAGCAGCGGGCTTTGCGCGGCCTTGCCGAGCAACTGGTCACGGGCCTGACGCAGCGCGTCATAGCCTTGACCTGCGCGATCCTGCAGACGCACCTCGAAGCCGCCCGAAGTACCGAGGCCTTCCACGGGCGGCGGCAACAGGCTGAACGCCATGGCGTCCTGCAAGTCGGCAAATGCCATGCTGGCGCGGTCAGCAATGGCCTGGGCACCGTCGGCCACGCCACGCTCGGACCAGTCTTTCAGGGTGGTGAAGGCCAGCGCTGCGTTCTGGCCGCTGCCGGAGAAACTGAAGCCCAGAATGGTCACGGTGTTGGCAACGCCGGGCTCGCTCGCGTTGTGCGCTTCGATCTGGCGGGCGATGTCGACGGTGCGATTCTGGCTGGCGCCGGGTGCCAGCTGGATATCGGTGATGGTGTAGCCCTGATCCTCGACGGGCAGAAACGAGGAGGGCAGGCGCACGAACAGCCAGCCCATCAGGCCGACCAGCAGCAGGAACACCGCCATGTAGCGGCCCACCTGTCGCACCGCTTTACGCACCCAGCCTTCGTAACCGTTGCTGAGCTGTTCGAAGCGGCGGTTGAATGCGCCGAAGAAGCCTTTTTTCTGGTGATGCGCACCTGAGCCAATCGGCTTGAGCAAGGTGGCACACAGTGCCGGTGTCAGGCTCAGGGCCAGAAACGCCGAGAACACGATGGCCACCGCCATGGAGATCGAGAACTGCTGATAGATCACGCCCACCGAACCGGGCATGAACGCCATGGGGATGAACACGGCGGTCAGCACCAGGGTGATGCCGATGATCGCGCTGCTGATTTCCTTCATGGCCTTGCGGGTCGCATCTTGCGGCGACAGGCCCTCTTCGGCCATCAGCCGTTCGACGTTTTCCACCACCACGATGGCATCGTCCACCAGAATGCCGATGGCCAGCACCATGCCGAACAGCGTCAGCACATTGATCGAGAAACCCATCGGCAGCATCACGGCAAAGGTGCCCAGCAGCGCCACCGGCACCACCAGCGCCGGGATCAGCGTGTAGCGGATGTTCTGCAGGAACAGGAACATCACGACAAACACCAGGACCATGGCTTCGATCAGGGTGTGAATGACCTTGGTGATGGAGATTTTCACGAACGGCGAGGTGTCGTAGGGGATGTCGTATTTCACCCCCGCCGGGAAGTACCGCGACAGCTCTTGCAGCTTGTCACGGACTGCCGTCGCGGTGCTCATGGCGTTGGCGGCCGGCGCCAGTTGAATGCCGACCGCCACGGCGGCATTGCCGTTCAGGCGGGTCGCGAAGTTGTAGCTCTGGCTGCCGACTTCGACCCGCGCCACGTCGCCTACCGTCACCTTCGAGCCGTTGGGATTGGCCTTGAGCACGATGGCCGCGAATTCCTGCGGGGTGCTCAACTGGCCCTTGACCATCACCGTGGCGGTCAATTCCTGGGTGGAGGAGCTTGGCAGATCGCCAATGCTGCCTGCTGCCACCTGGGCATTCTGCTCGGTGATCGCTTGGGTCACGTCGGTCGGTGTCAGGTTGAACGCCACCAGCTTCTGCGGATCGATCCAAATGCGCATGGCCCGCTCGGAGCCAAACAGCTGGGCCTTGCCCACGCCGTCCAGACGCTTGAGCTCGTTGACCACGTTACGCGCCAGATAGTCGCTCAGGGCAGTGCTGTCCAGGCGGCCATCGGTGGAGCTGAGCGCGGCGATCATCAGAAAGCCGGCGGAAGTTTCCTCGATCTGCAGCCCTTGCTGGGTCACGGCGCGAGGCAGACGCGGCTCGACCACTTTCAGGCGGTTCTGCACGTCGACCTTGGCCAGTTCCGGGTTGGTACCCGGCTGGAAAGTGATGGTCAGCGTGGCGGTGCCCTGGCTGCTGCTGGAACTGAAATACAGCAGATGGTTGACGCCGTTGAGCTCCTGCTCGATCAGGCTGACCACGCTTTCATCGATGGTCTGGGCAGAGGCGCCGGGGTAGGTGGCGGTCAGTTCGATCTGTGGCGGCGCGACGCTGGGGTATTGCGCCACCGGCAACTGCGGGATCGCCAGCAGCCCGGCGAGCACGATGAACAGGGCGATCACCCAGGCGAGCACCGGACGGCCGATGAAAAACTGCGCCATCAGTGCGACTCCTGTGTGGTCGCCACTTGGGCCGTGACTTCTTCGGCCTGGACCTGCATGCCCGGTTGCACATGCTGTACACCCGCCACCAGCACGCGGTCGCCTGCGTTCAGGCCGCTGTCGACGATCCAGCGGTCATGCACCACGCCACCCAGTTCGACACTGCGTTCGGCCACATTGCCGTCGGCGTCGACGATCATCACGTTGGCCTTGCCGGCGGCATCGCGCTGCACGGCTTTCTGCGGAATGGTGATGCCTTGCGCATTGCGCGCCTGATCCAGTTGCACGCGGATGAAACTGCCTGGCAGCAATTCGTGCTGCGGGTTGGGGAACTGACTACGCAGAGTGATCTGGCCGGTGCTCTGATCGACCGTGAGATCGGAGAACAGCAATTCGCCCTTGAGTGGGTAGGGCGTGCCGTCTTCCTGCAGCAACGTGGCGCTGATCTGACGCTGGCCGATCTGTTGCAACTGGCCCTGCTGCAAGGCGCGGCGCAGATCGCTGATCTGCCGGGTCGACTGGCTGACATCGGCGTAGATCGGCTCCAGTTGCTGGATGATCGCCAAGGCTGTGGTGTCGCCTTGGCCGACCAGTGCGCCTTCGGTCACCAACGCCTTGCCGATACGCCCGGCAATCGGCGCGGTGACGGTGGCGTAATCCAGATTCAGCCGCGCGCGTTTGAGCGCGGCGCGGGCGGCCGCCACGTCGGCCTCGGCTTGCAGATGGGCGGCCTGGGCATTTTCGGCGTCCTGACGGCTGACAGCCTGGATCTTGACCAACTCGGCGTAGCGCCCGGCCTGGAGCCGGGTCTGGTAGAGGTTGGCGTCGGCCTTGCGCAACGCCGCTTCGGCGCTGTCGACGTCGGCCCGAAACGGCGCCGGATCGATACGGAACAGCACATCGCCCTGTTTCACGTCACTGCCTTCGCGGTAAACCCGTTGCAGCACGATGCCGGCCACGCGGGCGCGAACTTCGGCAGTGCGCGGTGACACCAGCCGGCCATTGAGTTCGGTGGTCAGGGTCAGCGGTTGCGGCCTGACGGTCTCCACGCTGACTCGCGGCGAGAGTGTCTGCGGCGGCGCGGAAGGTGCGCCGCACGCCGTGAGCGCGGCGAGTCCGGCACACAGCAGCAAGCGACGTGGGTTGAGGGAAAAACGTGATGACATGGGGCGATCCTCTGATGACCCACCCATGCTAGAGAGCCGCTCCCGCAGGCATGTAAACAAGTGTTGCGAAGTTGTGAAGAAGTGTTAAGCCCTCGCGCGAAGCCCGCAGGCCTTGGGTATGCTGCAGGTTTTACGGCCCGACCTGACCCCATGACTCACATTCTCCTCGTCGAAGACGACGCCGCGCTGGCAGAGCTGATCGCCAGCTATCTGCAGCGCTTCGAATACCGCGTCAGCGTGATCGGCCGTGGCGATCAGGCCCGCGACGGCGTACAGCGTCTGCAGCCGGATCTGGTGATTCTCGATCTGATGCTGCCGGGCCTCGACGGTTTGCACGTGTGCAGGCAACTGCGCGACGACCGGCCGGGCCTGCCGATCATCATGCTTACCGCCCGTGGCAACAGCGACGACCAGATTCTGGGGCTGGAGACCGGTGCCGACGATTACGTGGCTAAGCCCTGCGAGCCGCGCCTGCTGTTGGCGCGTATTCGCACCCTGTTACGGCGCAGCAGTCTGTATGAGCCACGGCAGGACGCAGCGTCCATTGTCATCGGGCAACTGGTCGTCGAACTCGACGAGCGCCAGGTGCTGTGGCGCGGCCAGCCGGTGGAATTGTCGTCCGGCGAATACAATCTGCTGCTGGTACTGGCCCGGCACGTCGGCCAGGTGTTGAGTCGTGACCAACTGATTCAGGAGTTGCGCGGCATCGAGTTCAACGGCGTCGACCGCTCAGTGGATGTGGCGGTGTCGAAATTGCGGCGCAAATTCGAAGACCACCCCGGCGAGCCGCGGCGGATCAAGACCGTGTGGGGCAAGGGGTATCTGCTCAGTCGCGCCGAGTGGGATGAGTGACGGCGCCGTCACCTGCGTTTACATCGATCAGGAATATCTGCCTCCATGTTCAAGATGCTTACCCGGCTGTACCTGATTCTGCTGGTGACCTACAGCGTGGCGCTGTATGCCATTCCCGAGGTGGTGCTCAAGCTGTTCGATACCCGCAACGTGACCTACAACATGGAGCAGGCCAAGGGCACGATGCTGCTCATTCAGCAGCGCTTCCAACAACGGCCCGTCGCCGAGTGGCCCGGCCTTGAGGCCGAACTCAAGCGCGCTTTCGCGCCGCTGGAATTGCGCGTCGTCCCGCTGGCGGATGCCAGCCTGAACGACCGGGAGCGCGAAATGCTGCGTGACGGGCGCAATGCCGTGCGGCTGGGGTACTACGGCACCCTCGGCACCGTGCTGGCGCCGCTCGATCAGGATCAGGCAGTGGAGCTGGTCGCGCCGGACCCACCGCTGGATATCTACATCATGTACTGGCTGATGAACATTCTGATCGGCGCAGCCCTGCTGGCGTGCCTGCTGTTCTGGGTGCGGCCGCACTGGAACGATCTGCAGCGCCTCAAGCGCACCGCTATCCGCCTGGGGCAGGGGCATCTGGGTGTGCGCACGCAGATTTCGCCGCGCTCGAACATCGGCGAGCTGGCTCAGGTGTTCGACACCATGGCCCAGGACATCGAAGGCCTGCTCAACCAGAAACAGGAACTGCTCAACGCGGTGTCCCACGAGCTGCGCACACCGCTGTCGCGACTGGAGTTCGGTCTGGCGCTGGTGTCGGCGGACGAATTGCCGACAGCGACCCGCCAGCGCGTCGAGCAGATGGTCGGCCATGTGCGGGAACTGGATACGCTGATCGACGAGTTGCTGTCCTACACCCGGCTGCAATCGCCGTATCAGCGCATCGAACCGCAGGACGTCGCGGTGCCGGCTTATCTGGACAGCGTGCTCGGCGGTTTTGTTGAACAGCAGGAGCGTCAGGGATTTCGTCTGCACCTGTACACCGACAACGCCCCGCAACGCTGGGTGCTGGACCCGCGCTTGACGGCCAGAGCCCTGGAGAACCTGATCGCCAACGCGGTGCGTTATTGCGAGTCGCGCATCGACATCCACGTCGACCGGCACGTCGACAACGGGCTCGCGATCCGCATCGATGACGACGGTATCGGCATTCCTGAGCAGGAACGGGAACTCATCTTCGAGCCGTTCTACCGCATGGACCGCAGTCGTGACCGCGATACCGGAGGTTTCGGTCTGGGGTTGGCGATCAGCCGAAGAGCGATTGAGTGTCAGGGCGGGACACTGACTGTCAGCCGGTCACCGGAGGGCGGCGCACGCTTTGAAATCCTCCTGCCTTGGCGCAGGGACGACGAAGGCCGGAATTGAGCCCGTGTGAACCCATACCAAAGTGTGGGTTGGCTATGCGAATCGACTATGGTGCGCCACGCCCGCGCGCACGATGATGTCGCCACGCCCCACTACCTCTTCAGGCTGCTCAACCTGGCCTGCTCCAGACTCGAAACGGGCCTTCCACCGGGGATTGCAATGAATATTCACGCTGCGGAAAAAGTCGTTCTGATCCGGACACGCGACCCTTTCTTTTCGACTTGCGGGCCGCTCATGCAGGACTCCGTCGAACGACTGAAAGCCTCCGCCGGTTGTGTGTATTGCCGGCTGGACGCGGAAGAGCGTCGGCTGGGGTACTGGGTCATTCGTTGTGCCTGGAGCTCTCTCGATGCGATGCAGGCCGGTGTCGAAGGCGTCTTTCAACCGGTCTTCGAGCGCTTGATCGGCAGTCACGCGCTGCTTTCCCTCCGTATTTGCGAGGCCTCGCCAGACAGCGACTAGTATTCACCGCGGTGCGCTGGGCACCTGTGGCGCCGAGCCCCCGACTGACTTTCGTTCACTACCCCCAAAAAAGAGGTAACGATTGTGTCCGACACTCCTGATATTCCATCCAGTTCGCGCCGCCAGGTGCTCAAGGTCAGTGCGACTGCGCTGGCTGCGGGCTCACTTTCGGCAATGGTCATGGGCGCATCCAGTGCTCAAGCCGCGACGGCGGCGTCTCCCAAAGAAGGACGCAACGACATGACACGTTTCACCACCAGCGACGGTACGGAAATTTTCTACAAGGATTGGGGTACAGGGCAGCCGATCGTGTTTCACCATGGCTGGCCGCTCAGTTCCGATGACTGGGATGCGCAGATGCTGTTTTTTGTGTCCAAGGGCTACCGGGTGATCGCCCATGACCGTCGGGGGCATGGACGTTCGACACAGACCGCGACCGGCAACGACATGGACACCTACGCTGCCGACGTGGCGGCACTGGTGAGCCATCTGAAGCTGAAGGATGCCGTGCACATCGGCCACTCCACCGGCGGCGGCGAGGTGGCCCGTTATGTCGCGCAACACGGTGCCGGCCGGGTGGCCAAGGCGGTGCTGATCGGTGCCGTGCCGCCGATCATGCTCAAGTCCGAGAAAAACCCCGGCGGTCTGGCGCTTGAAGTGTTCGATGGCTTCCGTTCGGCGCTTGCGGCGAACCGCGCGCAGTTCTACAAGGACGTGCCCGTGCCGTTCTATGGCTACAACCGCGAAGGCGCGAAGGTGTCCGAAGGCATCAAGGACAACTGGTGGCGCCAGGGCATGATGGGCGGCGCCAAGGCGCATTACGACTGCATCAAGGCCTTCTCGGAAACCGACTTCACCGAAGACTTGAAGAAAATCACCGTGCCGGTGCTGGTCCTGCACGGCGATGACGACCAGATCGTGCCGATTGCAGACTCGGCCGAGCTGTCGATCAAGCTGTTGAAGCACGGCACGCTGAAAGTCTACAAAGGTTACCCTCACGGCATGTGCACCACCCATCCGGAGGTTATCAACGAAGACCTCCTGGCGTTCATCAAGGGTTGATGCGCCGAGCCCTTCATTGCCAGGCAATGAAGGGCTCGATCCGTGAAGGCCGTCCGGCTGTCACAACGCAGGCAATGTCAGCATGACCCTCGCTCCCGATTGACCACCGTCCCTGTTCGCCAATTGAATCGTCCCGCCCGCCGCCTCGACGATGGAGCGGCATATCGGCAGCCCCATGCCCATTCCCGTGGCCTTGGTGGTAAAGAAACTGTCGAACAGCTTCCCCTCCAGCCCCGGCGCAATCCCCGGGCCACTGTCTAGCACTTGTACCCCGATGTCCCCCGTGGGCAGGTGTTCGCTGCGCACGATCAGTTCCCGCAGCGGTGAGTCGGCCAGTGCCATCGCCTGTGCAGCGTTCATCAGCAGATTGACGATCACCTGTTGCATCAGGACCCGGTCGGCGCGGACCGGCGGCAACGAGGCCGCCAGGTCGGTCGTCAGACGCACCGCATGCTTGCGCAATTCGTGGCCGGTGAACTGCAGTGAATCCTGAATCACCTCGTTGATTGCCACATCGGACTCTTCGGCCGGCCGCCGCAGCGCCATGCCGCGAATGCGGGTGATGACGTCGTCGGTACGCTGCGCCTCGTCGACGATCTGCAGCAGGGCGGTTTGCACTTCCCGCAGATCGGGTTCGGGCCGTTGCAGCCAGCGCAGCGCGGCCTGGGCGTAGGTGGAAATCGAGGTCAGCGGCTGGTTGATTTCGTGGGTGATCGACGCACTGAGTTCACCGAGGATCGAAATGCGCGCCACATGGGCCAGTTCGGTCTGCATGATCTCCAGGGCGTGACGCGCTGCGGCCAGTTCCGAAAGGTCGATGATGCCGATCAGAATCACCCCGCGCGCAATGTTCTCCCGGGAAAAGCACGCGGTGAACAAGCACTCGAACTCTTTGCCTTCGAGGGTTCGCAAGCGCGTGACTTCAATGTTGTTGGGTTTTCCCGACAGCGATTTGACCACGCAGCGGGCGTACACCTGAATGCTCTCGTCAGGCCAGTAGCGGTCGATGTTCCCGAGCATTTCCGTGCGGTCGCCGCGACCGAACAGGCGGATGCTGTGATCGTTCAGGTCCACCACCCGGGTGCTGCGCATGAAATCGCGCACGACCTCAGGGTTGGCCAGAAAATGCGCTTCAAGGTCGCGCACCCCGGCATCGAGCAGGGCACGGATTTTCATCCCGACCGCAGTGAAGTCCAGCTCCCAGAAGGACGCCGCCATGGCTTGAAACAGGTTGCGGTAGCGGTACTCGCTGGCCTTCAGATGCTGTTCGGTTTCTTTCGCCTGGGAGATGTCGTAGCCGGTTTCCAGGATGCCGACGGGTGTGCCCGTGGCGTCCCGGCGCAGCGACCAGCGTGCGTTGACCAGACGCCGCGAGCCGGACCCGGTCAGGCGCGACAGTTCGCCTTCCCAGTAGCCTTCGTTCAGCAGGCGGGTATCTGCCTTGCCATGTTCGTCGTGTTCATGCCGGCATTTAAGCAGCGTACGGGCATGAGCCCCCAGCGCGGTATGCGAAGGCCACCCGTAAAGGGCGGCCGCGGCAGAGTTCCAGAAACAGATGTTGCCTTCCATGTCACGGACGAACACGGCGTCGTGAAAACGCTCAAACACCTCGGCTTCGGCGAGCGTGATGGGCTGAGTCATTTGGCCGCCCTCGGTGTGCATTCAGTCAGGCCTTGGAAAATCGACAAGGGTGTCGTTGATGCGGTTGAACACGTTGGTGAAGGTGATCACCGAAATTGCCAGACCGATATGCACGATGTCTTCGCCGCTGTAGCCGGCTTCCTGAAGCGCCTGTACCTGTTCGGCCGGGAGGGTGCCGGGGTTGAGCGCCAGATAGCGTACGAACGCCACCAGCGCATCACGCTTGCTGTCACCGGTCGCCTGGCCTTCGCGCAGGCGGTGCATGGCGTCCGGCGTCAGGCCGACCAGTTTGCCGACCATGCTGTGGGCGGCGACGCAGTAGTCGCAGCCGGCCAGTTCACTGATCACCAGCTTGACGGTTTCCTGATCGGGCTTGCTCAGCGGGCCGCCGGACAGGGCCTTGTCGGCCGCGAGCATCACCTGCAATGCCGCTGGGGACAGGCTGGCGAGCGTGGCATAGGCGTTGGGCACCTTGCCCAGGTTTTTCTTGATGGCGGTATAGATTTCGGCGGTGGCGCCGGTGGCCTGCTCGGCAGGAATGGAGGTAAAGCGTGGCATGGGTATCTCTCCAGACAGGGTCATGCGGGTGTCATAAATGCCGACGACTCGCCCGCTCGGAGGAGGCGCCGGGCGAGTCGTCGCAGATCAGGGAAAGCCAGATCAGGCTCGCTGCGGTTCCATGACCAGCACGGCACGCAGCCGGACGTCGGCACGCATCATGCGGTCGTAGGCTTCGCGCGCCTGTTCCAGCGGGAAGGTCTCGACCAGCGTGTGGATCTGCTGAAGGCTGGCGAAGGCCAGGGTCTGCTCGTTATCTGCCACGGTGCCGGTGAGGGCGCCGCTGACCGAGCGGGCACCGAAGATCAGGTCGGTGGCATTGATCGACAGCGGCTCACCGGGAACGGCAACGACCACCAATTGACCCCGGGCCGACAGCCCCGGAACCGTCTGCGCCATGCCTTGCGCCGTTGGCGCCGTACCGAGTACGACCTTGGCGCCGCCCATCGAACCCAAGACTTCGGCGACGTTTTCCTCGGTGGCGTCGATGTAGCGATGAGCCCCCAGAGACAGCGCCAGTTCGGCCTTTTGCGCACCTCGGGCGATCGCCACGGTGTGGAAGCCCATCTTGCGGGCGAACTGCACCGCCAGGTGACCCAGCCCGCCAAGCCCGTGAATCGCCACCACGTCACCGGCCTGGGCGCCGGAATTGCGCAGGGCGTTGAAGGTGGTCAGGCCGGCGCAGAGCAGGGGCGCAGCTTGTGCGGCGTCGAGATCATCCGGTACACGGACCAGTCCGCGTGCTTCGGCGAGCATGATTTCGGCATAACCGCCGTCCAGTGTGACGCCGGTAATCACCGGGTTATGGCAGGTGACCGGGTCACCCTGACGGCACGAAGGGCAGGTGCCGTCTTCGCCGCCGAGAAAGCCGACGCCCACCCGTTGCCCGATGCTCCAACCTTGAACGCCGGCGCCGATGGCGTCGATACGCCCGACCACCTCATGCCCCGGCACGCGGGGAAAGGTCACGCCGATCAGGTTTTCCACGGTCGCGCTGTCGGAGTGACAGACGCCGCAGGCTTCGACCTGAATGCGCACCTGGCCGTGGCCCGGTTCAGGGATCGGGCGCTCGACCAGTTCCAGTTGGCCGGGGGCAGTGGCGGCCACGGCGCGGTAAGTTGTACGGGTTGTCATGAAATCACCTTGATCAGCAGGGTTATGGAATGTGCGCGGGCGCCGTGTGGCGCTTGCTTGAAGCACGAGGCTTCGCAGTGCGGTACGGTGCGGAGCGGCGGTGCGGTCCGGCCGATGAGGGTCAGTCGTGGACCGCCTCGACAAACGCGGCGATATGTTTGGCGGCCGTGCGTGGGTATTGCAGTTGCGGGCCATGGCCGGCACTCGGGAACGTGACGATGTGCAGCGTCGGAAACTGATCGCTGAGGGCGTACCAGTTCTCTACCGGGAACACGATGTCGTGGTCGGCGCCCAGATGCAGCACGGGCGTTTCGGTGTTCTTCAGCACATGCAGCACGGCGTCGACCGGGAAAACCGGGTTCTTCGGCCCTTCACCCAGCTGTGCGCCGGCCCATTCAGCAGGCACCTCGGGGCTAGCGTCATCCCGCTGCGTCGCCAGTCGGCTCCATGAACGCTCGGCGGCGGCACGACTGGACGGTGAGGCGGGCTCGAAGAACAGGCTGACGAAGTCGTCGAAATCGTTGTCGCGGCGGGCCAGGTCGTAGAACAGTTGCTCGCCCGCTTTGACCAGCGTGCCGGGAGGCGTCGTTGCGATCAGTACCAGATGGCTCACCAGTTGCGGCGCCTGGGCGAGGACAATTTGCGCGGCCACGCCACCGATGGACCAGCCTGCAAGCACCACTTTGCCCAGCTTCAGCGCTGAGATCAGTTCAAGGGTGTCCTTCGCCAGCGATGCCGGGTTGTAAGTGCGTTCGCCGGTCGAGCGCCCCAGGCCGCTGTAGTCGAATACCGTGACCTGAAAACCTTGCTCTACCAGGCTGTCGAGAAACACCGGGTCCCAGGAATCCATGGTTCCGCGAAATCTCACGCACAGTACCAACGGCGTGCCGTGGCCGAAGGTGCGATAGGCCAGCGTCCTGCCGCCGATCTCCAGATAGCGGGTGGTGGCGTGGAAACTTGAAGAGTGTTCAGTCATGGCGGTGTGCTCTTTATTATTAACAATTAAACGACCGGTCAGATCAACACGGAACGAAGATGAAGTCCGTGTGATCTTTAGACTGTTATTACAACGATCAGGCGGGCAGGGTGAATAGGACTCTCGTGCGGAATGCTCAGTGACGATTAAGTGTCAGTGTGTATTTAGTTGGCCCACGATCTATCGCTACACGGTGGAAATCCGTAACAGTGAATAAAATGCTTGAATAAGGTGGCTCGGTTCTTTAGTTGCGCGTAGGATGCAACTTCGATCATCCCCCGATGACCTGTTGCTCCATTCGTCGTGTCGCCTGTGTCTGTTTTCATGCCGTAGGCTCATCGTGCATCGCGTTGACTGGAATTGAAACGACATTTAGGGTCATGTTTTCGGACATGACGCCGGACGGAATGAAAATGCATAGAATCGGTTACTTCCTGACGGAAGGGTTTCAGGTGATGGCCCTGGGAACCCAGTCAGTGTTCGAATTTGCCAATGTGGTGGCCAAGGAGCAGGTCTATCAGGTCACCAATTACTCGTTGAGCGGCGGCGTGGTCACGTCCTCCATCGGGGCGTCTGTCAACACCGTCAAAGCCACCTCCGAAGCGCAGGCCGACACCTGGATGGTGTCCGGGATCGTTGATCCGCTGGCCCGTGACAGCACCGCCGAGGAGCTGGACTTCATCAAGGCCGCCGCTGGCCGCTCCCAGCGTGTCGGCGGCATGTGTACCGGCGCTTTCGTGCTCGCCGAGGCCGGTCTGCTTGAGGGCAAGCGCGTCACCACGCACTGGGCTTATGCCGGGGTTCTGAAAAAACGCTTCCCGAAAACCCGTGTGGAACCGGACAGCATCTTCATCAACGACGGCTCTATCTGGACCTCGGCGGGGCTCTCGGCCGCGATGGACCTGGTGCTCGGCATGGTCGAGAAGGATCTGGGGCATGAAGTGGCAAACCATGTGGCGCGGGTGCTGGTGATGTATCACCGCCGCTCCGGCGGGCAGTCCCAGCATTCGGAAATGCTCAATATCGCGCCCAGATCCGATCGGGTGCAGGCCGCGCTCGACCACGCCCGGGCCAATCTTTCCGGCGACCTGAGCGCCGATGCCCTGGCGAAAGTGGTGCATCTCAGTGAGCGGCAATTCAGGCGGGTCTTTCTGTCCGAAACCGGATTGTCGCCGGCCAAGGCAGTGGAGCAGCTGCGGCTGGAGACTGCCCGGAACATGATTCAGCGCGGCCACCATTCGCTGGAAATCATCGCCCGGGAAACGGGATTCCGCGATCGACGCCACCTGCGCGAGGTGTTTGTCCGCAAGCTGGGGGTGTCTCCGCAGTCCCTCAGACGCGATGCCAGAGAAGACGATACGGATAAATGATGCCACGCAGTACCGAGCGATAAACCGGGTTTGTTAGTTTGCCGAATACTGCGGTGGAGTATCGCCTTGTTTCGCTTTAAATGATTCCTCTCGACCCGGTCATTTTACAGGACATTGTTCAATACCTAACCTTAGGTATGAATTGACCGACGTGGCGCGCTGCTACAAAGTTCGTTTCACCCGGTATTCAGTGAGCCCGATACAGTGGGCTCGCTCGTCGGAAACATGAAAGTTTTAATAGGCATCGCTGACAAAAGCGACCGGCTGGTCTGGTGGGCGCGCAGGGTGTACTTCATTTGATTTTTCAAATCAGGAATGATCGTCATGCAACTGACCGATAACACTATTTTTATTACGGGCGGGGCTTCCGGTATTGGCCGCGGCCTGGCCGAGGCTTTTCACAAACTGGGCAATAAAGTCATTATCGCCGGCCGCCGCAAGGCGCTGCTCGATGAAGTGACTGCCGCCAATCCGGGCATGGACGCTGTCGAACTGGACATCAACGACCCCGCCAGCATCGCAGACGTCGCACAGACGCTGATATCTCGCTACCCGGCACTGAACGTGCTGGTGAACAACGCCGGCATCATGCCGTTCGACGACGCGGCAGGGCACATCGACGATGCGACGATGCTCGCTACGCTGACCACCAATTTCATGGGGCCGGTGCGTTTGACCGCCGCCCTGATCGAACACCTGAAGTCCCGCCCGCGCGCCGTGATCATCAACAACACGTCGGTGCTGGCGTTTGTTCCGCTGGCCGGCAACGCGGTCTATTCGGCCACCAAGGCCGCGCTGCACTCTTACTCGCTTTCCCAGCGTTTTACCCTGTTGGGCACCTCGGTGACCGTGCAAGAGATTGCGCCGCCGTGGGTGAACACCGACCTGGTTCACAAGGGCGACGACCCGCGCGCCATGCCGCTCGATGCGTTTATCGAAGAAACGATGCGAGGCCTGGCGACAGACGCGCCCGAGGTTATCGTGGAGGCCATTCGTACGTTCCGCGACAACCCCGGATCAGGGGAGCACGCGCTGGTTCACGGGTTCAACCAGTCGCTGGTGGAAAACCCGATCCCCGTCGGCTGATCGAACATCCGGATAGCGTGTTTGCCGGAGTGGCTGCCCGACGTCGGTCGATGAGCGCCGGGCACCGGGACGAAGATTGTAGGGAGGCTCCATGTACCAATCCATTTCTTCAAAAACCGTCCAAAGCAGTGAGCCGATTGTTTTCGTCGTCGACGACGATCCGGTGTTGAGGGGCGCGGTCGCCAGTCTGCTGAAGTCGGTGGGCTATCAGGTCCGGGATTTTTCCGGTCCTGAAGGCATGCTCGAGCATCCGCTGGCGGAGAAGGCCGGATGCCTCATCCTCGACGTCCGGCTGCAGGGCTACAGCGGGCTTGATCTGCAGCAACGGCTGGCAGAGACCGACAACCGCCTGCCGATCATTTTCATGACCGGTCATGGCGACATTCCGATGTCGGTGCGGGCGATGAAGGCTGGCGCGGCGGACTTTCTGACCAAGCCGTTCCGTGCCCAGGACCTGATCGACGCCGTGGCGGTGGCCGTGGCCAGTCACTGTGAATTTCTTGAAAAACAGCGCGCGGTGGATTCCCTGCGCAAGCGTTTCGAATGCCTCACCCCTCGGGAAAAACAGGTGATGGTGGGCGTGGTGAACGGTTTTCTCAACAAGCAGATCGCCAGCCAGCTGCAGGTCAGCGAGATCACGGTCAAGCTGCACCGGGCGAACATGATGCGCAAGTTGCACGCGCGCAGCATCGCCGATGTGGTCCGGGCGGGTCATCAACTGGCGTTGGCGTAGGGATGCTCGGGGTCATGTCTTCATTCGGTTTGATTTCAACCTGCGGGCCTTATGTTGCGTACCGCGACGGCACACCGCGTTCGCACGAGGACGGGCAGGACGGCGTGAGGCGAACGCTGGAAAATCTGGCGCCCTGGCGAGTGAAGAAAGCCAAGGAAATGATGATCAGCCTGATGGCGCAGGGGTGTTCGATAGAGCAGGTCGCCCGTGCGTGCGCCATTTCGCGCAGCCATTTTTCCCGCGCGTTCAAGAATGCGACCGGGCTGGCGCCCCACGACTGGTTTCGGCAAGAGCAGATTCGCAAGGCACAGGTGTTGCTGCGCATGCGGGAAATCTCGATCTGTTGCGTGGCGCAGGAGTGCGGGTTTTCCGATCAGTCCTACTTCGCTCGCGTTTTCAAGCAGTTCACCGGATTCAGCCCGAGACGCTGGCAACTGCAGCACTGGGCACAGGCCACCCAAGGTTTCAATGACGCATTCAACGAGTGAGCTTCCACCTCTTAAGTGGAGTCAATACGGGCGTACGTGGCATGTGAATGCTCGTCTTCGTGGGCCCAGGGTAATAACAACGTGAATAAAGTCACCCGCATTTCGATTGTCGACGATGACACGTCGTGTCGAATGGCCCTGAGCAGCCTGGTGCGCTCATTGGGGTATGAGCCTGGTCTGTTTTCGTGCGCCGAGGACTTTCTCGCTTCGCCCGATATCGACACCACCGATTGCCTGATATCCGACGTACACATGCCGGGGATCGACGGCCTGGAATTGCAGCGGACATTGATCGACGCCGGCCGTTCGATTCCGGTGATTTTCATCACCGCCTACCCCAAGGAGCTGGTCCGCAAGCGCGCATTGGCAGCCGGCGCGGTGTGCTTTTTGAGTAAGCCCTACAACGCTCAGGCCCTGATCGACTGCATCCAGCGGATCGTGCCGCCCGACGGGTGCGCACCGGGCAGGCGGTAAGCGTTCACTCTTTTCCAGCGCCCGCGACTGTTGATCACCTCCGTCCGTTTGGACGGATTCGCGGGCGCTGTTTTTTTCTGATTGAAGACGGCCAACAGCCGTAGTCAGCTGCCGGCACCCACCGAGGGCCGTCGCAGCCGGTTATTGAAGCGGCGCAATGCGACAAGCCGGCAGGAGCGGTTTCTGCCAAGGTCCAGAGTATGGGGACAGCCGAAAGATGCCCCCTCAAGGACGGCGCATTTCAGGAGATCAGGCGGCACATTCGCTGTCTGGATCAGGTGAAGGTTTTTCCTTCCACCGTCGATCGTCGCCAACGACAACAAGAAGGTGCGATATGAGCTGCTTGATCTGTGCGGGGCCTGCGGAGCGGATTCACACGATTCGAGAGTGGGAAGAGCGCAAATGCGCCCAGTGCGGGCATTACCGGATGTCCGACGCGCTGGTCCGGGCGCTCATGGATCAGGGGCAAATCTTCGATGTGGCAAAGGCTCGCGCGTGGCTGGCAGCGCAGCAGCAATCGGCACCGTTGATGGCCACGGCATATGGGCTGCTGGTGGAGTAAGCGGCCCGGGATCATGAATGCGCTTAATACTGGGGTGAAATCCTTTCGTTTTTCCTCGGCCAATGGCTCGACATAAACTGCGTGCAGCGCTCGACTTCTGAGAATCAAAGCGTGTTGGGTGAAAAGACCTACCGTTATCAGGCGAGCAACATATTCAGTTTTATTTCGAATCAGGGCGTCAGACGATCATGGGCCAAGAGTTTACATTTGCGATCAAAAGCATTTGTTTCGATGAGGACTATCACCCCTCGGACAATACGCGCATCACCACCAACTTTGCCAATCTGGCCAGAGGGGAGAGCCGTCAGGAAAACTTGCGCAATACGCTGAAGATGATCGACAACCGCTTCAACGCTCTGGCGCATTGGGATAATCCAGCCGGTGATCGTTATTCGGTCAAACTGGACATCATCTCCGCTGAAATGAAGATCGATGTCGACGGTCGCGACCATGCAATACCGTTGATTGAAGTGTTGAAAACAACCATCGTCGATCGCCAGACCGGTGAACGCATCAACGGTATTGTCGGAAACAACTTTTCTTCCTACGTGCGCGACTATGACTTCAGCGTGCGGCTGCTGGAGCACAACAAGAACCGGTCCGGATTCAGTACGCCGGCAGATTTTGGTGATCTGCACGGAAAACTGTTCAAAGCTTTCGTCAATTCAGGTGCTTACAAAGCACATTTCGACAAGCCGCCGGTGATCTGCCTGAGCGTTTCCAGCAGCAGGACCTACCATCGGACCGAGCATCAGCATCCTGTACTGGGCTTTGAATACCAGCAGGATGAGTACTCGTTGACGGATGAGTATTTCAAGAAAATGGGCTTGAAGGTTCGCTATTTCATGCCGCCGAACAGTGCTGCGCCACTGGCTTTTTATTTTGCAGGTGATTTGCTAGGTGATTACACCCCTCTGGAACTGATTGGCACCATCAGCACGATGGACACGTTCCAGAAAATCTACCGGCCTGAAATCTACAACGCGAACTCCGCGGCGGGTAAATCCTATCAACCCAGTTTGCAGCACCAGGACTATTCATTGACCCGGATTGTTTACGATCGCGAGGAACGTAGTCGTCTGGCGGTCGAGCAGGGCAAGTTCGCTGAAGAATATTTCATCAAGCCTTATCAAGCCGTTTTGAACCAGTGGTCTCTTGGCTGTTCGCTTTGATTCATTTTAAACAAGGTCATTTTTCATGAAAAAACTGTTGCCCACGTCGACGGCTGGCAGCTTGCCTAAACCTTCCTGGCTTGCACAACCCGAGACACTTTGGTCACCCTGGAAGTTGCAGGATGAAGCGCTGGTTGAAGGTAAGCAGGATGCGCTGCGTCTCGCGTTACAAGAGCAAGAGTTGGCCGGTATCGATATCGTCAGTGACGGTGAACAAACCCGTCAGCATTTCGTGACGACCTTTATCGAGCATCTTGACGGCGTTGATTTTGAAAAGCGTGAGACCGTCAGAATCCGTGATCGTTATGACGCGAGCGTGCCTACGGTGGTGGGCGCCGTCGCGCGTAAAAAGCCGGTGTTCGTCGAGGACGCAAGATTTCTCCGTCAACAGACCACGCAGCCGATCAAGTGGGCCTTGCCGGGCCCGATGACGATGATCGACACCCTGTACGACGCGCATTACAAGAGCCGTGAAAAACTGGCTTGGGAATTTGCCAGGATCCTCAATCAGGAGGCCAAGGAGCTGGAGGCGGCCGGGGTCGACATCATCCAGTTCGATGAGCCTGCCTTTAACGTGTTTTTTGACGAAGTGAACGACTGGGGTGTCGCCACGCTGGAGCGTGCAATCGAAGGGCTCAAATGCGAAACCGCCGTGCACATTTGCTACGGCTACGGCATCAAGGCCAACACCGACTGGAAGAAGACGCTGGGCTCGGAGTGGCGCCAGTACGAAGAGGCGTTCCCCAAGCTGCAAAAATCCAGCATCGATATCGTCTCGCTGGAATGTCACAACTCTCACGTCCCCATGGACCTGATCGAACTGATTCGGGGCAAGAAGGTGATGGTAGGGGCGATTGACGTGGCCAACCACGCCATCGAGACACCCGAGGAAGTCGCCAATACCTTGAGAAAGGCGCTGCAGTTCGTCGATGCCGACAAACTCTACCCGTGCACCAACTGCGGTATGGCGCCGTTGCCGCGTCGAGTCGCCAGCGGCAAGCTCAAGGCGTTGAGTGCGGGCGCAGAGATCGTTCGCCGAGAACTGTCGAACCTGCGTTAAGCCAGGTCTGGTGGTGGCGCGTGCAGATGAACAGCGATCAGGTCGCTGTCCGTCGAGGCGCCGCTTCCATGACCGAAAAGGCTGAAGCCCGCCCGCTGATCGGGCGGTTTCAGCCGTTCCTGACAATGCCCGTCGCACTTTCTATTTAGGACCTGCCATGTCGCTTCCTGGTACTGCTGTCGAGCCGTTGCACTTTCGCGAGGCGCTCGGGCATTACGCATCCGGTATTACGGTGATTACCTCCCACATCGATGGCGAACCGGTGGGCTTCACCTGCCAGTCGTTCTACAGCGTGTCGATGAACCCGCCGCTGGTGTCGTTCAGCGTCATGTGCAGTTCGGCGAGTTATCCCAGAATTCGCCAGGCAGGCCGATTCGCGGTCAACATCCTGTCGGGTGAGCAGGTCGGGATTTCCAACCAGTTCGCACGGCGAGGCGCAGACAAGTGGCAGGGTGTCGAATGGCAGGCATCGCCGCTGGGTAATCCGGTCATTGCCGGCAGCCTGCACTGGCTGGATTGCGAGATTCACGCAGAGCACGCTGCAGGGGATCACCTGATCGTGATCGGCGAGGTGAAAGGGTTGAACCTGCAAAACGCGGTGGCTGCCCAGCCGTTGCTGTATTTCAAGGGGCAGTATCGCAACCTGGCCGCATCTGCTTCGTGAACATCCGCTCAGTGAGCGCCTGATGGTATTCTCAGGCGCCGAAACGTTTGTCGGTCGATACCCGCAGGCGATTCCTTTCCCGAGAAGTCCCCAGCCCGCTTGAGCGGGTCGAATGCCAAGAGCCGCACAATCCATGTTATCCGCCGAGTTGAAGTCCTTCCACATGGTCGCTCGCCTGGGCAGCATCACCCAGGCGGCAAAGAAGCTTGGGCTGAGCCAGCCGACGGTCACCACGCAGATTCGCAATCTGGAGGCGCAATACGGCGTCGAGCTGTTCTACCGTGGAGGGCGTCGCCTGACCCTCAGCGAAGACGGCGCTCGCCTGTTGCCGATGGTGCAGAAGCTGCTGCAGCAGGAGGCCGATATCGAATTCTTCCTGCGCAACAGTGGGCAGATGCAGGGCTGTCTGCGGATCGCGGCCACGGCGCCTTATTACGTGCTCGATCTGGTTCGGCGTTTTCGAGAGCGTTTTCCGCATATCCAGGTCACCCTGGAAATCGGCAATTCCCAGCAGGTGGTCGAGGCGTTGGAGGAATACCGCGTCGACCTGGCGGCGTCATCTCAGCTGGAGGACGAGGGGCGTTTCACTCAGTTGGTGCTTGGGCATGACCCTCTGGTGTTGGCAGTGCACCGCAACCATCCGCTGGCCGTTCATACGCGCTTATCACCTTGCGCCTTGGCTGGGCACTGCCTGCTGATGCGCGAAACCGGCTCCACGACCCGCATGCTGACTGAGCAGATGCTCCGCAAGGCGGGCGTCACGCCGGGGCCAATGCTGGAAATTGGCAGCCGTGAGTCGATCCGTGAAGCGGTTCTGCGCAATATAGGTATCAGCGTGATTGCCCGCCATGAAGTGCCGGACAATCCGGATCTGCGGGTGGTTGCGCTGGACGATGCGCCGATGATTCCCGAATACCTCTATTGCCTGCGTGAACGTCGCCAGGCCAAGCTGCCGGCAGCGTTCCTGAGCATTGCCCGAGAGTCGGTCTGACCCCCGAGCGCGTTTTCCTTCATAAAAATGCCGATGTCACTATCGGCAAACTTTGTCCTTTTGCCACGAAGCCTTAGCAAGCCGGGCCCAAGCTGACACTCGTTCTATAGAAAACGAGGTTACTTGCATGGCCACCGTCGATCTGCAACTGCGCGACATTCATAAAGGCTTCGGCGCATTCAAGGCGCTGGATGGCGTGTCTCTGGATATCGCAGCGGGCGAACTGATCTGTCTGCTTGGCCCCTCCGGCTGCGGCAAGACCACACTGCTGCGGTGCATCGCAGGCCTCGAACGTCAGGATCACGGGCAGATTCATTTTTCCGGCCATGACGTGTCGCACTTGCCGCCGCAAGGGCGCGACTACGGGATTCTGTTCCAGTCCTATGCGCTGTTCCCCAACCTCAAAGTGGCCCAGAACATCGCCTACGGCCTCAATGGCCAGGGGCGCGAAGCGATTCGCTCGCGCGTTGCCGAAATGCTTGAGCTGGTCGGCCTGAGCGGCAGCGGCGAGAAGTACCCGGCGCAGCTTTCCGGCGGTCAGCAGCAACGTGTAGCGCTGGCCCGGGCACTGGCGCCAAGCCCTTCGCTGCTGTTGCTCGACGAGCCGATGTCGGCGCTCGATGCCCGGGTGCGCGAACACCTGTGTGGGGAGCTGCGCAGTCTGCAGCGCAAGCTGGGGATCACCACGTTGATGGTGACCCACAACCAGGACGAAGCCATGTTGATGGCTGATCGCATCGCGGTGATGAATCACGGACGTGTCGAGCAATACGCGACCCCACAGGAAATCTACGACCGGCCAGCGACGCCTTTCGTTGCCGAGTTCGTGGGGCAGGGCAACTGGCTGCCGTGTCGCCGCGAGGGCAGCCATGCCCGCGTCGGCCAGATCAGCCTGCGCCTGGCAGAGGCGGGCGGCGATGCTCAGGGGCGTCTGTTCTGCCGCCCCGAGGCGATCCTGATCAACCCGCAGTCCACCCAGGAAAACCTGTTCCCGGCGCGCATGCGCGACATGACCTTTCTTGGTAACCGCTGCCGCCTGAGTTTCGAGCTCGATGCTCTACCGGGACACGCACTGCTGGCCGAAACGGCTCCGGAGAGCATGCCACTGCTGCAAGGCAACCGGATCAGTGTCGCCATGCCGCCGCACAGCCTGCAGGTGTTCGTCTGATGGAACAGGTAAGCGTCATGACGATGAGCACAATGACCCCTGCGCGGCGATCCGCGAATTTGACGGACCGTCTGTTCGTTCAGGGCGGCCAGTGGCTGATGCTGGCATTGCTGGTGATGGCCGTGGTGTTGCCGTTGCTGGCCATGATCTGGCGCGGCCTGGCCGGTGATCCGGCGCAGGGCGGCGGGCTTGCCGCGGCCATGGAATTGTTCGGCAGCGCCAACTTTCGCTGGCTGCTGGGCAACAGCCTGACCAGTGCCATCGCCGTGGTGCTGATCGTCGTGCCACTGGCTTATTGCTTTGCCTATGCCCTGCAGCGCACCTGCATCCCGGCCAAAGGGTTGTGGCGCGGCATCTCGCTTCTGCCATTGCTGGCGCCGTCGATGCTGCCGGGTATCGCGCTGATCTATCTGTTCGGCAATCAGGGCGTACTGCGTGACTGGGCCGCGCACAATATTTACGGTTTTTGGGGCATCGTGCTCGGCCAGGCGATCTACACCTTCCCACATGCCTTGATGGTGTTGCTCAGTGCGTTGGCACTGGCCGATGCACGGCTGTTCGATGCTGCATCGAGCATGGGCGCATCGCCGTGGCGAGCCTTTCGCAGCATCACCTGGCCGGGCAGCCGGCAAGGTGTCTTCGCTGCCGCCTGTCTGGTGTTCACCCTGTGTGTCACCGACTTCGGCGTGCCGGTGGTGGTTGGTGGCGACTATCAGGTGCTGGCGCTGGAAGCCTACAAGGCGGTGCTTGGCCAGCAACAATTCGGGCGCGGGGCGCTGATCGGTCTGTTCCTGCTGCTCCCGGCCTTGCTCAGTTTTGCCGTGGACCTGTGGCTGCGTCGCCGGCAGCGTGATGCCATGAGCGGTCGTGCGCAGGTCTATCACCCGACCCCGCAACGTCGTCGCGATGCCGGCTTCCTGATTCTGGTGGCGCTGGTCTGCGTGGTGCTGCTCGGCGTCTTTGGCATGGCGGTGTATTCGTCGCTGGTGAAATTCTGGCCCTACGACCTGTCCCTGTCGCTGAACAACTATGCGTTCTCCGATTTGCCGGGCGGCTGGCTGGCCTATCGCAACAGCCTGGAGCTGGCCGGTGCCAGTGCGTTGTTCGGCAGTCTGTTGATCTTCACTGGCAGCTACCTGCTGGAGAAAACACGGCAGAGCCCGCTGACCCAACTGCTGCGTCTGCTGTGTTTCATTCCCATGGCCGTTCCGGGGCTGGTGCTGGGGCTTGGCTACGTTTTCTTTTTCAACCTGCCGGCCAACCCGCTGCACAGCCTGTATGGAAGCATGGCGTTGCTGGTGATCTGCTCCGTGGCGCACTTTCTGACCACCGCACAAATGACCGCCGCTACCGCGCTGCGCCAGCTGGACGGTGAGTTCGAAGCGGCGGCGCTGTCGCTCAAGGTGCCGATGTACCGCCATTTCCTGCGGGTGACGCTGCCGGTCTGCCTGCCGGCCTTGCTGGACATCATCCGCTACCTGTTCGTCTCGGCGATGACCACGGTGTCGGCGGTGATCTTTCTCTACAGCCCCGACACGATGCTGGCCTCGGTCGCCGTACTGAACATGGACGACGCCGGCAATGTCGGCGGTGCGGCCGCCATGTCGACCCTGATCCTTCTGACATCCGCCGGCGTTTCCCTGCTGCTGGCCTGGACGTCGCGCGGCTTGCTGCGCCGTTCCCAGGCGTGGCGTGCAGCGCCTGCCCATTGATTCCACCCGACCTGCCATTGCAGCCAGATTCTCAACAGGAGCTTCGTCATGTTCAAACCCCTCGTCGCACTCTGCGGCCTGTTCGTTGCCGTTTCCCTGCAGGCCCAGGCGGCCACCGAACTGACCGTCTACACGGCGCTGGAAGTCGAGCAGCTCAAGCCGTATCAGCAGGCTTTCGAGCAGCAGAACCCGGATATCCACATCAAGTGGGTGCGTGATTCGACGGGCATCGTCACGGCCAAGCTGATGGCCGAGAAGGACCGTCCTCAGGCCGACGTGGTCTGGGGGCTGGCAGCGTCGAGCCTGGCGATCCTGAAGAAACAAGGCATGCTCGAAGCCTATTCACCGAAGAGCCTGGATCAGGTCAGGGCCAACTACCGTGACAGCGCCAATCCGCCTTCGTGGGTCGGCATGGACGTGTGGGCCGCGAGCATCTGTTTCAACACCGTCGAAGCGGAAAAGCAGGGGCTGCCGAAACCGACCAAATGGGAAGACCTCGCCAATCCGGTCTACAAGGGCAAGATCATCATGCCGAACCCGGTGTCGTCCGGAACCGGTTATCTGGACGTCAGCGCCTGGCTGCAGACCTTCGGTGAAGACGGCGGCTGGGCCTACATGGACAAGCTGCACCAGAACATCGGCCAGTACACCCACTCCGGCTCCAAGCCCTGCAAACAGGCGGCGGCAGGCGAGTTCCCGATCGGCATTTCCTTCGAGTACCCGGCCGTTCAGTTGAAACGCAAAGGCGCGCCGCTGGACATCGTGCTGCCCAAGGAAGGACTCGGTTGGGAGATCGAAGCGACCGGCATCATCAAGGGCACCGCTCACCTGGATGCCGCCAAGAAGCTCGCAGACTTTTCCGCCAGCCGCGAGGCCATGGAGCTCTACAAAGACAACTTCGCCGTGCTGGCTCAGCCCGGCATCGCCGCGCCGTTCCAGGAGCTGCCAGCCGATTACGAACAGCGCCTGATCCGCAATGACTTCAACTGGGCGTCGGAGAACCGCGACCGCATTCTTGCCGAATGGCGCAAGCGCTACGACGGCAAGTCCGAGCCGGTCAGCAAGTGATGAGGTGGCGCAGCCCGCTCCTGCGGGTTGCGCCTCGATTCAACCCGCCTGTGTGGCAATCTCTTTTCGTTCAGGAGTTTCCCCATGAGTCAGCACAACTGTGACCTGCTGATCGTCGGTGCCGGTATTCTCGGCCTTGCCCATGCCTGGGCGGGCGTTCGTCGCGGCTTGAAGGTACGGGTTTTCGAGCGCTGCGACCGGCCACTGGGCGCCTCGATCCGTAATTTCGGTCAGGCACTGGTCACCGGCCAGGCGCCAGGGCCGATGCTCGATCTGGCGCGCCAGTCCCACGGCCTTTGGCAAACACTTGGCGACGCTGCCGGGCTTGCCTTGAAAAAACAGGGCTCACTGATCTTCGCGCGCACCGAAGCCGAGGAAGCCGTACTCGACGCATTCTGTACCGGGCGGGCTCGCGAGCACGGTTACCGGGTCGAGCTTCTGCGCGGCAAGGCGTTGGCGGAGTTGTATGAAGGTCGCTTCGCCCATCACCGTGCCGCCTTGCATGGCCTGGATGATCAGCAGCTGTTTTCTCGCGAGGCGCTGCCACAGATCGTCGAGTACCTGCGTGGGCTGGGTGTCGAGTTCCACTTTTCCACGCTGGTCAGAGACGTCGAGGCCGGGAGTGCGCTGACCACGGCGGGGCGTTTCACGGCGCGGCATGTGCTGGTCTGCTCCGGGCATGATTACCAGACACTGCTTGCCGAACAGATCGCCACCTTGAACCCGTCGGTGTGCCGCCTGCAGATGCTGCGTGCGCGCCTGGCGCAGCCGCTGGATTTGCAGCACGCGGTGCTGACCGGGCTCAGTTGCGTACATTACGGCGCGTTTTCCGACCTGCCGGAAGCCGAGGCGTTAAGGTCGGAGATTCGCCGCAACCACCCCGATCTGGAAGCGCATGGCATCCACTTGCTGGTCAGCCCGACCCCTTACGGCGAACTGATCATTGGCGATTCCCACCACTACGGCAGCGATGCAGTGCCGTTCAACGATGACGCGGTAGACCGACTGATGATCGATCTGGCCGAACAGACGTTGGGCGCACGGCTTCAGGTGCTGGAGCGCTGGCAAGGGGTGTATGGCACACGCGGCCCGGGTCCGTTCAGTGTGCTGCGGGTCGGCGACAGCGTGACGGCGGTGCTGATGCATACCGGCCTTGGCATGAGTGTGGGCCTGGGGTTGGGCGAGCGCACGGTCGCCGCGATGCTGGGCGAGGGGCCGTGGCCCGAGGCATCTCGACGGTTGACGTCTTGATGGCAATACCCGTTTGAAAACAGGCATTGCCATCGCGTTGAGGGCAATGCCTTTCTCGCCGACGACTTCGGCGACGACGTCTCCGCAGAACCAATTGGCATCCTCCTTTCGGGCAGCAACGCCAAGTGAATCCTGCGGCATCGAATGTCAGGCCCGCGGAAAGCCTGCGCATTGCGTCCAGAAGTTGGCCAGTCGGGACGACACGAACTTGTCGCGATGTCGGATCAGGAAGAAGCGCCGGGTGAATGTCGGCAGGCCGCTCTGCAGGACTTTCAACGCGCCCGACTCCAGCAGGTCGGCGACCACCCAGCGTGACAGGCAACTGATGCCCAGCCCTTGGGCAAGGGTGCGCTTGATCGCCTCGGAGCTGCCCATTTCACGGGTGTCGCTCAAGCCGTGAAGATGGCGCAGCAGCAAGTGTTCGACCTCTTCCCGGGTACCCGACCCCGGTTCACGCAGCAGCCACTCGGCATCGCACAACTGCCCCAGGCTTACCGCTGGTTCCCGGGCCAGCGGGTGGCTCGCGCCGGCGACGATCAGCAGTTCGTCCACCAGCCAGGGTTCTGCGATCAGTTGGGGCAGATGGCAGGGGCCTTCGATCAGCCCCATGTCGATGTCGAAATTGGCGACGAGTGCGGCGACCTGCGCGCTGTTGCCGATATCGACGTCAACGCTCAAGCCGGGTATCGAGGTCCGTGTCTGGCAGAGGAGGCTGGGCAGGATGTAATTGCCGATGGTGCTGCTGGCGCCGATGCGCAACCGGCTCTTGAGTTCGCTGGCGGGGCTGAAGTCGCTTTCTATCTGTTGTGCCGCATCGAGCATGCGCCGCGCCTTGGGCAGCAGGGCGCGGCCGTTGTCATTGAGGATCAGGCGCTTGCCTACCCGGTCGAAAAAGCGCGTGCCCAAGGTGTTTTCCAGCTCGTTGAGTGCCGCGCTGGTCGCCGATTGCGAAAGCGCCACCGCCTGCGCTGCGCTGGTGGTGCTGCCGTGCTCGCTGATGGCACAGAAAATCTGTAGCTGGCGCAGATTGAGCTTCATGGCGGTAAACCAGTAAGGACGTGAGTGGCTATGTTTACCTGAAATTCAGGTAGAACAAAGCGATATTATCCGTTGGAAAGGTAATTCGGCGCGCCGTATGTTGACGTCACTGTACAAACAGGCCGGAGACTCACGATGAGCAATCTAAAAACAGCAGGGTTCATGAACCTGCACCCGCCATTGGCGGCTTTACCCACGCCAAGGGAAGCGATCCGCCAATTCACGCCTAACTGGTTCGCCGCCACGATGGGTACGGGCATTCTTGCGCTGGCCCTGGGTCAGCTGCCGTTCCATGCACCGCTGCTGCGTGAAATCGGTGAGGCGCTGTGGTTGTTCAATATCGGCCTGTTCACGCTGTTCTCGCTCATGTACGCCAGCCGCTGGGTGATGTTTTTCCACGAAGCGCGGCGGATCTTTGCTCACCCGACGGTTTCGATGTTTTTTGGCACCATTCCCATGGGGCTCGCCACGATCGTCAACGGATTTCTGGCCTATGGCATCGGTCGTTGGGGCGACGGCATGGTGACTGTCGCCCATGTGCTGTGGTGGGTGGACGTGGCGCTGGCGATGGCCTGCGGGGTGATCATTCCGTTCATGATGTTCACCCGTCAGCAGCACTCCATCGATCAGATGACCGCCGTCTGGCTGCTGCCCGTTGTTGCGGCGGAGGTGACCGCTGCCAGTGGCGGCCTGCTCGCACCGCATCTGGCAGACAGCGCCATGCAGCTGCGTGTGTTGCTGACCAGTTATGTCCTCTGGGCGTTCTCGGTGCCCGTGGCGATGAGTATTCTGGTCATCTTGCTGCTGCGCATGGCCCTGCACAAACTGCCCCACGAAAGCATGGCGGCGTCGAGCTGGCTGTCGCTGGGGCCGATCGGCACGGGCGCCTTGGGGATGTTGTTGCTGGGGGCCGATGCTCCAGCCATATTTGCCGCCAACGGCATGGCTCAAATAGGTGAAGTGGCCGCCGGTATCGGGCTGATAAGCGGACTGCTGTTCTGGGGCCTTGGCGCCTGGTGGCTGATGCTGGCGCTGTTGATCACCCTGCGCTACCTCAAGGCCGGCATTCCGTTCAACCTCGGCTGGTGGGGATTCACGTTTCCCCTGGGCGTCTACTGTGTGGCGACCTTGAAGCTGGCGAGTACGCTGGACTCGGGTTTCATGACCGCGCTGGGCTCGCTGATGGTGTTGGGGTTGGCGGTCATGTGGCTGTTGGTCGGCAGCAAGACGCTGGCGGGCGCCTGGAAGGGGACCTTGTTCGTTTCGCCCTGCATCGCCGGCCTCAACAAGGCCGCATCGGCCCCTTGCACCGGCAAGTCGTGAGCGGGCGAACCTGAACCTATCGTGGCGCGGCCGTGGTGCCGCGCACGATCAGTTCGATCGGCAGGTAATCGCTGTCGGGCACCTGCCCGGAACGTATCCAGCGCATCAAAGTCGCGGCAGTGCGTTGTCCCAGCTCATACGTGGGCAACCGCACGGTGGTCAGGCCCGGGCTCACCTGGGCCGTCAATGGCAGGTTGTCGCAACCGACGATGGACAGGTCATCGGGGACGTTCATGCCCAGGGCCTGCGCCTGAAACAGGCAGCCGACTGACAGCACATCGTTGCCGCAGAAGACCGCAGTGGGACGGGGATTGAGCTTGAGGAGTTGATTGAGGCCGGCGCGACCGCCGTCGAAACCGAACGGTTGCTCGACGACATTGCCGTCCGGCAGGGTCAGCCCGGCCTTGCACAGCGTTTCGCGGAAACCGGCCAGACGGGCCCGGGCCCGGTCATTGTGGCGGAAGTGACCGGAGATCACGCCCATGTTGTGGTGGCCCAGTTGCAACAGATGTTCGGCGGCCAGTTGCCCGACACGATAGTTGTCGAATGCCAGCGATGGCTGAGTAGGGTGCATGGCCCAGGTCACCAGCAATCGGACGTCATGAGCACGGACCAGCTCCCAGACCTGGGGAGGGTGGTCGGCACCCACCAACACCAGCCCGTCGATGGCCTGCCCAAGCAGGGCTCGGATCAGTTCGAGCTCGGCGCTGGGGTTGTATTCATGGGTGGCCAGCAACAGCTGATAACCCTCGTTCGCCAGGCTGGTCTGCAGGCCTTGCACCGCCTGCGCGAAGATCGCGTTGTCGAGGGTCGGCATGATCGCGCCGATGGTACGCGCACGGCCGGACGCCAGCGCCCTGGCTGAACCGTCAGGCAGGTAGCCGAGGCGTTCGATAGCGGCCTGGATCTTTTCGCGTGTGTCGGCGCGCACCAGCTGCGGATTGGACAGGGCGCGGGACACCGTAGCGGGAGAAACGCCAGCCAGAGCGGCAACGTCGTGAAGGCGAGGGCGTGAATTCATGGTGATCCGTTGCGTGCAGGGACACCGACAATACAACCATTCGGCATTTTTTTCCGCAACTTGTTGACCTGTGGAATAAGCGGTCTAGAGTCGAATGAAAGCGCTTTCATTTGGTTTCATGAAATCCCTAAGCGCTACGTGACCCCAACCATTACAAAAACAACAACGTGACTTAGGCACGGAGACACCATGGCAATTACCTACCTCAAGCAAGCCAGTAAAACCGCTGACTCCAACACCGCCGCCGCGCAACAGGTGGTGACCGAGATGCTCGACAACATCGAGAAGCGCGGTGAAGACGCCGTTCGCGAATACGCGCTCAAGCTCGACAAGTGGAGTGGTGACATCGTGTTGAGTGACGCGGAAATCGACCGGCGTACCGCCGAAGTGCCCAAGCGGGTTCGCGATGACATCGACTTCGCCGCGCGTCAGGTCTACGAATTCGCCCGTGCCCAGCGCGCCTCCATCGAGGACTTCCAGACAACGCTGCCTTCCGGCGTGATCGCCGGCCAGCGCGTCATCCCGGTCAACGTGGTGGGCTGCTACGCCCCTGCCGGGCGCTACGCGCATATCGCTTCGGCGTACATGGGCGTTGCCACGGCCAAGGCGGCAGGGGTCAAGACGGTGATTGCCTGTTCCAGCCCGTTCCTGGGCGAGAGCATTCATCCCTATGTGTTGTATGCGTTCAAATCGGCAGGCGCTGACGTGATCATGACCCTGGGCGGCGTGCAGGCCATTGCCACCATGGCGTATGGGTTGTTCACCGGCAAACCCGCCGACGTCGTGGTCGGGCCGGGCAACAAATTCGTCGCCGAGGCCAAGCGCACGCTGTTCGGCAAGGTGGGCATCGATGTGTTTGCCGGGCCTTCGGAGGTCGCGGTCATCGCGGATCACACGGCAGACGCTGACATCGTGGCCAGTGATCTGGTGGGCCAGGCGGAGCACGGTCACGAGTCGCCCGCCTGGCTGTTCACCACATCACGTAGCCTGGCCGAGGCGGTGATGGCCAAGGTGCCTGCCTTGATCGAAGCGCTGCCCCCCATTGCCCGCGACGCTGCCTTTTGTGCCTGGCGCGATTACGGCGAAGTCATTCTGTGCAACACCCGCGAGGAAGTGGTCGAGGTTTCCGATCGCTATGCCAGCGAGCACCTGGAGGTGCATACGGAAGATCTGAACTGGTGGCTGGAGAACCTCACCTGCTATGGCTCCCTGTTCATGGGCGAGGAAACCACCGTGGCGTTCGGTGACAAGTGCAGTGGTCCGAACCACGTGCTGCCGACCAAGGGCGCGGCGCGCTACTCTGGCGGTCTCTCGGTACACAAGTTTCTCAAGACCCTGACGTGGCAGCGCATGCCGCGCGAGGCCGTGCGTCAGATCGGTCAAGTCACGGCGCGCATCTCGCGCCTTGAAGGCATGGAAGCCCATGCTCGGACTGCCGATGACCGTTTGGCGAAGTACTTCCCCGGCGAACAGTTCGTCTGCGGCGAGCCCGTCACCCGTTGATTCGCTATGGTTGCGCGCAGGGCTGGTCATCAGCCGGCGCGCCAGGAGTCTTTGCATGAAACCGAATAACTTGTTTGATCTGCATGGGCGCACGGCGCTGATCACCGGCGGTGGCTCAGGCATCGGCGCGGCCATGGCGCAGGCGCTGGGGGAGGCGGGTGCGCGGGTGGTGCTCATGGCCCGCCGCGAAACCGCGCTCAGGCAACAGGTCGACCGATTGCGGCAACAGGACATCGATGCCCAGTACTGCAGCTGTGATCTGACCTCGGTGACCGCGTTGCAGGCTGCCGCTCAAGAGGTGCTCGCCCGCATGGGGCAGGTGGATATTCTGGTGAACGCTGCGGGGGTGAATCGTCGCGAGCCGTTCGAGGACGTGACGTCCGAGTCATGGGACGAGCAATTGGCGCTGCATCTGAAAGCGCCGTTCTTTCTGGTTCAGGCGCTGGCGCCACAAATGGCCGAACGCGGGTGGGGGCGAATCATCAATATTGCCTCGCTGCAGTCCTTCAGGGCGTTTGCCAACAGCGCGCCGTATGGCGGAGGCAAGGGCGGTGTCGTGCAGTTGACCCGTGCGATCGCGCAGCGCTGGTCGCGTCACGGCATCACCTGCAATGCCATCGGCCCGGGCTTTTTCCCCACTGAGTTGACGGCCGCCGTATTTGCCGACGATGCCCTGGCGCAGCGTCATGCCGAACGCACCTGCATCGGGCGCAACGGACAATTGGATGACCTGGCGGGTACGACCGTGTTCTTCGCCAGCAACGCCAGCAGCTATGTCACCGGCCAGACGTTGATGGTCGATGGCGGCTATACCGCCAACTAATTCCGGCCTGCCCGGTGGGCGGCCAATACCGGTTTGACCGTGGAGATAAAAACAATGACTTCCACTGCTCCTGCCTCATCCAACCTGCGACGTGCCACGGTGTCGAGCATTCTCGGCTCGGTCATCGAATGGTACGACTTCTTTCTTTACGGCGTGGTCGCCGGCCTGGTGTTCAACAAACTGTATTTCCCCGGCGATGATCCGATGACCTCAGTGCTGTTGTCGTACGGGGTATTCGCCGTGGGTTTCATTGCACGACCCTTGGGCGGTGTGGTGTTCGGCCATTTCGGTGACACCCTGGGCCGCAAGAAAATGCTGATCGTGACCTTGGCCCTGATGGGCGGTGCGACGGTGCTCATCGGCGTCATTCCGACCTACGAGCAGATCGGCATGACGGCGCCCATTCTGCTGTTGGCCTGCCGCATCTTCCAGGGCATCGGCCTGGGTGGTGAGTGGGGTGGTTCGGTGCTGATGACCTACGAATCGGCGCCTCCGGAGCGTCGCGGTTTCTTCGCCAGCTTGCCGCAGATCGGTATGTCCCTCGGTCTCGTCACGGCCTCGGGCGTGATCGGCTTGCTGTCCTGGCTGCTCAGCGACGAGCAGTTCATGAGCTGGGGCTGGCGCTGTGCGTTTCTGCTCAGCGGGGTGTTCGTGCTGGTCGGCAGTTACATCCGCAGCAGCGTCAGCGAAACCGCCGATTTCAAGGAAGCCAAAAAGCATGTCCGCACCCGGGCGCGGCAGAGTCTTCCGATCGTTCAGATGCTGAAGCGCTACCCGAAGATGATCTTCGCCTGCATGGGCGCGCGGATGATCGACGGGGTGTTTTTCAACGTCTTCGGCGTGTACTCGCTCAACTATCTGACCCAGCAGCTGCACCTGCCACGCACCAGCGCACTGATCGGCATCATGCTCAGCGCCTTGCTGATGAGTTGTTTCATTCCGTTCTGGGGGCATGTCGCCGATCGCGTCGGCAAGGCGCGGATCTACGGGATGGGCGCGTTTCTTTCGGCGTTGTCGGTGTTCCCCGCGTTCTGGGTGATGCATACCTTCGCCGACCATCTGTGGCTGGTATGGCTGGCGATCATCATCCCGTTCGGAATCTTCCATGCGGCGGTGTTCGGCACCATGTCGTCGCTGTTTTCGGAGTGTTTCGATGCCTCGGTCCGCTACACCGGCATCTCGTTCGTCTACCAGGTGGCGGGGGTGTTTGCCGGCGGGATGACGCCGATCATTGCCGCGGTGCTTACCACCGTCGACGCCGGTGATCCCTGGTTTCTGTGTACCTATGTCTTGTGCATCGGCTTGATCAGTGCAGCGTGCGCGCGCTGGATCGGGCGACGTCGTGCCGTGGGCGAGACTCAGCAGCATTTCGAGCCTTTGCCTGCCAGCCATTCATAAGCAGCCCTATAACAACAAGGAATCATCATGAAAGCGCTTGTGTACACGCAACCTCTGGAAATGCAGCTGCAAGATCGACCCTACCCCGAATTGCACCCAGGCGAGGTGATCATCAAAGTGGCGGCAGCCGGAATCTGTGGTTCTGACATGCATGCTTTCCATGGCCACGATCCCCGTCGTCTGCCGGGACTGGTATTGGGGCATGAGCTGTCCGGCACGGTGATGGAAAGCGCCGCGCCGCGGCTGGCGGTCGGGCAGCGCGTGACGGTCAATCCGTTGATCACCTGTGGCTACTGCGCATTCTGCCGGCAAGGTCGTGACAACCTTTGCGAGAACCGCACAATGATCGGCATGACCCGCCCCGGTGCATTCGCCGAGTACCTGGCCATTCCAGCGGCGTCGGTGATTCCGATTCCGGAAGGGCTGTCATTGCTGCATGCGGCGATCACCGAACCTGCGGCGACCGCGCTGCACGCCATAAACCTGTCGATGCGCGTGCTGGCCCGGCCACTGCCGGAGGTGCGCACATTGATCATCGGTGGCGGTGCGGTGGGACTGTTGGCTGCCTTGTTGTTGCGCTCCTACGGTTGTCGCCGGGTCAGCATGGCCGAAGTCAATCCGCTTCGGCGCGAGTCGGCGTGGAAACACGCAGGTTGCGAGGCGTTCAATCCACTGGAGACAGCGGCTGAAGAAAACGCATACGACTACGTCATCGACGCGGTGGGCGCCAAGGCCACCCGCAACGCGGCCCTGAGCGCCGTCAAGCCGGGGGGCGTCATCATGCACATCGGCCTGCAGGACTGGGCCAGTGAGATCGACATGCGCAAGCTGACGCTGGCCGAGGTTTCTTTGCTGGGGACCTACACCTACAGCATGGCCGACATGTACGCCACGGTGGCTGCGCTGGAGGAGGGCGCGTTCGGTGATCTGGAATGGGTCGAAACCCGCCACCTGAGTGAGGGTGCAACAGCCTTCACCGACTTGCACGAACAACGCACCGCGTCCGGCAAGCTGGTGCTGGTGCCAGGGCACTGATTCAAGGCTGACCGCCCGGTTCCGAGCCGGGCGGTCGTCCCCTGGTCTTGCGAAAAATGCAGTGCCAGCAATGGCACTGCATTTCAGTTTCAGCAGCGGCTTTGCAAATCAGTGATCAACGCCTGGGGCAGGCTGATCAACTCGCTACGTTCCAGACGCTCCATCGCGCGGCGCTGACCCGGTAAACGCACGCCCGGTTGTGCCAGCATCGCCAGAAACAGAGCCTCGACATGCTGCAGATAGCCTCTGCCAAAACGTTCGGGATCAAACAGCAGCAGCAAATGGCCCACCCCCGGTGCTTCGCCTTCTGCATCGAAAAAGGAGGTGGCCTGAAAGCCGAAATGACTGCCCGCCAGCCCTGCCGTCAGCAATTCGACCATCAGGGCGAGCGCCGCCCCCTTGGCGTCGCCCATGGGCACCATGCTGCCTGCGAGCGCGGCATCCGGGTCGGTGGTGTCTGCGCCGTCCGCATCGATGGCCCAGCCGGACGGAATCGGTTTGCCGGCCTTTTTCGCGAGCATGACCTTGCCCCTCGCGACCTTGGACAGCGACAGATCGATCACCAAGGGTTCGCCATTGAGGCGCGGCGAGGCGAAGGCGATCGGGTTGGTGCCGAACAATGGCGTGCGCCCGCCCCAGGGCGCCATTGCGGCCGGCGCGTTGCTCAGGGCCAGTGCCAGCAGGCCCTCCTGTGCCGCGCGCTCCACGGGCTGGCCGGCGACGCCGAAGTGGTGTGACCTGGAAATCGACAGTGCGGTGATGCCCGACCGTTTGCACACGGGGATGGCGGCATCCAGACCCGCATCGATGGCCGCGAAGGCCAGGCCGTTTGCGGCATCCACGCGTACCACGGCGCCGTCCAGCTCGATGCGCGGTACCGCCTGAGCATCGACCTTGCCGCTGGCCATCTGGTCGAGGTAGAAGGGCAGGCGGGAGAGACCGTGGGAAGGCAGGCCGTCCTGTTCGGCGAGCAGCAATGCCTTGGCACAGCTGCGTGCGGGCGTGGCGGGCATGCCGGCATGAACCAGCGCAGTCAGTGCCAGGTCGTAGGCGTCTTGAACCGTGATAGGGACTGTCATGATGGGCTCCATGTGATCGATGGTTTCACAGTTTTTTCTCCGGGAGATTCAAGGACGATCGGCTCAGGCTGGTCTGTGCATCGGGCGCCGGATTCAGTTTGCGGGGTGCCGCCAGTTCTGCACGCGCCTTTGCCAGATCAAGTTTGCCTTCCCAGCGGGCGATGGCGAGGGTCCCGACGACATTGCCCATCATGTTGGTCAGGGCGCGCACTTCGTTGAGAATCCGGTCGATGCCCAGAATCAGGGTAATCGCCGCGACGGGAATGATGTCGTGGCTGGCCAGGGTAGCGGTCAACACGATCAGCGCCGCACCCGCCACGCCTGCACCACCCTTGGAGGTGATCAGCAGAATCACCAGCAGGCTGATCTGCTGGCTCCAGGACAGATCGATGTTCAGCGCCTGAGCCAGGAACAGCGAGGACATGGTCAGATAGATCGCCGCTCCGTCGAGGTTGAACGAGTAACCGGTCGGCAGCACCAGGCCGACGATCGACTTCTCGCACCCCAGCAGTTCCATCTTCTGCATCAGTCGCGGCAGCACGGATTCGGTGGTCGAGGTGCCCAGCACGATCAACAGTTCCTCGCGGAAATACTTGACCAGCGACCAGATGTTCACGCCGCAGGCAAAGCTCACCGACCCCAGCACGATGCCCACGAACAACAGGCAGGAGACGTAGAGGCAGACGATCAGCAAGCCCATCTGCTGCAGTGCGCTGATGCCGTACTGACCGATGGTGAACGCCATGGCGCCGAAGGCACCGATCGGCGCCAGCCACATGATCATGCTGACGATGCGCAGCAGGGTTTCGCCGAACTGCTCGATCACCCGCGCCGCGAGACGGCTACGCCGGGACATCCCCGACAGCGCCACCCCGAACAACACCGAAAACAGCAGGACCTGAAGCAGGTTGCCGCTGGCGAAAGCACCGACGACCGAGCTGGGGACCAGTTGCGTGAGCAGGCTGGAGGACTCCTGCGCGTGCACCTGTGTGAGGTATTGCGACATTGCACCGGAGTCCAGGCTGGCAGGGTCGATGTTCATGCCGGCGCCGGGCTGGACCAGGTTGGCGATGACCATGCCGAGCAGCAGTGCGATGGAGGTGATGACCTCGAAGTAGATCAGCGTCTTGAAACCGACCTTGCCCAACTCCTTGAGGCTTTCCATGCGGGCGATGCCGATGGCGACGGTGCAGAAAATCACCAGGGTGATGAGCATCTTGATCAGGCGGATGAACGTGTCACCCAAGGGTTTCATTTCCACCCCGACCGAGGGCCAGCAGTAGCCCAGAAGGATGCCGGCGATCAGACCGATGACGACCTGAACATAAAGGTTCTTGAGGATTTTCACGGGTGTCTCTCCATGAGCGAAGGCCCCACGTCGATCGCGCGGACCAAGGCAGGGGCAACAGGTGTTGTTTTTGTCTTTTGGAGTGCAGATGCACCGGCCTGATCACGACGGTCGTCGAAGACAGAAGCCGGCAGAGGGACGTGCGCAAGCGGCGAGCTGATTCATGAAGGTCTCCATTTATGGTTGTTGTGAGACGTACTTCTTGAAAGCGGGAACAGCGAAGGGGAAGAGGAAAAGCGCCGTTGCCCGGCAAGGGCAACGGCGCGGTGCGTCAGGCGCTCTCAAACAGGCGGGTCAGCACGAACTCGCGGTGGCCCAGGGCTTCGGCGGCGGTGAAGCGGCCGTTCGCTGTGCGCATCAGCATGTCCAGCAGGCGGTCGCCGGCGTCGTCCATGTTGATTTCCCGGCGCAGCAGGCCGGACACATCGACGTCGATGTGCTCACCCATGGTGCGGAATGTCCGAGGGTTCGCGCAGATCTTGATCACCGGCAGAATCGGGTTACCGATCACGTTGCCCTGGCCGGTGGGGAAGAAGTGCGCGACATAACCGGAGGCCGCGCACAGCGTGACCATCTCGGCGGCGGCAGACGAGGAATCCATGAACCACAGTCCCGGGCCGGTGGGCTCCTCGGCTTTGTCTAGCACTCCGTCGACCCGGCACTTGCGGCCGATCTTCTGGATGTTGCCTAGGGCTTTTTCCTCGATGGTCGTCAGACCGCCTTCGATGTTGCCCTTGGTCGGCTGCGACTCGGACAGGTCACTGGTTTTCCAGCGGTCGATCATGGCGCTGTAGCGGTCGAACATGAACTGGAATTTCTCTCGCACGGCAGATGTGGCGCAGCGTTCCGCCACCAGGTGCTCACCGCCGGTCAGCTCGGAGGTTTCACCGAACACCAGCGTGCAGCCTTTGGCATACAGCTTGTCGAACGCGTTACCAACGGTAGGGTTGGCGCCGCAGCCGGAGGTGGTGTCGGACTCGCCGCACTTGGTCGAAACCCACAGTTCCTTGATGTCGCATTCTTCACGACGCAGCTCGGTGGCGTATTGCACGAACTCGCGGGCCTTGCGTGAGGCGGCACAGATAGTGTTGTGATCGCCGTTCTGCTCGATCCAGAAGCCTTCGACCGGCTTGCCGGTGGCGCGGATGCCGTCGACGACACGCTTGGTCCAGCCCGGTTCGATGCCGATCACCACCACCGCCGCGACGTTAGGGTTGCAGCCGGTGCCGATCAGGGTGCGGAAATGCAGTTCAAGGTCTTCGCCGAATTGCAGGCGACCGTAAGGGTGCGGCAGACCCAGCGTGCCCTTGATGTTGTTTGCCACCGCCTCGGCGGCGGCGTTGGAGATGTCGTCCACCGGCAGGATGATCACGTGGTTGCGAATGCCCACACGACCGTTGTCGCGGCGGTACCCCATGAAAGTGCGTCCGTTGAGTTCCATGCTTACCACCGTTTGGTTTTGACGTTGTGGACGTGAAGGTGTTCGCCTTCGCGGATTGGCTTGATCACGCGGCCAATGTCGACACCGTATTTGACGACGGTGTCACCTTCCTGCAGATCGCGGATGGCCAGCTTGTGCCCGATCGGGATGTCGCTCTTGACCATGAATTCAAGGGTCTTGTCCTGGTCCATCACCCAGCCGGTCAGCTTCTGTCCTGCCTTCACGCCCTCGACGACAACGACGCCAACAGCGTCATCAGCGTCGTGAACGACAAAATCAATGCTCATTGTTGTTCTCCTCATTGACGGTCACTCATCTACCTTAAGTCCTGTATAGGACATAGGATGCAGGATAGTCAAGGAGGAATAGTTTTTTTCGTTTTCGGGTTATACTTCGGGCATTCACCATTTGATGACTGACCGCCATGAACGAAACCATGCCCGCCGATTTCAAAGCGCCGAACTTCCAGCCGCTGTACCGACAGATCAAGGATCTGCTGATGGAACGCATCAGCTCAGGGGAATGGTCGCCGGGCACGTTCATCCCCAGCGAGGCGGCGCTGGCGACAACCTATGGCGTGAGTGTGGGGACGTTGCGCAAGGCCCTGAACGAGCTGATGGCCGACAACGTGGTGGTACGCCAGCAGGGCAAAGGCACTTCGGTGGCCACCCACGATGCCGATCAGGCGTTGTTTCGCTTCTTCAATATTTCGCGGATGGATGGCGGGCGCAGCATGCCGGTGTCCATGGTGCTGGGGCGCACCCTGCGCAAGGCCAGCGCGGAAGAGGCGAAGGATCTGGGTTTGAGCGCCGGTGCCAAAGTCATCCACATCTCGCGCACGCGAGAACTGGACGGCAAGGCGACGATCCATGAAGACATCGTGGTGTGTGCCGAGCGTTTTCTGGGGCTGGAGCGGCAGCCGGAGGTGCTTCCCAACACCCTGTATCACCTGTACCAGCACCGTTTCGGCGCGACCGTCGCGCATGCCGACGAGCGTATCGTGGCGATCCACGCCAATGCCGTGCAGAGCGAGGCTTTAGGGGTAAAAGAGGGCGCGGCGCTGCTGCAGATCGTGCGCATCGCCCGTGATTACCAGGGGCGAGCGATCGAGAAGCGGATATCGGTGGTGAGCACCGCAGCGCATTGCTATTTCAACACGATCTAGCGGTTGTCAGCCCGGACGCGTCTTGACCAGTTCATCCCTGCGCCCTTCAGCTCCGATGCTTGAACCCCACCGAGGCGCGGCAGTTTCGGGATTCGATACTGCCCTGCCTGTAAGGCCAGCACACACGTTCTTTCATGCTGAGTGGTTGCCGGACGATCGTCAGCTTTGCTTTCTTCGGGGCTTCCTGCTTTGGGGAAAGATCGGCGCCAACTCGAACGGCAACGACGTTGTCAGCGCCTCTGGGAATGAAGTTCTGATCATTGAAGATGGTTTGCCGAGCGGTATTGGCGGGCAGACCTGTCTCCGGTGAGGCTCGAAGCGGCGATGAGTCGAGGCCTTGCTTCGTCAAGCAACCAGAGCACATCCGGTGCCAACGGTCGGCGATGATTATTTCGCGTTTAGAAATGCTGGATTGCGATTCCTGGTCATTCCGTGCCTGACGAGGAGTCGGGATGATGGGGGAGGCGCCTAGACCACTGGGCCTGATTTGAACAGTCACGGACCGGGCGAAGGTGGGCAGTCGGTGCACCTCCGCTCAGCCGGATTTCCCAGGGAGGGCGAGTCGAGAAGTCAGGCACGCCTTCCGTTGGAGGGCGGGCTTACTGTTTTTACACACTGGGTGGGGTGAACAACCGCGACCCTCTCAACATGACAGGGTTGCTTATGGACCGGTTTCAGGAAATGCAGGTGTTCACCGCCGTGGCCGAAGAGGAGGGGTTCGCTGCTGCTGCCCGTCGTCTGAATATCTCGCCGCCCAGCGTGACGCGAGTGATTGCCGCGATGGAGGAGCGAATCGGCACGCAGCTGTTGGCGCGGACCACGCGTAGCCTGCATCTGACGGAAGCGGGGCAGCGTTATCTGGAAGACTGCCGACGAATCCTCAATGAGGTCGACGAAGCCGAAGAGGCGGCGGCAGGCAGTTACTCCAGGCCTCGCGGCCATTTGAATGTGACCGCCCCCGTTCTGTTCGGCGAGCAGTACATCGCTCCGCTGCTGGCGGAATACGTCGATCTTTTTCCCACCGTCAATCTCAATGTGATGTTGGTCGACCGGGTGGTGAACATGATGGAGGAGGGCGTGGATGTCGCGATCCGCATCGGGCACCTGGCGGATGCCAACCATCAGGTGATCAGGGTCGGCGAGGTGCGGCAGGTGATCTGCGGAGCACCGGCCTATTTCGCCCGGTGTGGCAAGCCGCGTCATCCCGCCGATCTGGATTCGGCCAATATCGTGATGTCGTCAGCCAGTCATTTGCTGAGCGACTGGCAATTCCGTCAGGGTGAGCAGGAGCTGAACGTTCGCCTCGAACCGCGTCTGGTGGTGACCGCCAATCAGGCGGCGATCAATATCGCCACTTCCGGATGGGGAGTCACCCGGGTGCTTTCTTATCAGGTGGCCAGTCTGGTGGCGTCGGGTGCGCTGGAGGTGGTGCTGCAAGAGTTCGAGCCCGCTGCGCTACCCATCCAGGTGGTGCATCAGAAGAGCAACCGGGTGCCGGCGAAAATTCATACCTTCGTGGATTTTCTTGCCGAGCGGCTGGGGCGGGATGCGGCGCTTCAGTCCCGCACCGCAGAGGGCGTGTGATGAGTCGGTACCATGAGATGCTCATGTTTGAAGCCTTGTCCGAACAACCGAGCCTGGCAGCGGCAGCGTCCAGACTGAAGGTGTCTAGGCCGACGGTTGTTCGCGCCATTGCCCGGCTGGAAGCGGATTTTGGCGTGCCCCTGCTGCATCGAAGCACGAAGGGGATTGTACTGACCTCCGTGGGGGCGGCTTTCATGGCGGACTGCGCTCGCATCATCAAGGACGTCGAGCGAGCAGAGGCCTCCGCCAGAGGACTCCATGCCGAGGCACAAGGCAATCTGACGGTGCTGATGCCGCTGCTGTTCAGTCACTACGTCATGACCCCGTTGATGGCCGGTTACATGGAAGCGTATCCAGGCGTCAGGGTGCTTGCGCAATATAGTGACCGCTTTCCCAACATGCATGAAGAAGAGCTGGATGTCGCCGTCGTGGTCGGCGATTTGCCGAACTCGTCATTGATCGCACGCCCTGTCGGACGAGTCTGTCCCGTGGTGTGTGGTAGCCCGGAATACTTTTTGGCGCATGGCGTACCCGAGGTACCTGAAGATCTGCACCGTCACCGATTGATTGCGACCGAAGGAATGCGCAGCAAGGTGAGTTGGGACTTTCTGAATCAGGGAGAACTGTGCAACGTCAGAGCCCCTTCAACACTCAGTTCCTCCACCGTCCAGGGAGCCATTATTGCAGCGGCCAATGGTGCGGGGTTGATACGTTGTTTGAGTTATCCATTGTATGAATGCTTGAAGAACGAACGCCTGCAGCGCGTATTGCAATCTTTCGAATTGCCGACATTACCCGTACATGTGGTTTACCGAGAGCGGCGCAGGGCTTCGATGCGGGTCCGGAGTTTTGTCGACTTCATGGTCGCTGGCCTGCGGGCGCACCCGGCGATGTGTCCGCATGCGCTATAGATGAGTGCCTTGCCAACGCATTCTCCGGGGGGCAGGTCGACACGACATGCTGGATTGACGCGGTCGGCGATGGCCCGGGGCGGTGTTGCGGAATTTTACGGTAAACAGAAAATTAAACGCTGTTATTGACCGTTGAATAAACAAAGACATCATTACTTTTGAACAGTAGCTGCCTGGGCTTTTTCAATAGCGGCCGACGACTTGGCTTCATTGGTATTTGCGATCATCTCCCGTTTTTCTTTCTGTGCCGCGATCCATTCTGCGTGACGCTGCGCATTTTGCGCGACAAAGGCGCCAGATTCATTCGCATAAGTTGCCGGGGCAGAGAGTAACGCCATGACAAGCAGGGTAGAAACACCGAAGTAGTGATTCATGTTTTTAATCTCGCTGGTTAGTGGCTGGAAGTGGCAGCAATGTAGAGCGAAAACGGCAGGGGTTAAACCGGAGTTCTTATAAATCACTGTTGCGCTGTCGGTAATAGTAGCGGCGCGGATGTTCAGGATGTCTGGCTCATTCTCATGAAATGCGGGAAATGTGGATTAGACCAAAGCGTGATATCCGACAGGCTGTCCAGCGGGGCTTGCCGAACGTTCGACGCGGCCGGTGGAACCGTTTCGTTGCATGAAACTGTGCATTGCCAGATTTGGATATTCCGCAAAAAGCTGTCCTATCTGAAACTGATCCCTATGGCACTTCTGCCGGAAATCAACACTTCTCAAACTTTTTGAGGGATCTGAACATGACTGCTCGCAAATATGCACTTGTATCGTTTCTGGCTGCGGCCGTTATGGCGCCTGCCGCTTTTGCCGCCACTGATGCAACAGAAGGCACCTCGGTTGTCGTGCCTGTTACCCAGATGCACTTCTATCAAAACAAGGAAGGCCTGACGATTGCCAATGGCTGGGGTGATCCTGCTGCGGGCGCACACAGTAACTTCATCAAGATGGAAGGCAATACCGCCAGCCCGCTGCACACTCACACCTACAGCTATTATGGTGTGGTGATCAACGGCGTGGTCGCGAACGAACCGACCACTACCTCGCCCGATCATCCTCTGGCACCGGGTTCCTACTGGTATCAGAAGGGCGGTGAACCCCATGTCACCAAGTGCATTTCGCAAACCGAATGCCTGTTCTTTGTCACCTCGAAAGGCCCGTTTGACTTCGCCAAGACCAAGTAACGAGTTGCGCTGACAGCGAGTTCGGACATCGAAGTTGTTGCTTTTGAATTGCGCACTCCGTACTCGCTGGATAAACGAGCCCGATGATTTGTCGATAACGGGCTCGGGTGTTCCTGATTCAAACGTTCTCAAACCGTGATTACCGTGCCCAAGCATTTCCTGTTGCATGGACTTATTTGCAGAGATTGATATGTCGCAGCCTGACCCGCGTTCACAAAGCCCGTTGTTTACCCCGTTGCAAGTTGGCCCGTATCAACTGCGCAACCGTATCGTCAAATCGCCGATGTCGCGCATGCGCGCTGCCGCCGACGACATGCCGACTGCGTTGATGGCCGAGTACTACGGCCAGCGCGCCGGTGCCGGTCTGGTCATTACCGAGTCCGTGCAGATCTCTCGCCAGGGCAAGGGCTACCGCAATTCGCCGGGTATTTATTCCGCCGAACAAGTGCAAGCCTGGGCCGGCATCGTCAAGCGTGTGCATGCCGGCGGTAGCGTGATCTTCATGCAGCTGTGGCACTGCGGGCGTATGTCCCATCCGGACTTGCAGGAGAACGGCGCCCAGCCGGTCGCACCCTCGGCCATCCGCCCGAACGGCGAGGTTTACACCGACACCGGTCCGCAGGCCGTGCCGGAGCCACGTGCGCTGACCACTGAAGAAATTCCGGGGATCATCGAGCAATACGTCCAGGCTGCCGTGCGAGCCAAGGCCGCCGGCTTCGACGGCATCGAAGTGCATGCCGGCAACGGCTTCCTGCTGGACCAGTTCCTGCGCGACGGCACCAACCAGCGCAGCGACCGCTACGGTGGTTCGGTGGAAAACCGCACCCGTCTGCTGCTGGAAATCGTCGAGGCGTTGATCCCGGTGTGGGGTGCGGACAAGATCGGCGTGAAGATGTCCCCGCTGTCGACCTACGGCGATATCCGCGACAGCAACCCGCAGGCGCTGTACACGCATCTGGTCGAGCAACTGAACCGCTACGGCCTGGCCTACCTGCATTTCGCCGAAGGCGAGCTGCTGCAGACCCGCGACGTGCCGGGCCTGGATTTCCGCAAGCTGCGTGGCCTGTTTTATGGCCCGGTGATCGGCAACAACGGTTATGACTTCGCCCAGGCCGATGAAGCCGTCGCCAGCGACAAGGTCGACATGATCGCCTTTGCCCGTCTGTTCGCCGCCAACCCGGATCTGGTCGAGCGCTTCCGCCTTGGTGCCGAACTCAACCCGCTGGACATGAACACGCTGCAAGGCGGCGGGGCAGAGGGTTACACCGATTATCCGACCCTGGCCCAGAGCCGCGATATGGCCTCGGCGTGATCGCGACGACGTCCGGTTTCTCTCACGTTTTTGTACAGCAGGAATAGGTTCTATATGTACGCAGCACTGTTCAAGTTCAAGGCGAAATCCAATCGGGAAATCCTCGCCGAGCTGGCGAAGTCGGGTCTGGATGCCACTCAACTCGATGGTATGACCGCAATCCGCACCATGAACCACACTTACGTGGTCGACCAGATCTTCAAGGCGCACCTGACCGGCGCGACACACAGCTACGTCGCCGCCAACACCGTCGAAACGCCGATGCTGGCGGAACTGCAGGCGCAGATCGCTGAACTCGATGCCTGGTGGATCGACTACGTCAGCGCGCTGACCGCCGAGCAACTGGCCGAGCAGATCGACTTCGCCTTCACCGATGGCAAGCAGGGCAGCATGACGCGCGAAGAAATCCTCCTGCACGTCATCACCCATGGCTGCTATCACCGTGGCGCCGTGGGCCTGGTGCTGACCCGTCAGGGCATGACCGCGCCACCGGAAACCTTTACCCGCTACCTGCACGAAGCGGAACCAGCGCGGCGTAACGCCGGTTCGGCACGCTGAGCCTGAACCCGCTCCCACGGCCTCCGGCCAGAAGCCATCGCGGCGGTGTTCACTGACCCGTAGCAGTCCGGCTTGCCGGCGGTGGCGTCCGCATGATCGCTGCCGCCGGCAAGCCGGACTGCTACGGAGGCCTGGTTATCCGGCAAGTCGGTGACATACGCAGAACCTGTGGGAGCAGGCTTGCCCGCGAAGGCGTCGTGTCAGGCATACCTGCAGGGTCTTGACCGGCGCATTCGCGGGCAAGCCACGCTCCCACAGGGATTCACGCCGAACCGCTGTGTTTTTTGTGGGAGGGATCCCTGCTCGCGAAGGCGGTGGCGCAGTCGACACAGCGTTGTCTGGACTGACGCATTCGCGGGCAAGCGCGCTCCTACGGGGGCTGGTTGTCCGCCAAGTCGGTGACATACGCAGAACCTGTGGGAGCGGGCTTGCCCGCGAAGGCATCGTGTCAGGCATACCTGCAGGGTTTGGACCGGCGCATTCGCGGGCAAGCCACGCTCTCACAAGGGATTCACACCGAACCGCTGTGTTTTTTGTGGGAGGGAGCCCTGCTCGCGAAGGCGGTGGGTCAGTCGACGACGGCGTTGTCTGGACTGACGCACTCGCGGGCAAGCGCGCTCCTAAGGCCTTCGGCCAGAAGCAAACAAGGGTGTTCGCTGGCCCGTAGCAGTCCGGCTTGCCGGCGGTGGCGTCCGCATGATCGCTGCCGCCGGCAAGCCGGACTGCTACGGAGGGCTGGTTGTCCGCCAAGTCGGTGACATACGCAGAACCTGTGGGAGCGGGCTTGCCCGCGAAGGCGTCGTGTCAGGCATACCTGCAGGGTTTGGACCGGCGCATTCGCGGGCAAGCCACGCTCCCACAGGGGATTCACACCGAACCGCTGTGTTTTTTGTGGGAGGGAGCCCTGCTCGCGAAGACGGTGGGGCAGTCGACACAGCGTTGTCTGGAGTGACGCATTCGCGGGCAAGCGCGCTCCTACGGCCTACGGCCATAAGCCATCGCGGTGATCTTCACTGACCCGTAGCCGTCCGGCTTGCCAGCGTTCACAGCTCCAGATGCAGCGGCTCCGTCCCTGCGGCAGGAAAAGCGCAACAGATCAGCGCCTCGCCGGCCGGAACCTGAAACTCCGGTGGTTGGGCGTAGGTCACGGCGCCTTGCAGGATGTTGGTCCGACAGGTGCCGCAGGAGCCGCCACGGCAGCCGAACGGCGGCGCCAGATCGCGCTGCTCGGCCAGGTCCAGCAGCGAGCCATCGCCCGGATTCCAGCGAGCTTCCTTGGTCGAGGCCATGAACATCACCGCCACCGACTCGCTGGAGACCGGTGCCAGCTCCACCACCGGCTGGCTGTTGTTGCCGGTGCGTTGCAGGCTGGAGGGGCCGAAGGCTTCGGCGTGGATGCGTGAATCGTTGATGTCCAGTGCGCGCAGACCGTCGTACATCTGCTGCATGAAACCCTGCGGGCCGCAGAGGTAAAAGTCGTAGTCATCGAATGGCAGTTGCTCGCGCAGCAAACCGACGTTCAACCGGCCTTCGTAGTCGTAATCCACACCTTTTTCGGCACCTTCGATGTGGCTCAGCGCACGCACGTAGTGCAGCTTGCCGTCAGAGGCCGCAGCGAGGGCGGCGAACTCCTCCTGAAAGGGCATCTGCGCCAGGGTGGAGGCGGACTGAAAGACCCAGGTCGGCCGCCGATACTGGGTGCGTTTGCCCTCGTGCACCAGATGCCGGGCCATGGACAGCGCCGGCGTCACGCCTACCCCGGCGGCGAGCAGTACCACCGAGCGGCGCACCGATGGATCGACAGTAAACACGCCGGCCGGGGCACGGGCCTCGATCAGATCGCCAATTTCGATGTGATCGTGCAGATGGCTGGAGACCAGACCTTCACGTTTGACGCTGATGCGCAGCACGTCGTCAGTCGGCGCGCCGGACAGGGTATAGGTGCGCACCAGTGGCTTGTCGTGGCCGGCGAGGGTGATGCGAATGGGCAGATGCTGCCCGGCCAGGCGGGTCGGTACACCCACGCCATCATCGGGCAGCAGGTGGAACGAGCGGATGGTCTCGCTCTCGTCGACGATGTCGATCACCCGATACGGGCGCCAGCTTTGTTGCAGCGCGGCGGCCTTCAGGCGCAGCGCCATGTCTTCCCAACTGCCGGTCATCAGCACATTGGGCGAGGTGCCGTCCTCCATGTCGACCCAGCGCAGCGGCAGGCCACCGGGTCGCCGTATCACCCGCTCGGGGAAAAAGCGCCACATGCGCTCCGCGCCGATGAAAGCCAGGGTCTCTGGCGAGTCGAGGATGACTTCGGTGCGCCCGGTCATTTGCAGCAGATCGCCGCTGCGCATGTCGACGAACACCAGCCCGGCGCGCGGATTGATCAGCATGTTGCCGAGGGTATTGAAGAACAGATTGCCGTTGAAATCCGGCACGGTCAGTGCGCCGTGCTCGTCGACCCGCACGAAACCCGGCTTGCCGCCGCGATGGGACACATCGACCTGGCGTTCACCGTCACGCACCACGTAGGAGGCGACATAGAACGAGTCCGCTGCCGTGATGGTCGCGATGTCCTGCTCGCTCAAGACTTCAGACTGGCTGACCTCGCCCGGCGGCGTGTCATCGAAGGCGTAACGGCGCAGGTGGATGTAGCGCGGGCAGTTGCCGTAGGACTGGGTCGGGATGATGTCAAAGCCGTCGTCGCCTGTGCGCCGCACAACACCGTTGAGCCGGTTGCGGCGCCGGGTGTGCAACTCGATGCCGAGCATGCCGATACCATCGCCGTCCTGCATGCCGACGTCCGCCGGGTCCGCAGGCTCTCTCGGCAGATCAAAGGCCAACTGGCGCGGATCGGGCGAGTGCATGAACCCCGGCTGACCCGCGCGCAAGGTCGCCCAGGGATCGCCCTGTGGATCGACGCTACCGAGCACCACAAAGGGCAACTGCGCATAGAACTCGCGATGCTGATCAGGCAACCAGTCGCGGGCCATCTGCAGCTTGCCCGGCTTGACCATCCGCTCGACCGCACCGACGCTGCGCTGCAGGCGTAACTCGCCTTCGTGCCATGGCGACGGTTCAAGCTCTTTTGACGGTTCTTGCATGACGACGACCTCGATGAGGGGGTGGGTGAATCCTCCTCCAATAGTCGTAGCAGCAAAATGGCATGTCGCGTAATTGAGCATTTCAGGGGCTGAAACGATCGCGGCCAGCTCGCGGGTCGCCCTGCGTCAGCGATTTTCGTCCCGACCCTCAAGAACCCACCGCGCGCTTGAACCCCGTCGCGTGTCCCGGGTCAATCCGCCAATCGCGAGCGCGGCGTCAAGATGGCCAATGCAACCACAACGATAAACAGCGCCGGCACGTCACCTGCCAAGTGCCCCATCTGCTCCGGCTGGGTGAGCGCCTGGGCGGTCATGACGGCCCCGTGTACGGCACTGGACCAGACGGTGAACCAGATCAGGCTCAGATTCGCCAATGGATCACGCGCGGCCAGGATCAGGAACACGCCAAGTGTGGCGTAGATGCCAACGATCATCATCGGGTAGTCCGAGTGACCGGTGTGCCAGGCCCAACCGGACGGCCAGAACAACATAAGCGGGTAGAGCGCCAGGCACGCAAGGCCAGCCAGAACCAGAACAATGCGCAAATACCTCAGGCGATCGACTGTGGTCATGGCGGGCTCCTTTTTGGGCCTGAGGGGGATGGCAACTTCACGGGCGTTTGGAGATCGTTCCTTGTTCAATCGTCTATCCCTGACGGACCAGAACCGTGGACGGTGTGCGCAATCTGCCTGATCCGTTCCGGTAGTAGTCCAAGCATAGCGACTCACCAGCGCAATTCCCTGAGAACGGCCAATTCATCGATTTTTCAGGGGTGAACCTTTTCAAAAGGTGCGTGCTAAACGCGACATACACAAGTGATTAACACCAAGTCGTGGATTGTTTAATACGGGTCTGGGGGTTGTGATGATCGCCACGTCAGGCGCTTTTGCGCCTCTTTGGAATATCACGCAATCGTGGTTGAAAGGATTCTCGACATGAAAACTCGACCTTTACTCATTTCTTCGATATTGGCCCTGATGCTCGCTGTCAGCCTGGGCGGTTGCAGCAGTGGCGGCGGCGGCTCGAAAAGTCATGTGAACGGTTCGTCCGGCTCCGACAATGCTACTGGCGGTACCAGCAGCGGCGGCGATGGTGGCAATGGCAATGGCAGTGGCAGTGGCGGCGCGGGTGATGGTACTGCTGGCGGCGGTACGGGAGGAAGCAGCGGCGGGGACGGCGTCGCTGGTGGAGGCGGCGGGGTGACACCGAGCAATCCCGGCACGCCGACGACGCCGACCAATCCAGGTACGCCCACCACGCCCACCACGCCGACCACACCGACGACGCCAACCGCCACGACACTGGTGACGCCGGCGGTCGTCAGCGGACTCGGTGACACGGTCGGCCAGGTGGGCGATGTCGTGGTGGGTGTGGGTTATGCCGTCAGTGCGATCCCGCTGGCGCGCACCACGGCACTGAGCGCCGGAGTGGGTGGGCTGGTGTCCTCGGTCGGCACCGCCGTCAACAGTGTCGGCAGCGGCGTGAGCGACGGCCTGGGCAACCTGGGTTCAGACGGTAATGCCTTGGGTACAACCGTCGCCAGTGTGGGCACTACCGCAGGCGATCTGGGCGGCGGTGTTTCGGCGCTGGGTGGCGGAGTGTCCGCATTTGCGCGTACCTCGGCCATTGAACAAGTCCCGCTGGTTGGAAACGTCGTCGACCGCGCGGGTGGGTTGGTCGATCAGGTCGGGCAACGGGTCACCATGCTGGGTGACACGTTGAGCGTTGCCAGCACCGCGGGGCCTCTCGGTAATGTGACCCAAGGCGTCGGCAACAACCTGGTGCCGGTGGTGGCGATGCTGGAGTCGACCACGGCGAATGTCGGCACCGCCACGGGGCTCGGCGCGCCGGTCAACGGTGTTTTGCAGAGCGCCAAGACTGGCCTGAACAATCTGGGTGGCGCGGTCAAAAATGCCGGCGGTGACAGTCCGGTCACCTCGGGTCTTGGCGGCTCGCTGGGCGGGTTGGGCAACGTTGCCGGGACGGCCGGCGGTTACCTGGCGGGCAATGGCAATGGCGGCAGTGGCGCTGCGGCGGGTGGTCTGATTCCTGCCGTGGGTGGCGTGGTTGCTGGCGCAGGTAACGGGTTGAATGCAGGCAGCAGCAATGGTCTGGTGAGCGCAGCTGGCCTCAACACCAGCGCGCTGGGCAGCACGGTCGCTTCGACCAATACGCTGCTGGGTGGCGCCGGCGCGCCTAACACCGCCATCGCTGCGCCCGTGGCGGCGTTGACCGGCAACGTTGGCGCCGCTGTGGCACCTGTGGTCAATACCGTCGTGGGCGTGACCCAGCAAGTGGGTACTGCTTCCGGTATTGGAGGCCCGATCAATGGCCTGGTCGCTCAGGTGGGTGGCGCGGTCGGCAATCTGGGTACGCAGATCGATGCCGCCAGTAGCAACCCGGTGGTGAGTACGCTCGGTACTACGGTCACCACGGTCGGCAATACCGTGACGCAGGTCGGTAACGCGGTGCAGGGTTCTGGCGGCGTCAGTGGTGGTCTGGGTGGCGTGCTCAATGGCGTCACCGGGACGTTGGGTGGCGGGTTGGCCAGTCGCAAGTAATGCTGCGGCCAGCGTGGTCGGTGCCGGCGCTGAAGCGCTTCTCCATGGGCGTGCTGCACGGGTGAGTTACACCCAGCGCCCAGGCTTGTTTCAGGCAGGAAAGCCGGACGCTCTCCTGCCTTGTTGCCCGCGATGCAACGCCGCTGCTGTAGGCCAAAGGAGTGCCCTATGCGTGTTTGTGTTTCCCTGTTGCTCTGCAGTGTGGCCGTCGTGCCGTTACTCGTGCAGGCAGAACCGCTGCCCAGCTTCCTCAACAGCAATGATCGGGAACGCACGTTGCCGGTGCCCAACCTGCCGGCCGATGCCTATCGCCCGTCGTCCCCGGCCTTGCAGGTGCCGACACCGCCCGCCAATGCCGCACCACTGATGATGAACACCCAGGTGATGGTGCGCAAAATCCGCATTGAGGGCGGAACCGTTTTCCCCCTGAAGGAGTTGGGGGCGAGTTATCAGCCGCTGCTGGGCCATGAGGTCAGCATGGCGCAACTGATCGAAGCGACCCGGGGCATCACCCGGCGCTATCAGGACAACGGCTATCTGCTGTCCTATGCGTTTTTGCCGCCCCAAGGGTTTGAAGACGGGCTGGTGCGGGTGGTGCTGGTGGAGGGCTACGTCCGTGATTATCGGCTCGACGGTGACATCGGCCCCAGTTCGGCTTACCTGCAGAAGCTGGTGGACAAGATCCGTCAGGAACGTCCGTTGACCCGCAAGACCTTCGAGCGTTACACCGCGCTCATGAGCCGCGTCCCCGGCGTGACCTTGCAGGCCCAGGTTCCGCCGCCCGGCACCACCGACGGCGCGACCACGCTGATCGCCCAGGCCACCCGAAAACCGTTCACCAGCACGTTGAGCATGACCGACGACAATCGTGAAGGGACACAGGCGTTGCTGGGCGTCAGCAGCAACGCCCAGACAGCGATGGCCGAGCAGGTGACCGTCAGCGGCCTGTTTCCCCCGGGCGACGACAAGGAGCGCTACTACCGGCTCGATTACAGTCAGTACCTCAATGCCGAAGGGACACAACTGACCGCCTCGGCTGCCCACTACCGCAGCGAACCGGACACACGCATCGCGCTGGACAACGGCCTTGAGTTGCGGCAACGCAGAGACAACGACCGCTTTTCCATCGGCGTCAGCCACCCGCTGATCGCCGCGCAAAAAGAATGGCTCAGCCTCGGTGCGCGCCTGTACGCGGTCAATGACACGTCGCGTTATGACGTGGTGGGTTTTCCCTTGAGCGTTGACACCCGCACCGACATCCGCGCACTCGCCATCGAGGGTGATTGGCGTAAGACCGCCGACCGACAACTGCGCATCCTCAGTGCAGGGCTGTATCGAGGTATCGATGGCATGGGTGCCAGGACCGATGACAACAGCTATGACCTGGACTTTTTCCGGGCGCGGCTCTCGGGCGTGCAGAGCGACACGTTTTTCGAACACTGGCAGGGTGTATTTTCAGCCGCGCTCTACTGGAGCAACGACACGTTGCCCGACAGCGAGCGCGCCCAGTTCGGCGGACAGAATTTCGGTCGTGGCTACCCGACCGATCAGGCGTCCGGCGACAAAGGTTGGGGTGTCGCGTACGAGGTCAACTACAGCTTTCAGCGTGATGGCCGTTGGGTGAAGGTGCTGCAGCCCTATGTTGTATTCGACGCCGCTCGAACCTGGTTCAACGACCTGCCGCTGCAGGATTCAAAACTGTCATCGTCTGCCGTAGGGGTGCGCTTTGGTGACGGCCGTTACTACAACATTGCCCTGGAGGCGGCCAAACCCATGTCGGATATCGGCCTGGACAGCTTCAACCGCAACCCGCGCTTTACCTTGAGCTTCAGTTATCAGCTCTGAACCATGGTCTGACACAGAGTGTTTTACACATTCTGTGAGGGGAGGGGGACGAAAGGGTAAAGCGGCACCGACGTCTGGAGCGAAGGGGCCCAGAAACGAAAAAAGGCCAGCTTTACGCTGACCTTTTTCATATTTCGTTTGGCTCCACGACCTGGACTCGAACCAGGGACCCAGTGATTAACAGTCACTTGCTCTACCAACTGAGCTATCGCGGAATGAGGGCTATCTTACTGATTAAAAAAGAGAAGTCAAGCAACAGGTTGAAAAAAAATTGAGTGGGCGATGCTATTTCCAGACCGCGCAGATCACGCTCCGCACCAGTGTGAACGGTCGGTGGCATCCAGCTTGGCGGCAACTGCGATGTCGAATGCGCTACACGCAGATGCCCTTGATAGCGCGCGAATGATGGAAATGCGACAGGCGACGGATTGAATGATTGCGCAATCAGTGTACTATCCGCTCCGAGGTCACAGGCTCTCCAGAGCCGTGCCTCTTTTTTTGATTTGCGATGATTGCGCAATCATAAAGCGTCATTGCAGGTATCAGGAGCAAACCGGCAAGGATCCGCCGCCACACAGCACAATAAGGAAAATAATAGTGACTCACACAGCGCAGGCCGTGGCGAAGACCAATATTCGCTATCTCATCCTCGCGATGATCTTCATCGTGACGGTTTTCAACTACGTCGACCGCGCCACGCTGTCGATTGCCGCCCCTTCAATGCGTACAGATCTGGGTTTCGATGCCGTGACCATGGGCATCGCCTTCTCGGCGTTCGGCTGGGCCTACACCAGCATGCAGATTCCGGGCGGCATCATTCTTGACCGCTTCGGTTCCCGCATCGTCCTGGGCATGAGCCTGATCATCTGGTCGGCGCTGACGTATTTGCAGGGCTATGTCGATCTGTTCAGCTCGGCCTTTGTCGTGCTGTTCGTGCTGCGCTTTTTGATGGGCGTGGCCGAATCGCCAGCCTTTCCGGCCAACAACCGCCTGACGGTGATGTGGTTTCCACGCCATGAGCGCGGCCTGGCGACGGCGATTTTCCAGTCGGCGCAATATTTCGCGCTGGCGGCGTTCACGCCGTTGATGGTGCTGCTGCTCAACAGCTTCGGCTGGCAGCATGTGTTTTTCTGGACGGGCGGGGCGGGCATTCTGATCGGCCTGCTGTGGTTCAAGATGGTTCACGAGCCGCGCAAGGACAAACGGGTCAATCAGGCGGAAATCGACTACATCGAAGCCGGTGGCGGCCTGCCCAACATCGGCGACGTCAAGACGCCGTTCAGCTGGAAGCGCGCCCGGGCCATCGGCGGCAACCGCATGATGCTCGGTGTCTATCTGGGCCAGTTCTGCCTGACCTCGATCACCTGGTTCTTCCTCACCTGGTTTCCGACCTACCTGATCGAAGCCAAGGGCATGACCATGCTCAAGGTCGGTCTGGTGGCGGCGATCCCGCCGATTGCCGGGTGCCTGGGCGGCATGATCGGCGGTGTGTGGTCGGACTGGATGCTGAAAAAGGGCTTCAGCCTGACCGCCGCGCGCAAGACCCCGATCATCTGCGGCCTGTTGCTGTCCAGCAGCATCGTCGTCGCCAACTACACCCAGTCGATTCCGCTGGTGATCGCGGTCATGTCCCTGGCCTTCTTCGCCAAAGGCGTCGGCAACCTGGGCTGGTGCATCGTCGGCGACGTGTCGCCGAAACGCGCCATGGGCATCAGCGGCGCCATGTTCAACTTCTGCGGCAACATCGCCAGCATCGTCACGCCGATTGCCATCGGCTTGCTGGTCAATCAGTTGGGCTCGTTCGACTCGGCACTGATCTACGTCGCCGCCATGGGCCTGCTTGGTGCGTTCGCCTACCTGGTGATCGTCGGTCCGCTGAATCGGCTGGAAATCGACGACCTGGGCGATGACGCGGCCGATCCAGTGGCCGTCGATCAGAGCAAAGCGGGTCTGGCCAGCCCTCGCGCTTGATACTGCGTTTGCCCGAGCACGCCATTCCAGCCGCTTGGGCATATCTGGTAGCCTTCGATCTTTGTCCGACGTCTGCGCCCGTGCCGTCGGACACTGCCCGGAAGCTCCTCTATGCCAATGTCAAAACTCGATCCGCTGGACCTGGACATCGTCCGTGAATTGCAGGAAGACGGCCGCCGCCCGTTTCGCGAAGTAGCGCGCAATCTCTCGGTGCCGGAGGCCACGGTGCGTACGCGGGTCAAGCGCATGCAGGATCAGGGCATCCTGCAGATTCTGGCCTTCACCAACCCGGCCAAGCTGGGCGACGCCAAGCTGGCGCTGATGTTCGTCAACGTCACCCCGCAGGACCACGAGCGCGTAGTCGACACCTTGGGGCGCTGGACCGAAGTCAGTTACCTGTCGACGACCATGGGCACCGCCGATATCTGTGTGCAGGTGTTGTGCCGCGACAACGACAGCCTGTGGCGGCTGAAGCAGAAAATCCGTGCGTTGCCGGGTGTCGAAGAGGTGCGGCTGATGCAGGAAGTCAAAGTGCACAAGATCCGCTTCACCATTCCGGGCGCCGATCTGGAGCCTTGATCCGTTTCTGGCAACGTTCTGCGCAGCCATGATGCTGCGCAGAAAATCCGCCTGATTGCTGCGCATCGCACGATTTCTCACCGCCACAAATTCCCCGCTTTTGTCGTCATCTGACCCCGGCAGAACCTCTGCAGGTGATGACCTCTCCTGTCACTTATCCATTTGCGACAAACCCTGCGCACCCCAATGGCGCGGGCGCTTTGCGCTTTTTCCCGTGAAACCCTCATGGCGCATGGGTTGCGTTCGTTGCGCGATTTTGTAGCATCCGAACTGCAATGGCGCATTGCGTATTCAATAGCGACATATATCGCGCAATGCGCAATTTAACTGCAAAAAATAAGTGCTAATGCGCAGAAAAGATGATTAACATTGACTCATCGCAAGTTGTTACAAAAATACAGCGAGAGGGGTGAGCGCCATGCACGACAGCACCAACGGCCACGGGCCGGATCAGGGTTTCGAGAAGACCATTCGCTGGTGGGATGGCGTCGCCATTACCCTCAGCCTGCCTGCGGCGCTGTTTGTCGGCCTGGGCTATTCCATGGGCGCCATCGGTGCCTGGGCGGCGGTGGCCTTGTGGGCCAGCATCGCGGCGGTGGCGGCGCTGCATAACTGGGTGTACTCGGAAATGGGCGCGATGTTCAGCCACAAATCCGGCGGTATCGCGCTGTATGCCAACGAAGCCTGGAGCAAGCGCTTCCCCGCACTCGGCCCGCTGGCGACCTATGCCTACTGGTTCGCCTGGGCCACGGCGCCAGCGATCTGGGGCCTGGCGGTGTCGCAGATCCTCACCGAGCAGTTCTGGCCCGAAGCGACTTACGTGCTGGACCTCGGTGTGATTCAGCTCGATCTGCCGAAACTGATTGCCCTCGGCGTGGCGCTGGTGTCCTGGGCGCTGAGCATGATCGAGCTGCGTTTCACCATGATCCTCATCACCCTGGCCGGTGTGCTGCTGATGATTCCGGTGGTGATCTTCGGCAGCGGCGCCTTTGCGTCCCATCTGTGGAGCAGCGCGTCGTTCACCTGGCGGATCCCCGGCGGAGTGGAAGGGCTGCGCACGATCATGGCCTGGTTGTTCGTCATGGCCTGGTCGGCGTACGCGGTGGAAGCGGCCGCGTCGTTCATCCCGGAATACCGCGACACCGTGCGTGATACCCGCAAAGCCTTGCGCGTTTCGGCCTTGATCCTGCTGCTGGTCTTCACCCTGACGCCGCTGGGCCTGGCCGGCCTGCTCGGTGAACAGACCCTGGCCAGCCAGCCCAACGGCTTTCTCCAGGCCGGTGCGCAAGTCTTGCTCGGCGGCGGTGCGGCTGCGATCACGCTGGTGTTGATCGCCGGCATCCTCGTGCTCTCGGTGATGGGCACCGCCGACGCGGCCCGCGCGTTGTATCAGAGCTCGCGGGACGGTCTGACCGTGCGCCAGTTCGGCGTGCTCAACCGCAATGGCGTGCCGGCCCGGGCGGTCACCGTGCAGCTGGCAATCAACGTGGCGCTGGTGTTGTTCGTCGGCAATGCGCTGGCGGTGATCGTCGCCGGTAACGTCGGTTACGTACTGGCGCACATGCTGGCGGTGGCCGGTTTCGTGGTGCTGCGCAAGGACCAGCCGGACACGCCGCGGCCGATTCGCCTGCCACGACGCTGGATCGCCATCGCCTCGGCGCTGGCGGTGTTCGACGGGCTGATCCTGATCGTCGGCATGACCAGTTCGTCGATCACCGGCTACGGCAGCTACAAGGAAGTCGGCATCGCCATTGCCGTCCTCGCCATCTCCCAGGTCATATACCGGCTGCGCCGCATGCAGGACCGCACGCAAGCGCAGCCTGCGCACCCGTAAACGTTAGGTACGGGCTCAGTTCAGCCCACGTACAACCCCTGTAAAAAGGAACACCCGATGAGTACCGATAACTCGTTTGGCCTCGCCTGGCCGAACCGTAGCCCCGTGGCCGTCTCCCTGACGTTCGACGTGGATGGCGAAGCCGGATTTCTCGGCGACAGCCCGACGTTTGCGCGCCGCCTGACCAGCCTTTCGGAAGGCCGTTTCAGCGTGAATCGCGGCGTGCCACGCATTCTCGAACTGCTGGCACGACATCAGATCAAGGCGTCGTTTTTCGTGCCGGGTCACACCGCCGAACACAACCCGTGGCTGGTCGAGCGTCTGCTGCAGGCGGGCCACGAAGTCGGCCATCACGGCCACATGCACCTGCGCAGCGACAAGGCATCGCCCCAGCAGCAACTAGATGAAATGGAGCGTGGCCTGGCCGCCTTGCGCGAGGCCGGTGCGCCGAAACCGGCGGGTTATCGCTCGTCGTCCTGGGAACTGACCCCGGAAACCTTCGAGCTGATCATCCAGCACGGTTTCCAGTACGACTCCAGCTGCATGGGCGATGACCGTCCCTACATCGAGCACTGGAACGGCCAGTCGATCATCGAGCTGCCGGTGCACTGGTCGCTGGATGACTGGCCGATGTTCGGCTGGAGCATCGACAACGGCGGCAATTACACCCATCCACGTACGCTGACCGATGTCTGGCTGGCCGAGTACGAGTCGGCCCGCCGCGACGGTCGCCACACCAGTTTCACCATGCACCCGGAAGTGATCGGCCGGGCGGCGCGCTTCGAACAACTGGAGCGCTTCGTCGAGCGGCTGGTCAGCGACGGTGACGTCTGGTTCGCCCGTCTGGACGAGGTGGCGACCCATGTCGCGCCGTTCTTGAACGCTGCGCCGTTGCCGAAAGCTGCAGAGGGGCGCCGCACATGACTTACGTCTTTCGTTCCACCGTCACCGACCCGTTTGGCCGCGGCCGTGAATTCGGCGAATGCCACGCTGTGCAGATCCGCGCGTCGGTCGAGGCGTATCGCGGTCTGTTCCAGCGCAGCGCCGGTCGCCGTGTCGACCTGTTGGCCCTGGGCAGCGAAGCGTTGACGCAGATCGAGGCCTTCGCCGCGCCGCTGCACGACGAGATTCGCGGCATGGCCGAGGGCAGCGGGGTGGATGTCCGCGAGATCGGCGCCATCAATGCGCGCACGGAAATCCTCGCGTATCTGGGGGCGACCTTACGTGGCGAATGCTCCACGGTCGTGCATGTCGACCCGGCCAGGGCGGCACCGCTGACCCTGCAGACCTGGGACTGGTATTCGCAGTTCGCCAGCCAGTGGCTGCAATGGGAAATCCCCCATGCCGACGGGCGCCTGACCACCACCGTCACCGAGTACGGCATCGTCGGCAAGATCGGCGTCAACAACCGTGGCATCGGCGTGCATTTCAACATCCTCCATCACCGCCTCGACGGTCAGCGCATCGGCGTGCCGGTGCATGTGGCCTCGCGCTGGATGCTCGACAGCACCGGCGATTTTAACGACGCCCTGCAACTGCTGGCTGCCGTCGATTTTTCCGCTTCCAGCGTGCTGACCGTGGTCGCTTCGAAGGACGGCGAGGGCGGTGCGGTGTCGGTGGAGCTGTATCCGCAGGGCCCGGCGTTCGTGTTCCCCGGCACCGACGGCCTGCTGGTGCACACCAACCATTTTCTTGATCGCAAAGCCGCCGAGGGCGACACCGAATGGCCGGTGTACCCGGACACCCTGGTGCGCCACGACGTGCTGAGCCGACGCCTGCGCAACCGCCAGGACCTCAGCGTCGCGACGCTGTTGCAGGCCATGCACAGCCATCTGGGCAGCACCGGCGCCGTGTGCTGCCACCCCGACCCGAACAGTCAGGCCGACCAGTACCAGACCCTGGTCACCGTCGCCATCGACGTCGCTGCCGGCACCCTGACGGCGATGCCGGGCGGGCCGTGTGTCCACGTCCCGACGACTCACCCAACCCACTGATCACGCCGCCTTCATCGAAAAAAGGAGACCACTCCCATGCTCAAACTCAAACGTGTCGACAACATGGACATCCTCACCCACGACGTCCAGCGGCTGGTGGACTTCTACCACGGCACCCTCGGCCTCGGTTTCTTCCTGCCGTATGTGGCCGAAGAGCGCTGGGCCGCCATCGAGACCGGCAACCTGACCCTGTACCTGTTTCACACCGAAAGTGAGACCCCGGTGGAGCGCCGCACGGCGGTGAACCTGAAAGACAAGCCGGGCTTCGACTCCTTCGCCTTCGAAGTGGAAAGCCTCGACGAGGCCATGGCCTTCCTCGACGGCAAGGTCGAGTGGGTCACCGACAAGCCGATCGAATGGCAGCACCCCAACGGCACCCACTACCGCTACCGGCCGATGTTCGACCCGGACGGCAACATGCTCTACGTCACCGAACCGCACAAGATCTGAAACCTGTCTTCAAGGAGAACAACAAATGACAGTGTCCATTGCCAGCCAGCACGCCCGGGTCGCCCCGTCAGCCGTGCTTGAGCTCGACCCCAAGGCGCAGCAATTCACCGGCCGTGTGGCCCTGATCACCGGCTCCGGCCGGGGCGCCGGGCGCGCCCACGCCCGTCTGTTGGCGGCCCGTGGCGCTTACGTGGTGGTCAACGACATCGACGAAGACGTGGCCCGCGCCACCGCTGCCGACATTTGCGAAGCCGGTGGCAAGGCCATCGCCATCGCCTGCGACATCACCGACAAGGCGGCTGCAGAAGCGATGGTCGCCAGCGTCGTCGCGCAACTGGGTCGCCTCGACATCCTCGTCCACAACGCCGGGATGATGTACTCGCTGACTGGCCTTGAGCAGACCGACGACGCCAACTTCAACCAGTTGCTGGCGATCAACGTGCATGCGCCGCTTTACCTGACCCGCGCCGCGCTGCCGGCCCTGCGCCAGAGCGCGGCGCCACGGGTGGTGTTCATCAACTCGCAGTGGGGCCAGGTGCCGGACGGCCATTCCTACGGCTACATGGTGTCGAAGACCGCACAGCTGGGCCTGATGAAAACCCTGGCCAAGGAGTTCGTCGGCGAGGGGATTCTGGTCAACGCGATCACCCCTGGCGCAATCCTCACGCGCATGGTCCCCGAGGAATACATCGAGGGCGAAAAAAACAACATTCCGCTGGGCCGTCTGGTGCATCCGGAAGAAATCGCCGCCGCCGTGGCCTTTCTCGCCAGTGACGAAGCGGCGTTCATCAGCGGCCAGGTGCTGGCGGTGAACGGCGGTGCGCTGGTGGTCGGTATTTAAGCTTCGAGCCTGATGAGGAATTCAACATGAGCACAACAATGACTCAGCGCCAACGCGCAGAAGCGGCGATGCGTCGCCAGTGGTTCCCGGTGGCTCGCAGCGTCGACCTGGCCACGCCACAGTCCGCGACCCTGCTGGGTCAGCGCCTGGTGGTGTACCGCACCGAATCCGGCAAGGCCGTGGTGCAGGATGCCCGTTGCCCGCATCGCGGCGCCGATTTCGCCCTGGGCCAGGTCCACGGTGAAAACATCTCCTGTCCGTATCACGGCTGGCAGTTCTCGGCCGAAACCGGTCGCTGCAGCCATGTGCCGTCGCTGGCCGATCAATGCAAGATCCCGCCTCAGGCCGCGATCAAGACCTACCCGGTGATCGAGCGCTTCGCCCACGTCTGGACCGTGCTGGAAGACCCGGTCGAGGAACTGTACGACCCGCAGCAGTGGCAAGGCATCGACTTCCAGTGGCTGGCCGCAGAGCCGCTGCATTCGCCGACCGGTGTCGCGGTGGCCATCGAAAACTTCCGCGACGTGGCACATTTCCCGTTCGTGCATTTCGTTTCCATGGGCCCGAGCAAGCATGAAGTGGAACCGCTGAAGGTGCGCCGCGAAGGCCTCGACGTGGTCATGGAGCGACCGCTGGATGCCGGTGACGGCGAATGGGCCAACGACGGCGACTGCATGATGTATTACCACTGCGCGGCGCCGGGGCTGGCGACTATCACCTATGACTACGAGCGCCTCGGCAAGCGCATCGTCGCTGGCTTCCCGAGCCCGGTGGCCTATGACGAGGTGAAAATCTTCTGGGGCGTGGCCAACGCCGTGGATTTCAAGGGCGCCGACCTGCAGGAAAACCTGCGCATCGAAGAGATGGTGTACCTGGAAGACATGCCGATTGCCGCCGGTATCTTCCCCCGGGAAATCGACTGGGACGGCGTGTTCGTCGAGCACTCGGTGCCGGCCGACCTGTTCACCCTCAACTATCGCCGGGCGTTTCGCGAGTTCATGGACCGCGCCGTGCCGGAATCTGCGGAGAAGGTGGCATGAGCCGCGCAGGCGCAGGTCCAGGCAGGGAAATGCTGATCCGCGCCATGCGTCTGGAAGCCGATGGCGTGATGTCGCTGGAGTTCACGCCGTTGCAGGGCGAGTTGCCGGCGTGGGACGCGGGGGCGCACATCGATGTGCGCCTGCCCGGCGGTACGGTCCGCCAGTATTCGTTGTGCAGCGACCCGGCCGAGCGCGGGCATTTGCGCATCGCCGTGCTGCGTGAGGAAAAGGGCCGCGGCGGCTCGCGGGAAGTGCATGACGGCTTGCGCGTCGGTCAGCGGATCTTCATCAGCGAACCGCGCAATGCCTTTGCGCTGGCCCCGGCGCAGGCGTACCAGTTCGTCGCCGGGGGAATCGGTATCACGCCGATCCTGCCGATGATTCTCGCCGCCGAGCGCGCCGACATCCCTTGGCATCTGGTGTATGGCGGCCGTTCGCGGCGTTCGATGGCGTTCCTTGAGTCGTTGCAGGGCTATGGCCGCGAACAGGTGGAAATCCTCCCGGCTGACGAGTTCGGTCTGCTCGATCTGGAACGCATCGCCGCGCGCGCGGCAGCCGGTGCGGAAACCTACAGCTGCGGGCCGGGGGTGTTGCTCGATGCGTTGACGGCACGGTTCGACGCCCAGGAACTGGGTGCGCGTCTGCACCTGGAGCGCTTCAGTGCAGCGCCGTTGTCGGCCTCGACGGGCGAGGGTGAGCTGACCGTGATTCTTGCCCGCAGCGGCAAGGAAATCGGCGTGCCGTCCCATTGTTCGGTCATGCAGGCGCTGCGTGACAACGGCGTCGACGTGGCGTCGTCCTGCGAACAAGGCGTGTGCGGCATGTGCGAAACCCGCGTGCTCGACGGCGAGATCGACCACCGCGACATGCTGCTGACCGACAGCGAACGGGCGCGCAACAACGTGATGATGGTCTGCGTGTCCCGGGCAAAAACCGCGAGGCTGGTGCTCGATCTCTGAACGCGCAATACCTCCCTGTAGGAGCGCGGCTTGTCCCGCGACCGGCGACGAAGTCGTCGTAAAACCAGTTAATGCGTTTTACCTGTCATATCGTGTTTTCTGAATTTACGACTGCTTCGCAGCCGGTCGCGGGACAAGCCGCGCTCCTACAGGTGTCTGCCTTTCTCCTCTCAGGAATTCCCATGCTCTCCATCTGCATCCTCGAAACCGATCACCTGCGGCCCGAGCTGGTCGCCGACTTTCATGGCTACGGCCAGATGTTCCAACAATTGTTCGCCCGTCAGCCGTTGCCAGCCACATTCAGCGTGTTCAACGTGGTGGACGGGCACTACCCGGCGCAAGACCAGCATTTCGACGCCTACCTGGTTACCGGCAGCAAGGCCGACGCGTTTGGCGATGAACCGTGGATCGCCACGTTGCGCGACTATCTGAAGCAGCGCTACCAGAGCGGCGACAAGCTGCTGGGTATCTGTTTCGGTCACCAGATCCTGGCGCTGGTACTGGGCGGCGAATGCGGGCGCTCGGCGCGTGGTTGGGGGCTGGGTGTTCAGCATTATCAACTGGAGCAGCAACTGACCTGGATGACCCCGTCGTTGTCGGGCTTCGACCTGCTGGTGTCTCATCAGGATCAGGTCACGGCGTTGCCCGTCGACGCGCAATTGCTGGCCTCCAGCGCGTTCTGCCCGCTGGCGGCGTATCGGGTCGGGAATCAGGTACTGTGCTTCCAGGGGCACCCGGAGTTCGTCGCCGACTACGCCCGGTCGCTGCTGAATATTCGCCGGGAAACGTACGGCGAAAGCCTGTACCAGCAAGCCAGCACAAGCCTCGACCGCAGCCACGACGGTGTTGTGATTGCGCAATGGATGCTGCAATTCGTGGCGCAGGGCAGAGGCTGATCACACCTGTTCTGCGTGGGAGGGAGCCCTGCTCGCGAAAGCGGTATGTCAGACACTGCAATATTGCCTGTCACGACGCCTTCGCGAGCAGGGCTCCCTCCCACGGTCTTCGGCCGGCATCAGAAAATCGGTATTCCATTTCATCAATGCCACCACGATCCATTGTGGGAGCGAATTCATTCGCGAAGCGGTGTTCCAGACGCTGGATGTACGTCGGCTGGAATGCCTTTTCGCGAATGAATTCGCTCCCACCGGGGATTCCCTTTACAACCTGTGCGCCCCCCAGCCTCGACCACAGCCGCGACGGTGCGGGCACACGAATATCTTGTGTGGAGGGAGCCCTGCTCGCGAAAGCGGTATGTCAGACACTGCAATATTGCCTGTCACGACGCCTTCGCGAGCAGGGCTCCCTCCCACGGACCTCAGCCAGCATCAGAAAACCGGTGTTCCATCTCATCAACGCCACCACGACCCATTGTGGGAGCGAATTCATTCGCGATGTGCTGTTCCAGACGCTGCATGTGCGTCGGCTGGAATGCCTTTTCGCGAATGAATTCGCTCCCACCGGGGATTCCCTTTACAACCTTTGCCGCAAAGCCTCGACTACAGCCGCGACGGTGCGGGCACACGTATATCTTGTGTGGGAGGGCTCCCTCCCACGGTTTTCGGTCGGCATCAGAAAATCGGTATTCCATTTCATCAATGCCACCACGATCCATCGTGGGAGCGAATTCATTCGCGATGCACTGTTCCAGACGCTGGATGTGCGTCGGCTGGCATGCCTATCGCGAATGAGTTCGCTCCCACAAGGGCCTCCATAGCGGTCAACCCGCAACCGACGCCATCTCTCAAATCAAAGCTTGATCCAGGTCGCCTTCAGCTCAGTGTACTTGTCCAGCGCATGCAGCGATTTGTCTCGGCCGTTACCCGATTGTTTGAAGCCACCAAAGGGTGCGGTCATGTCGCCGCCGTCGTACTGGTTGACCCACACGCTGCCGGCGCGTAGTGCTTTGGCGGTCAGGTGGGCTTTCGACAGGTCGGCGGTCCATACGCCGGCGGCGAGGCCAAACGGGCTGTCGTTGGCAATGGCAATGGCCTGTTCCGCTGTGTCGAAGGTGATCACCGACAACACCGGGCCGAAGATTTCCTCCTGGGCGATGCGCATCGCGTTGTCGACGCCATCGAAAATCGTCGGCTCGACAAACACGCCGCCAGACGCCTCCAGCGTGCGCTTGCCGCCACACACCAGCCTGGCGCCCTGATCGATGCCTTGCTGGATGTAGCCGAGTACGGTGTCCAGTTGCTGGCCGTCCACCAACGCGCCGACCCTGGTCGCAGGGTCCAGCGGATGGCCGGGGCGCCAGCTTTGCAGCGCCTCCACCAGCAGCGGCATGAAACGCTCTTTGACCGAACGTTCGATCAACAGCCGCGAACCGGCGGTACAGACCTCGCCCTGATTGAAGGCAATCGCGCTGGCGGCGGCTTCGGCGGCGGATTGCAAATCTGCGGCATCGGCAAAGACGATGTGTGGGCTCTTGCCACCGGCCTCCAGCCACACACGTTTCATGTTCGACTCGCCGGCGTAGACCATCAGTTGCCGGGCGATGCGCGTCGAGCCGGTGAACACCAGGGTGTCGACGTCCATATGCAGCGCCAGCGCCTTGCCGACGGTATGACCGAAGCCCGGCAGCACGTTGAACACGCCCTTGGGTATTCCGGCCTCGACGGCCAGTTGCGCCAGGCGGATGGCGGTCAGCGGCGATTTCTCCGAAGGCTTGAGGATCACCGAGTTGCCGGCCGCCAGCGCCGGCCCCAGCTTCCAGCAGGCCATCAACAGCGGGAAATTCCACGGCACGATCGCAGCGACAACGCCCACCGGTTCGCGGGTGATCAGGCCCAGTTGGTCGTGTTCGGTCGCGGCGATTTCGTCGTAGACCTTGTCGATGGCCTCGCCGTACCAGCGGATCGCCCGGGCAGCACCGGGGATGTCGATGCTCAGCGCGTCGCCGATCGGTTTGCCCATGTCGAGGGTTTCCAGCAGGGCCAGTTCCTCGGCGTGATGTTCCATCAGCTCGGCGAGGCGGATCAGTACGGCCTTGCGTTTTACTGGCGCCAGACGTGACCAGACGCCGGACTCGAAAACAGCACGGGCATTGGCCACCGCCAGGTCGGCATCGGCCTCGGCACAACTGGCGACGCGGGTCAGCAGGCGTCCGTCGAGAGGGCTGATGCAGTCAAAGGTGTCGCCGCTGACGGCGTCGCGATAGTCGCCGTCGATAAACGCCTGATGGCGTGGTGACAGGACGGCGGCGCGTTGCTCCCAATCGGAGCGAGTGAGGTGATTCATGTTCGGTTCCTGTGAAAGGGGATCGCTCAGCGCAGCCGCTCAAGCATCTGGTAGTACCACATGCCGGCGGCCAGCATCGGGTTGCCGAGCAGGTCGCCCATCGGCACGCGAATGTGCTGGCAGGCGGCGAACGTTTCGAAGTGCGCCAGTTGCCCGGTGATGGCTTCGGCCATGATCTCGCCCATGATGTGGCTGGTGGCGATGCCGTGGCCGGAGTAACCCTGGCAGTACCAGACGTTGTCCGAGAGCTTGCCCAGTTGCGGGATGCGGTTGATGACGATGCCCATGGCGCAGCTCCACTGATAGTCGATCTGCACGCCCTTGAGCGCCGGGAAAGTCGCCTCGATGCACGGACGCAACTCGGCGGCGATGTCGCGGGAATCCTTGCCGCTGTAGTTGGCGCCGCCGCCGAACAGCAGACGGCCGTCGGCGGTCATGCGGTAGTAATCGAGGACGAAGCGGCAGTCGTAGACCGCGAGGTTTTCCGGGTTGAGTTCGCGGGCCAGCTCACCCAGCGGCGCGGTGGTGACGATGCCGCCCATGGCCGGGAAAATCTTGCCCTTGAGCTTGCCCGGTTCCAGCTTGTGGTAGACGTCGCCGGCCAGCAGCACCTGGCTGGCGTCGATGCGGCCTTGCGCGGTGACCACCGCCGGCTGGTCGCCATGGACGATCTGCAGCACTTCGCTGTTTTCGAAGATCAGCGCGCCCAGGCTTTCCGCCGCCCGCGCCTCGCCGATGCACAGGTTGAGCGGGTGCAGGTGCATGTTGCGGGTGTTCTTGATGGCGCCGTAGTACAGGTCGCTCTGCAGGATGTCGCGCACCTGGCTGCGGTCGAGCAGGCTGACTTCATCGCCCATGCCGCGACGTACCGCTTCGTCGTAGTCGTTTTGCAGACCCTTGAGGTGGCCGGGTTTGTAGGCCGCATGCAGATGGCCATGGCGCAGGTCGCACTGGATGCCGTAGCTGGCGACCCGCTGGCGGATGATTTCGTGGCCGCGCCAGCGCAGGTGCCAGATGAAATCGTCGACCTCGCGGCCGAGGGTCTTGCGCATCTGTTTGCGCATGGCTTCGTCGCCCGACAGGCTGCCAGTGACTTGCCCGCCGTTGCGGCCGGTGGCGCCCCAGCCGATCTTGTGGCTTTCGACGATGGCGACCTTGAGGCCTTTTTCTGCCAGCTCCACGGCGGTGGCGACACCGGTGAAACCGCCGCCGATGATCACCACGTCGACGCGGTGATGGCCTTGCAGGGTGGGGTAATCCGTTTCCCGGTCAAGGGTTGCGGTGTAATAGGAATTGCAGCGCTGAGTCATATCGATACCCGTCGTTCAGTCAGTTCGCAGGAGGCGCGGGCGAAGCCGCGCCGGCATGGGCTGTGGCAAATCCGACTCAGGCTTGCGTCAGATACCAGCGCCAGTCCTGCTCACCCACTTCTGCCATGAACTGCCGGTATTCGGCACGCTTGACCGCCAGATAGACCCCGAGAAACTCCGGGCCTAGTGCATCCCGTGCCCACGCGGACTGCTCCAGCGCGGTCAGCGAGGTCAGCCAGTCGGTGGGCAGCAACTGCGTGGCCTGGGCATAGCCGTTGCCTTCCACCGGGGCGCCCGGATCGATGTTTTCACTGATGCCGCGATGAATGCCGGCAAGAATCGCCGCTGCCGCCAGATACGGGTTGGCATCGGCGCCGCAGATGCGGTGTTCGATGTGCCGGCTGTTGGCCGGGCCACCCGGCACGCGCAGGCTGACGGTGCGGTTGTCGACGCCCCAGGTCGGCGCCAGCGGCGCGTAGCTGTTGGCCTGAAAACGACGGTAGGAGTTGGCGTTCGGGCAGAACAACAGCAGCGAATCCAGCAGCGATTTGAGCATGCCGCCCACCGCCTGACGCAGCAGCGGCGTACCGGCCGGGTCTTCCGAGGCAAACAGATTGTGGCCGTCGGCATCGGCGAGGCTGACGTGCATGTGCATGCCGGTGCCGGCCAGATCGTCGAACGGCTTGGCCATGAAGGTCGCTTGCATGCCGTGCTTGTGGGCGACGGCCTTGACCAGCCGTTTGTAGCGCACGGCCTGATCCATGGCCTCCAGCGCGTCGCCGTGTTCCAGGGTGATTTCCACTTGGCCGGGCGCGTATTCGGAAATCGCCGTGCGTGCGGGAATGTCGTGCAGCTTGCAGGCGCTGTACAGATCGGCGAGGAACGGCTCGATCTGCTCCAGCTCGCGCAGGCCGTAGACCTGGGTGTGGCGAGGGCGACCGCCGTCGGCGTCCAGCGCCGGTTGCGGACGGCCGTTGTGGTCGCGTTTGGCGTCGAGCAGGTAGAACTCCAGCTCGCAAGCCATCACCGGGTGATAACCCTCGGCCTTCAGCCGCTCGATGATCTTGATCAGCAGGTGCCGAGGGTCGGCGATGGCGGCGGGCATGCCTTCGCTGGGGTGCATGCTGACCTGCACGGCAGCGGTAGGAATCTGCCGCCACGGCAGGCGCACCAGGCTGCCCTCCAGCGGGTAGGCACGGCAATCGATGTCGCCGACATCCCAGACCAGCCCGGAGTTTTCCACGTCTTCGCCTTGCACGGTCAGGCCGAGAATGGTGCTGGGCAGTGGTCGCCCGCTTTCATAGACCGCGAGCAGTTCTTCGCGGTGCAGCAGCTTGCCGCGAGGCACACCGTTGGCGTCGAGAATGAACAGCTCGAACATGTCGATATCGGGGTTTTGCGCCAGAAAGGTCTTGGCGTCTTCAAGGGCTGCGAATTTCATCGTCGTTCTCACTTTTTGCGCCATGCAGGCGCGCAGATACAGGGCCCAGAGCCAGGCACAGAGCTACAAGTGCGGAGCTACAGGCATAGAGCTGCAAGCACAGAGCTCCAGACACGGAGCAATCGCCGAGGCGAGCCGGGGTGTCAGGGCAGATGTGAAGAAAGGCTTGAGCCTGACGCGTCTGAAACGCGCGTTCAGGCGGGCAGGGCGGTATCTGGCGGGCGTGCGGAGTGACGCAGCTTGGAACGGCGCAGGGCCATGGGCAGGTTGACGATACGTTTCATGGTCGATGCCTGCTGCGAGCGAATGCGGCGCTGGCCGGCAGCGGCAGCGGCAGGAGCGGGACCGAGACTGTTCGTTGTTGTTTTGTCGATGCAGCCATGACTCGTGTTTCCGGGTTTTGGAAAGCTTGGGTGACTCGCGTGCGGGTCATCCGGGTGATCCGATCTTAGTGATCGTCACTGCGCAAGTAAACATAAATTTCATGCCTGTTTGCGCAATGCGCAAATATTTCGTTATTAATCTGCGCAAATGTCATAATTCGGCTGCGTTTAAGGTTATTTTCCGCATCCGTGGCGTGTTTTAGCGTAGACCAACACGTGCATCTCTTCGAATTCATCCCGGAGCCGGCGGGGCGACGGACGGGCCGTCAAATGAAACTGCACAATGGACCCGGACAATCCACGCCACAATGCCGGCGTTTTTTCAGGCTTTACTGAGAAGGTTCCGGCTGACGCCATGGGGCGTGTTGTCTGCCCGGGCCATCGCGGCCATTGCCTGCTTTCAACCACTCCGGGGAAACATCATGTTGCGTTCAACCCTCGCCATCGTGGCGGCATCCGTCTCCTTCGGTTGCGTCGCCGAACTGCGCGTCAGCTCGACCTCTCAAGTGTGCGGCTTGCTCAGGGACACCCAACTGCGTGCCGGCGAGTGGGCGCCGGGCTCCGACGGGCGCGAAGGCTGCGCCAGCGAGGCGCGAAGCGTGTCGGCCAACGCCGCCGGCAGCACGATTGCCTACACCGCCGAAGGAACCGATGGCATCCCTCAACGGTTGAAGCTGACTGTTCAAGTGGCATCCGCCGCCGATGACGACGCGGCGAAGCGTGAGTTGGTCAAGGCGACCAAACGACTTGCCGTCAGGGCGCTGGGCATGTCGGTACCCCATGTGGTCGACGAGTCGATCATGAAGGCCAGGCCTGCCCGCGTCGACGTTGGCAGCGGCCATGTGACCCTGACCCGCACGCCAGCCACGGGGCAGCGTTATGAATTGACCGTCAGTGTGGAGTGACGAGCACGGCGTTCCGACCCTGCGCAGGGCCTGGCGAAATGTCCAGAATGCAGGGGTATTTGTCCAGATGAACGGTCACCGTTTTGATTATCTTGAAACCCATAAGGTTCAGGACTTTCAAGGGGTTGCCATCGACCGGCCGGTGCTTCTCCAGCGTCGCCACGCCCTTGTCCGTACCCATCACTTCACGTCGCCACAACGGATAACCTCATGACCTTTATGACGTTGACAAAAGATGACTTGGACACCGACGCGATGGCCTTGCTGCTGGCTGTCGCCGTGGCCGCCTTTGTCGTCATCTTCAAGTTCTATACGCAACTGAGCGTTGCCACCACGGTGCTCTACATGACTCTGGTGCTGATGTCGGCGAACGTGTTTTCCGTAAGGATGGTGTGGACGGTCTCGCTGGCCTGCATGGCGGTGTTGAGCGTGATTTTCGTCGTCGACAGGGATTACCTGAACACCGAGGCGACAGGGGCCTACATCCGTTGCGTGGTGTCGCTGTCGGCCATCACCTACCTGGCCGTCAGAAGCAAGCGGATCGCCGACGCACTGCGCCGCAGTCAGGCCTACATGACCGGTGCGCAGCGGCTGAGCCGGGTCGGCAGCGTCGGCTTCAAGGTCGATCAGTCGGTGATCTTCTGGTCCGAAGAAGCGGCCAACATCTTCGAGTACCCACCCTCGCAGGCGCCGACCATGCTCAAGATCCTCGCGCGGGTACACCCCGAGGACCGTCATCTGGCAGAGGCCATCTTCGAGAGCGCTTCGCGGCATGACCCGCGCCTGGAAGTCGAGCACCGCCTGCTGATGCTCGATGGCCGTATCAAGCACATCCACCTGATCGCCAACCCGCTGTCCGGCGCCCATGACGGTTTCGAGTACGTCGGTGCGGTGATGGATGTCACCGACAGCAAGCAGGCCAAGGAAGCGCTGTGTCAGTCCCAGGCTCAGCTGGCCCATGTCGCCCGGGTGACGGCACTGGGTGAACTTGCGACCTCCATCGCCCATGAAGTCAACCAGCCGCTGGCCTCTATCCGCGCCAGCGGCGAAGCCTGTCATCGCTGGCTGAACCGCGCCGAACCCGACCTGGGAGAGGTCCGTTCGTCCATCGACCGCATGATCAGCAGCTCCATCCGCGCCGCCGAGGTCATCCAGCGTGTCCGAACCTTGTCGCGCAATTGCCATCCGGTTCGCCAGCCGGAATCGTTCAGCGACATCGTCAACGAAACGCTGGGCCTGGTGAAATACGAACTCAGTCGCCACCACGTCAAGCTGCGCCTGGATTTGCAGGCCGGCCCGGTGCTGATCTGCGCGGACCGCGTACAGCTGCAGCAGGTGGTGCTCAACCTGATCATCAATGCCTGCCAGGCGATGAGCGCCGTCGAGCCGCGCGCGAGAATCCTCACCGTGCGAAGCCGTGCCCATGGCAGTGAGGCGTTGCTTGAGGTCTGTGATCGCGGGCCCGGCATCAAGACCGATGTGTTCGCCTCGCTGTTCAGTCCGTTCTTCACCACCAAAGCCGAAGGGTTGGGAATGGGCCTGTCGATCTGTCGCTCCATCGTGACGTATCACGAAGGCCGGATCTGGGCCGGAGCGGGCGAAGAGGGCGGCGCGGTGTTTTCGGTGGCGCTGCCGGTCGCGCAACAACAGGAGGTGGCCGCATGAATGAAAGCAGCAGGCATGGCTTCGTTAAGTGCATGTAATGACATAAGTTAATTGTTGTGGCCGGTTAAATATTTGTGAGGCGCACGTAATCGTCGAATAACGTATTCAGTGGCGCAATAAAAAAGCCCGGCACAGGCCGGGCAAACGATGAGATCGATATCTAACGGTAGTTGTATTTTCGAGTCGTTGTTTAGTGCGTGCGCACTGTCATTAAGACGAGAGGCAGGCATTGTAATGTCTGGCAATGCGGCGATAATCCACTTCTTATTCCACGGCATGTGAAATCAAATTTGACAATCGATACAGACGGCTTTGAATTGCTGACGGTTTTTGTGTGCGTTGCCGATGCCCGTGGTTTTACGGCAGCGGCCGTGATGATGGGCGTCAGCAAATCGGCCATCAGCCATGCGATTCGTCAGTTGGAAAAACGCGCAGGGGTCAGGCTGTTCAACCGGACCACACGCAGTGTCGGGCTGACTGAGGCTGGCGAAGTGTTCTACCGGCGCGTCGCGCCAATGGTCCGCGAACTGAAGGGCGCCTTCTCGGACCTCGCGCAAGTGGCCGAACGGCCCGCCGGGACGCTGCGCCTGACGATGTCGCGCAGTGGCTACGTGATGTTTCTCGAACCGGTATTGCGGCGCTTCCTCGACGCCTATCCCGACATCAATCTGGACATCGCCATTGAAAGCCGGCTGGTCGACATCGTCAGCGATGGCTACGACGCCGGCATCCGCGTCAACAAGATTCTGGAACAGGACATGGTCACCGTGCCATTGGGTGCCGGTATCCGCATGGCGTGCGTGGCGTCCCCGGAATACGTGGCGCTGCGCGGCGTGCCGCAGGTGCCGGCGCAACTGATGCAGCACGATTGCATCCGCTACAACAGCGCCGTGACCGGCGCCTATGAGCGCTGGCAGTTTTCCCGGGATGGCCAGGACGTCGAAATCGACACGCGCGGGCGCATTTCCAGCAATGACGGCATGACCATGCTCAATGCTGCGCTGAACGGGCACGGTTTTGCCTATTTCTACGACCGCTATGTGCAGGACTACCTGGCGGACGGGCGCCTGGTCCGCGTGCTGGAAGACTGGAGCCCGTTGCGAAACCTCTCCCTGTACTACTTCAATCGCACTGCCATGCCGCAAAAGCTGCGGGTGTTCATCGACTTCCTCAAACAGTCCGACAGCGGTTTTCAGTAAGCGCGAGGATTGTGCGATATCGGCGCACAGGCTGTCGCACCGGGCGCTGATTATTCTTTTGCGCAAACGCTCTAGCATTGGGGCCGCTGGATCTTTCCGCGGATCAATGACGGTCTGCTTCGGCGCTTTTTGCCGTCACGGGATCGTGCCGACGCTGCACGGACTGACGACGCCGTCCGCCATGCCAATGGAGTGCCATACGGTGACCCAAGACAGTGCCCACTGCTCGGAGTACGTGGTTTTCATCGCCTATCCCAATATGCGCCTGGTCGATCTGGCCTGTGTTCAGCGGGTCTTCTGGGAGGCCAGCCGCCAACGACTGGCGCGCGGACACGGCGCCTACTGCATAAGGATGGCCAGCCTGCACGGCGGGCTGGTGCAGACGGCCGAAGGCAGTCGCATCGACACCTTGCCCCTCGCGGCATTCGATGACGTGGCGATCCACACCCTGGTGCTCAGCGGCTGCCTTGCACCGGCCGAGCCTGCCCCGCAAAACGATGAGCTGGTCGCCTGGCTGGCGGCCGCCGTCACGCGGGTCGCCCGGTTGATCGCTTGCGGTGAAGGCACCTGGTTACTGGCGCGCACCGGTGCGCTCGATGGCCGGCGTGCGAGCATCCACTGGGCGACGAGTCAGACGCTGCGGGAGCAGTCTCCGCAGATCAAGGTGGACGACCATTCGCTGTTTGCGCAAAGCGAGGCGTTCTGGACGTGCGCGGGCGCGCTCTCCGGCATCGATCTGGCGCTGGACCTGATCGAAGCAGACTGTGGCAGACCCGTCAGCATGGCCGTGGCCCGCCAGCTCGCGCTGTTCGTCAGGCGTCCGGGGCGGCACGCGCAGGTGAGCGGCACGCTGCGCCGGTCGCAGTCCTGGAACCCGGATGTATTCCACGACCTGCATGTGTGGATCGGCAACCACTTGGGCGAGGGCAGGTTGACGGTCGATCTGCTGGCCGAAAAAGCCTTGATGAGCCCGCGCAATTTCTGTCGGCTGTACAAGCGCAAGACCGGGTCCACGCCGGCCCGGGCGGTCGAGCACATGCGTTCGCGGGCGTTTGCGAGCGGCCACGAACAGGTCGGCGCCGGCCACCACGCCGAGGAGGTCGGCTGTGATGACTGATGCCTTTTCCGAGGTGCGTAACGTCGTCTTTCTCGGCCATGCCGGCATGGGCCTGCTGGACCTCAGCGGGGCGCAAAGCGTGTTCTGGACCGCCAGCCGGGCCTTGCAGAAGCGTGGACGGGCGGGCTATCGGTGCAGCACGGCCAGCATCGGCGGCGGCTTGCTGGTGACCGCCGAAGGCGTGGCCATCGACAGCCAGCCGATCGACGCGGTGCAAGGTCTGATCGATACGCTGGTGGTGCCGGGCGGCCCGGACATCCTGCGCGGCGGCGCCGACAAGGATGCGCTGGTGGACTGGCTCGCACACCATGCCGGCGGAATCCGGCGTACGGTGGCGGTCTGTACCGGCACCTTTCTGCTAGCCCAGGCCGGCCTGTTGCGCGGACAGCGTGCGACCACCCACTGGGCCATGTGCGATCTGCTGCAGGCGCAGTTTCCGGGCATCGAGGTCGACCGCCAGAGCCTGTTCGTCCAGCAGGGCGGCACCTGGACGTCCGGTGGTGTCACGGCCGGTATCGATCTGGCGCTGGCGCTGGTCGAGGCGGATGGTGGCCGGGACATCGCCATGCAGGTGGCGCGCGAACTGCTGGTCTTCCTCAAGCGCCCCGGCGGGCAGCCTCAATGCAGCGAGATGCTGGCCTCCCAGTCGACCAGTTGCGACACCTTCGACGACCTGCATTTCTGGCTGGCCGACAACCTGGCCAACGATGACCTGACAGTGGGCCGGTTGGCCGGGCGGATGAACATGAGCCCGCGCAACTTCACCCGGTTGTACAAAAAGAAAATCGGCCGCACCCCGGCCAAGACCGTCGAGCTGTTTCGGGTGGGGGCGGCGCAACGCATGTTGCAGGACTCGCACCAGAGCATCGAGCAGATTGCGGCGGCCTGCGGTTTTGGCGATCAGGAACGTATGCGGGTGACGTTTCATCGGCATCTGGAAGTGTCTCCCCGCGAATACCGGAACCGATTTCAGTGATGACCGCGTTAAGGGCCAGCGTGTGGTTATTCAACGAATAAATAGATTTGTGTAATGAGTTGAAACACTTTTGTAAGTTGTCGGCGGCGCATTATTACCGAGTGCTCGGACTACCGCTCGATTGTTCAATTTCATCACACGGCCTGTTCGGCCTGTCGTTAATTATCAGCGCGAATGCAGTGGTTAATATTGTCCGGCGATAACAACAAGCTCGTGATTGCGTTAATAAAACCACGCAAGTGAGTGGCGCTGACAACGCCTGTCTTGTGGCATCCATGGAATGAAAACTTTCTGATAACCCGAGTCGTTCGGCGCTGTCGAGCGGGCTCGATTCAACCTGCAAGGAGAAATACATGGCGAGCCCCATCACGCCGTCCACTGGTCTTGGATCGGGCCTGGCGATCGGCGAAATCGTCGCGGCGCTGGTCAATTCCGACAAGCTGGCGAAGCAGACCCAGATCACCACTCAGACCAAACAGGTCACCACCCGGCTGTCCGGTATCGGCACGCTGCAATCGGCGGTCGCCGCTTTCCAGGCGGCATTGAAAAACCTCGGCAACAAGGACGCGCCAGCGTTTGCCGGGTATGCGGCCAAGTCGTCGAATGAAAGCGCATTGACGGTCACGTCCAACAACAACGCGGTGCCGGGCACTTACACCATCAAGGTCAGCAACATTGCCACCAGCTCCTCGGTGGCAACGGCGGCTTTTCCCGGTGGCACAGGCAGCGCCGTGCCCTCTGGCAGCCTCAGCATCAGCCAGAACGGCGTGACGCACAACTACGACATTCCGGCGGGCGCAACCCTTGAATCGGTGGCCAGGCAGATCAACGCGCAAAGCAAGACCACCCAGATCAGCGCCAACCTGATCACCGACAACAAGGGCACGCGACTGGTGTTCGGCTCGACGGTGACCGGCAAGGACTCTGAGATCACCACCCGCAGCAGCATCCCCGGTTTCACCATCGCGGCCGATGCGCCACTGGATTCGACCTCGGCCAGCAGCGCCGGCTACCTCGGGGCCAGGCCCGTTGACGCGAATTACAGCCTGGGCGGCATGCCGCTCACCAGTGCCAGCAACAAGATCGAAGGCGTGGTGGGTGGCTTGACCCTGAACCTGGTCGGCAACAACAGCGAGAGCACGGTCACCGTCAGCACCAACACCGACGGGTTGAAGACCTCGCTGCAGTCGTTCATCACGGCCTACAACGCTGTGGTCAGCGCGGTGTCGACGGTCACCAAGGCCACCATCAACGACAAGCCGGACCCGACCACGGGCGCCACCGTGACCCCGGCGGCACTGACCGGCGACGCCATGCCCCGGGCGATTCTCTCGGCCATGCGCAACCAGTTGGTGACCAGTGTCGGCGGGGGCAATCTCAGCGTGTTGTCGCAGCTGGGCATCATGACCAGCCAGACCGACGGGACGCTTTCGCTGGACGACAACCGATTCAAGTCGGCGATGAACGACAAGGGTTTGTCCGCCGATGTACAGCGGCTGTTCAGCGGCAATGACGGCGACGGCGGCGATGGGTTGCTGGCGCGGATGAATGCTGCGCTGACGCCGTACACCCAGACCGGAGGTCTGTTCGACTCGCGCAAGACCAGCCTGAACAAGCAGCAGAGCGAATTGCAGGATCAGCAGGCGGCGTTGAATCTGCGGGTCGCCAACCTGACGACCAAGTTGACCGCCAAATACAACGCCATGGACCTTCTGGTCGGGCAATTGAAGGCGTCGGCAGCCAACATCACCTCGTTCTTCGACTCCTTGAACGCCCAGAAGTCGCGATAGGCCGCGCGCCCGTCGACGGCGCGCGGAAGCGTTGGGCCATGGTCTGCCGAACCTGTGCTCAATGCACCTCGGCCATATCGGCGCTCCGCGCGAGTTGCACGAACGGCGCGGGTTCGGGGCCGGTCAGGATCATCCGGAACGTCTCCACCAGCGGGCGCAGGTTGATCCGGTGCCAGGCTGCCCACATCGGCATGGTGTAACTCAGCCATGGCAGTTCGCGGAACACCACGCCGGGGTGGGCGGCCTGATTCAGGCTTTTCTGGGTCATGGCGATGCCCAGCCCTGCGGCCACCAGCCCCAGCGCGGTATAGGGCTCGGCGGCTTCCAGGCGGATCTGCGGAGTGAAGCCGGCGCGGATGCAGGCGGCGACGAACTCGGCATGGGGCGTGTTGCCCTGGCTGGACTTGACGCCGATCCAGTCCAGATCCTGCAGATCGGTCGGCGTCAGACGCTCGATGGCGGCCAGCGGATGGTTGATCGGCAGGGCCAGCAGCATCGGGTCTTCCAGCAATTGCTGGCAGGCCAGGTCCGGGTCGTCATCGAGCGGCGGTTCGCTGACCAGCGCCACATCGAGGCTGCGCTGACGCAGGCCTTCAAGCTGATCGGCCGAACTCATCTGGTACAGCGCGATATGCACGCCAGGGCGAATCTCGCGCACCGCACTCAGCGCCGCCGGCAGCACGTTGGCGTGCATGGCGCTTTCGATGTAACCGATGCACAGGCCGCCTTCCTCGCCACGACCCAGCCGCTTGCCCAGCGACTCCAGACGGTTGGCGTGGGTGAGCAGGGCGCGGGCTTCGGTCAGAAAGGTGCGGCCGTCGGTGGTCAGGCGGATGCGTTGCTGGCTGCGCTCGAACAGGGTCAGACCGAGGTGGTCTTCCAGCTGCGCAATCTGCCGGCTCAGCGGCGATTGCGAGATGTGCAGGCGTTCTGCGGCCCGGCCGACGTGTTCCTCTTCGGCGGTGACGATGAAGTAGCGAAGTTGGCGGAGGTCGATCATGTGATGCTCGCAAGGTCTCAAGTCAGTCGCATTGTGTCTTGGACGGTCTTGGTTTGGCAATTTAGGATCTGCTCAACGGTCGCAACAACGGCGGCCACCCCTGACAGATCTTGAGGATAGAACCATGAGCTTGAAAGACAAACTCCCTGGCGTTCTGGGCTTCGGCGCTGCACCACTGGGCAACATGTTCCGCAACATCCCTGAAAACGAAGCCGCTGCAACCGTCGATGCCGCCTGGGATGCCGGCGTGCGTTACTTCGACACCGCACCGTTCTACGGCGCCGGTCTTTCGGAAATCCGTCTGGGCCAGGCCCTGGCCAAGCACAAGCGTGACGACTACGTGCTCAGCACCAAGGTCGGCCGGGTGATCCTCGACGAACTGGACAACAGCGCCCGTGACCTGGGCGAGAAAAGCGGGGTGTTCGAGCACGGTCTGCGCAACAAGATCGTCAACGACTACAGCGCCGATGCCACCCTGCGTTCCATCGAGGACAGCCTCAAGCGTCTGGGCACCGACCGTCTGGACATCGTCTGGATTCACGACATCGCCCAGGACTTCTACGGTGACGAGTGGCTGCAGTACTTCGAACAGGCCCGCACCGGCGCTTTCAAGGTGCTGACCCGCCTGCGTGAAGAAGGCGTGATCAAGGCCTGGGGTCTGGGCGTGAACCGTGTCGAGCCGATCGAACTGACCCTGGGTCTGGCCGAAGCCAACCCCGACGGTTTCCTGCTGGCCGGTCGTTACTCGCTGCTGGACCACGAACGCGCCCTGCAACGCGTCATGGATGAAGCGAAAGCGCATAACACCGAAATCGTCGTCGGTGGACCGTACAGCTCGGGCATTCTCGCCGGTGGTGCGCACTTCGAATACCAGAAGGCCAACCCGCAGATCGTCGCCAAGGTCGAGCACATGAAGCGCATCGCCCAGGCCCATGGCGTCGATATCAAGGCTGCAGCACTGCAGTTCGCTCTGGCCAACCCGGCGGTGGCAGCGGTGATTCCTGGCGCCAGCCGTCCGGAGCGTCTGGCTGAAGACGTGGCGGCACTGAACGCGGTGATTCCGGCAGCGTTCTGGGCGGCCTTGCGCGAAGCCCGACTGATTTCGCTCAACGCACCGGTGCCGGCGTAAGCCTCACGGTCCATGCGTCGAACGGCGGGCAAGGGCCTGCCGTTCCGACCGGCTGCGGTTCATCAACGGCCCGGCCGGTCCATTCTGATTCGTCTGACTGGAGAAATCCCATGACTCAAGCTTCCGCATTCATCGACATTCCGGCTTCCCCCGACACCGTCTGGCAACTGATCGGCGGCTTCAACTCGCTGCCTCACTGGCTGCCGTTCATCCCGAAAAGCGAACTGAGCGAAGGCGGCCGCGTGCGCAGCCTCGAAACCCCGGACGGCGACGTGATCATCGAACGCCTGGAAGGCTTCGACAACGCTGGCCGTTGGTACAGCTACTCGATCACCCAGGCACCATTCGCCGTGACCGGCTACCGCGCCACCCTGCGCGTCGAAGCCCTGGCTGATGCGCACACCGCCCGGGTCAACTGGTCGGCCAGCTTCACCCCCAACGGCATCAGCGACGAAGAAGCCATCGCCCTGTTCGACGGCATCTTCCGCGACGGCCTGGCGGCACTGCGAGCCAACTTCCCGGCGTGATGAATGCCGGTTTCTGAAGGCCTTCGCCCCGTAGCAGTGCGGTGTCACGCCGAGGTGGAGCGGGCAATCGGGAACTGGTGGGAGCGAATTCATTCGCGAGAGGTCAGTCCGATCGACAGGGATGTGTCGCCAGCAATACCGCATCGCGAATGAATTCGCTCCCACACTGATTGAGGTCAGTGCATAGCCTCCCGGCCGGAACCACTAATCCTGTGGGAGCGGGCTTGCCCGCTCCCACATCGATCGAGGTCAGTGCATAGCCTCCCGGCTGGAGCCACTAATCCGGTGGGAGGGAGCCCTGCTCGCGAAGGCGCCGGTTCAGGCACTGCATGGTTGCCTGACTGAACGCCATCGCGAGCAAGCTCACTCCTACAGATCGTGGTTTTTGCAGCCAGCATCAAACCTGTAGGAGCGCGCTTGCCCGCGATCCGGGGCGAATTGAGCGTCAGGCCAGACCCGGCGTAAACGCCGGGTTGGCATCGTCCAGTTGAGCCAGCACTTCTTCGATCAGCAGTTGCGCCGCCGGCGTGATGTCGCTGCCGGCGCGGCGGACGATGCCGTAGGCCGGGCTCAGCGCCGGCAGCATCACCGGCAGTTGCACCAGCATGCCGAACTTCTCGCCGAAGCGCGCCACTTCACGGGGAATGACCGCCAGCAACTCGCGGTCTTCCTGCAGCAACATGAAAGTGGCGAAGGTCGATGAGGTTTCCAGCGCATGGCGCGGGACTTCCATCCCGGCCTTTTCCAGCTCGCGCTCCAGGGTCTGGCGCATGGGCATCTGCGCCGGGTAAACGATCCAGCGATAGTCGGCCAGTTGCGCCAGCGTCAGGTTCTGCTGACCGGCCAGCGGGTGCGCGGCGGTGGCTACCACACTCAGCGGCTCCTGGCTCAGCATCCGGTATTCGTAGGCATCGCTGCGCTGGCTGACGCTGGTGCGACAGATCGCCAGATCCAGACGACCTTCATCCAGCAGCGCCAGCAGATTTGCGCTGGTGTTCTCCACCAGTTCCACCGACAGGTCCGGCTGTTTCTCGCGCAGGCGGCAGATGGCCCGAGTCATCATCGGCATGGCGCCCATGATCACGCCCACCGACAGACGTCCGCCGCTGCCTTGCATGATGCCGAGCATCTCCTCGCGCAAGTGCGCCAGGTCGCTGTAGATCAGCCGCGCATAACGGATCACGCAGCGCCCCAGATCATTGGGCAACATGCCTTTGGTCTGCCGCTCGAACAGCGGCATGCCGAGAATCGCCTCGATTTCGTGCAGCGCCTTGGTCGCGCCGGATTGGGAGATGGAAATGTGTTCGGCGGCCTTGTGCAGCGAACCCTGTTCGTCGAGGGCGATCAGCAGCCGCAGTTGTTTCAGACGCAGGCGGGAGGCGATGGTTTGCAAAGACGGCAGCATGGGCAACCTTGTCCGGGTTTTTGTCAGGATGCCGGTGAGTGTAAGTGGCGAACGCCGCCAGAGCGATGGCGGCGTTCGACGAGCGCGGGGAGGGCGGTTACTTGATCACGATCGGGTTGACCGGCGCGCCAGTGCCGCCGACCACTTTCAACGGGGCTGCGGTGTAGAGGAATTGCCACTGGCCGTCGTCGGCGCAGTCCGCGGCGAGGTCGTCGAGCAGGGCCACTTCGGTAAAGGTCACGCCCAGATTGCGCATCAGCGCGTTGTGCAGCGGGATCAACACGCCGGACGCAGGATCGACAGCAACCTCGTTGGCCATGGTGTCGGTGACCAGATTGGGGATTTCCATCTGGTGAAACCACTCCACCAGTTCGCGGCTGAAGGTCAGCCCCGGCTCGGCGAAGTCCTTGTAGAACTCTTCCGGGTCACGGTGATAGAACGAGCCGATCCAGCCGGTGCGGATGATCAGGATGTCGCGCTTGTGGATCTCGATGCCCTGGGCTTTCGCCGCCGCCAGCAGATCCAGGTGGTTGAAGGTCTCGCCCTTGTCCAGCACCGTCTTGCCGCGATGGCGGGCCATGTCGATCAGCACGGCACGCCCAACAATGCCGCGTTCGGCGATGGGCAGGATACTGGCCTTGTCCATGCTGCCGATGGTACTCATCGCATCGAAGCCGTTCCACAGCTTGTTGTCATGCCAGACGTGGCCCAGCGCGTCGTACTGGGTCGAGCCTTGCAGGTGCATGAAAATCACGTCGTCGGCGTATTCGACATGGCCGTCGAAGTGGGTCTTGCCGGCCACGAAATGGCCGCGGTCAAGCACATTGGCGCGCACCGACGGACGCCGGCCGGGCCACAACGGCTCACCCTTGGGATGGCCGATCTGCACTTGCAGGGTGAAGGTCTTGCCCTGGCGCACGGCGGCAATGCCACGCAGGATTTCCGCGCTTTGCAGGTAGTTCAGGGCGCCGACTTCATCGTCTGGCCCCCATTTGCCCCAGTTGGTCGGCAGGCCTTCGAGCAGGGCTTTGATGTCGGGGGAGCGGTCTACGGTGCTGTTGTTGTCATTGTGATCGCACATGCAAGCTTCCTTGGTTCCAGTGGATGCCGACGGCGCAACCTGCGTGCCGTCGGTGTCAGTCGTGGGGTCAGCAGGGCAGGTTCAGCGGATCGGCGAGAACTGCGCTGGCATCAACAGTTTCGATTCCATCTTTTCCAGCATCGGGAAGGCTACGGGCACGAAGCCTTCCAGCCAGTCAGGGTCCTGATACAGCGCGGCGCGTTTCTTGATGCGTTCATCCAGGCTCTCGTAGGCCCAGATGTGCACCACCTGATTCAGCTCGCCGATTTCGGTGTACCACCAGCCCACCAGCGTGGTGTAACGGGAGATCACGTGCAGGCCGTTTTCCTCGAAGTGCTTGAGGTAGGTCTGCAAGGTGCCGATCTTCAGGGTGTAGGTGCGCATTTCATAAAACATTGGGGATGGCCTCGCGAGCAGGTGGCGTGAAAGCGTGGATGCCGTGGTAGGCGTTGCTGATGATGCGCTCGACGTCGGCAGCGCTGGTCAGGCGCGGGTTGACCAGCACGTTGCCGCTGCGCATGGAGTCCTTGACCATCTGCGGCATGTAATCCAGGTCCACGCCGAGGGCCTTGATGTTGTCGGGAATGCCGATGGCGCGGTTCAGCGCCATGACGTGATCGACCACCTTGTGCCCGGCACGGATCGGGTTCAGGCCGTCGACGTTTTCACCCATGGCGATGGCAATGTCGCGGAACAGCTCCGGGCAGGCCGGCAGGTTGAATTCGATGACGTAGGGCAGCAGGGTGGCGTTGGCGATGCCGTGGGCAATGTTGAACACGCCGCCGAAGGTGTGCGAGATGGCGTGAACGTTGCCCAGTTTCGACTGGGCGAAGGCCACCCCGGCGAGGAACGAACCCAGCAGCATCTGCTCCCGCGCCTGCAGATCGGAACCGGCGAAAAACGCCTTCGGCAGGTGCGTGCAGATCATCTTGATCGCCTGCAGTGCCAGGGCCTGGCTGACCGGGTTGGCCTGCTTCGACACGTAGGATTCGATGGCGTGGGTCAGTGCGTCCATGCCGGTGGCGGCGGTGATCGACGGCGGCAGCTTGAGGGTCAGTTCAGGGTCGAGGATCGCCATCCAGGGGAATAGCGCCGGGCTGATGATCACGGTCTTGAACAGGGTCTGGGTGTTGGTGAACACCGTGGACGCGGTGCATTCGCTGCCGGTGCCGGACGTGGTCGGAATGGCGAAGATCGGCAGCGGCGGGTGCAGCAGCTTGTCGTAGCCTTCGTAATCGAGAATGTTGCCGGGGTTGGTCGCCATGGCCGCGACGCCTTTGGCGGTGTCGATGCTGCTGCCGCCGCCGACACCGATCACCGAATCACATTCGTGTTGTTTGAGAAACGCGACGGCGCGATCCAGCACGTCGGTGGTGGGGTTGGCTTCGACGCCGGAAAACACCGCGTAGGCGATACCGCTTTCAGTCAGCGACGCGAAAAAGCCGTCCAGCACCTTTGAAGCCATCAGGCCATCGTCGGTGACCACCAGCAGTTTCTGACGGACATGGGGCTTGAGCAGTGCACCGGCCTGACGCGCCAGGCCGTTGCCGCTTTTCAGGGTGGTGGGGAAGTAAAACTGAAACGGGTTCATGGGTCGCTCCGGTTCTTGTTGGTCTGGAGACAAGCCGCCTGCGGACCGTTGCAGGGCCCGGCGGCAGACATGTGCGACCCACAGTAGCCAGCGTCATGACGCGTCGATAATGAAAAGGTCTGAGCGACCGATCACCTTTTGTCATCCCCCAGGAAAAGGGGTGAAAAAAGGGGGGGGAAGGAGGGGGATGAGCCGAAGCGATCAGTCAATCAGCTTCCCTCATTATTCAGCGTGGCAGGGCCTGATTAGAGTGAAGCCGCTGGTCTTCACAACAATAAAGAGTGCCCCTCCATGAACAATCCAGGTGTCGAAAGCCTGCCTCTGGCAGCCGCATCCGCGACCACGCGCGCCAGCAATGTCCGCTGGCGTATCTTTTTCATCATGCTGATGCTGACGGCGATCAACTACATCGACCGCGCATCGCTGTCGGTGGCGTTGCCGCTGATCTCCAGCGAGTTTCAGATCCCGCCTGCGCTGGAAGGCCTGATGCTCAGCGCGTTTTTCTGGTCCTACGCGTTGATGCAGATTCCCGGCGGCATGCTGCTGGACCGCTTTCAGACTCGGCGGGTGATCGTCGTGGCGACGGTGGCTTGGGGTGCCTTTCAGGCGCTGGCGGCCGGGGCGCATAACTGGGTCACCTTGCTGATCACCCGCATGGGCCTGGGTCTGGCCGAGTCTCCGATCATGCCAGCCGGGGCCAAACTCAACGGTGCCTGGCTGACCCCCAACGAGCGTGGACGTGGCGCGGTGCTGGTGGACGGTGGTGCGCCGCTGGGCAGCGCTTTCGGTGCGATTATCATTGCCGGCCTGATCGGCTGGTTCGATTCCTGGCGCATCGCCTTTGTGATTGCCGGCGTCGGCACCATGCTCGCTGGCGTGCTGGCCTGGAAATACATCCGCAATCATCCGTCCGAACATCCGGCGGTCAATGCTGCGGAGCTTGAGCACATCACCCAGGGCAACACCACGGTGAGCAAGCCGGGCGCGGTCACCAGCATTCCATTCAAGACCCTGCTCAAGGACCGCTCGGTGCTGGCGATGTTTGCCGGGTACTGCTGCATTCTCAGCGTGTTCTACGGGCTGCTGACCTGGATGCCCAGCTACCTGCACCAGACCCACGGCCTGAACATTTCCGGCATGGGCGGCGCGACTTTTCTGATCTTCATGTGTGGCTTTGTCGGTGAGCTGGTCGGCGGTTATCTGGGCGACAAATGGAAGGCTTCCGGCGCTTCGCCGAATCTGGTGATGCGCAGCATGTTCAGCGGTTCGGCGCTGGTGGCGGCGCTGTGCATGCTCGGCACCGCGTACACCGCCCAGGCCAGCCAGGCGATCGGCCTGCTGTGCGTGGCGATGTTCTTCATCCGCTGGTGTGGCATGTACTGGTGCCTGCCGGCGATCCTCGGCGGTACCTCGAAAACCGGCGTGCTGGCCGGAACCATGAACTTCTGCGGCAACATGGCCGGGGTGGTGGTGCCGATCCTGATCGGGTTGATTGTGCAATTCACCGGCTCGTACTTTCTGGTGCTGATTTTCTTTGTCGGCGTGGCCTTGCTGTTGGCGCTGTGCTCCAGCCTGATCGATTACCGCGAGCGGGGACTGGTTTGATCGGGATGCCGCAGGCCGCTTGTCCGTAGGAGCGCGCTTGCTCGCGAATGCGTTGGGTCAGGTGAGTGCGGTGTTGACTGACCTGGCGCCATCGCGAGCAAGCTCACTCCTACAGACGGTGGTGTCTTTCGGTTTGCGCAAAACCCGTAGGAGCCGGCTTGTTGGCGAACCCGTGGGATCAGTCACCATTGCTGCCACAGACCCAACGCCTTCGCGGGCAAGCCCGCTCCTACGGGATCATTGCCAGCCACAAATTGGATAAACGACACAATCTGTGGGAGGGAGCCCTGCTCGCGAAAGCGTCAGCTCAGACAACCCGGCTTCAACTGACACACCGCCTTCGCGGGCAAGCCCGCTCCTACGGGATCATTGCCAGCCACAAATTGGATAAACGACACAATCTGTGGGAGGGAGCCCTGCTCGCGAAAGCGTC